>NZ_AUMM01000040.1 GCF_000430685.1 Tuberibacillus calidus DSM 17572 | reverse complement strand
CCTTCAAATGGTTTATCCATTGTGTCAGGGTTTGAAAGCCTTTGAGATCGTTCGTAAACACTAAGCGATTAGCTAGGTCAATGCCTCTAAAATCTTGCGCACGAGCGACATGTTTGTGTTTAGCGATATCAACACCGACGATCAATGTGTTCTCTGTGATTTGAGAGATTTTGCGATTTTGGTTATAATTCATGTATGAGTCCTCCTTGGTTCCTAAATTAGAGGTCAACATCCGTTGACACTCCGTACTATACCAAGAGGGCTCTATTTTTGTACAACCCGAAAAACCGCTATTTTGCCTCATTTTTCTTCAATACAGGAATGCTCCTTTTTACTTGGATTATAGCATAATCTCTCAATCAAAAAACAGTTGCTTTTATATGACGCGAAATGTTCTCCTTTTAAAAGAAAAAGGGTCGCGCCTTTCCCTTTACTTGGCACAGACCCTCAAACTTTAAGCGACCTAGCCGCTGAGTCGCTCAATGAGTTCACGAACGTGTTCGGCACTCCCAGTGACAATGAGTCGGTCACCAGTATGGAATTCTGTATCACCATGGGGAATAAGCGATTCGCCATTTCGATAAATCCGAATAATAATCGTATCACCGAGGAAAGGAAAGCGCCTTAAAGGAATCCCCGTGTATGCGCTGTTTTTCACTTCCACTTCATAGAGGCCATTTTCTTCCGCCATAAGTAAATTGACTGTCCCTGGTGACTGGATCATCGCCTTTAAAATCGTCTTGGTTGAAAAGAAGGACGAGAACACTTCGATCCCTAATTTGCGAAGTTCTTCAAGTAACGCTGGACTTTCAATTCGAGAAATGATGCGGTCGACCCCCGCTCCGTTGGCCGCTTTAGCAATCTCACCGTTCAGCTCATCATTTCCCGTTGAGACCACCAAAATATCCGCGTTAAAAACCCCCGCCTTCCTTAATGTTGCTGTTTGATAATCATCAAGCGCCAAAATGTCAAAATGAGAGTTGTCTCCGGCATCCATTTTGTCAAGCCTTCGATGATAAACGGCCGTTTCGTACCGGTGGGGATCCATCTCCAGTGACAGAGGCAAGGTCAGCTGGTTAGCCCCAAGGAACACGATTTTTTTCCTTTTATCGGCCTGTTTCGGAAACACGGCATTAAAAGCGACCGGCGTGATTAAACAGGTGACAACAGCTAATAAGATTAGGGCTGAAGACATCTGCGCATCGATCACATGGATCCTTTCCCCGACTTTTGCCGCAGCGACGATAAGGGATAATGTCGATGTCAGGATAAATCCGGAACCGATCACCGTCGGCCAATCAAACCACTTTTTCAATATCAAACTCGGCACCATCTTAGAGATGAGGAGCCCGATAAACAACAAAGGGATGAGCAAAAATACCCTTGGATCTTCGAATAGTTTCCATAGGTCTAAATCGACACCGACCATGACGAAAAAAATCGGAATAAGAAAACCATACCCGAAAGAGTCGAGTTTTTGCACCATTTCTTTATTAGGGGATAACAGTGAAACAAGAGCGCCGGCGATAAATGCACCTAGAATGTTTTCCGCACCAACCGTTTCGGAAATGCCAACGAGAACAATGATTAACGCAAAGACGGCACGTGTCCCAATTTGAAATGTCCCTTTTGATATCGATTCGATAAAGGACAGCTTTCGAAAGACCTTGCCAAAAAAATAGAGGATGACACCAGCTAAAACTAGGACAAGGAGAAGCCACGTGTTTCCGCCGGTCGGGTCATAAAAGGACACAAACACGGCGAGTAAAATCATGGTCACTAAGTCGGCAATAACCGTTATGAGTAAAATGATCTGCCCGATGCTCGTTTTCATTAAGTGCCTTTCTTTCAAGGTCGGCATGACGACGCCAAGGGAGATCGTCGAGATCACAAGTGTCATAAAAAAGGCGTTATCGACAAAATGAAGAGCTTTTAACCCTAATGAAAGGATATAGGACAGGATCAAAACGGCGCCAAAAACGATCGTTGATACCGCAAAGTTATTCGGCAGCTTTTTATCTCCAGCCTGCTTGCTCTTACTTGTAAAAACCGTAAAATCAATTTCGACGCCGCTCAAAAACATTAAAAAGATAAAACCAAGTGATGAAAGAATGTCGATCCAAGGCCCATGTTGCACTAAGTCCAATCCGGTTTTCCCAATGATTAAACCGACAATAATCTCGGCGACAACGACCGGAACCATTTTCAACCGCAGGCGGTTTAAAAGGATTGGTGTTAAAAATGCGGCCACGACGACAATAACGAGTGACATAAGTGATGCGTGCATGATCAACCTCCTAATCTTTAGCTGACGGTTAGGGGGTGAACTCATAGCCAATGCCATCAATGAGCACACCTAAAACGATTCTGAACCGATGTAAAAAAAGAGTTACCGTTTAGGTTAACGGAAGTGCTTTTGCTGCGCAAGGGGTTTGCTCATTTTGAAAAAACAATGTCATGTTTTTCATGCATCTCATTCAAAAAATCGTTAAGATAATGGCAATTGCTGTCAGTCTTATCATTTCCGTTTTCTTTCGCCACTCTTTGCGGTATGCTATAAGTTGGGCGTTTAGTTTAAAAACCAAAAAGTTTTCTAAAGGAATCGATCGGTCTATGAAAAATGATATCTTTTCCAAACTTGACTATACATTGATCTTTATTGTTTTTTTATTATTTTGCGCAAGTCTCATTGCCATTCACAGCGCACCACTTACTCCCGACCTTGAAGGGAGCCATTTTGTGTTGCGCCAATTTATGTGGTATGTGATTGGCACAGTGGTTGCCTTCGGTGTGTTTATCTTAGATTATGAACGCTTAAAAGCGTTAAGCTGGATTTTCTATGCGATTTTTTTGGTCCTTTTGCTCGGCCTTATGGCGGCCAAACACGGAATTCCAGTCCCCTTTGCCCATAAATCCCACGGGGCGTTCAGTTGGTATCAACTTCCAGCAGTCGGCCAAATCCAGCCTTCCGAGTTTATGAAAATCGTTTTAATTTTACTCATTGGGCGTCTTATTGTTGAACATCAGGAAAAGTGGATTGAGAAAACCGTTAAGGACGATTTCCGTTTGCTCGGAAAAATTTTTCTCGTCTCACTTCCACCTTTAGGACTGGTGCTTTTGCAACCTGACCTTGGCACCGCCCTTGTTTTGATGGCGATCATCGCATCGATGATTTTGGTCTCTGGCATTCGTTGGCGGATCATTTTCGGGCTGTTAGCAGCAGGTATTTTAGGGATTGTCCTCCTAGTTTTAGATTATTTTTACACAAAGTTAGTCGTCAATATTGTCCTAGCAGAACACCAATTGGAACGCTTTTACGGTTGGCTTGACCCATATAAACATTCAAATAACGAAGGCTTCCAGCTCATCAATTCATTAAATGCCGTTGGAAGTGGCAAGCTCTATGGCGTTGGGCCCGGTAACCAAAACATCTCTTTACCAGAGAGCTACAATGACTTTGTGTTTTCCGTCATTTGTAACGCATTTGGCTTCGTTGGGGCAAGCCTGCTCATTGCTTTGTTCTTTTTACTTATTTACCGGATCATTTATTCTGCCATTAAGACCCACGATCCTTATGGGGCCTATTTGTGCACCGGCATTACCGGCATGTTGACATTTACAATTTTCCAAAACATCGGGATGACCATTCAAGTGATGCCGATCACCGGGATCCCCCTACCGTTCATCAGTTACGGGGGCAGTTCATTATTAAGCAATATGATCGCCATCGGCATTGTCTTATCAGTTCAAGCGCAAACACGTAAATATATGTTTAGTTAGCCAGATTCACACCTCAACACGAAAACACCGCACCTATCCGCGGTGTTTTTTTTATGAGGTTGACTTTTAAAAACGACGAAAATATAACTTTGGCTTATTGTCCATTGGCCTTAGTCGGCTTTTATCTGCCATTTTGACTTGAATCCCTTTGCAAAATGGTATTTGACTTGATATTTTTGGAAAATCAGCACCTATTCAAGCTGCTTTTTCCCAGTTTCTGTATCCTATTTACCATTTTCAAATCACACGGGCTTCGAAATGGTCTTTTGAACTCCCCGATCTAGCAAAATAAATGCTATTTATAATAGGTATAGCGCTTATCCCCCATTTTCTCCATATGCGATTTTAAAACTCTTAGGATTCTTCGGGTGTTGATATCCAACTCCCCCCATTCTTTTATAGCCGTTACGGTAATTGTACGATGAGGATTCAAGAGTTTATATTCTTCAACTAATCGAAGGATAACATTTCTCAAATTCTCTAGGTGACCACATAAGGTGCATTTTAATTTTTGCCCCTGAATGCGCAAAGAAAAGGAATGGCATTTCGCGCAGGGCGTTCCCTTTTTTAAATCTTCATAAGTATACGACGGAATAAGTTTTTTATCGACATCCGAATTTCTAATATGGAATCCTGCCAATGTTTTCATTTTTTCAATCAAATGGGATGGTATTGATTCAAAAGCGGGGAACTTCTTCATATAAGCGGTCAGTTGGGTTGGGAGGATAATCGGGGCATTAGGATCAGCATTATATAACGTAAAACCTGGATACACAAAAACGACCCGGGATTCAATGGGAAGATTGATGTATAAACGGGTTAGCACTTGTCTTAATAATGATTCACTTCGCTTCAGTTGAATAAGAGGATTTTTTACTTCCACACCTGATTTAGAATACCATCGGTCGCCTTCTATGTAATATCCCTTCAAAATTTTTTACATCGTATAGGTAAATTCTATATGGTGACGCGAGTAGAGAGTCAATTTGGAATAAGTTACCGTTCCATTCAAGGAGGAGTCCGTTTAATTGTACATAAGTCGAAGCACCGGACTTTGTAATCAAATCATCGAAAAGACACTCACCGGCAAACCCCTTTTCATCATTCAAGAATTGACGCATCTCTTTATCAGAAAATGTCATTCGTGACTTTAGTAAGCGCCGTATGCGTAAATGCCTGGGCTCTTCTCGTGGTAATATGATCATAAAATCATCCTTTCTATGAAATGGGACTACTATAATAATATAAAATATTAGTAAAATATTGTAAATAATGCTTGGCATTTTGTAAAACAACGATGAGAAACGCATGATGGTATACTAATCTGAGATCCAAATCCCCCTACTTGATGGATATTTTGAAAAGGCTATGCCTGATGGAATAATAAACTGAGATTCATCACATTCCCAATACCACCCATAGGATTCATTGTGATGGAACGGTATACTAAAACATGAAGGCATCAAGCTTATTGGGAACTTGATGAGTATACAACGATGATCGTGATGGAAAGAGATACGCCACTGAAGAGGTGAACACGGTGAGATATGATGTGATTGGAGACATACATGGCTGTTTTGAGGAATGCCGCGAGCTCCTGATCCGGCTGGGTTATCAATGGGATGGCCATTGGCCCGTTCATCCCGAAGGCAGGGTGCCGGTGTTCATCGGCGATTTAACGGATCGCGGGCCAAATTCCGTAAAGGTGATTCAGCTCGTTACAGCGATGGTTTTTAATAGACTAGCGCTTTATGTTCCGGGAAACCATTGTGACAAACTCTACCGCTACATGAATGGGTCAAATGTGCAAATCAAGCATGGTCTGGAAACGACCGTGAAAGAGCTACAAGAGTTGGACGCTAAAGAACGGGCTCGCGTGATTCATGATTTTAAAAAGTTATATCAGGAGGCACCGCTTTACCTTACGCTAGATGACGGACACCTTTTGGTCGCTCACGCCGGCATCAAAGAAGCCTATATCGGCAAACACAATAAAAAAGTCAAGACGTTTGTCCTTTATGGTGACATTACCGGTGAAACCGATGAGACAGGCTTTCCGATTCGCCGCGATTGGGCGAAGCACTACCATGGCGCGGCTTGGGTCGTTTACGGACATACACCAGTTTCTGAACCGAGGGTTGTCGGGAGGACGATCAATATTGATACCGGCTGTGTATTTGGGGGTCAATTGACCGCTTTTCGTTGGCCGGAAAAAGAAACCGTATCCGTCCCATCCCGACAACCGTACATCGCAGAAAAATTCCGCCATTTCGATGACTAAGCGCCACCTAGAAAATTTCTTTAATTGTCGCAAGCGCCTGTAATAGCACCATACCAATCAGTGTTCGACAAGCCTTTTCATATCTTCAGGTAATGGTGCCGTAAACGTCATCGCTTCTTCCGTCACCGGATGGTATAAAAAGAGACGGCTTGCGTGGAGCGCTTGGCGCGAAATCGCTTCGCGGCTTCCGCCATAAAGATCGTCCCCAACAAGTGGGTGGCCGATATGTGAAAAATGCACGCGAATCTGATGGGTACGCCCCGTTTCTAGCCGTACAGCCGCAACCGAAAAAGCCTCTGTTTCTTTGATGACTTTATAGTGAGTGATGGCGGGGCGGCCATCGCTTCGCACGCATCGTTCAATGATGCTCTCTTCCTTCCGACCGATCGGGGCATCGATCACACCTTCATGCGTGTCCAAATGGCCATGGACGATGGCGATGTACTCCCGTGATAAGCGGTGCGCCTTCCGCATTTTCGTAAACATTTCATGGAAAAATCCGTGTTTGGCCACAAGGATTAAACCGGATGTGTCACGGTCAAGTCGCGTCACCATATGCGCAGTAGCCTCTACACCATGTTGTTTTAAATAAAAAAGCACGCCCCCTGCAAGCGACCTCTTCCAATCTTTTCTGGATGGAACGGTCTGAAGGCCGGCCGGCTTATTGATGACCATAAAAGCATCATCTTCATAAACGATGGAATAAGGCACGGGTTCAGCTAAAAGCCCGGCGCTTTCCTGCTCTTTCGGAAACGTTACAGTCACTTGGTCATTTTCTTCAATGACACGCCGAACGGTGACGGGGAGCCCATTGACCTCCAGATGGCCATCTCGTTTTATGGCGGTTACAGCCGCACGGGACAGGTTCATCTTTTCCCTTAAAAACTGCCGGAGCGGCTCGCCCGCATCATCCGCTCCGACTTTTTTTATCCAAACGAATTGTCCACTAAAAAGATGCAAACCTTCATTCATCTCTGGGACTCCTCTAATCACCGATAAAGGATTGCCGGACGCGGACCCAGAATGGAAAAGGCCGGAGCCGAGCAAACCGGACGCGTTCTTCAGCCACCCGGTATTGAATCGATTTAACATCCTTGTGGACGAGAAACAAATGATCAATCGTGATGTTGTAATCGACATCATTTACCGGCTTGATCACGCATGTATGATGTTCGGGCAAAACGAGCGGTGAGCCGATCGTCCGGAAGACGCGATTGTTAATCGAAGCCATTTCGGCGATTTGGATGGCGGATAAAGAGGGGTGTAAAATTGCACCGTTCAATGCCTTATTGTATGCGGTGCTCCCTGTCGGCGTGGAAATGCATAGACCATCACCCCGAAACGTTTCGAATTTATCGCCTTTAATAAAAACATCCACCACGAGTGATCCTTCTGTCGCTTTGATCGTACATTCATTAAGCGCAAGATAGCGTTTCTCCCGACCGCCGTCATTAAAGCGGACGATCACTTCCAACACGGGATATTGGACTACTTGAAATGGGGTTTTCGCCAGATGAATGACTAATTTTTCTACCTCATCTGGTGTCCAATCTGCATAAAAACCGAGGTGACCTGTATGGACGCCGACAAAAGCGGTTTCCGCCAATCGGTCCACATATTGATGGAAGGCATAGAGAAGCGTGCCATCGCCACCGATTGAAATAACAATATCCGGTTTTTTCTCATCATATACCAAATCAAACTCTGTTAAATAATGTGTTATTTGCCTTTTGATTTTGTCCGAGGTGGCATCTCCTTTAGAGATAATGGCGAATTTCATGGCATCACCTTCAGTTATTTTCATCATAAAAATCGACTTGCTTTTTCAATGCAAAATGTTTTTGAGCTTCCTGTACTTCACCGCGAATTTTCGACATCTCTTCATCAAGGAGAAAAGCGGCTTCGGCGGCCCGTTGAAGTCGCTCTTTAATATCCGCAGGAATACGGCCTTCATATTTATAATTCAACGAATGCTCGATGGTCGCCCAGAAATTCATCGCTAAAGTCCGAATTTGAATTTCCACTAATATTTTCCGCTCACCGCCGATGGTTTGTACCGGATAACTGACAACTAAATGATAAGAACGATAACCGCTTTCCTTTTTTTCCGTTATGTAATCGCGCTCTTCAAGGATGGTTAAATCCGTCCGCTTGCGAATCAGCTGAAGGACGGCCTTAATATCGTCAACGAACTGGCACATAATCCGCAAACCCGCGATATCCTGCATGCTGGTTTGCAACTGATTTAACGGAATGTTTTTCCGCCGGGCTTTATCCAAAATGCTCTTTACTGGTTTAACCCGTCCTGTGACAAATTCAATGGGCGAGTGTTCCGCGGTTTTTTCAAACTGCTCGCGATAGCCTCTAAGTTTTATTTTCAGTTCATCAACCGCCTGCTTATACGGTGCTAGGAAAAGATCCCAATCCAAGACTTACACCACCCTCTGAAACAAAACGTTTTGGGTTGTTTCCCCGTTTCCATTATGTCATAATTCAATTAAAGTTACCAATAGACACAGGTGTCGTCCATGCCGAAAGAAATTGAAATCGAATTTAAAAATATGTTGTCGGCTGAAGAATTCAGTCGTCTTCTTCAAGCTTTTCATCTTGACGAAGGGGATTTCACCCTTCAACATAATGATTATTTTGATACCCCTCTCTTTTCTTTAAAAGCACAGCACGCTGCTCTCAGAATAAGGGAGAAAGAGGGAAAATGCAAGCTAACACTCAAACAGCCGGGAGCTTTCGGTCTCATTGAAACCCACCAAAACATCCGACCTGATGAGGCCGAAGCGATTCGAAATGGGAGAGGCATTCCTGGCGGCGAAGTGCAAAACGCGCTCGCCGGATTAAACATTGATATGTCGCAACTAAAAATGCTCGGAAGGCTGTCGACCAAACGAGCCGAAATTCTTTATCGCGATGGCCGACTCGCTTTTGATCACAGCTTTTATGGAACGAAAGAGGATTATGAATTGGAATATGAAGCACCTGAAGCTATAGAAGGTGAAAAGACTTTTCTTGATTTATTGAATCGCTTTGGCATTCCCAAACGACCCACTGATAATAAAATTAAACGGTTGATGAATGAATTAAGCCATCTTTAGGAGGTCTGGCATATGGCCATGAATGTCCGGCTCGTGCAAAGCCTCATGCAACTTCAGGCGATGCGCAACCTATATGATTCCAATCCGAACCCAGAAAAAGCGGAAGATACGGGCGTCTTTTCCGCTATATTAGCCGAAATGCTTGGGCAAATCTCGAATCTTGAATCCTCACCGACCAATGACAACACGCTATCCTTAGGGACTCCCTTTGCCAACAATGTGACGGCTAAAGCCCCTACCACCTCAACACCAACTTACAAATCACAAGCATGGAGATCGGCCATCGATGAGGCGGCCGCAAAGTATGGAGTTGATCCTAAATTGATAAAGGCCGTCATCCAACATGAATCCAGCTTTAATCCAAACGACGTGAGTTCCTCGGGTGCCATCGGTTTGATGCAGCTCATGCCGCAAACAGCGCGATCGCTCGGGGTGAGTGATCCGTTTGATCCTAAGCAAAATATTGAAGGCGGTACAAAGTACCTAAAACAGCTGCTTGATGAATTTGGTCATAACGAAGCCTTGGCCCTTGCCGCTTATAACGCGGGACCGGCAAATGTAAAAAAATACAATGGCATTCCACCTTTCCCGGAAACCGAGCGTTATGTCCAAAAAGTGTTACAAACATATATGAGTTGAGCCGAGCGACTTTTGACGCTCGTTTTTTCTTTGCTAAAAAAAATCATCCAAAAAGGGCTGGACGTTGATTTGAAAATTTTTCTTGTTAGATGTCGATTATTTGCGGTTCGGGCATAAACGCTGATAGAATAAGGTTTAAGAATGTCAATGACATTTGTTTTTGGAGGCTTTTATGAAAAACAATATATTTGAAGATATCGGCGGTTTCGAAACCATTGATCGGCTCGTTCAAGCCTTTTATCAACGGATCGAAGAACATCCCGAGCTGCGCCAAATATTCCCTGAGGATCTCAGCGAAAGCGCGCGTAAACATAAAAAGTTTTTAACGCAATTTCTTGGCGGACCGCCATTGTATAATGAAGAATTCGGCCACCCGATGTTACGGGCGCGGCATTTGCGCTTCCCGATCGATGCCAAACTGCGCGATGCTTGGTTGGAAAGTATGAAAGATGCAATTGTGGATGCTTCAATCCAAGAACCGTGGGCCACGATCATTTTACAGCACCTTACCATGACGGCCCACCATATGCAAAACATTTATGATGACAAAGGCCGGTAAATGTCGCTTGAGAGGAGGATGAATGTGGATTGGCACAACTTCGGATCCGTATGCGAAGGCTCCTCAGAAGGCCAAACTTGCAGGATCATGAAAAAGCGGGAAAAAGAAGCAAAACCGCTGGAAATTTACATTTACATTGATCCCGTTCATCCGGAAAGTTGGACTTTGGACGGGATTGTGAAAAAACTTGTCATTGAATACGGTAATTATTTTACATTGCGCTATGTCATTTGCATTACGCAATATACAATGGAACTCGCCCAAGGTAAAAAGACAGCTAATCAAAAATCTAGTAAGGTCTCGGCACTTGCCGTCATAGAGGACCAACGGTTTCTCACCGATGAATCCCGGTCCCCCTATAGAGCGGCTCTTGCCATTAAAACGGCTGAATTGCAGGGGAAAAGTGCCGGCAAACGGTTTTTAAGACATTTTCATGAACGCTTGCATCTTGAACCCGAGCATATTCTGACAAACCGCGTGCTGCTCGACTGTGCCTCCCTTGCTAAACTTGATCTGGATGAATTCAAAAAAGACTTTTACTCCAAAAGCCCGATCACTGCCCTCTATTGCGACCAAAAGCTATCGGCAGAAATGGATGTTCAGGAATGTCCGACTTTAGTGTTGTTCAACATACGCGACGACCAAGAAGGGTTAAAAATTTCAGGGCATTATCCCTATCCAGTTTATGTTCAGCTTTTGACGGAAGCACTCGGACACCAACCGACGGCCGATGCCCCCCCGGAATTAATTGAATATATGAGGCGCTATCAATTTGCTGATACTGAAGAAATCGCCTTAATTTACGATATGAATGCGCAAGAGACACTGCGTGAAATGAAAAAATTAAAACTGAAGCAACAAGTAGAACCTGTGACGACGAAGGATGGCCTGTTTTGGCGCTATACGGGCGGCTAACCCCCTCAAGCATAATTCTTTTTCGGGGACATAAAAATAGTATCAAAAAATGAAAATAGCAACGGGGGTGCCGTCTTGCGGCCTTTTGCCATCATCCTTTCGCTTGCTGCCACGTTTTGCGCTTTTATTTTCTATATGCTCGGACTTATGCATCTTGAGCCACTTTTCATTAGCGGACCGGTCTTTTTCCTTTCCCTCTTGGTAACCGTTCGGTTGATTTTCCAGAGAAAAAACATCTTTCCCAAAAAAAGAGGTTAACCCACAGGGGGCTTTTGCTCATCCCCACCTAAGTAAAGGCATGATGGGTTGATAAGCTTTAGCCCCGGACTTTTGGGTCAACCTTTTTATATTTAACCAAATAGCAAGGCTTCCATATCATCCAGCACTTTTTCAAAATGGCGGCAGGCCTTTTCAATCGGTTCTGGCGTCGTCATGTCCACCCCGGCTTTCTTTAAAACCTCAATCGGATAATCGGAACTCCCCGCTTTTAAAAATTCTTTATAACGTTCAACGCTCGATGCACCCTCTTGCAAGATTTGTTGGGAGAGCGCTTGAGCGGCACTGTAACCCGTCGCGTATTGGTATACATAAAAATTGTTGTAAAAATGCGGGATGCGGGCCCATTCCATAGCGATTGCTTCATCGACGACCATCTCATCGCCAAAATACTTTTTATTCAGATCATAATAGATCGATGAAAAACTGTCGGCTGTTAATGCCTCACCATTCCACGCTTTTTCATGAGCGATTTGTTCAAATTCGGCAAACATCGTCTGCCGAAAGACCGTGCCACGGAAGCCTTCCAATTGGTGGTTCAATAAATATAATTTTTGTTGTTTATCATCGGTATGGTTATAGAGGTAATGGTTGAGCAACGCTTCATTACAAGTTGAAGCCACTTCGGCAACGAAAATGGAGTAGTTGGCGTATGGGTATGGCTGAGTTTTTCTCGTATAATAACTGTGCAGCGAGTGCCCGAGTTCATGAGCAAGTGTAAACACATCATTGATATCATCCGACCAATTCAGCAAGATGTAAGGCATGGTCCCATATGTACCGGAAGAATACGCCCCACTTCTTTTGTTCTTCGTTTCCCTCACATCTATCCAGCGATGGGTATATCCTTCGCGTATAATGTCAAGGTAGTCTTCCCCTAACGGCGCAAGCCCCTTGAGAACGATTTCCTTTGCTTCATCATAGGTCACTTTCATATCGACATCTTTCACAAGTGGGGTATAGAGATCATACATGTGTAATTCATCAAGATTTAAGGCTTTTTTTCGCAGGGCAACATACCGATGCAATAAGGGAAGATATTTATTGACGGTCGAGACGAGATGGTCATACACCTCAATCGGGATATTGTTTGAAGATAATGCTGCTTCCCGCGCGGAACCGTAATGGCGGATGCGCGCATAAAAATTATCTCTTTTAAACGCTGCGCTTAGAGTACTGGCAAACGTGTTTTTATATTTAGCGTATGTCCCAAACATCGCTTCAAACGCATCTTTGCGCACGCGGCGGTCTTGGCTTTTAATCAGCGAATGGTAGCGGCCATGCGTGACAGCCACCTCCTCGCCGTTTTCATTTTTTATTTTGGGAAATTCCAAATCGGCGTTATTCAACATGTTAAATGTTTGACTGGCGGCGTTCATCACTTCACTGGCTTGGGCGAGAAGCGCTTCTTTTTCTTCATCAAGAATGTGGGACCGCTCGCGGTTGATTTCGTCAATGGCATGACGGTACAGTTTTAGATGGTCATTTTCATCAATATATTTAAAAAGTAGAGTCTCATCAATGGTCAAAATTTCCGGAACAATAAACGATAACGCGCTTCCGACTTGAGAAGCAAGCCCACGCACCCGATCATATAACGCCTGATAAGTGGCATTCGCCGTATTTTCATCAGCCTTCATATGGGCATAAGCAAAAAGCTTATTTAGCGTCATCGTCAGTTCATCTTGTTTGTGCAAGCACTGATAAAGGGTCTCGGCGGATTCTCCGAGTTTTCCTTTAAAGCGAACGACTTCTGGAATAAGTTCCTTAACGCGCTGAAAATCCTTCTCCCACTCCTCTTTGCTTGGGTAAATCGCTTCAAGGTCCCATTTTTCTTTTTCATCGATTTCTTCGCGCGTTGGTAATGCTTTAGCATCTGGCATGTGGATCCCTCCTGAAATATTGCCGTTTCTCGTCAACTATTATGTTTCTAGCTTGAGTTCTTCATACTTTCGCATTCTTATTGTATGTCTTGGATTCGTCTATCATCAACAGTAAGCGTTTTTTTCCGCAAGCCACTTATAAAGAATCCTCTCATCTTCCCTCTGATGATCGGCCAAGTTTTGCGACGTCCACGCAACTTCTTTCATGACCACATACCCTGCATTCGTTTTTTCAACGATGCCAAAGGTGAGTAAAGCTGAGAGGTAGCGTTCGATAGCTTTCGAGACGCCCTCCCGGCAATTGCTATTTTCCCGCAAGACCATTAACTTTCTATCTGCGAGCGTTAAAACGGATTTTGTGATGGCATCCACATGTAAAATGCTACCTAGTGGGCGGCGATGGATAAATTGTAAGATAAGCCAAGCTTGCCAAAGAAACGGGGGGCTAGCGATGGGCAGTGCTTCCGGAATCGGCAGGCCAATATAGGCTGGAAAGCTTTCAAAGGGAAGCCCTCTTTTTTTACAGATGGCCAAAACATACCTTTCCAATCGGCTCGGATGCTCGCTTTTTCTTGTTCGCCATTTGCTTTTTTGTTGGAGCCAAATTTGTGCTTTTTGTGGAAGATCATGAGATAACAAGGGAGGTTGCCATAAATCATGAAGATGAAATTCCTCTGCGGGGATCTCTGTTCGGTCAGCGACAACCGTTGACGAAGCGAGCGGCCAGAAATGATGAAGAATGATAAATCGGTTGGACGTGGCACTGAAAAAGAGCGCATATGGCTTTCCTTTCCGATTTAAGAGAAGTTCTTCTGTCAAGTGCCATCGATAGATATAGGAGCCATAGTTTTTCAATCGATTTTCACCTAAAATCCAAATCGGGCGAATATTGAGGCTGAGATAACCTGCCATTCTTTCCATAAAGCGCTGAGGTGTAAGGTTTGAGCATTGATATTCGATGGCAATGGCTTTGGGGTGATGATGGAGGAAAAGGTCGGCGCGTTGCTTAATATCCGGGATGTATTTTTCTAAAATAGGAAATTCGCCTTGAGCGTTAAGCCAATGATACAACGCACGTTTTCCCTCAAGATGGACAATGGATTCCGGCTCGTTTTCACCGTGACAGCTCATATTGGGCTTATGGGCAAAATGCCAAGCGACCTTTTGGCCTAGCTTCAAGATGAGCGGCTTTCCGCACGCTTCACAATAAAAACGGTGCTTATCCCTTAATTTTTTTAATGTCTCCAATCGTTCCTCACCTTGCAGTGAAAAGCGTCGGCCGCTTTCATTCACCGCGGTCAGCATCGAATCACTTCCTTATTATTTTTTTGTTTGGAATAAGGGAAAGTCAAAAGGGAAGGATTGGCCTCAGGGGACGTTTCGTCCCCCGTTTTCATGCGGCCTCTTTTTAAAGCAATGGGGATAATAAACGTGAGGTTGATTCCAAAACTCTTAAGAAAATATGGCGTTTCTTAAAGACGTCCCATTTGATTTCTTGGGAATGTTCGAGGTCATCGATATAATCAGCAACGAGTTGGATCACGCTTTCCGCCCGATAGAGGAAAGCATTCACTTCAAAATTCAAGTGGAAGCTGCGCATATCCATATTCGCTGTACCAATGGAGGCCATTTCATGATCAATGATGATGACTTTGCTATGCATAAAACCGGATTGATACTCATAAATCTTTACACCGGCTTGTAATAAATCTGGAAAATAGGAATGGGACGCATAGAAAACGATCCGCTTATCGGGCCGATTGGGTACGAGCAGTTTCACATCGATGCCGCTTAGCGCAGCCACTTTTAGAGCGGTAAATATATCATCGTCAGGAATAATATACGGTGATGCAATCCAGATGGATCGTTTCGCCGAGACAATCATGGAGAAAAACAAATTTTTGATGACTTCCCATTCATCATCAGGTGATGACGCCACCATCTGAACGGCGCCATTTGTTTCCTTTATGACTGGCACTGGGGCAAAATAAGTCTGATCGGAAACAAATTCACCTGTCATATTATACCAATCGCGTAAAAAGATTTCTTGCAAGTGGGCGACGGCTTCACCTCGAACCCATAAATGCGTGTCCCGCCAGAATCCGAATTTCCGATCCTTACCTAAGTATTCATCTCCTATGTTTAACCCGCCAACAAAGCCCACGTTCCCATCGATGACAACGATTTTTCTATGATTGCGAAAGTTAATTTTATGATTAAAGAAGGGCAAGCGGACAGGGAAAAATGGAACAACGCGGCAACCCGCTTGTTGCAATTCTTCCACATATTTTTTGGAGAGCCGCCAACTACCAACGGCATCGTAAAGAAAGCGAACCTCAACGCCTTGTCGCGCCTTTTCAATCAGTAAATCTTTCAACTGAACCCCAAGATGATCATGACGCACAATATAATATTCCAAATGAATATGATGTTCGGCTTGACGAATCGCCGAAAAGATCGCTTGAAACGTCTCTTCGCCATTTGTCAAAACCCGCGTTTCCGTTCCAAAGGAGACCGGATATTGGCCAAGCCGCGAAGCAAGTCGTAAGGTCGCCTGCTGATGTTCCCCCATCATTTTCATTTTTTCCTGATCGATGAATTTGGCGACGGCAGCCGAAGCAAATCCCTTATGTTCAAAATGGGCATGCTTGCGAAATAATCTTTTTTTCCTATAGCTTTGACCGAAAAGAACGTAAAAAATAAACCCGACAATTGGAAAAATGGCCAGCACCATGAGCCAAGTAATTGTGCGAGATGGATTACGGTTTTCCAAAAATATAATGATGCCGATAAAAAGCACGGTTAACGATAAACCGATGTTTAATGAATTTAACATCCAGCGCTGCCAATCTTGTAAGAAAAACAAAACGAGAACAACAATAACGACCAACAGCAATAACTGAAGATTTCTTTTCATAAAAGGTGCCTTCTCCTTTTGATCAAACCAACCAAAAGCTTGGAAATCAATTGTGGAAACGGGAGAAATCAAGCATCTTTTATATTTTACATGAAATATCGGGAGAGGAAAAGAAAAAGAGGTTCTGAGTCATTTTGCTACCATTATAAGATACGCGTTATGACCCGTCAATGAACTCTCTTCTTTTTTAAAAAGGTTTCAATAATAGATCATCCATGCACAAAGCTCCTTAACACCGTTCTTTCTTACCGGCAAAAAGAAAACTTGGC
Organism: Tuberibacillus calidus DSM 17572; assembly: GCF_000430685.1. Classification (GTDB taxonomy): domain Bacteria; phylum Bacillota; class Bacilli; order Bacillales; family Sporolactobacillaceae; genus Tuberibacillus; species Tuberibacillus calidus. The sequence continues at coordinate 12,812 of NZ_AUMM01000040.1, read as the reverse complement.
TCCGCTAAAAAAACTTCATTCAGCCGGGCCTTCATGCTGACCTAAAGCCAGTATAAAAAAGGGTGCTTTAACATAGGCTCTTGCCATGTCAAAGTCACCCTTTCGCTTAATGACCAAAGTATTTGCGAATTTCTTGAAAGACATTTCCTGATAGAATTAACTTCCCGTACTCCTGAAGAACATGCTCGGTTAATCCGCTTTCCGAACCAAATTCAAGCATTTGGCTGATATCATTTTCGCATTCATAGTCGGTGGCATCTTTATCAAAGACAACATATAAATAATAATGGTCATTATAATGGTAAAGTTCCGTCTTAAGGATGGCATCTTCCATACGGAAGCTGAGGTCGATTAAGTCTTCAAAGTCGGAAAACTTAAGAAGGAAAGACAATTCCCCTTCTTCTTCATCCTCATCATCGTCATCCGTCGGTCCTACCAAGGTTTCGGTCTCCGGCATTAGTGAAATGTCTATATGTTTGTCCTTTGTGATCGGTAATTCCAGCTTAGTTCCATCCTTCGAAATTTGGGCCTTTGTGACAGTGATTTCAAGACCTTTCTCAAGTGCTTGAACTTGAATCCAGAGAGGGCCCTCAATCGGGAATGACTCGAGATGGTGGGCCTCATCCATCATGTCCCAGAACAGTTCTTCGCCACGCTCTCGGTTATACCAGATTTCCTCACGGTCAAACCCTCGTTCTTCCATATCGACGTAACTAATAAAGAACTTCAGCGTGTGTTCATTGACCCGCTCGATATCCATTCGAATCTCTCCCTTCTTCATCACTCATAATTAGGGAGTCGCTTAGCCGACGATCGTCCCCTTATTCGATACTTCCTTTGATGTGAATCATCCCTTTAAGAGGTGCTAGGGGCCGGCCGCCGTTGACAGGAAGTAAGCTATACCCTCTTACTTATACACCTATAAGAAATAAATTTCTTTGGTCTTACCTCTATTGTATGACATCTTCGGCGTAAAAGAAATAAAAAAACACACAAATTTCAATATATCCGTTAAAGCCTATCTCTCTTACCTTGAAATGGGACATATTTCGGACAAGTTTCCGCATAAGTTTAGTTTAGGCAACATGAAGGAAAAGTTAAAAACTAATTTTTTGTTTCACATGGGGAGTGTCCATATGGTCATTAACGAAGAAATCATCTTGTCGGTGATTAACATCATCCTTATTGATCTGGTGCTTGGGGGAGATAACGCCGTCGTCATCGCGATGGCTTGCCGAAAACTGCCACAAAAAAGCCGAAATAAAGCGATCATCACTGGTACTTTTTTGGCGGTTTTAGTCCGGCTCGTGTTGACGGCCATGGTGTTATCATTACTTGCGATCCCTTATCTTTTATTTGTCGGCGGTTGTTTTCTCGTTTATATTGCTTTTAAGCTCATAAGCGATAAACATGAAGACCCAAACATTAAAGCAAGTACAAGCTTTTTCACCGCCGTACGGACCATTGTGATGGCTGACCTGGTCATGGGTTTGGATAATATTTTAGGGATTGCCGGTGCCGCAAAAGGCAATCTTTTATTGGTTGTCATCGGGCTGTCCATTTCCGTTCCCATCATTGTTTGGGGAAGCAAGCTCATCTTAACAGCGATGGACCATATCCCCGGGTTGATCTATCTTGGTTCTGCAGTTTTGGCTTATACCGCTTCGGGGATGATCACAGGGGAGCCGAGCTTCCACGACTTTTTTGCGGAACACCCTTCCTTTAAAACCATGGTCACGACGCTTATTATGACGGGGGTTCTCTTTCTGGGCTGGGTTTTTAATCACAGCGAATCAAGCCGTAAAGTATAATAACCAATGAACCGAGAGCCTCTGGTCAGCATCCCAAAAAGGAACAAAAAGAAAACTTGTGTGTGAAGCCAGAGCCTTCGTTGCCCCTATACTAGCCTAGAAATCTTCGTACATACTTGCCAGTATAAGCAAAAAACGCCTTAAAAGGCGTTTTAATGAAAACGCATGGAATTTTTTAATTGACCATGCGTTGAATTTCATGCAATTGGAAAGTCCGAACTTTTCTCGGCAGAAAACGGCGGATCTCATCATCGTTATAACCCACTTGAAGCCGCTTTTCATCAATAAGAATAGGCCGCCTTAAGAGTCCGGGATTTGATTGAATCAACTGATATAAATCTCGGAGCGGCATGCTATCCAATTGAACATTTAATTCTTGAAAGGCTTTGGAACGCGTTGAAATAATTTCATCGGTACCGTCTTCCGTCATTCGCAGAATTTCCTTAATTTCTTCTATAGTTAGTGGTTCCGAGAAAATATTGCGTTCCCTAAATGGGATATGGTGTTCTTCCAACCATGCTTTGGCTTTGCGGCACGAAGTACAGCTTGGAGATGTATATAGGGTAACCAAGACAAACCCTCCTTAAAGGACTGTCATTCAAATTCTACTGAGAATCCCTTTCATTATTATATTATAATATTTCTAATTTGACTAGCCCTCAAATTAATTCTCGATAAAAATTTTTGGACAAACGGGGTCCTTATCCTTTATAATATTGTGACACGCCTTACAGTATAAAGAAAAGTTATCTCCGCCAAAGAAAAGACGCCCTTATGCTAACCTATATTAGGCAAGCCTTATTGGTGAAAGTAATGCACCCTTAGCCTGAAAAAGTTTAAACGCTATAAGCATCACAAGAAAAGTGCCTTGCCGGTCGGCAAGGCATTCTATGCGGACTGTTTCGTATTGGATGCAGTGCCTTGTTGTTTGGGCTGCAAGTTTCCAAGACGTTCTTTCAACCATTGCTTGAGTGCGCCGCGCATTTTGCGTTTCGACCCTTTTGGTTTCAACTGTAACGCCTCCTTGCCTGCAAAAGAATTGGACAAAATAAACCGTTATGGTCCTGGTTGATTGATGTCCTCAAGTATATTGTCATCCTGGCCATCCCGAATTGTCAAGACCTCATCAGCATCTTGATAGCTTTTTCCGTAAAATTCCTTGTCCTTATAAGTGTGTATTTCTTCATACGTCCTTTTCATTTTTTTCAAGATGCTTTCTTCCGTCTCTTCTTCAGGTGACCAGTATAAAATTTCCATGGGATTGACTTTGTTTGTCGCAAGGCTTTTCCTTCTGTAACCGATGGATGAAGCGTGTTGAAATCCTTCACGCTTGTAAAATCTTAAACGTTTCTTTGTGTCACTGTCTGTATAATCAAGAGGCTCCACTTCCAAGATAATGGGTTTTCCTTTAGCTTTTAACTTTTCGATCAGTTTATGCCCAATGCCTTGCCCTCTTGACTCCGCAGATACCCATAGATAATCAATAAAAATGAAATCATTGGTTTCCGCATACATCAATACATGATGCGGTCCTTCATCTTTATGGTAGAGTTCTGGTTTTTCTTTCAACAAATGTTCCATATGCTCTTTCGATTTCATCTCTTCGACTGGGAAATATTGATTCAGCTTCTCGTACCAGTTCATTGTAACCCTCGCTTTTAGTGTATGTTTTATCGTCCAATATAGACATACCCAAACTTTAAAGGCTTTAATCATTCCTTTGGGTTGTGAAGATTTTTGATCCGCTGGAACAGCTTATTTATGGTAAAATGAGGGTAAAGTGCATAGAGAGGATAAGAAACCGTGCTCCGAATCATTGTTGCCATTCTTACTTTTATACTATTACTCTTTATTCTTTTACAAACATGGATCGATGGAATCCCGATGATCATTCCTAAAATCCTCATATGGCCAACCATTCTGTTATTCATCATTCATCTTGCCCTTAAAAATAAAAGCCGGCACAATAAAAATAAATCAGACTGATCCACTGGCTCAGGAAGCGTCCTTAAAGTCAGATGATGATTCACTTCATCATTTCTTACCAGCACAAACCATTTCGGGAAAGGCACAGCCTTAGTTGCCGTTATGCTCGCCTGATAAATAAAAAGCCCGTGCAAGCCTTTTAAGCTAAGGCAGAGCCTTCGTTAGCCTTATGCTAGCCCGAAAAATGAAAGACTTTCTTACCTGAACAAAAGGCCCTCCATCACGGAAGGCCTTTTTTTATCTATTAAAGTTGCCTTTATATTCATCGTCATAGAGGTGGCATGCCACCCAATGGTCTTTACGCTGCTCGGTCCAACGCGGTGTGACTTGAGCACACACTTCGGTTGCGAATGGACAACGCGTGCGGAAACGGCATCCGCTTGGCGGATTAACCGGGCTTGGCACATCGCCTTCGAGAATAATGCGCTCACGTGTGCGTTCGTAATCGGGATCTGGCACCGGAATGGCGGATAGAAGCGCCTGTGTGTAAGGATGAAGCGGATTATCATAAAGTTCATCACTTTCGGCAACTTCTGTCATTTTGCCAAGGTACATGACGCCAACTCTGTCGCTAATGTGCTTCACCATTGAAAGGTCGTGAGCAATAAACAGGTAGGTTAAACCGCGTTCTTTTTGCAATTTTTCCAACAAGTTTACAACTTGTGCCTGAATAGATACATCCAAAGCGGAAATAGGTTCGTCACAAATAATAAATTCCGGATCGACAGCCAGCGCTCTTGCAATACCTATTCTTTGTCTTTGTCCTCCACTGAACTCATGAGGATAGCGGTTGGCATGTTCGCGGTTCAAACCGACGGTTTCTAACAAATGATATACTCTTTCATCGCGTTCTTTTTTGCTTTTTGCTATGTTATGAACATCGATACCTTCGGCGATGATATCCTTTACAGTCATCCTAGGATTCAATGACGCATAAGGATCTTGAAAAATCATTTGCACTTTTTTATTTAAATCTTTTAATTCTGCACGCGACTTTTTAGCGTGGACATTCACACCGTCTATTAAAACTTCACCTGCTGTGGCGTCGTATAAACGGATGATTGTCCGTCCGGTTGTGGACTTTCCGCAACCGGATTCACCAACAAGGCCGAATGTTTCCCCTTTATAGATATAAAAACTAACATCATCTACTGCCCTTAAATAGGCATTTCGCCCTACTTTAAAATGCTTTTTTAAATTATTGACTTCAACATATTTTTGACGTTCGTTCTTTTGAGTTGTCAACGGGTACGCCCCCCTACCCCAATAGTCTCTGGCGGCTCAACTTTAGGTGCACGTTCATCTTGTAGCCAGCATGCGACTTGTTGTGTATCAGAAACATCAGAATAATCAGGCATAAATTCTGTACATACCTTCATTGCATGCGGACATCGGGCAGCAAATGGGCATCCTTTTGGTGGATTTGCCAAATCAGGAGGTGTCCCCGGAATGGCCAATAATTCACTTTGTCTAGTGTGAAGCTTTGGCATTGAGGATAACAGACCCCATGTATAAGGATGTTTTGGTCTATAAAAAATCTCATCAACTGTACCAGTTTCCACGATTTTTCCACCATACATAACCGCTACCCGGTGTGCCATATTCGCGACAACACCTAAATCGTGTGTAATCAATATAATTGCCGTATCCATTTTGGCTTGTAAATCCTTCATAAGGTCAAGAATTTGTGCTTGGATTGTTACATCCAAGGCGGTAGTCGGCTCGTCCGCTATTAACAATTTTGGGTTGCAAGCGAGCGCTATTGCGATAACAACTCTTTGTCTCATCCCGCCCGAGAATTCATGAGGATATTGTTTAACACGAACCTGTGGATTTGGAATACCTACTAAATCCAAAAGTTGGACGGCTCTTTTCCTAGCTTCGCTTTTGCTTAAACCTTGGTGTTTTCTTAAACCCTCAGCAATTTGCTTGCCAATCGTCATGGTCGGGTTTAGAGAAGTCATTGGATCTTGGAAGATCATAGAAATTTCATTACCACGGTATTTCTGCATTTTCCTTTCAGACAATTTCGTCAAATCAGTGCCTTCAAAGAGAATTTCTCCACCGGTAATCTTGCCCGGCGGATTAGGAATCAATCCCATGATAGCTTTCGATGTCACTGATTTTCCCGAACCCGATTCACCAACAATCGCAAGCGTTTCTCTTTTGTTCACAGTGAGATTTACGCCTCTCACCGCTTGTACGGTTGCTGCATAAGTTTTAAATGTTACTTGAAGGTCTTTGATCTCTAATAGCTTGTCCATATTTTTCCTCCCCTCTCACCGTGCTATTTACGCATCCTTGGATCAAAAGCATCGCGTAAACCATCAGCGAGTAAGTTAAAACTAATCATAAGAATACTGAGAATCAAAGCCGGGAAGAGGGCCATATATGGATAGATTTGCAGATTTTCAAATCCGGCTTGGTTCAGGGATCCAAGAGAAGCTGCCGGTGCGGGAATCCCTAATCCGATAAAACTTAAAAATGCTTCAAAGAAAATGGCACCGGGAATTGTGAACATCAATGTGATAATTATTTGGCCCAAGACATTAGGAATTAAATGTTTCCATATAATTCTCTGATCACTACTCCCGAGAGTTCGTGAAGCAAGGACAAATTCTTGATTTTTCAACTTAAGGACTTGTCCTCGTACGATCCGAGCCATTCCAATCCATCCGGATATAATAAGAGCCAGAATAATGGACGTCATGCCTCCGCCTAACCATAAAATAAACAATATAATCAGTACGAGATTAGGAATACCGGCTAAAATTTCAATCACACGTTGCATCACATTGTCAACTAAGCCGCCATAATATGCGGAAATACCGCCATATGCGACCCCGATTAAACAATCACCGATTGACGCGATTAAGGCGATTATGAGTGATATTCTTGTTCCTGCCCAGACGCGAACCCAGATATCACGACCAAGTTCATCCGTACCAAACCAGAAGTTTTGTTTGACACCATTCAGTTCATAAGTGTCCATCCCTGTAGAGTCTTTTCCATCAAAACCTAACCATTCCAAACCGGGAATCCGGGGATACAAGTTTTGTCTATTGACAACATCTTGATCATCAATCCCATATTTGCTTAGCATCGGCGCAACGATCGCCATAATAACAATTAACACAATAAAGAAAAGACCAACAACGGCTGCTTTGTTTTTTCTTAATCTAAGCCAGGCATCTTTCCAAAAACCGATGCTTGGAGCAGAAATCCGATCAGATTCATCAGCAGATATCTGAGCCGGTTGAAACATATCCAAGGTGATATTATCATTAACTACACTCATGATTTTCTGCCTCCTCCAAGACGTATTCTAGGATCGATGACACCATAAAGAATGTCGACGATTAAAATAACGACTAGGAATAAGATACTGAATAATAATGTTGTTCCCATAATCATCGGATAGTCACGTTTAGTGATTGAGTTAACAAACTGGTCACCGATACCTGGGATGGCAAAAATTTGTTCAATAACCAGCGATCCTGTCATGATTCCAACGACCATCGGTCCCAATATTGTGACGATCGGAATCATCGCATTTCTTACGGAATGCTTGAAGATGACGGAAGCCTTACTCAATCCTTTTGCAGTTGCCGTTACAATATAATCTTGGCCAAGGACATCAAGCATTTCCGTTCTCATAAAGCGGGCGATGTTTGCAATAACCCCAACCGCAAGCGAGAAAGCTGGCATGATATGAAATTTAAATCCACCCCAGAAGGCGATTGGTAACCATTCAAGCTTAACACCAATGTAGTATTGCAGGAGACCTGCAAATACGAAGGATGGTATAGATATGCCTAATACTGCGATAAACATCGCCAAATAATCAATATAGGTATTTCGTTTCAAAGCTGCTATGATACCGAGTAATAAACCCACAATAGTACCAAATACAACGGCCTCAAACCCTATTGTGGCTGAAGGCCCGATACGATGTACAATTAGGTCTGATACCGGTCGACCGTCATACGTAAATGAAACACCAAAGTCACCATGAAGCATGCCCCCAATGTAATGTATAAATTGTATTGGGATCGGGTCATCTAAATTGTATTCATGTTTAAGAATTTGGATTTGATCTGCTGTTAGCTTTTCTGAATTAAAAGGTGAACCAGGTAAAAGTTGCATTAGTAAAAACGTAAACGAAGCAATGATGAACAAAGTAATAATCAAGTATCCAATACGTCCTGCAATATACCTAGCCATTTCTGCCCTCCTATGAATCTATCTTCTATTCTGTAAATAATAGTTTACGTGAAATTTTAGTGGATTACAACCCTTACCAAAAATTATAAAAATGAGGGTATATGTCAGTAGTGACATGTACCCTCTTAAAATTCATCCACTTGTCTTAATGTTTCTTAACTGACATAAACTTGAAGCTATAGTCTGGTCCAAACGGATGTGATGCAAAGTTAACCAAGTATGGTTGAACAAGCGATGCACCGCCATTTTGGTACATTAAGCCTAAAGCAGCATCATCTTGGATGAGGATTTTTTCAGCTTGAAGCAAGAGTTGGTCACGGGCGGCAGGGTCATCAGCTTTTTCTCCTGCTTCTTTTATTAACTTGTCATATTCAGGATTACTGTAAGCCATTTGGTTATTACCATTACCCGTTGTAAACATATCTAAGAATGTCATCGGATCTTGGTAGTCGGGACCCCAACCAGCAGTAGCTATATCATATTTCAGGTTGTCCTCAAGATCGAGCATTACTTTAAATTCTTGTTGGTTAATTTTTAATTTCAAACCTGGCAAGTTCTTTTGAAGCTGGTTAGCAATGTAAGTAATGTTTTGTTTATAATCCGGGCCATCATAGGCAAGGATCTCCAACTCAACATTTTTAACACCGAGCTCATCTAAACCTTTTTGCCAGTATTCTTTAGCTTTTTCTAAATCGTAATTTTGTAGATCGCCATTAGCCTCACGGAAATCTTTCCCATCAGCGGTTTTTACAAAACCACCAGGAATAAGACCTGTTGCAACAACAGAACCGTTATTCAACAATTTATCAACATAAGCTTGACGGTCCCAGCCCATGGAAATGGCTTTTCTGATATTTGGATTTTTCAGATATTTGTTTTTCTCGTTAAACTTGAAGTAGTAAACGGATGTTCCGAGTTTCTTACGGAAGTCATCACGATCACTATATTTTGCCACCCAGTTTTTGGATAATCCAACAGCATCAATTTTTCCACCCATGTAAAGGTTAATACGAGCTTGCAAGTCTTTTACAACCTTTACATTGATTTGATCGATATGGACATTGTCCTTATCCCAGTAAGTCGGGTTCTTTTTGTAAACCCAGCCTTCATTGTGGTCCCAGCTGTCCAATACATATGGACCGTTGAATACACAATTTTCTACTTCCAATCCATAGTTTTTCCCTTGAGATTCAACAAACTTTTTATTTTGCGGGAAGAAGGTTGGGAATGCGAATAAGCTCTTATAGTAAGGAACTTCCTTCGTTAAAGTAACTTCCAATGTGTGATCATCAACGGCTTTAACACCGAGCTGATCCGGTGGCATTTTGCCATCAATAATCTCTTGTGCATTTTTTATACCAAGAGTTGGGAACAAATAGTTATAGGAAGCACCTTTAGTCTTTGGGTCAACGACTTTTTGCCAAGCATAGACGAAGTCGTTAGCGGTGACTGGATCACCATTACTCCATTTTGCATTTGGTTGGAGCTTAAATGTATAGACATAATCTGATCCTTGCTTTTCGATTTGTGGATCGCCAACCGCAAGAGCAGGTACAAGTTCATCTTTTTCATTCATAGTATATAAGCCTTCATATACTTGGTTAAAAACAATAAATGAAACTTGGTCATCGGCGATCGTTGTATTCATTGTCGGAATCTCTTCAGTTTCCGCAAGATTCATTACCTGCTTGTAATTATCGTTCGAACTCGTCTTAGTTTTATTGTCTTTTTTGTCCGAACTGCTGCCACCGCTGCTACATGCTGCCAAAACCAAGCTAAAAACAAGCAGCAAGGAGAGCAAAATTGACCATTTCGCCTTTCCTTTCATAAATCGAATGACCTCCCTAAATGTTATAAATTACAGGCTTTTAAATAATTATTATGAAATTTTCAAAGCCTTTAATGTTATTATACTAGTATAATTTCTTTTTTGCACTGTTTTTTTTTGCATTTATATAAAAAAAGTTGTAATTTTGGCCTTTCCTAATATAAAAATAGGTCTTTTTTACTATTACAAATTTAACATATCAAACAGGGGATATTGCCTTACCAGTGTAATTAAGAGATACTAAATATGAATAATCATTCTGTTATAGTTTTCGGATATATCACAACGGACGATTTGAGAGTTTTCATGATTTAGATATAGTGACAGAGATATGAATCTGTTTTTATAGGTAAAATTGATGCTGGCATTTTTCATCAAATAACATACGCTTATATCGGGAAAACTTCTTTGTCTTGCCTAATTGTTTTAACTGGAGGTATTTGGAATAGATGAAGCACTTAAATTTAAGATGGATAATCATTGCACTAATTGGATCTATATTCTTGATTATCTTTTTTCAAGGATATTTATATAATAAAATTACGGTTGTAACGTTTATAAATGCTTTATTCTTATCAGGTCTTACCCTAATCATCCTCGGCGGAGCAATGTTTGTCTACCAAGGGGGTTTTTTTAAGGGTATCATCTATTCTTTCAAACGATTCTTCAAGTCATTCTCCTTGAAAAACAAATGGATAGCAGAAAATGAGTTTGACGATAAAGACGATGATGAAATATTAACCAGAGAATATAAAATAAGTTCGGCAACGTTATCAGTATTATTAGTTGGTATTTTGCTGTTCGTTATTTCTGTTCTGTTAGCGTTTTTATAATTAGTTAAAAGACAAGGGTGTCCCTCAGGAACACCCATATTTTTTACAATGTGTAAGGTCCTACCAAAAAGCCAATCATCAATACATCTGTTAACAAAAAGTATGAAATAAATTGAATATTCCCCCAGTCTTTATTTTTCACCCATTCGGTTAAAAACCATGCAAAGAGGGCAACGATAACAGGAATAACATAGGATGCTCCGACAAAATGTAGATAGCCCGGACCGAATGTTTGCAGTTTGCCATTAAATAATCTTTGTATGAAGATTAATTGGGTAATGACGAAAAGAACAGCCGCCGTTACAGCAATCCACCGGGGGTTTCTTTCCATCAGTGTCATGTTACCCATGGATAAACCTATAATAAACAAACTTGCTGGAATAACCCATACGAGCGCATAGACAAATATAAGAAGCGAAATGGCCAATTGTGTCAAAGAAGTACTCATGGCGTCGCTCCAATCCTCTTTTTTCAAATGAAGGCTTTTTTGTATGATGCTCTCATTTTGACTGCTTCCCTTTAATATATAGCTGTGGCCGTCAAATTCATTCCAAAGAACGGCATGGTTGTTCATCCATACAGGCTTGGAGGATGGATTTTTGGTGTTGCTGATTTTTTGTGCTTGCCATTGACCGTGACTCTGCCTTGCCAGATAAATATTTTGAGCTTCCTTGCCACCGTAAAACGGCCCTATGCCGGAAAACAGTAAAACAGGTTGATCATTGATCCAGTTAATTTGTAAATCGTTCATAGTCGAAAAAGTTAACCCCGTTTCATTATCCACGACATCCAATTTGACAGTTTTGCTATCGACCTTATATTTCTTTAGATTAAATGAAACCAAATAGTTATTCCGATAAGTTCCTCCATGAGTGCTTCCAAATTGATAATAAGTAATTAACATTGTTTGATCATGTACGACAAAGTTAAAACCATCCAAAAGAGCATTATAAGGTAAAGTCAATTTTACCAGTTGTTTTTGTTCATACTGACCGCCGTTCTTTTGAAGAACGGTGAGATAAATATAGTCATCTGTTTTCTCAACCATTAAAAATATATTTGGATTGTTTCCCGCTACAATGTTTTGTATGGGGTGTTTGGCCGAGCCGATTTTTTTACCGCTTAGAGTAGTTTGATCCAGTCTGTAGATTTCATTATTTCTCCAGTAAACGAGATTCCCTGACAAATTAGCCAAACCGTCCACGTTTTTTTCAATCTCTTTTGTTTTCCCCTCACTGTCAGAGAATGTCAGGGTCTTGTTGGATATAAAAAATATGTTGGAATCTATGACAGTATAAGGATCATATTTTGTAAGATTAATAGGAATTTTGCGCTGCTTAAATATTTGAAAGTTATCATCTGTCTCGAGCACTGAAAGGGCTTGTTTATTTTTAATATAGACTGTAATATGTTGTCCGTCACTAACCACCAATGGTGTTTCCTTCTCTTCACTGTTAATAGGAAATGAAATGTCCCGGCTCCAATTTTTATTTGGAAGCTGTCTTTCATCACTTAACACTTTTTGCATGAGAAGACCGCCAAAGACAAACAAAATCAATATCGGTACGATGAACAACTTTAATTTCTTCAAGCTCCACACCCCTCGTATAATAAGTTTCAAATCCATGGTTGATGTCAATTTCCAGTTCATTATTGCACATTGACAAGTGAATAGAGATTTTTGTCTTCCGGGCGAGCCCGGAAGACAAATTTCGGACTTGGACGCTTCGCGATATTCCCGGATAATGGTCTTAGGATCGTTTGGGTCAATGCTTATCACCCCTGTAGCGATGACTACTGAGTAAGTCTGCATCCCCAGGTTCTTGCCTGAACGTCTAACCCGTAGGCCGTTCCTCCGGATCCCCGTGCTGGAAATGAGCAGTTCCAGGCAGCCCACGGACCGGATGAGTTCTCATACGCGAGGCTGATCGATCGGCAAGCCATCTGGGGATATCCCGAAGCGTCCGATGCCATCGATCCTAAAACGGAGAGGAGGAAGCGACATGCCCTTATTTGTCGGTATTGACGTGAGCTCTAAAAACCTCGAGGCCTGCCTGATGGATGCCGCCGGGGAAACGTTGGTCACTCGAACGGTCACCAACAATTTTCCCGGTGCTTCGGAATTGAAAG
>NZ_AUMM01000039.1 GCF_000430685.1 Tuberibacillus calidus DSM 17572 | reverse complement strand
GTCACAGGTTCAAGTCCTGTGCAGGTCACCATACATAATCTTTGAGTAACGTGCTTTTTCGAGAGATTGTCTCCGAGGAAGTGCGTTTTTTATTTATAAAAAGTAACAAAAAAAGTAACAAAAATAAAAGTAACAGGTTTTTTATAAAATGTTACTCAAAAATATCATCAATCTTTTGTACAGCTTCTTTTTGCATTGTCGGTAAAACATGTGAATACGTATCTAAAGTAATTTTTACATTAGCATGTCCTAATCTTTCCGAAACTACTTTAGGATTTACCTTTTTTTGCAATAGAAGTGTCGCATGAGTATGACGCAAATCGTGAAAGCGTATTTTTGGTACTTGTGCCTTTTCAATTAGCTTATTAAAGACCCTTTTTCGGATATTTGACGGATGTAAGGGTGTGCCTAATGGCGTGCAAAACACAAGGTCATTATCTTGATAACCAATATCTAATGATTTCTCATGTTCAATTTTCTTTTTTTGGTCTAACAAGACCTGGATGGTCTTATCACTTAAATCAATGGTACGGTGACTTGATTTTGTTTTAGTACCTATTCTTAAATTTTGTCCGTCATGATCCAGAACTTGATTTACGGTAAGTGTTTTATTTTTAAAATCAATATCTTTCCATCTCAACCCAAATAATTCACCTTGCCTCATCCCTGTAGTTAAAGCAACAAAAAACAAATTATAATAACGGCTGCCTTTAGCAGCATCTAAAAATTTGTTCACTTCTTCCTGATTCCAAACAGTCATTTCATTTTTAGTTTCTTTTGGCAATGTTGCTTGTTTAGCAAAATTCTTTTTGATGTATCCTTGGATTATTGCGTATTCAAGTGAACTTTTGATGATATTAACCGCCTTTTTAATGGTTGAAGCAGAATATTTTTTGTCATATAAGTCAGATATGAACCTGTCTATAGTATCAGTCGTTATTTTACCTAACGGTATATTACCAATTGAAGGAATGATATATGATTCCAAATAGCGTTCATATACGACTTGCGTTTGAACGCCCAAACTTTTCTTTTTTATATTTTTAAACCAATCATTAACGAATGTCTCATAAGGTAATTTTGACGGCTCTACATATGTTCCTTTGATGACTTCTGCCTCAGCAAGCCGTAAGGCCTTTTTAGCCTCCCTTTCTGATTTAAACCCACTTTTTTTCTTTTGTTTACGTTTCCCATTTTCGTCCTTTCCCAAATCCAACATATAAAACCATTTTTGTTCGCCTTTTTTGGTTACATACTTGTGAACTGAACCAGCCATTTATATATCACCCTCAGATTGCTTCGTTAGTTGCTTAATGTATTTAATAATTTTTTCTCGATCTTCATCGCTAAAACTAAAGTCGGAGTAATCAAAACTCATTAACTCACGAAAAAATTTGAATTCTTCCTTAGTCCTTGGCAAAACTAGATTGTTTAAGTTTTTTATAATTTCGTATGCTAAAGAATAATCATGGTCAATGAGATTTTTAAGCGACTTATTGATATTGTCTAAAAGGTTATATAATGTTTTTTTATCTTCGTAATACCAATCATCAAATTGTGATACTTGATAATCAGGATCAGACAATACTCTTTGCTTTTCTTCATCTTTTTTAATGAGTTGTTTTAGTAAATCTTCTTCCAATTCCGGATCAACAATGCCGAATATCTCAAGAAATCCATTTATTTCAGATTCTTCATAACCAACATTCTTTAGCAATTGATAAGCCGTTTCATAATCCAAATTTTTGATCCTTCCGTTTTCGATATGGCTTACGTAGGCATCACCCTTTCCAATTTTCCTTGATAATTCCCTGGAGCCTATCTTTGCTTTTTTCCTTAGATACCTTAATGTTTGTCCAAAATTCGGTCTGTTATCTCCCAAATTTTTTCGCTCCTTGTGTCATAATTCTCATCTTGTATCATAAGTATAATACATTAATGCAAAAAATAAAATAACACTTCTAAAAAAGATATGATACACTTGACACATGGGACAAATATGATACAATTAAGAGTGTCATAGGATAATAGAGTAGATAGGAGGTGATTATATGGACAAAGAAATCTTGGATGTAGAGGATATTAGAAAATACCTGGGGATTGGACGTAGACAAGCCTATGATTTAGTTAATTCTGGTGCATTTCACGTTGTCCGAATTGGTAAACGAATTAAGATCTCAAAAGCATCTTTTTTGAAATGGCTCAATGGAGAGTAATTCTTTATACATAAATACATAAAAAACATT
Organism: Tuberibacillus calidus DSM 17572; assembly: GCF_000430685.1. GTDB lineage: Bacteria > Bacillota > Bacilli > Bacillales > Sporolactobacillaceae > Tuberibacillus > Tuberibacillus calidus. The sequence goes on along the minus strand of NZ_AUMM01000039.1, from coordinate 29,671 downwards.
ATTTTCAACCCAGGAGGACACAAAATGAAACGTAAACCAGCACCACCATTTAAATTAAAGATTACACCAGTAAATAAAAATAAATCCATCGAGGAGGTAATGTTTGAGAATAACTTTCGTGAGACTTTAGAAAAGATTATTTTCGCTAAAAAAGGATTGATAAATAAAGACAAATGAAAGGGGTGTTGCTAATGATAGTTTGATTGTTTCATAACTATAATGGTCGTTACTTTTGATTTATGAAATTTTAATTAAATGGGAGGGATTGAAAATGGAACAAAATACACAAAAATTGGCTGATATTGTATATAGGATCGCTGATGAGTTAATTTCACAAAAAAAAGATGAAATCATCGACTTTGTTTCAGATATCGTTTATGAGGTTACTTCTTCTGACAAGATGCAGATTGTTGACCATTCCTTAGGAGATAATCCATATGATTTATCAGGAGAATTAGTAACAGTTGATAATAAGATTGATATTTATACTTATAAAAAAAATGAAGATTATCCTGGTGGATACAGAAGTTTAATTGAGGATTATCTCAGCAACTTTTACACAGGTCAGAGAAGTGCAACGTATACAAGTGGTATGGGTTGGAAGTATCAAACTTATTATGATTATATTGAAGATTATCTTTTTGAAGTTACAAATGAAATTGCGGAAAGTATTTTTGACTATATATATAAAAATCACCGAGAATTGTTAATCCCCCATCTTTTATTTGGTGAAGATATAAATAATCAAGAAGAATGTTATGATTCATGGGTAGAACTATCATATGATTTGGAAGTTAATGGGGGAGCAATGGTTAATGAATTGGAATGTCTTTTTGAGAATATTGATTTAGTTAAATTATACGAATTAGGAAAGAGAAAAAGTGAGGAATCAGAAAATGCAACACAATCAAACTGACCCATTCCTAACAACCTGGAATGACATTGACGGCTATATAGAATTTTTAAGCAATCAAGATGGACAAGCGTTAATAGATGCTTATTACGATCAACAAAAGGGAGGAAATAACTAATGACACTTGTTTTTAATGATTTGGTTCGTAAATATGACGAGGAAAATGAACGATTTTTATATTATAACGATAAATTGTTCAGAGATAATATTTTGATCGTAGAAGATACTATTTACACTGCTGATGATGATGTAGAAATGATGATTTCAGTAAAGTATTTTAGTGATGAAGATGCGTGTCACTTTACCATTTATCAAGGTGAATTATTATCACCAATTCAAGTTTACAGAATAGTAAAGGATATTTATGACTTTTACAACGGAAATGATTTAGATATTTTCATTGATTTGATTAATGAATTTAGTATCAGTACTATGTCAGCATCTATGCAATCAAATGAAGAAAAAAGGAAAGAAATTTTTGATTGGGTAAAGGAACCTTTTAGATTTGTGTTTATAGTTAAAAATGCAGTTGACATAAAAGATATTAATGAGCAATTTAAACTTGTTAATCAGACATATATTCATAAACCACCATATTTAAAGTGATTTAGAAGGGAGGCTTTAAAACAATGGAAGCCTATAATTTACTTATCCGTTTTGGCCGTTATCTTGATGAAGGAAAAGAATTTAAACCAGAAGTCGTTCTGAGCACCGTTGAATACATTGATCGAAAATTACGATGGACGCCAGTTAAGGATTTTTTTAGATTGTTCCCGCCCATTAAAGATTATGATAATGAAAGCGGTTGGTGGGATTATCAATCAACCCTAGAAATGATCAAAAATGATTTCGGTAAGCGTTTTGGTAAAGACGACTTTAAACATTTGTTGATGAACGCCTGTTACGAAAACCGTTTTGTTCAAGAGGTTGGGGTGGCATATTTAAAAGCAATCAGAAGAATGAGTATACGGAAGATAGGACGAGATCCGGTAGCTGAGTTTTTAAATGAAATTTAGTTTAACACATATTTTTAAAATTCGGCTTCACATCAACGCAATATCACCTAAGATAAGCCGAACTATACATAGTCATTTTTTCTTATCGTTTTTAGGTTTTGGCCTTCTACGGTCTGAGTTAGCGAAAATTGTTTTAACTAATTCTCTAGCGGTATCCTTTGTGGACATAATAGCACCTCCTCATTTTAGAGTATTTTCGTCTACAAATTAACGATTTTGCTGATTAAGTCTCTAATACTAATGAGGATATGCAAAAAACCATCACGAATGTACTCCGAAAAAGTCACTTAATAAAGTGAAGGGTAAATATTTTTTTGCCCTTCACTTGAATAATTTCAAGGTTTATTATCTTATTTTTTTACATTAGAATTGAAAAAATTTAATTTAGAAAGGAGTAGCGAAAAATGGAATTAAACGAAATCACCAAAAAACAAATTTACTTGTTAAAACGTAAAAAGAAAAAAATCACTGCAAAACAAATCAGTAAAGCTCTAGGCATCAGTCAAAGTTTAATAAGTATGTACGAAAACGATGTGGCAAATATGAGTAAAGAAAAAATTGCAGCGTATGAGCATTATATTGATGCATATGAACCAAAAAAATAAAAAGGGTGGTGTAATTTTCGTCATTTTAATGACTACTTTTTACACCCCCATTTAAAAAAAAATAGAAGGACTACTCAAAATGGGAATAAAACAAAATGAATTTTTCTATTGCTATTCACCGATGTTATTCTATTTTTTAAAATTTGATAAATCGCTTGAGTATATTTGCACCGGAAAGCATATTGTATCAAACAAGCAATTTTGGCAATTTAAAAGAACTCCAGAATTAGAAAAAGCAATTGATGAGTTTAAGGAAAGAAAGTTAAAATTTTTTAACTCGGAGAAAAAAAGTTAAAATTTTTTAACTGCAAGTGGAAATTTAGTTAAAATTTTTTAACTAATTTTCCATCAACAAAGAAATTTAGTTAAAATTTTTTAACAAAGTTACACAGTTATACATAGGATACAAAATACAGAGGATACATACATAGGATACTGTGATGTGTGTTGTTTGATATTTTCAACGGAATATCAACCCCAAAAATGATAGGATACTTAAAAGGGTCATATATAACGACTGCTAAATCGATTTCAACTGGTAAACAATTTTGGCTCTTTGAACAGAGTGAGGAATTGGATAGTGCCATTAAGAAATACAAAAAAATATCTAAAAGGGTGGTGTAAAAATCGGCATTATTTTAACCGTTTTTTACACATGGTGTAATTTTCGTCATTATTTTGACCACTTTTTACACCCCCTGGTGTAAAAATCGTCATTTTAATGACCACTTTTTACACCCCTATGGTGTAAAAAACGTCATTATTTTGACCTAAAATTACACCGATATACAGAGAATACATATATACAGAGAAAACATACATACAGAGGAAGTGTGTTGTGTGTGTACGCTAACGCTTGACAAAAAACAAGAACAAATAAAACAAATAAAGAAAGTGGTGTTTAATCATATATGCTATTCAAAAACATTAAAGATCAAGATTTTATCCGAGTATACAATTGTCTTTTAGATAACAAAAGTGAATATTTTTTAAACCAAAATGAGTATTATATCTATGCATTATTGTTTGTTAATCGAATGATGGACGGATCAATTAAAGTTAACATTGATTTACTTAATCAAATGATGCCAAATAAATTTACTTCAAAAGAAAATCTCAATAAAAGAAAAATATTAGAGACTTTGCAATCTCTAATAAGTAAAAAAGTGATTAAATTAGAAAACGAAAACGATATTACATCCATTAAATATTATACCTTATTGGAATTAACAGTCAATGATTTTTTGCTAATGAATAATGGTTTAATCGATGAAAAAGAAAATGAAAGTACAAACCAAGTAAATCAATATAAAAATTTCACAAAAATTCCTTATCACAAATTTTATGATTTGGATATTCGTGATTTTTATATTTATTCTTTAACCGCAAAATGGAAACATGGTTTTAAATGTTCTTACGAAACGTGGAAAAACATTTTAAATTTAAACGACAATAAATACGCCATGAAAGTCATCAATGATGCAGTTGACAGAGGTGTTATTTACAAAAATATTGGTGATTATATTGCGGAAAAACGCCAAGATATAAATACATATTATATCCATGAAATCAGCGATGATTTGAAAACCATTCAAAGCAAGAAAAACGAAAAAATCATTCCGCTTCCTGTTTCTGATGATGTCGCTGAAAGCGACATAGAGCCGGAACAAGAGGAAGATGAAGAATATTATCATGAAACGATCAGTGCTTTTAAAAATCCAACAAGAGACCCTAATCAATTTCCTGAGGTTGAACACTATTTACGCTACTTAATTGCCAAAGAGAGAAAGAAAAAAGGAATTAGCAACACTTTGGATGAAAAACTGATTAGAGCTGCTGAAAAAAGAATTAAGGATCTTGGTGGGGAAGAAAATAACATAAAAGTTAAAATAAATATAAAACAGGCAAAGATTGAATTAGCAAAAATGAAATCACAATTAGAAGAAGATGAACACAAACAACAAGAAATAAATCGCATTGAAATGATTAAAAATGCAGAAGGCCTTTTCGTTACACGAGATGGGAAAGACATTGAATTAAAGGATATTGATGATTTGCTTTTGACTGATTCAATTTTAATGGTTAAAAAGGACTATAGAGGAAATAGGTTTATTGATGTTGTTGATGAAATACCTGTTAGAAATATCATCGAAGGCATTGAGGATAGAACCCAATCGAGTAATTTACCCGATGATAAAAAACATATAATGCTTGAAAATCTAAAAGAAATTATTCGTAAAAATCGCAAGGAATTTATTGTTGAATTTGATGATTATAGACGTAAGTATATAAAATTTATCAATCAAACTAGAAAATATGATGAAGAATGGATTGGGGATATTTTTATGGCATTTGGCGAAAACAATATAGAAAATATTTCTTTATCTAGTCGAATAAGAAAAGAAAATAATAAAAAGCAAAATGTTGTTATACCTAAAAATGATCAGGATGGAATAGATATTGTGACGCTTTTTCAATGAAAAATGGTACATACCTGGTACATGGTGGTACAGGGGGCGGTACAGGGTAAAACCATCAAAACTGTACCACCTTAAACGCCAAAACCCTTGATACATAAGGGCTTTTAATTGGGTGGTACAGGTGGTACATACTTTTTTCTATTGAGAATCAAAAAATATAAATAAAAACCATAAAAAATAAAAGAAGTGAAAAATACCCTGTACCACCTGTACCACTTTTTAAAAAATGTTGATTTTACGGGCTTTTTGGTATCAAAGTGGTACAGGGTGGGGCTAAAAAGCCTGTACCATAGGGTGTACCACCTAAGCCAACCCCTGTACCACCTTTAATATGTTCGTATATAGATTAATATGATCTCATGACTTTTAGTCCTATTGCCTTTAAGAGGCTGAGCCGGAAACCCTTGATACATAAGGGCTTTTTAACAAAGTTATGACTTTTGTTGTGTATTTTTATTGGTTATTTTTAATCAATCTGTAAGGGTGTTGACAAATTGGTAAATAGTGTGGTATATTATAATTGGATTATTAGTTTTATAGTTTGTTTGATATATTTTTTTAACATTTCATTTGACAAAATAGTAAAATAAATATAAAATTAAATTTTTATAATTTAAGGAGGTGATTATATTGTAGCGAGGATGGTTGTTGTTGGTGATGTTGATGAGGTCGTGCCCAGCGAGGTCATAAGCGAGGTCATAAAGGTATCGAACTATTCGATATGGTTGTTGCTTGTCGGTAAACATGTTGGGGAGACATGTGGTTTGTAAATGAGGCTATTAAAAATAAAACGGGGGGATGTTTATTGATTAGAAAGATTAGGAGGAAAAATAGATGGAGAAGAAGGGTAACATTAAATTTAAGGATGTTATTATTGAATATTTAAACGGTAATGACAAGGCCTATGAAAAAATTGTTAAATTTAAGGACAGACATGAGGAAAAAGGTTTAAGAAGATATACATATTATCAAGATCCAGGATTACATAGTTTTTATGAATTTTGTCTACAAGCCTATTCTAAATTAGGCCGAGATGAAATTGAGTCGTTGTTTCAAGTCGGGTTGTATAATTTCTTTCATGATTTAAAAAATAAAAAAGAATATAGAGATACGGCAAAAACACTTTCAAATAATGGTTTGTTGAAATGGGCAAAAAAATACATACAAGGAGTAATTCTTGATGAATTTAACAGGCAATATGGTAATTTAAAATTTGATTCAAAAACCGGAAAGGAAACAAAAGAAATTGATATTGTTTCTGAGTATCGGTCATCGAATAATTATTATGGTGATGATGATGATTTATCTGATTCATTGTCATTTTATAATTTAAGTGCTTTTCAAAATTGGAATAAGAAAAACCCATACATAAGTTTTGCTGATTTCATCAAGGAAATTAACCTTGAAACATACATAATCAATATTTTGACGGATCAGCAGTTAGCCGTTTACTACAAATTGTTAGACAAATATCAAATTGAAAATCAAAAGACATACGGTAATCAAAAAATCGCTGAAGAATTAGGCATATCCGAAACCAGGGTAAGGCAAATTCAAGAAACAATCGGCGATAAATTGTGGAGAGTTTATCAGTTATGGTACCAAACAAAGAGAAAAAAGAATGTGCCATTGTCTCACGAGATTAGAGACTTTTTAGCATTTTATGACCGGATCATTGAAACGGTTGATGATGTTAATGTGCTATTCGAGATGCTTATCAGTTGGTTAAAAGTGCAGGTAGAAAAAGAAAAGCAAGTCAACGTAGATTATTTATTTAATAATCAAGCAGATGATAGATTAGGCATTATTGACTTGATTTCTGATAGCGATAGCGAGTTTAAAGAAATACTCTTAAAAATGGATAAACATCTTCACAAAAGCACTTATATAACCATTTGCAAATTAATTAGTGGTGAAATTGATAAGGATAAATTAAAAAAGGAATCAAAAAAGACGATCATTACCAAGTGCTTAAACATTTTTTATACATATTTGAGTGATTTAGATAAAGATTTAAATCGGATTGCACAATACATAACTACTTTTAATAAAAAAAATAAAGAGAAAGAACATTATAAAGGGCTATTAAAAGAAGATTTGTTTAATAAAAAAAATAAAATAAAATAAAAATATGCAAAAAACCGATGCTTATCTACTACGAAAATGATACATAATATAGTGAAGGAAGTTATTTTTAAGCGATTTATTCCACCTGCAGGATGAATAAATCATACCTAATTTACATAAATGCCTCATGGAAGAAGAGGGAGAAAAGATTAGTCCATTTATGGGCTAGTCTTTTTTTATGATTTATTCATTTTCTGTAATAAATTTATTGATTGATTTTTAACAAAAGAGGTGAAAAGGAGTGAGGTGAGATGACGAGAGATGAGATTTTACAATTGTACACTGAAAAAAAGCGAAAACGCATCACCAACAAATCGTTAGCAGAAGCCATTGGATGTTCGGAGTCGTTGATCAGTCATTATTTTAACTTTAATTGTAATATCAGCCCAGAAAAAGAGCAAAAGTTAGTTAATTTAATTCATCAGGCTAAAGAATATCGATGGCAAAAAGTTTGTGTTGATTAGTCATTATATACTCTGGAAAATATTCCTTTTTTTGAATATCAATAGCACAATTCAAAATTCGTTTATCTAAAACCATTATTTATTTCTTCCTATGTCGGTACCAGTAACCTTGAGCAAGTTGCTGCCCAGTCATGCCTCCGACGTAAAACAAAAGGGTGACAAAACCTTCTATTAAAAATTCCTCCTAATTAAATGGCCAGGGACGGGAAAGTTAATTAAATTCCCGTCCTTGTGTTCATTTATTTTTAGCGTTAAGGGAAGGGGAGAAGATGATGAATAAAGAAAATGAAAAAGTTGAATTAACAATCAATGAAATTGAAGAATTAGCCTACAATGCGGTTCGAGGGGCGTTAAGAACCTTTTATAATGGACTTGCTAAGGCGTTTTTTGACCGCTGGGATCGTGATTTTGAATCGATTGTCGCTGATATAGAGTATATCAAGCGTTTTTTGCAGACAATGAACAGAGATGAAAAGGATAATGATAATGAGTATGGTGAATATGAAGAATTTGATGACACACCAGTTTATGCCATCTATGAAAATATGCACAAAAGGGGCAAAAAATAAGTGGATATTAGAGCATACAAAAAACAAATTCGTAAAGCGTTAGATGATCAAAAAATTAAAAACATGAAGTATTACTTAATTTTGGAAGAAGAATTTGATGATATGAGCATCGAAGATTGTGCAAAAATGGTTAGAATGATTAAGCATTTTGTTGACGAAACACACAACAATGGAATTTTTTTGGTGAACATGTGCAATCGTTACTTAAATAAGCGAAAAGAGATGGAAGCCCTAATGGAAACTTTGTTGCATTAGAAGGTGATTTGATGGACAATGAATGGTTTAAGGTATTAGAAAAGATTTATTGGGAAGCGGTCAAACATCGAGATTTTGAGCATTTATATTTGATAAAAGATGATGAATTCAAGGATTTTATTAAATATGAGTGGTTAGAAGGTATGGGATATATTCAAATACAAAATGTTGATGGAAAAAAATACGCAAAAATAACGAGGGATGGCCGGATTAAAGTTGAAAATTACTACATGATTATGAGTTACAAAGCAACTTGAGAAAGTGGCTTTTTTATTTTTTATTAAATGAGGAGGTTAAATAATGACCAAGAAAAAGTCGAAGGAAGAAATTTTAAATTTGAAATTAAGTTTTTTAGATAATCTGATCAAGTTAAAAGAGACTGATTTTATTTATAAAGGATGGCTTGATGAAGAAATTAAAGACTTGGTTACTGACATTTCTACAAACTATTGCAAGATATTTGAAGGATATTGGTATTAAAACCCCTAGAGGTAAGACTACATGGGGTCATAGCGTTTGATTAGAAAGTTTGGTGATTTTAAAAAATGATTGGACACGAATTGAGAGAAGCAGTCGAAGTCATAAAGTTTTTGAGAAAACAAGGCATTGATGACAGTATTATTGTAGATTCACTAATTGCAGCTGTAGAATGTCAAACGATCGAGCAAGGTGCTGAATATATGTTCAAGGCGGTAACGAAAAATAAAAAACAATAAAAAGAACAAAGGATGGAGAAGATTTATGAACAACAAAACTGTAGAAAAAGAATTAACCGGAGTTATAGGATTAGTTGACAAGGTGTTGAGCGAATATCCAGAAACCAGGAGCAATGATTCAGCGTTGTTTATTCAGGTATGTAAGAAGTTGGGGCTTACATCGTTAGAGGACATGAAGAATGTTCCGTTATTGACGATTACGAGGGCAAGGCAACACATACAAAACGAATTAGGCCGTTGGCAACCAGATGAAGAAATAAAGAAACTGAGAAAAGATCGCCAAATTCAATTTAAGCAATATATGGCACAGTTGAAAGAGGCGAAATGATATGGGAAATCTTTTGTTATTGTTTGTTATTGGGTGTTTGTGTCAATTAGGAATGATTTATTTAATCGACTTTTTAGGTGATTTGGTGTATTTGGTAAGAAAAATGAATAAATCAAGATAAGGAATATGGTGGCCTTATGGAAGGCTTTTTTTATTTTCTAAAAGGCATCTTAAACGGTGCCTTTTTGATTTTGTTTTTGTGGTGAGGTGTTTTAATGATCCCAGAAAAAGTGAAAGTGGCGGGGATTGAATATGACATTAAAGAGGTAAATGGCCTTACTGATAAATTTAATTTACTTGGTCAGATCAATTACAATATCGGTATCATCGAATTGGATGATGGTATAAGTGAATGCAGAAAAGAACAGACATTAGTGCATGAGATCCTTCACGCTTGTTTTAAGGAAGCGGGATATGATGAACATGATGAGGATATGATCAATCGTGTTGGTATTGTGTTGTATCAGGTATTAAAGGATAATGAGTTGTGTTTTAAAGCGTAAGCCCTGCTATTTGGAGAGTTTGACTGACTCAGGAGAGAATTAGTTCGGTGTCGAACGACGATGACCAGAGACTTTGATTTTCTTTCCACAACATAAATGAAAGATATATATTTCTTGAAGCAGATAGAATAACATCAGATGCATTATTTGCAAAACTTGATTCAAAACCTCAAAATATTGATAAACAAATTGATTTTATAATTAACTTAGACTAAATTTATTACTAATTTTTTGGCGCCTAATAAAAAAGGCGCTTTTTTGTATAAACCTAAAGTTAATTGTTTGAATAGGTTTTTGTAATTCTTTCTATTAAAATATCAAGGAAAAACTAGCAATAAATAATGATTTACGATGAATATTCGGATAAATTATAAATGTATTTTCTAAATTAATTCCCATTAAGGAATCATATTTAAGTGTATCCTCTGGTGAAACACTTTGTAATTGCTCTTTAATCATTTGGTTTGTAATTTGAAAGTGCTGTTCTATTTGTTTTGAATAACCTTTTAGTTGATCAAATTCGATTTCATATAAACATGAAAAGGTGCTAAATATTGATGTATCTATCATATAAAATCCCCCTTATCTTTTTTTAATTATAATGGAACTTTTATTTTTAAAAAATATTAAAAATGTCGGTTTGTAAGGTGGTGAATATACATGGAGATTTTAGACGATAGGAAAATACTTGCTATTGAATTACTAGCAGATGGAGAGTATACAAAAACCGAAATTGCAAAGAAATGTGGAATTGCTCGTCAAACTTTATATGATTGGTTAGATAACGATCTATTTAGGGCGGAGTTGGACAGGCGGTTACAACAGAAAAAAAGTCTCGTTCAAAAAAAAATTGATGGCAAATTAGACTTTGTCATAGAGAAGTTGTATGAATTGGCAAACGACAGTTCAAACAAGCGTGTTCAAGCCCAAGTCCTTCAATACCTTGCGGATCGGGCATTAGGTAAACCAACAAGCAAACACGAAATTGAAGCGGCCATGAACGATAAAAACAATATTGATGAAGATATTTTGGAAGCAGAATTTGACGAAGTGGATAATGAAGATGAAGAATAAAGGCCTTCCCATTTTTAGAATGAGAAGGCTTTTGAGACGGCTTCAGCCATTTCTTTTTCGGTTGGGTTAGCATATCGCCTTGTGGTGTTAATATCACGATGGCCAACAAGTGCGGCGATAGTCGTTAAATCAACGTTATTACGGGCTAGGATAGAGCAATACGTATGTCTTAAAAGGTGCGGATTTATGCCGTATTTGTTTAAAATGGTTTGAACCATCCTAACCGATATTCTTCCTCTCCTAGAAGTAAATAAGGCTTCATTATCATCCGTTCTATGATCAAGGTAACGTTTTATATATTTAAATTGCTTAGCGTCAACAAAGACTTTTCTTGCTTGATTCGTCTTTGATTCATTGATATGGACTGTATAAATACCTTTGTGATATGTGATGTCGTCACGATTACAATTAACCAGTTCAGATACTCGGCACCCAGTATAGAGTAAAAAGTCTATAATGGCTTGATCACGTTCCCTTGTTGGACTTGATTTGTCATTGGCAACAGATAACCTTAGTTTGGTTACTTCCTCTTTGTCTAAGCCTTTGCTTTCCTGTTTGCTGATGTGCGGAACCCTTTGAATCTCGATGTCATCAACCGCATGCAACTGATTTGAATAGTGACAGAAAGAGCGGATAGCAGCATAAATGCGATTGATGGTAGCGGGCGAATAGTTATTCTTTAATGTGTTAAGGTATTGTTGAACGATGAGGTCATTTAAATCATTTAATGATGTGTTATACTTTTGGATATAGGCATTAAAGTTTTTGAGATCCCTTTTATAATTCTTTAATGTGTTTGGGCTTTTGTTCCGCATCCGTTTTGACTCCAGAAATTCATCGATTAGCATTAGTAATCATCTCCTTAAATTAGTTATACGCAATACAGAGCACTAGATTTTGGTATTTATTACCAGTAAATTAAGCGATTTAATCTAGGATATGTATCGTTTACACCTATTATAATACTGTTTAATTGCGTATAAGTCAAGTTATATACAATTAAACAATCGGTTGATTTATTAGTTGTTAGTCATTATCCAATAAATAATGACTCATGATATGAGATATTGAATTATTGATAAATTTAATGATGATCCACTTGCCAAAAAACCGATGAACAAATGAGTTTATTTTCATTTGGATAGGGGTGGGTACCTTCTCATTCCGTCCGGCCAGCCAGCCTACAGCAGTCGCTACAATTTTTTATAATAATTTTCAGGGTTCGAGGGAGGTGAACAACATAGCAGACATCATAAACACAAAAGAGAATAGGCAATTACTATATAAATACTTAAAACAATTCTTTGGTGAAGAAAAAGCCAAGCAGTTAATGATCAAGCATAAGGATAATTTATTTGGTAAAGGTTCGCTTGCCTATTCCATCGGCAAACGGTCTTTATCGTTTTTTTGTCTATATTTCCTCCAAGATTTTTTCGTTCCTAAGCCGAATAACTTAGTCAGAAACCTTGCCCCTGTTCATTATGAAATATGGCAAGAATTAGAGGATATGTTCATCCACAATAAGCATGACAAAGAAGAATTCATTTTAAGTCGGGGTATCGGCAAAACCACAATTATTGATATGGCTTTAAGTTGTTATCTCCATGTATATAAAAAGTCCATATTTACCATTGTCTTAGCAAATAGGGAATTGGACGCTATAAATTTTGTAGACCAAACCAGAAAAGCGCTCCAAACTCCTTATATTGTGAATACATTCGGCAATTTAGTCAATCCTCACAAACGTACAGTAAATAAACTTGAATTAGAACTCGACAATGATACAAAAATTCAAGCCTATTCCTCCGGATCATCCGTTCGAGGTGCGAGTTATATCTCTAAGGATGGTATTTTTCGCCCGATGGTCTATATAGCGGATGACTATATTTCCGAAAACGATATTTTAAGCGATGAAGCCAAACAGAAGAAATACCAACGATGGCTTAAAGAAGTCGAAGAAGGCGGTGACGAAGCCGTCTATCGCAACGGAAAACTTGTCAAACCGGCAACTAAATTTGTTGTTATCGGTACACCCTTAGCCGTTGGTGATTTCATTGATTCAATCCGTAAAAATCCTGAATATAAAGTTTTTCATCGAAGTGTCGTTGACTTTGATGTTGATGAATATTTTGATACTCATCCTCATTGGCAAAAATTCAAAGAAATTTTATTCGATGATAAACTAGACGATCCAGAAGCCCATGCTAAACAATATTATGAAGAACACAAAAAAGAAATGGACTTCCTAACAATTTGGGAAAAATACAGCTGCTATAAATTAGCATTAAAATACTTTAATAAACGTTTGGCATTCATGCAGGAACTCATGTGTAATTGTGAAAACATCGGTGACAAATGGTTCAAATCCAATCGAACCCAACCAAAAGAAGAAATTGAGGATCACAAATTCATTAAAACCATGCTGACCATTGATGCAGCAGGAGTTAAAAACAAGGATAAAAACAGGTCAGACTATTTTGCCTTTGTGGTTGGCTCACTTGCTGACAATGGCTTTAAATATGTCCGTAAAGGCGAAATACAGAAATTCGATGAATTTGACCAATACATCAATCATGTAATTGACCTTCTTTACGAATTTGAGGACATAACCCATGTTTATATTGAAAAAAATACCTATAACGGTTTGGATGTTGAACGAATCCAACAAGAATTAGCGAAAGAAAAACATAAGGCATTATCTAACCGTAATATAACTTTCATAAATGAAATGCAGCGAAAAAATAAGGATGAAAAAATTTCGACTATTGTTGATGCCATTAACAACGGTCGAATTATTTTTTGCTCAGAAAGAGTGCAAAAGAAAGCACTTGATCAATTGATGGAATTTGCCGGACAACAATTCACTTTACATGATGACTTTGTAGATGCCGTTTCCGAATTTGCGAATCGGATTGATGAAATTGAAATAAAAAATAAACGCCTTCAAACCATTGATCGAAGGCTTTTAGGTATATAACACATAAAAGAAAGGTGGTGCCGTCTTGACGATATTAGATAACATCAAAGAAGGTTTAAAACAACACAAAATCGATTTGGTTAGATACCAGAAACTATACAATTACTACATAGGCAAACACGACATCTTAAACCGAGTCTTACCTGACCCAAGCAAACCTAACAACAAAGTCGTTCTTGATTATCCAGGAATCATCATTGATACGGTAATTGGTTATTTCGCATCTAAACCAATTTCTTACATATCTAAGTCTAAAAATAACCAATACATAGCCGATTTAAAAGATGTTTTTTATCTTAATGATGAAGAAGATGTGAACGCTGAAATTGTTAAAGATTATTGTATTTTCGGAAAATGTTACGAATTAACATGGGTCGATCCAGAAGGAAAAATCCGTTTCACTCAATACAGCCCTTTAGAAATGTACGTCAAGAAAGATAACAAAGATAATATTCAATATGCTTTTCGGTATTGGGATGAAGTGATTGACGAAAAAACAACCATAACTAAATTAGAGTATTATGACGATCAAGCATTTTATTATTTTATCTCAAAAGATGGTGGAAATACATTTATCCCTGATCCCAATCGACCGAAAACAAAGCATTATTTTGGTGAAGTTCCCGTTACCCTTTATAAGAATAATGACGAAGAAATTGGCGATTTTGAAAAAATTATCTCCTTGGTCGATTCGGTTGATAAATTGTTATCCGATTCGAGCAATGAATTGGAGGCATTTGTCAATTCATATCTCGTTATTGCCGGAAGGCAAGGTACAACTCCCGAAGATATTGAAAAAATGAAACAAAATGGCGTTTTGTTATTAGATAAAACCGATGACGCTAAATTCTTAATTAAAGATGTTGATGCCGACTTTCAGAATACCTTCTTTGAAACAGTAGATAAGCTAATCCATACGCAAACAGCAACGCCAAAACTAACAAGTGAAGATTTTTCCTCAAATCTTAGCGGGGTGGCATTAGGTTATAAATTATTTGGGCTTGAAACCAAATGCCAAATTAAAGAACGCAAAATGTCTAAGGGTTTGAGAAAACGTATTCGTTTGATTACAAATATTCTCAATCTCAAGGGAAAAAATTATGATCCCTCCGATATAACATGGGAATTCACTCGCAATATCCCACAAAATGAAGCCGAAATCACCGATGAGATCATCAAACTTAAAGGAATAGTTTCTCAGGAGACTCTATTAAGTTGGCATCCTCGCATACAATCACCATCGCAAGAGATTGAGAAAGTTAAAGAAGAAAAAGACGATATGAATTTGGATTCCATTGGATGGCAACAAGATAATTTAAAATCTGGTGAAACAGCATGAGTAAATTAGAGGACGCTATCCTAGAAATATTTGATCAGATGTTTAAATTAACCGATAAAGAACATCAAGAAATACTTAAAATGTATAAAAAATCAAGGGATAATATTAAGGCATTTGTGGCCGAAGTTTTTATGAAATATGGTCAAGATGGCAAAGTCAACTATGCCGATCTTCAAAAATACAACCGTATGGCAACAATCGAGAAACAAATTAAAGATGAAATTCAATTAGATTACAATGATGAAGTAAAAATAATGGTGGGTATTCTTGCCTTAGTGTATGCACAAGCCTTTTATCGAACAGCATTTGCCCTTGAACAGAATCTAAAGGTTGGTATCAACTTCAAATTATTAAAACCCGAATTCATCAAAGAAATTGTGAATTTTAATTGGTCAGGCATTCCATTTTCTGAACGCATTTGGAAAAACCGAACATCTTTGATTAACTCACTGCGAGAAGCCTTGTTTTTAGGCATACAAAATGGCGATTCATTAGACAAAATCGCAAGAGCCATCAACAAACTATTTAATGTAAAAGCCTATCAATCATTACGCTTAATCCGTACTGAATCAGCAAGAGTCATTACACAGGCCCAAGAAAAACTTTATAGAGATTCGGGTGTGACGGAAAAGGTTAAATGGCTTGCGACACTTGATGCTAAAACGGATTCGGAATGTCGGGAACTAGACGGGAAAATATTTGATATTGATGATCCTTATAAACCAAAAATCCCCAAACATCCAAATTGCAGGTGTTGTTACGTTCCTGTTCTTGATGATTATCAGCCATCAAAACGTAAAGACAACGAATCAAAAGACATAATCGAAAACATGACCTATGAAGAATGGGCAGAACAAAAAAATATTCCGTAAACAAGTCGCCATCCATTTCGGTGGTGGCTTTTTACATAGATTGTCTTTTCCCATGCTGCAGACGTTAAAGAACAGCATGGATATAAAAAATAAACACTCTGTGGCTCGTACATAGAGGGTTGGAGGTAATGAAAATTGGATTTACAAGAGATTAAAAAATTCTTTGAGGAAAATAAAGATAATGCAGAAGTTAAAACCTATCTAGAAGAACTTTCTGCCGTGTCGGTGGACAAGGTGAAAGGGTTTCTGGAAACAGATGAGGGTAAAAAATTGTTACAACCACGATTAGACCAACATTTTGCTAAATCATTGGAAACATGGAAGAACAACAACCTACAAAAGTTAATTGATGAAGAAATTAAAAAACGTTATCCGGACGAAGATCCTAAAGACAAGACTTTGAGAGAACTCCAGCGAAAAATTGAGCAGATGGAAAAAGAAAAACTCTATGAGTCTTTGAAAAATAAAGCGCTAAAAATTGCGACAGAGAAAAAACTCCCTGTCCAATTGATTGACTTCATGATTGGTGAAGATGAAGAAAAAACAATATCCAATCTTTCCCAATTAGAAGAAGTTTGGAATTCCCAACTTCAAGCATTAGTCGATGAAAAATTAAAAAGTAGCGGTACTAATCCTGGTGATGGAAATCCGCCAACAACATTTACAAAAGACCAATTAAACAATATGAGCATCGATGAAATCAACAAACATTGGGATTCAATTAAAAACACACAATTATAATTAGAAAGGTTCTGGTGATATATTATGGCAGTTAATTCTTTTATTCCAAAAATTTGGGAAGCACGTTTGTTAGCAAACTTTCACAAAACATCTATTGCGGATGTAATTACGACTCCGCCTAGCGAAGTAAGAGGAAACACAATTGTCTTTAACCGAATCGGTAATGTCCAAATTAAAGATTATGAAGGCTCTGTATCTTGGGATGGCCTCACGACATCAAGTGTTGAATTGCCGATGGATCAAAAGAAATATTTCGCATTTACTGTTGATGATGTCGATAAAGTTCAAGCCTCAGGTGATATGGTAGATGCAGCTACGGCTGAAGCATCGGCAACACTCCAAGAAACAGTTGATTCCTTTGTCCTCAGCCTTTATACCGATGTTGCAGCAGACAACGTGATCGGTGATGATACGACTCCAAAAGCCCTAGATAAAACCAATGTCTATGATTATATTGTAGACCTTGGTACGTTGTTAAATAAAAAGAAAGTACCGAAGGTTAATCGTTATGTTGTCATCAATTCAGATGTATTAGGGTTGTTGTCGAAAGACGATCGCTTTACTAAACAACCTGTAGTCCTAGAAAACGGTGTTGTCGAAGGACAATCTATCAACGGTTTGCAAGTTGTTGTATCCGAAGAATTAGCCAAAAACGCCAATGGTGCTTACAAAATTTTGGCTTTACATCAATCGGCTATCGGTCATGGTAAACAACTGGATGAAGTCGAAGCCATGCGCTTACAAGACAGCTTTGCTGATGGCGTAAGAGGTCTCATGGTTTACGGTGGAGCCGTTCTCCGTCCTGAAGCAATGGCCGTTTTAACCGCAACGATTGGCTAATTAAAAGGGGAGGTTTAATCCTTCCCTTTTTTCTTTAATTTTAGGTGGTGAAAGACGTGTATGGCAATATCGTTTCTTCAAACGGTTTGATTGATTTAGGCCAAGACATCGAAAAGGAAATTAAATTTGAAAATCCGATTTACTTTTTATCTATGATCATAGAAAACGACTGCATGATTTATCTAAATGATGATCCCGATGGTATTTATTTACCTGCTTGGTACACTCAGCCGTTTATGATCAAAGATTTACCAATTTTTAAATTTAAAATATGTCGTCGTGGTGAAAGTTTAAAACAAGATACGGATGGAAAATACGGTCAATTTACATTTAGTTTTTATGGTTATTACTAACAAAAGAAGGTGATTTGATTGTTCGTACTAAACAAAAAAACAGGCTTGAAGTGGGATGTTGATGGAGAACTTTTAGAACGTCTCAAGAAAAATCCTGACTATGAAGTAATTGAAAAGCCGAAGCAGGAAACAAAAAAAGACGATTCCAAAAAGAAATCTGCTGCGAAAAAGTAGGTGATCTCAAATGCCTACTTTAGAAAATGTGAAAATCCTTTTAGGTATCGATGTTAATGACACATCACAAGACAATGTCTTAAATTTGTATCTCTCGAGAGCGACAAATTTTGTTTTAAACTATTGCAATTTAGAAGAAATTCCGGTGGGTTTAGATTCGGTTGTCGAAGATATTGCCATTTTAAAATATCGCTTAAAAGGCGTTGAAGGCATTAAATCAGAAGGTAAGGGGAGTTTGAGTGAATCTTACATTGACTCATTACCTTTAGACATCATCCGAGAACTGAACCGATACCGAAGGATTGAGTTTATATGAGGCTCACTAAAACTCTTTATATCGTTGAAGAAATCGAATCAGATGAACCGATTGGATATGATTCATTAGGCCGTCCTGTATATGGAACTACCACAGTAAAAACCCCATTTATGGGTGAAGTTGAACCGTATTCCTCAGAATTAACGCATACTCGTTATGGCCTTGTTGCTAATGTGACCCATCGTGTGTTTTGTTTGCCTAATGACAAACTCAAATTAAATCAACATATTGAATGGCAAGACAAAGACTACACGTTAACCGGCCTTTTGAAATATGATCGTCACTTTGAAGTCTTAATTAACGAGGGATATTCACCATGAGCCGTTTTGATGATGCAATTAAGGATATGCAACAACGAAGAAAAATGATCGCTGAAAAAATTGGTACGTTTGTCGAAGCCGAAGCTAAACACAGGGTAAGTGTAGATACAGGTCATTTAAGACGTTCAATCACTCATGAAACCGATCATAGCAAAAATAAAAGTAGCGTGTTTATCGGCACGAATGTCGAGTATGCCAAAGTTCTAGAAGAAGGTTCTGAACCTCATGAAATCATCTATGATAAACCTACTCACTTAAAAATCAATGGCCGTTGGGTCACAGTTAAAAAAATCAAGCATCCAGGCACAAAACCCCAACCTTACTTAAAGCCCTCTATTGAAGAAAACATCGGAAAGATCCAAGAGATGATTAAGAAGGGGTTGAGTGTATGATTAAAGCCATATTGGATTATTTAACTGGAGATAAGGAATTAAGGGATTTGGTTGGCTACACGCCAAAAAATCAACGTATCCGAGAATATATCCCTAAAAATAGGACGGATTATCCATACATTATCTTTGAGGTTTTTCCTTTATTAGCGGGTAATCCAGTCACACAATATCGGTGTGATTTGACAATTCTTACACAAGATGTTGTGTTAACTGAAGCGATTGCCAACAGATTATTAGAGTTATTGCATTTCAATAACAAACCTGGATTTATCATTGATGGAAAAAGTATTTATCATTCTACCCATTCTGGTGGTAGTGGGATTAACTATGATCCTGACCAAAAAATTTTTGAACAGATTCTCTCATTCAATATTTTGGCAGACTGAAAGGATTGATATAAATGGCAAACACCCAAGAAATTTTATTTGGCACTGGAGAATTGTATATTATTCCCGATGGTGTTGATGTAAAAACATCAACCGAAGAAGAATGGATTAAAGTAGGGGAAAGTAACGGTGAAGCTACATTAAAAATCGAATATGATTTCACCGATGTTCGAGGTGGCGTCAATAACCAAATTCTGGGGAGTTTTTTGACCTCTGAAACGGTGACATTTAATGCCGGCATCGTTACCTATGATTTAAGTGTTCTTCAGGAATTGTTGGCTGGTTACTACAATGAAGATACAACAAACGGGAAAAGAACATTAGGTATTGGTGGTAAAAAGACGGTTCCCGTTAAACGATTGCGCTTTGTTCACTTTAAAGAAGATGGTTATAAATTGACTATGGACATGTTCAGGGCGCAGAACCGCTCAGGTCTTGAATGGACGTTTAAGTCTGATGAAAATACAGCGTTTGAATTTGAATTTACGCTCCTTGCTGATCCAACGAAACAAAATGGGAATATTGTATTGATTACCGAAGAAATGCCGCCTGAAGGCGTCTAATAATTTTATTGGAGGGATGATGCCCTCCTTATTTTTTTTATAGAAAGGAGAATATGTATGTCGGTTTATGATTTGGATTTGTTTTTAGATCAAACGTATGAAATTAAACTTGGTGGCGATATTTACAAATTACCTAAACAACCCTTAACTGGACTTCACAAAAAAATTACGGCTTTGCAAATGAAGTTAAGGGATGAAATGAAAAAACCTGAAGAAGAAATGGATGGGAATAAAATTCAGGAATTGGCTATTGAATGTGTCGTTCTCATTCTGTCCCAAGATAAAACAAAAAAAGTGAATGCTAAATTCATCGAAGAAAATTTAAATACGATGCAAATGCAAAAAATCATTGAGATCTTTTTCAAGGAATTCCAAGAAATTGAGGAAAAAAACTAATCTTCCCGACTGTTCCTGAAAATATCCTGGGAAAGTCGGGAAATGAATCAATCCTATCTAATTCATTGATGAGTGACGTCGCTTATTTAATGAGTAAAGCAAATATGACATTCGATGAAGTTATGAATCTACCTTACGGCATTTTTTTGTCGTTGGTTGAGCAAAACACGATTCAAGATATGATGCAAACAGACGAAGGGCGAGAGATTTTGGATAAGATTAGACGATTCAAAAATCCTCGTAAACATGCAGATCTGGACGCAATTAGGTCGTTTAAGGGTTATCGTGTTGAGAAAGTAGGTGAGAAATAAGGTGTATGACTTAGGTACATACGGGGCTGAAATAGTCATTTCCGATGAAAAATTCTCTAAAAGTTTGAAGAATGCCGAAGGTCAAATTAAAAAAACCGAAGATCAAAGCAAGAAATTTGGGTCGTCCATTGGCAAATTGATGAGTGGAACACTTGCTAAATTTGGCGGAGCCGTAGCAGCAGCCTTTGCAATAGACAAAATTAAAGATTTTGGTGTATCCGTCATCGAAGCAGGAGCATCATCTCAGGCGATGAATGCTCAATTTAAACAGGTATTCGGGGATCTACAGAATGATGCCCAAAAAACGGTAAATCAGCTCGGCAAAGACTTCGGTATGGTACCTAACCGCATTAAACCTGCGATGTCTCAAATGACGTCTATGTTTAAAGGTTTGGGTATGGATACAAAAGATGCCATGGATCAAGCCAAAACAGCCGTAACACTAACCGCTGATGCGGCTGCCTTTTATGACAAATCGTTCGAAGATGCTCAGGCTGCACTCAATAGTTTTATTAAAGGTAACTATGAGGGCGGTGAATCAATCGGTTTATTCGCCAATGAAACGCAATTGGCTTCTTGGGCTGCTAAAAATTTAGGGATGGATTGGAAAAATCTCGATGAAAAAGGAAAACAGGTAGCCCGTCTGGAATTCGCCAAAAGCATGCAGAAGGCCGCAGGAGCCACAGGACAGGCAAGACGAGAATCTAATTCATACGAAAACCAATTAGGTAACTTGAAGCAATCCTGGACGGATTTAAAGGCACAATTGGCACAGCCGATCATGAATACGGTGGTTAATGGCCTGAAAACGGTATCGGGCTGGCTACAAAACATTGATTTCAATAAAGTTAAAACTGGCGTCTCTACGTTTGTAGGTTACTTAAAAGACATACTTGTTCCTGTTTTCAATGATGTTAAAAGTGGATTGCAGACATTGTGGGATAAATTTAAGGATGTCGGTGGCCTTCAAATAGCAAAAAGTCTTTTTGAAGGTTTAAAGGATGTTTTTTCTTGGCTCAAAGATAATACAAGTATCATCACAGCAGCACTTGGCGGATTGGCTGGTGCTTTTGTTGCTTTTAAGGTGATCCAGGGAATAAATACTGCTATCGGCATTTTTAATGGCTTGATAACCGCAATGCGAACGGGAACATTGTTAGCAACTTTAGCTCAAAAAGGATTGAATTTAGCTTTCTTGTCATCACCTGTAGGTTGGATTGTGGCTGGTATCGGTGCTTTAATAGCAATTATTATTCTTATGGCTAAAAACTGGGATACAGTCACTAAAAAATTAGGCGAATTATGGTCTTGGCTTAAAGGTGAATGGAATAAATTCACAGATTCATTAAAGCATGGGATTCAAGCCATTTCCGATGGTTGGCAAAAAATGAAAGATTTTTTTGTTAATGTAGCTAATAATTTATGGCAAACAACCGTTGATAAATTTAACGCCATAAAAAACCATATCACACAAATTTTTAATGGTATCGAAAGTTTTATTTCTAATGCCTGGTCGTTCATTAAGTCCTTTTTTGTTAATGGCGCTCAAACCATTTGGCAAATAACAGTTGATAAATTTAATGCAGTGAAAAATGCCATCACGCAACCGATTGAAACAGCCAAAAATGCGGTAAAAAATGCCATTGATAAAATCAAAGGATATTTTTCGGATATGTGGAACGAAGCTAGCGATATAATGGGAAAAATTAAAAGTGCTTTTTCAAATTTATTTACTAAAATTAAATTGCCACACTTCCAACTTCATGGATCGTTAAATCCACTGGATTGGCCAAAAGAAGGTTTACCATCCATTTCGGTTGAATGGAAAAAAAGGGGAGGGTTTTTCGATTCCCCCACAATAGTCGGACTGGGTGAAGCTGGGCGAGAAGCGATCGTTCCCCTTGAAAACAAACGGTACATGGCACCGTTTGCGGATGCCGTCTATTCGAGATTGCGGGAAAACCTGAATTCTAATCATGTCATCAATAATAGCGGAACACAAATAAACTTTCAGAATGTAACTATACAAGCAAATAATCCAGAAGACTTCTTCGAAAAGATAAAACTTTATTTAAAACAAAGAGATCAACAAACTCTAAATAATTTACAATTCCATATTAAAAGCCGATAAAAAAGATGATAGAAATTCACCTCACTCCATTATGGGTGAGGTCTTTTTTTGTTTATGCACCTTTTTTCACTTCATATTTTGCTTCAGTATAATTGATTACTTTTCCGCTTTTTGGATCGTCATTATCAAACTGAATAGCCGTTACTGTATATGTTCCTGGTTTTAAAAATTCGCCCTCTAAATTCAATGACGTTTGTGTCATCTCACCGACTTGTTCAGCAGTATTAAAAATTTTGTTGATATAAATATAGGTTTGTTTACTTCCATCAAAATTAGATAAATCAATACCGATTTGCGTCATGGCCGTATCCGGTTCCACAATTAAAACAGGCACGTTCCCATTTTCCGATGTACCGGACGGTGTGCTTATAACAATTTTTCCTTTTCCGGTCGGTGATGCGTTTTCTGGGAAAGGATATTTGCTTTCGGCTTGACTTGTATCACTTTTGCTACTTTCATTTTTATCGGCCTTTTCGGTCGTTGTCGTTTTGTTTGCATTGTTACTATTATCTTTTTTTGAATCTGAAGATCCGCAAGCAGCTAACAAACCAATCGACAAAAACAGAACTGACAACATCATAATAGTTTTCTTCACATTTAATCCCTCCAAATTTATTTTTCCCCATTTTTTACGTTTAAAATTTATTGGGGGTTTCTTCATCAAAAAAGATAACATTTTACCTATCCTATTTTTGGGTTAGATGAAGGATTTCCTAGATACTTGTAGAAATATAAGAATATAACAAAAAAGGAGGGATCAAAAATAGAAACCAAAGATATTTTGGATGCAATTTTTACGGTAAACAGACATGCAAAAACAGCGTTAAAACCAAAAATGCTTTATACTTTGAAAAATAATGCTATAGAGAGACTGATTTATGATAGTAAGGCACAGAAACTTGGGATTCACAATTCGATGGTACTCGTCAGATGTGAAGAATACTTATTTCATTTTCCACCCACAATAGACGATATAAAGAAACTTCCTCGACTTACTTATTCTACAAATCATTTTAATCCCAATAACCATATGCCTTTATCGAAAGCGAAAAGAATACTAAGGGAATATATCATGATGATGTAATCAAAAGGTATGAAAAATGTAGTAAATATAATAAAATAAGAAGTAAAAATTCTATTGTATATATTTACCATAAACAAACAATAAACAAACGAAGAATTATATATTATATTTACTACAAAAAACGTACCTTTTAAAAATTGCGTTTAATATATCCGTATACTCATTAACAAAGTTATGTAACGTTAGTGTAATGATAAATTTTATTTTTTACCCATTCAGATGCTAAATTTGGGTGTATAACCTTGTGGTATGTCCATCCTCGGACAATAAATTCATAATCTAAATCTCCATATTTTATGGCTTTAATTTTTTTCTTGAATAATTCCTTTTTTACATCCCTCAAGTCAAGAGAAAGAGCATTAAGCATTTTGTGAATTAAATCTAAGTATGGTTGTTTAAATTTGACCATACTTTTTTCTATTGCCCTTAAATCATTTTCTAACACTTTTCTAACCAAGGGTAGCAACATATATGATTCGATCAAATCATTTTCTTCAGGTGTCAATTCATTAAACTTCATCGTCATCTATTACCTCGTACAAATCATCTACTTTTTTCCCCAACAATTTAGCCAATGCGAAAGCCTTTGGCATTGGCGGATACGATTCCCCCTTACAATACAAACGCAATTGATCAACAGACACATTCAATTGTTTTGCAATAAACCCCCGTTTATATCCTGACTCCTCAACATATTCCCCAATTTTGCTCCGTAATTTCATTACTTCACAACCTCCCGTCTAATCAATTCGACAGAGGCTTGTTTCTTTCCTACACAGAATTTTATTTCGTTTTTTGCTTGTACTTTTTATGCGTTATACGGAATATGATTAAGCCTTATCGACATAAGTATTTACCACAGTAACTAATTTAGTAATTACCTAAGCAGTAACTAAAGTACCTACAAAAGCATTAAAAACTAAAGTTTTCATTGAAAAATTGTTTTTACTAAAGGAATTTTTAAAGATGTTTAGAAAAGAAAGTGAGGTGTCTGAAAATCAATTGATAAAAAGAAAAGGTGATGTATTGGAAGTCTTTAGAGTTATGGATCTTAGATGGACTGACAAAGGGTTGTCCGTAACTTGGAAGAGTGGTTATTGGAATTTTGATGAGTTGGTTTTGCTTGAAGAATAAAGAGAGGAGAACAACGATGATTTTTGAGACAATAGGTGCCGGATTGGTGATTACATCACTTGGTCTATACGCTTATTCTAAGCGGCCAATGCAAATGAAAATCCGACAAGCAATTAAAAGCGTGATTGTCAAAAGGGAAGTTTGCCATATGTGTTCGGCAGAACGCAAAGTGATGAAGATTTTTCCAAGTGTGGAATATGTCATTCCTAAATATTATGGGTATCGGGTTTTGGTTCATTTGCCTAATGACTTGAAACTCGAACATTTTCTTGCCAGACAAGAAATTTTCGAGGATAAAGTTGGTTATCCGATCGTCATGAATGTCGAAGGTGATGTCCTGTTTATGGACGTGGTCACTACAAAAGATGAAGTTATCCTTCCTTCAAGAAATGTCATTGAATTAACCAGGGATCCCAACAATCGAATCCAGAATACGTTTGGAGCGAGAATGTGATGGAAACGTTACAATGGGATGCTTTCATGAGAGGAGAAATCATACCGAAACAAATTAAGAAACCTATCATCGCATTTTCACTCGCACCATTAACCCTTTCTAGCCTTTTTGACATGTCTCCACTCTTTCAAGGCGGATTAACCGTTATTCTTGTGACATCAACTATCGCAGTAGGAAGTGCTTTCTTAACCAGTTATCTCATTAAAAAAGGAGAATATGAAAAAGCGGAATTAGTCTCTTTAGTGACTAAAATTGGGTTAATTATCTTCGGTGTCGGTTCAGTCGGTTTTCTGTTTTTTAAAAATCCGTTGTGGGGGCAATGGTGATGTTTTTTAATAAAGATTCGCTGATGCTTAAAAAAGCATTTAGGGCGGGAGAAATATATCTAAATTACAAAAATGGTTCTAAGGTATTGCAGGTTTACCCAAAAGTCCATGCAATAACCGATAAAGGAAGTCACAAACAGTTTGTATTTACCTTGCCTACGGGTTTTGATCCTAAGATAGTAAAAAAGAATGAATATGCGTTTAAACAGGTGTTTGGCGATAATATTCACTTAGACGGTGATGTTAAAAAGTTTGTCTTAACGGTGTTTAAGAATTCAATGCCAAAAACATTAAAATACGATTTTAAACGCTTTAAAGAACATCTAACAGGTGAAATTCCCATTTTGGTTGGCGTGAACCATAGTGGCCAAATCATCACATACGACATGGCACAATATCCCCATTTACTAATAGCAGGAGAAACAGGTAGCGGAAAATCCACTCAGTTACGTTCTATTCTTACTACTCTTATTCTTAATAACAATCCAGATGAATTAAGGCTTATTTTAGGAGACTTAAAGCGTTCTGAATTCCATGTTTTTAGGCGAGTAATACATGTTGATTCGATTTCGACTAATGTTCATGACTTACTTTCGGCTTTAATATCAATCGAAAGTGAATTACAACAAAGAGGAGATTTATTGGATCATTACGAAAAAGCGCATATCAAAGATTTACCAGTAAAATTACCCAACATTATAGTTTGCATTGATGAAGTGGCGTTATTAAAGGCGGAAAAAGAAATCATGTTTATCTTAGAGGATATAAGCGCAATCGGTAGGGCTTTAGGGGTTTACTTGATTTTATCTATGCAAAGACCCGATAGGGATGTTTTAAACGGAAAACTAAAAAATAATCTTACTGTCCGCATGGCTTTTAAGCATTCCGACAAAATCAATTCAGAAATTACATTAGGCAGAGGAACGGGATATAATGCAGGAGATATATCAATCGAAACGCCAGGACGGATGTATTTCAAGCGTGAGAATATTGAGGAAATACAAACACCATATTTGGACTTAGAAAAAGCAAAGAAACTTTTAGAACCATTTAAGTCAAAAACAAATAAAGCGGCAAAAAATAGGCGGAGTACAAACGATTTAAGCAACATTTTTGGCATGTTAGGTGATGAGTAATGCGTCAGCGAGATCAAGCGATTATCAGAGACCTTGAACGTTTCAAGGTGCTTTCTAGGGATGATATTATGGATATTCACTTCTCCGGTTTAAAACGGCCATTAACAGCGGCAAACTTCGTTTTAAAACGCTTGAGACGGGATGGATATATTAAAGCGGACACATCTAAAAGCCCATACATGTATTTTTTATCTCAAAGTACCATTAAGAAGGATTCAACTAAGATACCACATTATCAAGCCATTACTAACGTCTACAAGCAATTGATTAAAGCTGGCAGGGTAAAGGTGTTCGACATTGAACCGAAACTAGGTAAAAAGGGAATAGTGGAGCCGGATATATTCACCATTTTTAACGGTACTCCGTTCTTTATTGAAGTGCAGCGATCATTAACGTTTTCAGATAAAAGCATGGCCGAAAAGATGAAAAGATATATTGACTATTATTATAGTGGCGAATGGAAAGCGTTTGATTGGCAAAGAAAAGACAGACCGATTTTTCCGATCGTATTGATTCTTTGCAAGCGTAAATATCATTTGCCACTGGTTGATTTTAAAGTGTTTCAATTTCCTTCAATTGAAGCGTTTTTGGAAGCGACAAAACCGAAAAGAATTGAGGTGAAACTGGATGGAAAATCGACTGTTATCCGTTGAGGAATTGGCAAGGGTTATAAAAAAGGCAAAAACAGAAACAGAACGTGATGATTTAAAGGATTTAATTAAAAAAATTGATACGATATTAAAAAGACAATAAAGACTATCAAAAGACCACTAGGAATCAATCCTAATGGTCTTTTTCTTCTATAAACTCTATTACTTCATCAATATTACAGCCTAAATACTCACATATTTTTGAGATGATTTGCATCGAGATAAATTCATTTTTCCCGATTTTTGCGATGGTTGTAGGAGATAATCCTAATTCATTACGTAAATCACTTTTTGTTTTATCTTTTTTAATTAGTGTAATTTCTAGTGGTTTATAACTTGGAATTAGCATAAAGTATCCTCCATCCAATAAGCCTTTTCAAATAAATATTATCACTATCTATAGATTATGTACATATTCGCAAATTTTTTGTACAAAAACTGTTGACATAGAATTTTTAAAGGTGTACTATATGTACATAAACATGAACATTATATTTAAAAATATGGAGGTGATTATATGTGGAACAAAAATTACAAAACGGTTCCAGGCATTGTCACATACAGAGGAACGGGCGAACGCAAATATGACTTCCAGATTGATTTTGAAAAACTGTTAGAGATCACAAATCATCATGAAGAATTTGTGAAGGAAGTAAAGACCAATTTTACAGACGAGATTTTTAACAACATTGAGGTATATCGTCTAAAGTCTGATTATGACGAAAAAATTGTTGTTGTATTTGATCATTTTGATACTTTCGTGAGACTGTATGCTTGCAGTGTAAATACAAAAAATCCATTATACACGATGA
Source organism: Tuberibacillus calidus DSM 17572 (assembly GCF_000430685.1). Lineage (GTDB taxonomy): Bacteria > Bacillota > Bacilli > Bacillales > Sporolactobacillaceae > Tuberibacillus > Tuberibacillus calidus. Next base: position 914 of record NZ_AUMM01000039.1, on the reverse strand, counting down.
AATTTAGCATGAACAAGACTTACCTTTCCATGATGGCAAATTTGTTATAGGAGGGCGGGTGAATGAAAACTACACCAAAAGAATGGTTCAGATTAACTAAATATCAAAGGTACTTACTCCTTGTTGGTCTGTCAACGGTTCAAAAACAAAAATTCACAAAGAGGGGAATGGTGAAACATGGTCAGTAATTTAATCACTTCGGAAAAACAAAAGGGGGAAACATTGGTGAATCCATTTGCGTTGGAAGTTATTCGTTTTTATGGGATTCCAGAAGGCACTTTTGCTTATGATGTGGCTACTTACTTGATCAACTCAGAAGATGATATGGAGTTACTTCACTCTTTGGTTGTTGGTCATGGCTTGGATGGTCACAAATTCGCTTTACTTGCAGCGTTAAACGATTTGAGGATGAACAGGATGCCGAGTATTAGCAAAGATGATTTTATGAGTGCTTTTAATGAAGATCCGAAACAAGCGATTGAAAACCTCTTTCAGCAACATATTAAAGAAAGTTACATACAATGTATGAAGGAAAAAGGGGTTACACCGGAGAGGGTTTTTGATTATCACACAGAGAATCCAGAATTCCGCTTTGAGTGGTTAGTCCTTTAAAAAAAATGAAACTGCCTTCGGGCAGTTTTCTTTTTTAAAAAAAAGCATTATTTAAAGGTTAAAAACAAGCCAAAAAAAGTAACAAAAAAGTAACGAAAGGTAACGAAAATAGGGTTGCAGGAGGATACTTTAGGATATGAAAGTAAGCAAAAATCCTTATTTTAAGGCATATACGGTGACCATAGGAAATTTAAAAATACTCCTTTCCTACCTTGACAGGGTAGGGGTCACAGGTTCAAGTCCTGTGCAGGTCACCATACATAATCTTTGAGTAACGTGCTTTTTCGAGAGATTGTCTCCGA
>NZ_AUMM01000038.1 GCF_000430685.1 Tuberibacillus calidus DSM 17572 | reverse complement strand
GAAGACAGCGCCCAAAAACGAATAGAATACCAGGACGCCTTGGATCGGAACGCCGTCGAAGGCAAATTTGGCGAGGGCAAGCGTACATATGGGCTTGGTCTTATTCGAGCACGCCTTCGACAGACAAGTGAAACCGTCATTGCCCTGCAGTTTCTGGTTATGAACCTTGAAAAGATCCTTCGGGATACTTTTTTTTCCTTTTTTCACTTGATCATTCGTCAGGTATTTTCATGTCACAAACTGCGAGTGGTAAGCTTTTGATCAAAATGTAGGTTGTTCAGTAGTCCCTAAGTAAATCGGGACCATCGTGACCGCCATGCTCGTTGTGGAATCCCTGAAGAAATTCAGCCATTTTGGAAGTTTAAAGTTTTCGGCACTTTTCTCTGGGTTACCGACATACTTCCCAATCCAACCCGAAAACCAATAACCGATGTCTCCGGTATGGCCCACACTGAATTTTTCTCCTTTAGTAATTTTTTGAGCATAAGGATAAAGGAGTGCTGGCATGAACGTAAAATAAAGTCCCATGGTTACGGCACCGACAAGGAAAAGCCAGAACCCTTGCAAACCGGCAACGGATTCATAAACGGCTGTGACAAATAATGAGACATAAAGCATAATATGACCGGTTAAATAAATAAACTTGAACCTTGTAAATTTAGCGAGTAAGACATTGATTAAAAAGCCACCCACCATGATCAAGGCACCCATTGAACCAAAATTCTTTAGGGCAAATGGCAAAACCGCTTCGTTCGTTGGCACAATCCCTTTTACGTTTAGACCATGATTAATAATAGTGCCAAAAGGGCTTAGGGAACCTGTTAAAATGCCTGCGCCGCCGGATATAATTAAAACACCGATAATCGTCTTAATCGTCCCGGAGATAACATTTGTCGCAGGCCTTTTTTGTAACATTAAACCGATCATCGCCACTAAGCCGAGTAAGATGGCTGGTACGGAGAGAATTTGGAAGACAATAAATTTGATCACAATCATCATTTTTCCCTCCCAATAATGTTCATTTCAACTAACCTTTCCTTGATCTTTTCTGCAATTTCATCTTTTTTAAAGAAATTATTTATGGTGATAATCTTTTTCGGATCAACATTTTCTAACGAATCTCGTAATTCCTCGACCGTTACAATAAAATCAAAACTTTCACCAATGATGGATGCCACACCGGCTGTTTCCACCATATAGTCAACGCCTAATTCATCCAAGACATTCTGAATGTGAATTTTGGCGATCATGCTGCTCCCAAGCCCTTGGGGGCAAACCGTAAATATTTTGAGCATAAGACATACCCCTCACTGTATAAGTTGCAAAATCGAATGAACGGAACTCGCTTCACGAATCGCATGAATGTTTTCGTCATTACCGAATAAATTCACTAACTCAGAAAGAGCCTTTACATGACTCGTGTGGTCCGTTGAACAAATACATGCAACAATATAAACAGGATCATTTTCCTTATTCCCGAAACAAACAGGTTCCTTTAGCGTGATTAAACTAAATCCCGTTTTTAATGCGCCAGCTTCCGGACGGGCGTGAGGCATCGCAATCCCTGGTGCAATGACAATATAAGGGCCAATGGTTTTCACAGACTCAATCATGGCGCTGACATAAGACTCCTTAGCTGCACCTGTGTTGACAAGCAAATTCCCGCCATAGCGAACGGCTTCTTCCCAATCATGGACTTCAACCTGAACTTCAATCACATCTTCGGTAAGCAAATCTTTCAACATGAGTTCCTCTTCCACTTCTTTCTTTTGGTTATCTAAAAGGGCGATTAACTCCTTCTCTAATCTGCCGCGATTTATGATTCTACAATTCTCTTCTATGATTTTTATAATGGTTTGAAGATCACCATGTTCTTGAATGGTCCGCCTTTCAAGGTACGGACTCAGCTTTAAAATATCTTGCTCATTTAAAAGTGGATTGACGACAACAGCCGGTATAGATAAATGGGGTAATTTAATCGTTGAAATAATCAGTTCCACATGATGATGGCGTATGGAGGATTCCAAATGATGGGAAGAAATGCAATCGACAATATTAACCTTAAAAAGTTTTTTTAGTTTTGCCGAAAGAATTTCCGCCGTTCCTATCCCCGTCCCGCAAACAATGAGAACGTCTTTGACGGTATGAGAATTTTCCCTTGTTTGAAGACGTTCAAGGGCCGCAGCAAAATGCAGGGCAATAAAGCCGATTTCATCCGGTGGCATTTTCGATCTTGTAAAAATCTCTAAGTGGCGAACAGCCATTTTCGTCTGATGAAAAAGATCCTGATAGTTCGTCTCAATTTCCTTTAACAAAGGATTTTTGACGTGCAACTCGTGTTGAAGTCTATGAATGACGGGCCCTATATGATCCTCTAATCCTTGAATCAAGACGGGATCACGGGAAAGATTCACACCTGTTAAACCGCTCATCGTACCGACCATAGCCTGGACGATGATTTGATATTCAAGCGGGCTATCTTCTTTATTATTTTTAAAATTACTGGCCCCAAGCATGTGCATCGTCATGTAACCGATTTCATCAATAGGTATGGTTAAATGAAAATGCTCTTCTAACATTTGCGCCAAACCGGAGACGGTTGAAAATTCTTTCGTTGAAGCGAGCATTTTCAGTTCCTCTTTTGGAATGACTATATCATGGCCCAGTTGAATTCGCTTTAAGGCCATGGCAATATGAAGAATGATTCCGGAATAAGCATCATCTGAAAACTGGACGTTCAGTTCCTGTTCTGCGACCTGTAGGCATTTTTCGATAAAATGCAAATCCATATCGGCTAACAAATTCCGAAATTCCATTTCCAACCCGAGCTCGTCATCTTTAAACAGATGTTCTTGGATTTCACGTACAATGATTTTTGTATCAACGTATTGAAAAATGAAATCCATAAGTATTTTTCTCAGCTTCTTTTCTTCTCCAACAATCCGTATACCTTCCTTGGTCTTTGACTCAATGGTCACGCCATGTTCCTTTATGCGATGCCTTAACTCTCTTAAGTCTGTTATGACTGTACTTCTTGATACACTTAATTTCTCTGCTAATGATTGAATCGTGACATAACCTTTACTCGCAATCAATTCGATAAGAATAAATCGTCTTCTTTCCTCCGGGGACAAGGTATAATGATACGTTCCCATTCCTAGCAATTTTCTGCTTAAATGCATTTGTTCTGCGTGGCTGAGTACAATCTGGACGCCCGAATTTGGCTTTCTTTGAAGTTGTGGTAAATGACAGTCTTGAAGAAAGGAGTCAATCTTGTTCAAGTCATAACGAATCGTCCGTTGGCTGACTTTGAAAGTTTCGGCGAGTTCTTTGACTGTAATCGGTGCGTCTCGTTCACGGATGATGTTGAGAATCTGAGCACATCTATTGTCCACCGTTTGCTTTACACCCTCCTTTCACCCCCTATTTTATAGTATGGGGAAGATTCGTAAAGTTTGACTTCCTTCACAGCAAATGCGGCAATTTTACACTAATGAATGGCGTTGATTTTTTTTAGACTAAAAATTGCCGTATTTCTTGTGCAAAATGTAAGCCTTTACACTCCTTTCGTCACTTTTAAAATAAATCTTAGAAAACCGTGTGCAAAAAACGCTTCAGAGGAGGACACTATGATACAACCGATTTCAACGCTTTCCATAAATACCATTCGAACCTTAACGATCGATAGTATCGAAAAAGCTCAACATGGGCACCCCGGTATGCCGCTCGGAGCTGCACCGATGGCATATGTTTTATGGAAATATTTCTTAAAACAAAACCCAAAGCACCCTTCCTGGTTTAATCGCGACCGTTTTGTTTTATCGGCAGGACACGGCTCGATGCTTTTATATGCGTTACTGCATCTATCCGGTTATGATGTATCTTTAGATGATCTAAAAAATTTCCGTCAATTAGGCAGTAAAACACCTGGTCATCCAGAATACGGGGTAACTCCCAGAGTAGAAGCCACAACTGGCCCCTTAGGTCAGGGCATTCCGACAGCCGTCGGCATGGCAATGGCCGAACGATATTTCGCTGAAAAATTTAACCGTGAAGGATTTCCTATCGTTGATCATTTGACTTACACCATTTGCGGTGATGGGGATTTAATGGAAGGGGTGTCTAGTGAAGCCGCGTCACTCGCCGGCCATTTGAAACTCGGCCGCTTAATTGTTCTTTATGACTCCAACAATGTCAGCCTGGATGGGAATCTCTCGCTCGCTTATTCGGATGATACGAAAAAACGTTTTGAATCATATGGGTGGCAAGTGATTTCTGTCAGCGATGGAAATGACTTAGACGAAATAAAAGCGGCGATCCACCTGGCGCAATCGGACTTAACCCGCCCATCTCTCATTGAAATTAAAACAACCATTGGTTATGGTGCCCCTTCGGTAGAAGGAACCCACAAAGCCCATAGTGACCCCCTTGGTCCTGAGGAATTAAAACGGGCAAAACAGAATTACAACTGGCATTATGATGAACCTTTTTATATCCCTGAAGCTGTCTATCAAGACTTTGCATCCATACAATCGGAAGGAGAAAAAAGAGAAGCGGACTGGAACAACCTTTTAACAAGATATAAACAAAGCTACCCAGAACTTTATACGGAATTCACTCGAATCCTAAATGGGGACTTCCCACTGAATTGGGAAGCTCAACTTCCAAATTATGATTTGACCGATCAATTAGCCACTAGAGTCGCTTCAAGTCAAGCCCTGAATATTCTCGCCCATTCTTTTACAGAGTTAATTGGCGGCTCCGCCGATTTAGATGCTTCCACGCGCACAAGATTAAAGGATTTTGATGATTTTCAAGCGCAAACTTACTCTGGCCGGAATATCCGTTTTGGTGTCCGGGAATTTGCCATGGCTGCTATTGCCAATGGGCTTGCCTTGCATCATCTCCGGCCGTTTGTGAGTACTTTTTTGGTATTCTCAGACTATCTCAGACCAGCTTTAAGATTATCGGCGTTAATGAAATTACCCGTCATTTATGTATTTACCCATGATAGTGTCGCTGTCGGCCAAGACGGACCGACCCACCAACCGATCGAGCATTTGGCATCATTTCGAGCTATGCCAAATGTTACCGTCCTTCGACCTGCTGATGGAAATGAAACATCCGCAGCCTGGGCCGTTGCCATGAAAAATCAAGACGGACCTACCCTCCTGATTCTTGGCCGCCAGACCCTTCCGACCCTTGAAGGGACAAAAGAAAAAGCTAGAGAAGGCGTTTCGCGTGGGGCCTATGTATTATCAGAGGCTGCAGGAGATCCTGTTGGTTTACTCATTGCCACTGGTTCCGAGGTTCATCTAGCCATAAAGGCTCAAAAGGTTCTTGAAAAGGAAAATATCTATGTATCCGTTATTAGCATGCCGTCTTGGGAGCTGTTTGAAAAACAAAGCGAAACCTATAAAGAACGTGTTTTGCCTAGAAAAATAACCAAACGTTTAGTCCTTGAAATGGGTTCCAGGCTTGGTTGGCGGGAATACGCCGGAGCTTTCGGCAAAATAATGAGCATCGACGAATTCGGCTGCTCTGGCCCTGGTGATCAAGTCATTGAAAAATTTGGATTTGCGGTAGACAATGTTGTGAAGCAATTTAAAGAAATGTTGTAATTAGTCATGGCACGAACAAAAGGGACAGTCCAAAATGGATTTGTCCCCTTTTTTGGTTTGTGTCGCGCGAGGTTTTGGTTCCTCAGGCTCTTAAAAATTTGCGGTAATTGGGCTTGCGCGGACCTTTGGTCGCCTTTCATCCCGGAGAACTCGGGCAAATCCGATATTCACCTTGTTTTAAAGAGTTTAAGCTGCGTTCCCTACCATTGCGCGAGCTTTTGGCGTTGTTACATGACACGTTAAGTAGTTTTGGTTCTTCCAGATTATGGGGCGTATGCTCATTTTCTCAACTCTCACTACTGAAAAATGCACATAAATACGGTTTTTGCTCATTTTCTTGCTCGTTCCGCCTTCAAATCGCGCATACGATCCAGTTTTTTACATATTTAGTTGAATTTCTTCCATATTATGGAGCGTATGCTCATTTTCGCGACTTCTCACTACTGAATTTGAGCATAAACGCCACTTTTGTTCATTTTCTTGGCTCGGCCCTCATTAAATTGCGCAGACGCTCCAGTTTTTTACATATTTAGCTAGCTTTCTTCCAAATTATGGGGCGTATGCTCATTTTCTCAACTCTCACTACTGAAAAATGCGCATAAATGCGGTTTCTGCTCATTTTCATACCGATTCAGCCATAAAATCGCGCAGACGCTCCAGTTTTTTACACTTCGAACCTTGATTCTTCTTATTCTGAACCAGATTGTTAGAATTACTTTTACTAGACTCTGCTAGCCTTTTAGGTGATTGTAGAGCCTTTGTTACGCTCATGCTGGCCAGACAAATGAAAAACTTTCTTATCAGCGCAAGATTTTGTGCCCATCATCAGAATCTTTGTAGCCTTATGACTGGCCTAAAGAATGATATCTTTTCTTACTAGTAAAAGGAAAAAACGATGGTACGAACAAAAAGTGTATAGGCTCTTTTATCTAACATGGGTGGCTTTTTAGAATCCGTGTTTTTTCCGATGAGCCCGATACGCCTTTCCCTCACACTGCCCTATAACAAACCGCTTTTCTGCCAGAGTTCACCGCATAGGTCAGCATAGATGATCGCCTCGCTTTTGTCACCAAGGATATATGTCTCGGGCATAAGCTTGGGAAGGCTGCGCTTTTGTGTTAAATAATCCATCACGAATGGATTTTGTTTCTTCGCTTTGTCCATGAGTTTCTTATAACGTTCGGTTTTACCGTTTTTTAAACCTTCCAGCAAGCAGCGGTTAAAAAGACCGTGGGCGTTGTGTTCTTCCGGATATTTTTTCAACAAGCGTTCTGCCTGGCTCAACTTTCCGTCTTTCACATAAGCCGCAAAAAGAAGATACCGGACGGCTTGATGGTCCATTTCATCTAAAGCAAGCAGTTCTTCGTATTGAACAATGGCCTCTTTTAATTTCCCCAATGCCTCTAAGGTTTGGCCGTAGTTAAACTTGGCACGCATGAACGGGCGCGTTTCGATAATTCCCCAGAAATGGCCCATATTTTCTTTAAAATAGGCTTGTCCCAATTGCTTTTCGCCGCGCACAACACCTTCCCGGTAAAAGGCGTTAGCCTCCTTAAGCGATGTCGCATCATCCCCCATGATGTTATAAATATCAGGATGATTCGGATCCAGTTTTAAGGCCTTCTTCAAAAGTTCCTTACGCCTTTTTCCTTTGGCATTGTACGCATCAAAGATGATATCTTGAGCTTTCTCTTTATCAGCGGCCGTTTTCCGCTTCTTTCGGTTCGGTTGATTGAGGTAGGCATTGATATCCTCAATGGAATCAAATTCTTTTCCTTCAATGTCCCGCGTAATTTCTAACAAATGGCGTTCCATTTCAAGTCTGGGAAAAGGTATCGTTTCCACACCATCTTCATCAACTAAATTGCCGGCAATTATTTTTTCAACCTCATTCCTGATCATTTCAAGTTCTTCTTCCAGAACCTCTTTTATATGACGATATTTTTGTGAAAGCCCACTTGCGGAAACCTGATACATTCCCGCCAATTCCTTTTGAGTCATATCGCCGAACGCAAAATGATCAACTAAATAATGAAGGGCTGCTGCATAAACTGATGGTTTATTTATTATCGGCTCTTCATATTCACAATATCGCTGCCACAACATTAAACCCATTTCAATAAAAACATGATCATGTCCAAGTTGTTCCATTCCCTTTTGGAAGATTTCAGCCACTAACTGCTGGTGATAACTTTCCCAAATCATCGTCTCCGCCGTAATTTCCCTTTCTAGAAAAGCAAACCCAAGCAATGCTGGAAATTTATCGGATAAAAATTTTTCAGGGGAATCGGCGGACCGATCAGAATGGTAAAACTCTCGGACATCCTGCACAAATGAGAAACTCAATTCCTCTGGTACATCAATAAAGGTTGTAAAGAAAGTAAATTCATCACTACCAATCGGCACGATAATACCAATGATAATCGTTCCCGTTTCAGGTTGATGAGGCGAATCATCCAGTACTTTCACCTTAAAAGTTTGGTCAGAAATAATATCTGCTAAAAGAAAAAACTCACCTTTCTTACTTATCAATTCCCCAATAATCGGTCTGCCGCGGTTCCAAGATAAAATAATCTCTTTTAATTTCGGCCGTTTAATGGATTTTAATGATTCTTTTATATACACATCGATAATCTTATTTTCGGAATCGATGGGCACATCAAAAATGATCCAACGGTCCATTAAAAAGGTGAATAACTCCTCCACCTCTTCAGGGATATCCATTTCTTCCAAATAAACAGAGATGATTTCTGTTATTTCCTGTCCATAATTTATAAGTGCAAAATCGATTATTTTGTCTTGTTGGGCAAGGATTTCCCGCTCAAGCAACTGGTCAATATTTACCACATTATTTTTTCCGCAGCATTTCTTATATTTCTTTCCGCTCCCGCACGGACACGGATCATTTCTACCAACTTGCCCCATCGGCTAGCACTCCCTCGTTCCATTATTCATTTCCGGGATGAAGTTCCAATCCCGGCGCCCCTTTCCAATGTCCCTTTTAAATTATCCTTATTATACTATAAACCATATGAGGGCAAATTGATTTGAGAAAAAACGGACATTCGTAGTGTGTTTTCCAGAGTTAAACCACGTGTTTACCGTTGCGCAAGCTTTTAGTACATCTAGCCCTTTAAAACTCGTAAAAAATCGGCTTGTGCGAGTTTTTATCCCTTTGTCACCACGGAAAACTCGCGCAAGTCCGTCTTCACCTATTTTTAGGCGTGTTAGAGCTGCGTCCACGACCGGCACGATCTATTGGTGTTGTTTCACGACGCGTTAGGCAGTTTTGATTCTTCCAAATTATGGGGCGTGTGCTCATTTTTGTGGCTCTCTCTGCCCAAAATTGAGCATAAATGCGGTTTTTGAGCATTTTTGTGCTCGTTCTACCTTCAAATTGTGCATACACTCCAGTTTTTTACATATTTAACTGCAGTTTTTCCAGATTATGGAGTGCTTGCTCATTTTCGTAACTCTTCATGCCGGAAAATGCGCATAAATGCTGTTTTTGAGCATTTTTGTGCCCGTTCTGCCTTCAAATTGCGCATACGCTCCATTTTTTACATTTTTAGACTCAGGTTTCCATATTCTGACTCAGTTTATTAAAAAAAGTGAGCCCAATCATTATGTTTGGGCTCAGGCATTACCAAGAGTCAATTTCTGATACTGGACTCACCTATTCAAACTGATCTGTGCTTTTCTTTGCTGGAAATCAACGTCCTTATAATATGTATTTTTTACGAGGATATTTGGTCCCAGGCACTTTACAGCGGGACAATGGCAGTTTAATTGCTTCGCTGTTTTTGTCGAAAGCCAGCGCGAAAAAGCATCGGGGAGCGAAGTATCCTGAATGTTCCCCAAGGAAGGCTCGTCACCAAAATCGGTGACAATAATTTCACCCGTAAAAACATTGACGTTCAAGCGCGAACGGCCGTCTGGATCGTTTCTCACCGTCACGTTTTTTTCGTTGTATAAGCGCTTCAGCAAATCTAAATCTTCCTGCGAAGAACTGCACGGATAAAAAGGCAATGTGCCGAACAACATCCAGATATCTTGATTCCGGTGGTTCAGCAAGCGGGTAATCGCCTCTCTGATTTCCGTTAAAGTCAGCGTCTCAAGGTGACTGGCAAAATCAACCGGATACATTGGATGAATTTCGTGACGGGCACAGCCCATTTCGACAACCTCATCATGAATATGTTCCAAGTATGGGAAAGTCCGTTTATTTAACATCGTTTCCGCCGAAACCATGACACCGTCACTTGACAACCTTTTGGCATTTTCAATCATTCGTTTAAAATAATTTTTCCGATGTTCAACCGATAATGTTCGCTCCATTCGCGCAAACCCGGTCTCCACAAACTCATCGACGGTTCCCCAGTTATGGGAAATATGCAGGACGTCCAGATAAGGAATGACCATCTCGTATCGGTCGTACGGTAATGTTAAATTGGAATTAAGCTGCGTTTTCACTCCGCGGGAATGAGCATATTGAAGGAGCGGCAAGACCATCTCCCTGATGGATTTCTTAGACATCATGGGTTCTCCGCCAGTAATACTCAACGCGCGAAGATGGGGCACCTCATCTAAACGACGAAGAATCAAGGATAACGGCAATGATTCCGGATCGCGATCGCTTAATGTATACCCGACCGCACAATGGGCACAGCGCATGTTACAGAGTGTTGTTGTTGTAAACTCCACATTGGATAAAGTTAAACCCCCATGTTCTTCAACATCCATATACGCTTCCCATGGGTCATTGGCTGGGGTAATCTCTTGATGCATGACTTTTGCAGACAACGATAAACTTCCTTTCAGTAAAACGGATTTGGTGATAACCACCTGTTACACTATTATGTATGATATTGACTCTTTATCTCGGTTATTATTATAAACCCAAATTTCCAAAACCCCTATCTACAAAACTTGTGAGCCTCAAACAGGGGTGAATTTCTAAGTGGTATGGATTTTCGGTATTTTCTCACTGCCAATTGTCAGCATCGCATTTCAGATACAACGTTAAAACTTAAACACCAATGGTTGATATCAAGGTTATAACGTTTTGAGACTTGCTGTTTGTGATACAAAAAAAGAAGGTCCCCATTTATAGGAGTACCCTCTAAATTATAATGAATCGCTGATTTCAAACCAAGCAGGAATACCTGCCGTTAGAATGCAAATATACCCCACATCGGCTAGGTCAGCTTCGGATGCGCCAAAGTTCCTTGCCTTTTTAATCCAGGAGCTAGCACCTTTTCCGTTTAATTCAGTAATAAAGTTACCCACCATATTGAGGTACTTTAATCGTGATGATACATTTCCATCTTCAAGAATCTTTCTTTCGATTCTCTCTCTATCACCTGTTTGGATGTTTTGAAATACCTCTCTTACAAAACTTGTATCTTCGTTGTCCATATATTGAATAATGATATGAAAAATGTCATCCAATGTGACAACTTCTGTTGTTTTAGATTCATAGCACTTACCCTTTAGTTCTAATGCATATGCTAAAGCTTTTATTGATAGTTTCAGTGACTCAATGCCTTTATAAAGATAGGCTACCAAAAAATACTCCACTAATTCCGGTATAGTTATGCCATTGTCAACAGCACCCTTTGTGTGGTAAAGCATGCTACGCGGGTACAACCGGGCTGCATTCATGCTGGCAATTAACACATCTTTTTCCTTACGTGTCAGGGCTCCATCTTTCATAATTTCGCTGCGTATTCTGGTATAATGGCTTAAAACCTCCGGACTGAAATCATGCATCTTTTGAACCCATCCAGGCACTTCATCATAAACTTTTTTAAAATACGCTAAACCCGTATCCATTTTTTGTATTCACCCCCTTATACAAAGGCCATTACTCATTCCTTAAAAATTGTGCCCCCTCAAACCAAGCCGGTATTCCGGCTGTCAACACGGCCGTTAGATGGCACTCTGCAATTTCCATTTCTGTAGCCCCACAAGATCTAGCGCCTTCTGTATGAATTCTAACACCTTCCGGATAACGCTCAGCTGTATTGATTCCGACTAATACAAGTTCCTTTAGCTTTCGAGATACTCTGCCATCACTCAAATTGGCATTTCTTAGATTCGTATAATGCAGTAATGTGTCGGGAGAATAATCTAGTAGAACTTTTGCCCATTGGGGGAGTGTTCCGAACATGTTGTCATAGTAATGGATACAATCATCTAAACTTTCAAAACTATACCGATTTGGTTTTTGACCATTATGTTTGCTTAAAACTTTCGGCGCTCTAGTTTCATCTATATATTTCGCTGCATAAGCCAAAGCCTTCATACCCTCTAACCAAGCGGGTAAGCCCCGTGAGAGGATACAAACAGAAAGAATCTCTGCCAGTTCATCAAGGCTTGCACCAACATCAATGGCGCACTTTGTATGGTATAGCATGCTTTTTTCATAGCGTCTCGCAGCATTAATCCCAACTAGAATGCATTCTTTTTCCTTACGTGACAGGGCCCCGTTCCTTAGGACTAACTCGTTGAGTCGTTTATATGCCTCTAACACTTCCGGTGCGTAATGATCCATTTTATCCATCCATTCCGCGAGATGACCTTCATTATTTATCCCAGTCATTTTCGTACTCCCACTCCATTTTATTTGAAAGTAATGATCGTTTTACCCGGAGCCCGGTTTAAGGCATTTTGGAAGGCCTCTTTTGCTTGATTATAAGAAAAGATTCCAGTAATCAACTTTTCAAATGGAAATTCTTGCTTGGCAGCATAAGCGACTGTTTTACGGAAACTTTCATTTGTAATACCATAACTCCCCTTAATTTGAATTTCTCCGCGAACCACTTGATCCATAGGAAGGGAAAACTCATTGTTTGATATACCTACTAATATCATTTCACCGCCTTTTTTCAAAATGGAAACGGCGGTTTTGGGAACGGAGTGATGCCCCGAACTATCAAATACAGAGTCAAAACCCGCAGTATTAAAGGAAAGCAAATCTTCAGTGGCATTCTCACCAAGAATAACTGTTTCATGTGCACCAAGTTCTTTCGCTTTCTCTAATCTTTGTTCATCCCCTGAAACGCCTGCCACAACGAGTTTCTTCACATGAAGACCTGAGAGAATACTAACAATGGCGAGGCCAATTGGACCCGGTCCAAAGACGGCGATCGATTTTTCATCAATACGATTAATTTTTTCAACCGCGGTCACCCCAACGGCAATGGCTTCTAGAATAGCTCCCACTTCATCGGAAATATTATTTTCAAGAATAATAATGTTTTTCTCAGGTACAATTAAAAACTCCGACATTCCGCCATTTTTTCTAAATCCATATTGCAGTGATTTTGGTGGGCGTTTCTCCGCGAAAAACTCCCCTGAATCGCAGCGATTCTCCTCACCCTTTAGGCAAAATTCGCAGTGGCCGCATGCAATATAAGGATTGATAACGACCCTTTGACCGACTAACGAACCATCAATGTCAGCACCGACTTTAACGACAGTGCCTGTGATTTCATGACCAAAGACAAGGGGATATTGAATCCAATCATAACCGCCGTGACCCGCATACATATGAAGGTCGCTCCCACAGATCCCTACGGCCGATACTTTTACAAGGACATCTTTATTACCAACAATACCAAGATCTAATTCCTTAATGGAAATATCAAAAGGTTCGGCTGAATTCTTAACAATAGCTTTCATTCGACTCTTCCTTTTTTAAATTTTTTCAAATGGACACATTGAAGAAAACGTCATGTTCCAAAAGCGTTTTTCATCGGATTTAAGATTCCGCGTTAATTTTCTACGCGTTTAAATATGGTTGTTATCCCTTGACCGCCAGCTGTACACAATGTGGCCAAACCATATTCAACTTCCCTTTTCTTCATGGCATGGATTAAAGTAACACATATGCGTGCGCCACTATTTCCTATCGGATGTCCTAAAGCAATTGCCCCACCGTTAACATTTACCTTGCTTTGATCTAATCCTATTTCTTTAATAACTGCGAGGGATTGAGCGGCAAATGCTTCGTTTAACTCTATAAGATCCATTTGGTCCAATTTGAGATCGGTAGATTTTAGGGCTTTCCTTGTCGCTTCAACTGGACCAATTCCCATTCGATCAGGAGCAACACCCGCTACTCCAAGCCCGATAATTTCTGCAAGTGGTTTAAGATTAAAACGGTTCACAATGTCCTCTGAAACAATCAGTAACATGGAGGCCCCGTCATTTAAACCGGATGCATTTCCTGCCGTAACTGTCCCATTTTCTTTGAAAACAGGCTTTAAACTCGCCAATTTTTCAAGGCTTGTCTCACGGGGATGCTCATCTACTTCAAAAATAATGGGAGGTTTTTTGCGCTGTGGAACTACAACCGGAACGATTTCATCTTTAAATTCACCGGATTCGATCGCTTTTTTAGCTTTTAACTGGCTGTTTAGTGCAAATTGATCTTGTTCCTCACGGCTAATGGAATATTCTTCGGCGAGGTTTTCCGCCGTCAGTCCCATGGTGAATCTCCCATATATTTCTTCCGGCTGTGAACCTGGTTGACTTTCTTTATTAGGGTCAAGTAATTCAGCATTCCCTGAACCATAACCAAATCTTGCATGACGTAGATAATAGGGTGCCGTACTCATGCTTTCTACTCCACCGGCAATCACCACATCATTTAGCCCGCTTGCAATCGACATGTAAGCATTATGAATGGCCTGCATCCCGGATCCACATTGACGATGTACCGTATAACCCGGTAATGATTCAGGTAATCTCGCTTTTAAAAGTGAATATCTCGCAATATTCGATTGATCTTGTGATTGTTTAGCTTGACCAATAATGACCTCATCAATCATTTCTACGGGTACAAGTTCTTTTTCAAGTAAATTATTATATAAAGGTAAAAGCAAATTATCGGGTGTCACATCCTTCAATGTTCCTCCCAATTTTCCAACCGCAGTTCTTTGTGCACTGACAACATAGACTTTACGATTCATCGTAACAACCCCTTATCGAATTGGGTGAGAGATTCATCAACTTTAAACGAAAATTCAGTGTGATCCATAACTTGTTGGAATGTGGCGTTTGGCATCACTTCAATTAAGTGCCATTCTTCATTTTTCCGTTCAAACACAGCCAGTTCGGTGATAATCATATCGACTTTCCGAATAGAAGTGATCGGGTAGGTACACTTTTTAACCAACTTAGATTCCCCACTTTTATTGGTATGAAAAGTCGTCACGATGATCTTTTTCGCACCAACAAGAAGATCCATTGCCCCACCGACACCCATGATGTTCTTTCCAGGTACCGCCCAATTGGCAATCAACCCTTCTTCATCCACTTGTAAAGTTCCCAATATAGCAACGTCGACATGTGAGCCACGGATCATGGCAAATGAAGTAGCACTATCAAAGTATGATGCCCCTAACATTTCGCCGACCGGCAATTTGCCAGCATTCACTCGAAATGGATCATACTCGCTCTCATCAGATAATTCCTTGACACCTAATAAACCATTTTCTGTATGAAAAAATATCGAATCGGATTGAACGTATTTGGCAACTAATGTTGGAATGCCAATACCTAAGTTAACAACATGATTCTCTTTTAATTCAGATGCCGCTCTTTTGGCAATAAGCTCTTTTGCAGTTAGCACCTCATCACTCATCGTGTAACGACCCCTTCCTTTGTTAAAATCTTTTTACTCAAAACGATCGCATTTACAAAAAGATGTGGTGTCACAATTTCCTCCGGAGAAAGGGCGCCGGTATCAACAATTTCATCCACTTCGGCAATCACATACTTAGCTGCGGTTGCCATTATGGGATTAAAATTACGTCCCGTTTTATAGTAAGTGAGGTTTCCGAGTTTATCTGCCTTATGAGCCTTAATCAAAGCAACATCCGCTGTTAACGCCGGCTCGAATAAATAGCGTACGCCATTTATTTCGCGAATTTCCTTGCCTTTACTAAGTTCTGTATCGACGCCGGTTCTTGTATAATAACCTCCAAGACCAGCTCCACCAGCACGAATCGATTCAGCAAAAGTCCCCTGTGGAAGCAATTGAATATCAATTTCACCTTTGTTATAGGCATCTCCAACTTCTCTATTACTTGTAAAATAAGAACCTATTGCCTTTTTTATCTTTCCTTGCCGAAGCAGTATGCCTAATCCTTTCCCGGCTTCACCAAGGTTATTACTTATAATTGTCAAATTATAGACGTCAAGTTGGGTCAATTCATCAATAAGTGTTAACGGGGCACCTACTAATCCGAAGCCGCCAACCATTAAGGTTTGACCTGATTGTATTTTTTCTAAAGCCTTTCTTGCTTCAAGTATTTTCCCCATCATTTCTATCTCCTTACATTTTTCTATTCAGATAGATAAAAGGCCTAGTCCCCAGAAAAGAGCTACTCCTACCCCTTCTCTTGGGAAAGACTAGGCAACCTTAATTTCAATGGAATCGTTCTATTCCATCATTAAGATTTTGACTTCCCATGCGTTTTAAAACTTTTTATTTTACCATTCTTCAATCGCGATGGCCCGAATCGGCGAACCAGTCATGCCTTTCAAATTTAACGGTGTCCCAATAAAATAGAAGCGATCTTTGGTCAGTTGATCTAAATGAACAACGTTTTCCATAATTAAGATGTTCCTGCCTAATAGTTTCAAGTGAACATCCCTGCGCATATTTTCATTTATATCTGCATTTGGAAGGTCCAAACCAATTGCTTTTACTTTATTTTCAATTACCCAGTCACCAACCGATCCGTCTAATGCCTTACAATCAAAGAAGCCTTCCGCTTGCCATTCTTTTGGCCAACACCGGAAGAATACAATATCTCCCTCTTTGATGACTAATTGTTTCTCTTTCACTTTGGCTTCAACCATTTCTCTTGTAACAGGCTGATCCGGGTCTTTATCAGATACATCAATGAGAACGGCCTCACCCATAACGGCTTCAAGCGGAATCTCTTCGATCGTTAAACCATCATCAAAGAAATGGTATGGTGCATCCAAATGTGTGCCCCCATGATCCGACATCATAAAAATCTTACTATTAAAACCCTCGCAAGGAGGAATGTACCTTGCTTTAGATTTTGCCTTTGTTTCATAATCCATTACGACCATTTTGGGATGAGACGGAAAAGAGACCAAACCATCGTAAAGAAGGACAGATAAGTCAACGATTTTCATAAACTTCCCCTCCGAAATCAATTTTCAATGATTAACCTAGATATCCCCACAAAAGAACGGCAACAACATAGATAATGCCGACCCAAAACATAGAAACAACCGTATAACCCATAACATCTTTGAGTTTTAATTTGGATAAAGCAAGAGCAGGCAGGAGCCAGAAAGGTTGGACCAAATCGTTCCAAGCGTTACCAAGCATAACAGACATTGATGTTTGACTTAGTGATGCCCCGAGCTCTTTAGCAGCATCGATCATAAATGGTCCTTGTACAACCCAGTGCCCACCTCCGGATGGTGCAAAGAAATTGATGACAAAGGAACTAATAATCCCCCAAAATGGAAGTGTTGCCGCATTGGACATATCAACAAATAACTTTGAAATGGTGGTAACGAGACCTGAAGCGGCCATGATTGCCATAATCCCAGCATAAAAAGGATATTGTAGTATAATACCTGAAATCGTTTTAATCCCATCGTTAAGTTTTGCCACATAATTGGCAGGGGTTCCCAAAAGAATAATACCTAAAAAGAGAATAATGAAGTTAATCATGTTCAAATCTATTGAACGACCACCAACAAAGTACGAAATAATATAAACGATGCCGACTATCCCTATAAGAAGACTTAATATACGACTATTATTTAACTTATTGGCAATCGTGTTGTTAGCTAATAAACTTTCAGCGGATGCGGCTGCAACCTCTTTTTCTGCTTCAATGGATGGATCATATTCGATAATATCCTCTGCCCGTTTTGGATGGAGCAAGGCATTGAGTATCGGTAATGTCACAACAACGACGACACTAGTAATAATCATCGGCAGAGAGAATATTGTTTGTGAAAGTCCTATAACACCCATCTCTTTTTCTAAAGGATGTCCAGGTGTCGAGATCAAAACTGGAATACTTGCGGATAATCCCAAACCATACATCGTAAATCCGCTATATGCAGCGGCAATAATTAAAGGATAGTGGACACCTTTCACCTTCGAAGCTAATTTTTTCGCCATAATTCCACCGATAACAAGACCAAAACCCCAGTTAAGATAACTACCGATGGCTCCAACTAATGTTGCAACAATGATAGCTGTCCTAGGTTTTTCTACTTTATTAACGATTTTTGTTAATAACTTGTCTACAAGTGGTGCACTGGCTAACACATAGCCCATCGCCAAAATAACGGCCATTTGTGTAGTGAAGGCAAGGAGATTCCAAAACCCATCCCCCCAAGCTTTTGTGGTGGACATGAATCCTTTTCCTTCAACAACCATTGCCAAAATAATTGTTAATAGCGTCAAGCCAATTGCAAAAACAAATGGATCCGGCAAATATTTACGCATTAAATTAGTGAAAAAATTGGTAATCTTTGTCATATACTAAACCTCCTAAATGTTATTTTTCATCCAATAGATCAATTTGTAGAGCTGATCGTTTTTTCTTCTTAATATCGTTTCCGGAGATTCATTCCACTCATAAAAACCTTTTCCTGTTTTTATTCCAAGTTCTCCTTTTTCAACCTTTGAGGTTAGTAAAGGTACTGGAGTTTGGCGGTTTTCTAGCTCCTTATACAAATAAGCGGCAATATCGTGATGAATATCTAAGCCATTTACGTCACGCTGTTCAAGCGGACCTGTAAATAATAGCCGCATACCAATGCTATAGCGAACGACTGTATCAATATCCTCCGCAGTTGCAACCCCTGACTCAAGGAGCGAAATCGCTTCTCGAGCCAATGCATGTTGTATGCGATTGGCAATAAATCCGGGAATATCTTTATTAATAAGGACTGGTTTTTTCCCTACAGCTTGCAAAAGATGCATCACTTTATCGATCGTTTCTTTCGAAGTGTAGTCGCTTCTGACCACTTCCACCAAAGGGATGATATTTGCTGGCATAAAAAAATGCGTCCCTAAGGCTCTATCAGGTTTTTTTAAAACACTTACAATTTCGTTAATAGAAATACCAGAAGTATTGGTGGTGATAATCGCCTCATCACGACAATACGTTTCTATTTGACGAAATACTTCATGTTTTAAAGATAGCTTTTCCGGTACGGCTTCTATGATGAGGTCTGACTCAGCTATTGCTGATATTTCAACTGATGTTTTAAGATTATCCATCACACGATCTATATTGTTTCGATCAAATAGACCATAGTGGGAAAGCATCTCGAATTGGTCAATGATTCTTTTCTTTGCTCGTTCCAAGGCTTTCTCCATGGAATCAATTAAGAAGACGCTTACATTTTCATGCAAAAACAATTGAGCAATCCCGCTACCCATCGTCCCCGCGCCAACAATGGATATGCGGCTTATATCTTCCGACAAACTCATTCCCCCCTTAAAAAATAAAAATAGCTTTTCCATATACAAACAAAGGTTTTTTTTACCTTCATTTCTAATGGAAAAGCTATGCTTTCTTAATGATTATGAAAGGGTCGCTTTCATAGTTAAGAAATGGCTTTTCTTATGAAATGTTGCAGAAAAACTATTAAACTTTCTAGGACTAGAATATCAGAATAATGATTTACTTGTCAATAAAGTTTTTATTTTAGATTATTCCAACCTATCTTAATACTCTATTTTTTTGTTCATTATACCTTTGATAAGCTGTTTTTAAGGCAATAATAATGGAATTCGTTGAAGGTGCAAAATAGTGTGTTTCAATGCGGCGGATCAAATCATCAAGCCCATTTGTTAGGTCATAGCCAATAAGTAATTTTCTAAAATATCTTTGTGCCAAACCTGTTATTAAAGTAAATTCAGCATCAACAATGACATTCGTTCTATAATTAATCTCTAAGACAATACCAGAGTGTTTATATACCTCAAACATTGCTGTTCCTTGAGGTGCCTTAGCATATCCCGTGACGATGACCGTATCTAAACTTTCTAATTGATTTTTTGTCATACTTTTCACTCCAACTTTTTTAATTCATTCATATTAAAAAATATATTATTTTTAAATTCTATCACGTTTATTTTGTAAGGCAAAGACAAAGACTACTAACGGATGAAACAGCTTTCAATAGCAAGAGCAAGCAGCTCCACTATGACTTTCTATAAAATCAATCAATGAATAGGCTAAAAATATTTAGCTTCTTGATGATCGCAAGAATTTGCACGTCATGACTTGCCAATCTGATTCTAATCAAACGATGATCTGACAATTATAACAAACCTCCGTATGGACAAAGATCTTCTGGTCCTTTTCTAAAGCAGAACAATTAAACCTTCCCTCTGTCCCTCGACATCAACCGATTTAAACTGTTAAACTAAAAAGCGATGACTGTCCCTATGTCACTTTTGGGGGCTGGGACAGGGACTTGAGACATGAATCGAATATTAAACAAATTCCGGGTGATTCTTGTAGGATTAAAAAATTGCAAGAGGATCGCATGACCCGAATATTTAACGAATACCAGGTGATTTTCGATGTTAAGGATCGATGAAGAAAAGCAAGCATTAAGTATTAAAGTGGCGCGATTGTACTATACTGCAAATATGAGCCAGCAAGACATCGCGAAAAAGCTTGGCATTTCGCGCCCGACCGTTTCCCGATTACTGCAATACGCCAAAGATCGCGGCTATGTACGGATTAGTATCGTCGATCCGCTCGAGGACTTAAACACACTAAGTCAAGAGCTCAAAATAAAATATGGCTTAGACGAAGTGTTCGTCTCTTACTCACCTCTTAATGAGTACCATGAAATTCAAAAGCATATTAGCAAAAAAGCCGCTGACTATCTACACGAGGTCGTTAAAGACGGTGATATCATCGGCGTGACATGGGGGACAACGATGTACTCGGTGGCCCGGCAACTACAGCCAAAATCCGTTAAAGGTGTGGAAATTGTTCAGCTCAAAGGCGGGGTAAGTCATTCGCATGTGAACACCTTTGCGACGGAAACGGTCAATTTATTTGCCCAAGCCTTCCAAGCGGCCGCCATGCACCTCCCCCTTCCCGTCATTTTTGATAATGTCACCGTTAAGGAACTGGTCGTGGAAGACCGGCATATTAAAAGAATCATTGAATTGGGAAGACAAGCCAATATCGCCATCTTTACTTGCGGTACCGTTAAGGAAGATGCGCTATTGTTCCGCCTCGATTACTTGACAAAAGAAGAACAGAACATGCTCCGGCGAATCGGCGTTGGTGATATCTGCTCACGATTTTTTGATCGTAACGGAAAGCTCTGCAGCGAGGAAATCAATAACCGCACCGTTGGCATTCAGCTCGACGATTTACGCGAAAAGGAAAAATCGATTCTTGTCGCCGGTGGCGAACGGAAGATTGACGCCATCCGCGGCGCATTAACTGGACACTATGCCAATATTTTAATCACGGACCAATTTACGGCCCAAGCCTTATTATCATAACGACCTTTTTTGTCATCTTTTTTCGCTGAACGGTAGCCAACTGCTTTGTTTCAACGCGAAGGGCCTATTTCGATCATCATTTTTAACGCTAAACGGCAGCGCTTTGTCATTCTTCTTTTTGCCTTCGAAACAGAATGGGCGAATGCTTATGCAGCCATCCTAAATACCTTCTTACGGCTCTTGATGGCTTTATGCCAAACCTGCTTCTTCGCTGTCACTTTTTTATGACAGCGATTTTTTTTCGCCGTTGTCAGTCGCCCTGTTTTGCCGTCTTGTTTCGCCCCTTACCAGCAATGGTTTTTACTGTTTGCGCTCGGCCGCCTTCCTAACACCGTCACCTTTCTGTCATTTTTTTATATTTGTTTTGAACATAATTTCATTTAAACGTTTACATTTGTTCATTTTCGTGCTATGATGCTTATGCAAAAAGTTTTACCCGATTATATTAAATGGGTTTGTAAACGCTAACTTTGTAAGGGGTGTGAATCATGAACCTAGCTGGTTATATCGATCATACACTGCTACGTGCAGACGCAACCAAATCCGAAATCAAAAAATTGACGGATGAAGCGAAGCAATACGGCTTTAAATCCGTTTGTGTCAATCCGACTTGGGTCAGTTATGCCAAGCAACAACTCGCCGATTCTGATGTGAAAGTTTGCACTGTCATCGGTTTTCCTCTCGGCGCGACGACATCAGAAGTTAAAGCGTTTGAAACGAAAAACGCGATTGAAAATGGCGCTAGCGAAGTGGATATGGTCATAAACATCGGTGCTTTAAAGGACCATGATGACGAACTAGTTTTAAATGACATAAAGGCGGTCGTGGCTCAAGCCGCAGGACAAGCCCTCGTGAAAGTTATTATTGAAACGAGCCTGTTGACCGAAGAAGAAAAAGTTCGCGCTTGTGAGCTGGCCGTAAAAGCAGGTGCTGATTTTGTCAAGACATCCACTGGCTTTTCAACCGGCGGGGCGACCGTGGAAGATGTCGCATTAATGCGGAAAACCGTCGGGGATCAAGCAGGTGTGAAAGCCTCGGGCGGCGTCAGAAGCTATAACGATATGATGAAAATGATTGAAGCTGGGGCCACACGAATCGGAACGAGTTCCGGAGTGAAAATCATGGAAGGCGGCAAAGGCTCCTCTTCCTATTAAAATAGACGGCAACATTCAGTGGGAGCTTCATCTCCCGCTGAATGCTCGTCACGACCTACTCGCTAACTTGGCATCATAAATGAAACGGAGGGATACCTTTGAAAGATCACTTAATCCAAAAAGCGATTGATGCGCGAAAGAATGCTTATGTTCCATTTTCTCACTTCGCCGTGGGTGCCGCGGTTCTTACGGACGGAAAAGTGTATCAGGGCTGCAATATTGAAAATGCTTCATTTGGCTTAACGAACTGCGCCGAACGGACGGCAATTTTTAAAGCGGTTTCCGAAGGCCATAAAAAATTCGATGCCATTGCCATCGTTGCCGACACTGAAGGCCCTGTTTCTCCTTGTGGAGCCTGCAGGCAAGTCATGGCTGAGTTTTTCGATGAAAATACCAAAATCTATTTAACCAATCTTTCTGGGCACACGGAAGAATGGACGATGGCTCAACTTCTCCCCGGCGCTTTTAAGGCAAAAGATATGGAAAAATAACCGATTTATTGGAAACATTGCAAACGCTTCATCGCAAAAATATTATTTTACATCCAGGAGAGTGCACAATGAAATTTCTCATTGCCCTTTTAGGCTTACTTGTCGTTTTCCTTCTTTCTTTTATCGCGAGCAACAACAAGAAAAAGATTCGTTACAGACCGCTTTTGGTCATGGTAGTGCTTCAAGTGATTCTTGGGTATTTGTTACTCAACACAAGCGTCGGTGAATTTCTCATTGGTGGCTTTGCCTCCGTATTTGAAAAACTCATGGCCTACGCAGGCGAAGGCGTTAATTTTGTGTTCGGCGGGATTGCCAATAAAGGCCAAGCTCCGTTCTTCCTAAACGTGCTTTTGCCGATCGTCTTTATTTCAACGCTGATCGGCATCCTGCAATATACAAAAATACTGCCCTTTATCATCAAGTATATCGGGCTTGTTCTAAGCAAAGTGAACGGTATGGGAAAACTTGAATCCTACAACGCGGTGGCCAGCGCCATTCTCGGCCAATCCGAAGTTTTTATTTCCGTAAAAAAACAAATCGGCTTATTGCCAAAACATCGTCTGTACACATTATGCGCTTCCGCGATGTCGACGGTCTCCATGTCCATTGTCGGTGCTTATATGACGATGATCGATCCGAGATATGTCGTTACAGCCCTTGTCTTGAACCTATTCGGCGGCTTTATCATCGCATCGATTTTAAATCCTTACACCGTTGAAAAAGAAGAAGACATTCTGCATGTCCAAGAAGAAGAAAAACAATCCTTCTTCGAAATGCTCGGCGAATATATTATGGACGGTTTCAAAGTCGCAATCACCGTTGCGGCCATGCTCATCGGCTTTGTCGCCTTAATTGCTATTATTAACGGCATTTTTTCCGGACTTATCGGCATCTCGTTCCAAGAGTTACTCGGTTATATCTTCTCACCGATCGCTTTCGTGATGGGTGTGCCGTGGCATGAAGCGGTTGATGCCGGAAGCATTATGGCCACCAAGATGATGGCGAATGAATTCGTCGCCATGATGGATCTCAGCAAAGAAACCGGTTTATCTTCCCGGACCGTCGGGATTGTGTCGGTATTCCTCGTTTCCTTTGCCAACTTCTCGTCCATTGGGATCATTGCCGGTGCCGTTAAAGGCTTGCATGAAAAACAAGGCAATGTCGTTGCCCGTTTTGGGTTAAAATTATTGTATGGTGCGACTCTTGTCAGCGTCTTATCGGCCACAGTCGCAGGATTATATATTAATTAACCACAAAGAGAGGTCTTACAAATGCATGCATTTAACCGAATTCATTTAATTGTGCTTGACTCTGTAGGAATAGGGGAAGCCCCCGATGCCGCCCAATTCGATGATTTCGGTGTCGATACGTTGGGCCATATCGCCGAAGCATGCGGCGGACTGAACATGCCCAATATGGCGAAACTCGGTTTATCTAATATCCGCGAACTTCCGGGCATTCCCAAGGCGGACAAACCTCTTGCCTACTATACAAAAATGCAAGAGGCATCCGCCAGTAAAGACACGATGACCGGGCACTGGGAGATCATGGGCCTTTATATCGATACCCCTTTCCGGGTTTTCCCCGACGGATTCCCTAAAGAACTTATCTCCCGCATTGAGGAAAAAACCGGACGAAAAGTCATTGGCAATAAACCCGCAAGCGGTACAGAAATTATAAAGGAACTGGGCGAAGAACACATGAAAACCGGCGCGCTGATCGTCTATACCTCCGCCGATTCCGTTTTGCAAATCGCCGCCCATGAAGACATCGTCCCTTTAAAGGAATTATATGAGATCTGCGAATTCTGCCGTGAGATCACACGCGAAGATCCCTATATGCTTGGACGGATCATCGCCCGGCCATTTATTGGTGAACCCGGAAACTTCACTCGTACGGCAAACCGTCATGATTATGCGCTCAAACCTTTTGGCCGCACAACGATGAACGAATTAAAAGATGCCGGTTACGATGTGATCGCTTTAGGAAAAATCTCGGATATTTACGACGGCGAGGGTGTCACTCGGGCCATCCGAACGTCATCGAATATGGACGGGATGGACAAATTGGTTTCAGTATTCGATGAATCGTTTACAGGCTTAAGCTTCTTGAATCTTGTTGATTTCGACGCGATTTACGGTCACCGTCGCGATCCTAAAGGCTACGGCCAGGCTTTGGAAGATTTCGATCGTCGACTGCCCGAAGTTTTGAACAAAATGACGGACAACGATCTTTTAATCATTACAGCCGATCACGGCAATGACCCGACATACCGCGGAACGGACCACACTCGTGAATATGTGCCGCTTCTCGTCTACTCACCGCGTTTTGCCGATGGAGGAAAAGAACTGCCGCTTCGGAAAACGTTTGCGGATGTCGGCGCCACCATTGCCGATAACTTTCAAGTGAAAATGCCGCCAAACGGCACAAGCTTTTTAAACGAATTAAAATAAAGGAGTGAGCGTATGTCTATTCATATCGGAGCCAAACCGGGCGATATCGCCGAATCCATTCTTTTGCCAGGGGACCCGCTCAGAGCCAAATATATAGCGGAGAATTACTTGGAAGATGTGGTGTGTTACAACCAAGTTCGCGGCATGTTAGGTTTTACCGGAACTTATAAAGGCCACCGCATCTCCGTCCAAGGGACCGGAATGGGGATTCCATCGATCAGCATTTATGTCAATGAACTGATCAAGGATTACGGCGTCAAAAATCTCATTCGTGTCGGTACATGCGGCGCCATGCAAAAAGACGTGCATGTGCGCGATGTAATTTTGGCCCAAGCCTCCTGCACGGACTCATCCTTAAACCAGCATGTTTTTGGCGGTTTCGACTTTGCGCCGATTGCTGACTTTCAATTGCTCAAACGCGCTTATGAAAAAGGAACCGAAAAAGGTTTGAACCTTCATGTTGGTAACATTTTTAGCTCAGACATCTTCTACCGCGATGACCAAACATTCGTACAGAAGCTCATGGATCACGGGGTTCTCGCAGTTGAAATGGAAACAGCTGCTCTGTACACGCTCGCTGCGAAATACGGCGTCAAGGCTTTAACAATCCTGACCGTCAGTGACCATTTGCTGACTGGCGAGGTCACAACCGCCGAAGAACGGCAGACAACTTTTAATGATATGATGGAAATCGCCTTAGAAACCGTTCACTCCTTTAAAGGCAGTTTGGCCTGATTTGACTCTGAGGAAGGAGAACCAACATGAGAGCTGTTGACTTAATTGAAAAGAAACGCGACGGTAAAGAATTAACGACTGAAGAAATTAATTTTCTTATAGAAAGCTATACCAAAGGGGCCATTCCCGATTATCAAATGAGCGCACTCGCCATGGCGATCTATTTCAGAGACATGACAGAACGCGAACGGGCTGACTTAACAATGGCCATGGTCAATTCTGGTGAGACGATCGACCTGACTGCCATCGAAGGCATCAAAGTGGATAAGCATTCGACTGGCGGCGTTGGCGATACAACGACACTGGTCCTCGCACCACTTGTCTCTTCTCTTGGCGTTCCCATTGCCAAAATGAGCGGCCGCGGACTCGGCCATACCGGAGGCACGATTGACAAGTTGGAATCCATTGAAGGTTTCCATGTCGAAATCACCAAGGAAGAATTTATCGAACTTGTCAACAAGCATAAAATCGCCGTCATCGGCCAAACCGGCAACTTAACCCCTGCCGACAAAAAGCTTTATGCCTTGCGCGACGTCACCGGGACCGTCAGCTCGATTCCGCTGATCGCCAGTTCCATCATGAGCAAAAAAATTGCTGCTGGCTCCGATGCCATTGTGTTGGACGTCAAAACCGGCGCCGGTGCTTTTATGAAAACCGAAGAAGAGGCAAGGGAGCTCGCTCAAGCGATGGTTCGCATCGGCAATAACGTCGGGAGAAAAACGATGGCGGTCATCTCCGACATGAGCCAGCCTTTAGGCTACGCCATCGGCAACGCGCTGGAAGTGAAAGAAGCAATTGATACCCTGCGCGGTCACGGGCCGAAGGATCTCGAAGAACTTTGCCTCGCTTTAGGCAGTCAAATGGTCTATTTGGCAGAAAAAGCCGCGTCTCTTGAAGAAGCAAAAGCAAAACTGAAAGAAGCGATCCAAAGCGGCAAGGCATTGGCGAAATTCAGGGAATTCATTGCCAGCCAGGGCGGCAACCCTGATGTCGTCGATCATCCGGAAAGACTTCCGCAAGCGGCTTATCAAATTGACGTGCCGGCGAAAGCTGATGGTGTCATCTCGGAAATTGTCGCCGATGAAATTGGCATTGCCGCTATGCTCCTCGGTGCCGGCCGAGCCACGAAAGAATCGAAAATCGATTTGGCTGTCGGTCTTGTTCTCAATAAAAAAGTTGGTGATCCGGTGCAAGCGGGTGAAACCCTTGTCACGATCCATTCCAACCGCGAAGATGTTGCCGAAGTCATTGAAAAAATTTACGCCAACATCAAAATCAGCGATCACGCCGAACCGCCAAAACTTATCCACGGGATCGTGTAATTTGACAGCTTTTCTATCCCAAATAAATTAATAGAAACAATCCGAACCCCTTCAAATTCTATTCGTAGATTTTGAAGCAAGGTTCGGATTTTCTATATCTGCCACTCAAGAACACCCCATGTGAAAGTTTTTGCCGCCGGCTTTCATCACCTAACTTATTGCGATATCCCCGTTTGCCTTCAAACGCGCGTGAATGTTATAGGTGGTTTCTTTAATCTCTTTCTGCACGCTGCCAATTTTGAGAACGGTTCCTTCCATCGCCTTTTTGATATTAATCGTTTGCCCGCTCGGGACGGCAATCACCGTCGTGATGCCGATCTCCGAACCGACGGTATCGATATCGGCTCCAGAAGCCCCGTACAATTCCCCGCCGCGGGCTGTACCATTGATTTTCAAACGGTCGCCCGCATGAATCTGCGAGTTCACGCATCCTTTCGTGCTGACGACCATGATGTCCCCGCTACTATACAGCTTGCTATTTTGCACGCTGTTGACGGTGATGTGGACATCCGCTTCGTAAGAATTCCCGTCCCATTCCCCCCGGTTTTTCAATTTAGACAATAAAGCTTCCAGATTTTGAAGGCTGATGGCCGGGGTGGGTTTTACAAGGAAAACCTTTTCCAAGGAAGCGGCGACATCCTTCCATTGTTCATCCAAATCTTCATGATGTTTTTTGATGAGTGCGTTATATTGCTTGATTTGCGGTATAAGACCTTGGAATTTTCTTTCCATAATCGCATGAACAGAAGCCGGCAGCATGTGGTTTGAAAAATCACCGCGCTTTAAAATGGAAGCGTGGACCAATTGCTTGACGGCGGCCACTAATTTTTCCACTTGCTCCTCGATCGTTTTAAGCAAACGCCCGATCTCGGTTGAGACCATCATGTTTTTTCCCGCCGTGAGTTCTGAACTGATGACGTTACCTTGCGCCGTGATCGATCCGGTCGCGATTAACTTGGCAAAACTGACGGTGGATTGTACGAGTATATCTCCAGCTGCTTCGACGACCATTCCATCTTTGATGGCGCCTTGAATTTCCACATCGCCTTTAAAACGGATGTTACCTGATGCTAAGTCGACGTCACCTTTATGAATGATTTTCTGGGTGATTGAAATTTGCGCTTTCAGACCGCTCCGTTTGACTTTTGGATGTCCACTCACCGTCGCCACGATTTTGTCTTCTTCTTGGGTAACGCCCGGGCCGAGTTTCACCAAGAGCGGGCGAGTGGGATTAGGCGGCAGTGGTTCATTGGTAACGGTCAAGCCGGGCTTGCCCGATATTGGCGGATGTACGATAGCGATCACCTGTCCGCTCTCTACCATTGGAATTGTCCGGTGTTCCTTGAAGTTGACGCGGCCGCTTTCATCAACGTGCCAATCGTCTTTAGCATCAACTTCCATCAAGAGTTCCAGCCATCCGTCCTTGCCATTTTCAGGTTCTATACCAGTCGCCACTTCATACGTACCAGGTTCCGTCGCATGGGTAGCTTTCGTAATCTCGTCATAATTCAATCCTTGTCTGACCCACAAGTCTTTTAATTTATCAACGACCTGTGGAATGGTGAGGTGATTGATGACCTCTTTTTTCTCCTCGACCACCAATTTGAGATGACGCGCCGGGGCTATATCGCGTATTTTTCTGTGAATCACGTAACCCGGTTCCACGTATAAAAGTGCTTTCAGTTTCTTTTGATCGAACGTAATTTTCCAAACTGTCTTTTGTTCATCCGATGTAATTTGGAGCGCATATTCGTTTCCTTCTGAGAGCGTGACGTTTTTTTCGGATACAGGTACGCCGTTTTTTAAAAGGATGATGTGTTCACCGATCGAAACGGATGGTTCATGGTCTTGACTCGACTTAAAATAAAGTTGGCCGTTTTGGATCCACACCGTGCCGTCTAGGTTCCTCGTGTTAGATGCGACGCGCTCGTCATGCGCGGATTCTCCGGATAGATCTGGGCCGTTTTCATCGCCTGAGGCAGTCGCCCGATCGACCGTTTCATCCATCCGCTGCACGCCACCGCTCAAATCAACGCATTGGCTTTCCTCGTAAAGAAGCGGTTCTGTCCCTACCGCCGTTCCGTTTCCGTTCCCCTTTGCCCCATTGGTTTGCATCTCCATCCCCGCATCCGTCGCCATTGTTTCCGTAGTTTCTTTTTTGAACAATTTTACGATTGCCGGTTTCGCTCCGATCCCTAAAAGGCCGGGCGAGCCCCGCTGAATGACCTCAACGTCCACTTCCTGTCGGTCCGCATTCATTTTTTTCAGCCCATTTCGAATAGCTTCCTCGATATTTTTTCCTTTGGCAACGACAGTGCGCATATGTGAAACCTCCTGATTCGTCTCGGAGAACTAAAGGAAACTTGGCTCTGCTAAAGGAAACTTGGCTCTGCCAAGCCTTTTAGGTGAAGGCAGAGCCTTAGTTGATCTTATGCTGGCCTGATTAAAAAGCCAGTGCAAGCCTTTTAGGTGAAGGAAGAGCCTTAGTTGATCTTATGCTGGCCTGATTAAAAAGCCAGTGCAAGCCTTTTAGGTGGAGGTAGAGCCTAATTCGCCATTATGCTTGCCTAGAAAAATTTTATTTTTTACTAGGACAATCAATCGTCCAAATCAGCGGATAACGTGTGAGGTGGGACTTTTCTCTGTTCCGTACTCTGTTCATGGTCTTACCAATTCAAGGCGCTTGGTCGAATCAAATGTCCAACCTATCCGTTGCCTTCCGTTTTCATCCGGAGGGGACGTTTAAAGCTGTGGTATCAATTTACAACTTGAAAATCTGAACGACAAAATGTAAGTCTTCCGCAAGTTTGGCCAAATTGTCGGCACTTGCCTTCATTTCCTGAACGATGCTGCTCGTCTCTTCAGTCGATGCCGCCGTTTGTTCAATGCCGGCGGAAGATGACTCGGCAACCTGTGCGATGTTTTCAATCGACTGTGCCAAATTTTTGCCGTTATCACTCATCTCGGTCAGGCTTCCGGTGATGGCTTGAATATGACCAACCATCTCGCGGATGCGGTGATGAATCCTTTCAAAGGCAGAGCCGGTTTCCTTCATTTGATTCATGCCGACATTGACTTGCTCATGGCCATTTTTCAGCGACTCACTAACGGCTTTCGATTCCTTTTGAATGCCCGCGACAATCCCGCCAATTTCTGCCACTGATTTTGAAACTTCATCGGACAATTTCCGAATCTCATCGGCTACGACAGCAAAACCTTTTCCGTGCTCGCCCGCCCGTGCCGCTTCAATCGCCGCGTTCAAAGCAAGTAAATTCGTCTGCTCCGAGATTTCTTGAATGACTTGCCCAAGCCTTGAAATTTGTTGGGATTGTTCTTCCAGTGCCCCGACCCTGGACACGGCCTCTTCGACGACATCGTGAATCACCTTGGTTTGCTCAAGAGAACGGTCGATCAACGCTTCGCCTTTTTCAGTGATGGTCAGGATTTCTTCGGAGGACTTGCGGATCGCTTCTCCGTTTTTCGACTCGGCATCGACACGTTTCATAAATTCTGAAATCAATCCAAAAGCATCATTGGTCGATGTTGCCTGTTTTTCGGTACCTGAAGATAACTCCTGCATTGTCGCAGCGATTTGCTGGCTGGCCGCGCTGACCTCCTCGACAGACGCTGCGAGGGATTCGCCATTTTGCGCAACCTTCTGCGACGCATCACTGATTTCTTTGATGATGTTTTTCAGAGCATCTTTCATCGTATTCATGGATGAGGCCAATTTCCCGATCTCATCTTCACCATCGTAAAGGACGGGCTCAGAGGTCAAATTGCCGCTAGCAACCTCATTGGAAAGGCGAAGCACACCCTCCAGTCCTTTTTGTACGGTGCGGTGGACAAAATAGATGCCGAGCGTGCCCAAAACCGCACAAATGAGCACGGCAATAACTAATAAAATGGTTGTGGAGGCAATGCTGTTCATCGCCGATTGGCCAGCTTCGTCCTTTTCTTTATTGACCGTGTTCCGCAATTGCTCAAGCAAATCCACCGTTTGCTTTCGCAGTTGCTCGGTATTTAACCGGGAACCAAGGACCTTGGATTGATCACCTTTTTCTACCGCGGGAACGATTTCCGTAAGAAACAGATCGTTTACCTTGAGGCTATTTTGGACGACGGCGTCCAAGTATCCTTTCTGTTGTTCGGTTTTAAGGCCCGGCCTCAGTTTTTTCGCCAATTCATTAAATTGCTTTTGAACGTTTTTAAATTCCTTTACATCCGACTGATCGTGAGTATATAAGTAATCGGCAATCCGCACATCCTGTTCGCGAAATAAGGAAGCCATCTCGGTGATCTCGACTGCACGCTTGCTTTCGCGATCAAAAACTTGGATCTTTTGCTCGCCGTGATTCAAAAGAATGTAGATGATGATGGTCGCAACTAAAAAGAGCAAGATCGTCAAGCCGAAAGCGAGACCGTATTTTACCCCTAATTTCATATTTTTATAGCGTAAACTTTTCAGACTGACGCTCATGACACTATCCCCTTTACCTAATACATCAATAAAATGTCTAAGAAACGGTGAGCCGCCCCGAAATTTGGGCCGGGCACACGGAAGTGCTTGATTTTGTGATACTTTTTACAATGATTGATCTTTCTTTCCTTAATTATTTATCGGCATTATTTCTCGTTTTTACAGGGCGTGGAACCTTAAATGCTTTCATGGAAAAGCGACACATAGGTGTGGGGTAACGTTGAGGTGCTTAACTGTGAGGTAAGGTAAAGCCATTATATATAAAAAACATTTTTGTAAAAATGAATCAATTTTGTATTTAAGTTTTGGTATAATAGCTTGAAGGAAATTAGGAATTGTAGAATGAGTTTTAATTAGGAAGAAAGGTGGAATTACCATAAAATCTTTAATCGCAAAGAAATTGTTTGGTTTTTCTAAAAAGCCTTTTGCAGGAAGAATCATTGGGTTTTCATTAAAATTTTTTTATTCAATTATTCCGGTAAATAAAGTATATAAAACAAAACATGCGGTTTCGTTCTATCATCCAAAACCCATACAAGTGGGGCATATTTTAATCATCCCCAAAAAGCATATTAGCTCTTTCATTGAAATAAAGGAAAATGAGTTAATTTACTTATTGGAATGTTTAACCATAGCAAATGTCATTAGCCAAGAAAGCCATTTAAATAATAACTATTTGTTGTGTACAAATGGGGGGCCTAGACAAGAAGTAAGACAATTACATTTTCACTTCTTAAGGGAATTTCAAATAAACAAAGTAGACAGCCAAGATTTTCGCATTGTGAAAAATGAGATAAGGGCAATAGAACATCCTCAAAAAAATTGGGAATTTCATATGATTCTAATACCCGCTATAAAACTTTCACAAAAAGGGCTTACGTATTCAAAGGAAATTATTGATTCTATTCATCAAGTGATTCACAAAATTAATGTTCTAGTAAAAGAATACCATTTAAATGAAAAAGGATTTACTGTTTACATTTTACCTAGAAAGGATAATTACTTAGAATTTCATCTTGGTGCGGGTATGTGTCAAGATTTTCTCGACAACCTTTATAGATCAATATCTCCGGCACCCTAATTTTGTACGCCTACCCTACCGCGCTATCGCTTGGTATCCTGTGTGATTTCGTTCATTCAAAGAATGAATCAAAATCACACAGGTTGATATTTTGGGTTAATACTTGAACCCTTTGATAAGCTGTCCCAAAGCGGATGAACTTGGGCCGTTCAACGGGATACGCCCATGCTTCACACCAATGGAAGGGCGCGTCTTTTGATGGAGAATTTCAGCCTTTTTGACGACCCTCTTCACTTCACGGTGTTTCCTTGCGCTTCTCCTCTGATGTTTGAGATA
>NZ_KE387198.1:22308-34276 GCF_000430685.1 Tuberibacillus calidus DSM 17572 | reverse complement strand
TTTCGGTTTCAATTCCTCATAGGTAAGATCTAAATTCATCCTATTGGCAATTTAGAGGATATAGAATGGGAGTTTCAATTCCTCATAGGTAAGATCTAAATGGTGATGGACAAGTCGGCAGTTATCGTTATTTGCCGCGTTTCAATTCCTCATAGGTAAGATCTAAATTGGAAGATTCACTGGAATGGGAAACAGTTTTTGGTGTTTCAATTCCTCATAGGTAAGATCTAAATTCCATGATCATCATTTAAAAAATCAACGACTAGCTTGTTTCAATTCCTCATAGGTAAGATCTAAATCCCAAAAATTGCTGATATATCAATATTCTTCGTTGGATATAAAAAATCCTTTTTTCCCTGTTATTTTTTTCGTTTTTCCGGAAAGCCGCGCTACTGAAGGGATTTTTGTGATAAAAGAATGTCGTCGATCCCCGGGGTTTTCGACGCTACTCGGGATCGACGACAATGTGCCACTTCTTCCTTAACTCAAATTGTTGCTAAAAACTCTTAAATTATATTCTCATCTCCGCCTTTTTTGACACCATATTCTTCCCGTTTGGAATATTTTTGTGACCGGAATGTGTAAAAGATGATGGAATCTTCATCCGGATCCATCAGGTCTTGCAATTCTTTTTTCAGCTTGAAATAGTTCGCATCGGAAATCTCGCCTTCCAAAACGGAATTTTGAACCCAATTAAGATACTTGCGCGAGATTTTTAGCGCTTTGCCGACCCGCTTTTCCGCAAAATCATAAACCAAAATGACAAACATTTAATCACCTACCACATGGAACGGTATGGCTCGTATGTTTTTTCGCCCAAGATATGCTTTTGAATTTTATACAACTCTAACCGAATCAAGCGGCGGTAGGAAACCGATTTGCCCAGATGCCGATGATTGATGGTCGTTTGCATCCTTTTATCAAGTTCGGCAACAAATTTTTTACGACCTGATTCAGTTAATAAGATACCATTCATCTGTTTATCAAAATCTTTTTTCCCGATCATTTTTTTATTAATTAACATGAAAATCAGACGATCTACCATGATCGGTTTAAAAATCTCCGCAACATCAAGATTTAGTGAAAATCTCCGAAAATTCGTCGCATGGAGATAACCTATCCGAGGGTCAAGATAGGTCTTATATATTTCACTTAAAACCATGGTATAACACAAAGAATTGCCGAAACTGATCATGGCGTTCAATCGGTTTAACGGCGGGCGCTTGCTTCTCTTTTCAAAGCGGAAATCCGGGTCGTTAATGATGTAATCGAACATTTTGTAATAATCTTCTCTCGCATGTCCTTCAACCGCCATTAATTCTTCTACCGTATGGCCTTCACTCAGTTCACTTGTCCGTTCTTTAAATTTCTCAATAAGCGCTGTGATTTCGTCTTTACCATTTTTGGCCCGCGTTTGATAGTATTTTAATACTTGCCTCATCTGGGCAATGGAGCCAGCGATAAATATTCGCGCCAATTCCAGCCGTTTTTCTTTATCTAGGTAGTGTTCCGCCTGTTTTAAAATGACATGCCCAGCATTGTAATGTTCCCGCGGATAAAAGGTGCCCGTGTAATATCCGTAATGGTTAAAATAATGGATGCAAATTTCTTTGGCAGCGGCAAATTCGAGAAACCGTTTTGTGACATCCACTTCGCCAAAAATGTAAATGTCATTCGTATCTTCAACGGGAATATATTTGCGCCCGGCTTCCGATTCAAAGTATAGACTGTTATCCTTTCGTTTCAGTTCTCCGCTCGTAAAGATATACAAAGTTTTTTTCATCATTAACCCTCCGCCCAACAATATTCGCGATAAGCACATTTCCGGCAAAAATTAATTTTTTTAGGCGGAGGAGGGACCGGTTGCCTGGCAATGCGGCGAATCTCTTGAATCGCCTCATCCAATTTTTCTTTCGCTTCGGGCGTCCATTCAACGACCTCGCGTCGCCGCTCCTCAGGAAAAAGCAATTCGCCTTTCGCTTCAATCCCCATCTCTTTCAGCGTGTCCAAATAGAAGAGCAGTTGATAACGGGCGCTTTCTTTAAAACGGGAGGATTTCTTCACTTCCCCGATGATCAATTGTTGCCCCTGTTTTCTGACGCGATCCACTTTTATGTTTCCAATAACCATTTCCTTTTTGTCTTTTTGATACCTGTTTTCCGAAATGAACCTGCCAATATCAAGATTCTCATCGTCTTGATCAGCAGCGATTTGATGAATGATGAGCCAAAGCTCCCGGCGGCAAATGAAAAAATACCAGATATGCGTACCAGTGACATCCATTGAAAAAGACATTTGGATCCCCCGATTTCAAATTAAATAAGATTCACCACTTTCATCCAAATAGCCTGTAACCTGATCATAATAATGATTTAAATTTTCCCGTGGCACCCAAAGGAAATCAGCATTAACGCCATTTCTTTCACTAAATGTAAAAGGTCGATGTTCATATATCTTACGTACTTATGAAGGGAACCTATTTGGTGTGGCGATCTGTTATGGATTGCCACTTACCATATAGCTGTAACTCCTTTTGTTATAAAACCTGTTTCAGGATCGTAATATTCATTAAGAGAATTGTAGGCTACATAATAATGATCATTAACTATTGGTGGACGATTTTCCACTTTCGCCGGAACTGAGACGACATATTCTTGAAACTTTTTCTTTATCCTTACCAACTTTTTATATCTTTCCAAGCCGTTCTCCATATCTATTATCTCTTGCAAAGATCCCCAAACCTTCTTAGCTTCTTCATCTATCTCAATAAAAATATCAATCTTTGGATACTCTTCTTCAATTAATTGAAAGTCTGACACCGGAATACGGTCAAGCTCTTCTTCTCCTGAGAAATAGAGAGTGTTTACAGCATTTAAATATTTTATAGATTCACTTTTACTCAGCTTTTCTTTGATGATCCTATAATACTTTTCTATTAAGGGAAACAATTCTTTTTCCTTAATTTCCTTAAATTGTTGCAACAACACTTTCGTCTCTTCAATCGCCACATTCGGATAAACCAGCCCGGAGAAAGATCCTTTTTTCCCATTCCACAAATGCATAATGTAAACCGTTCCTTTGTGTAATCCGTTCCGGTTACAACGCCCAGCCGACTGAACAATGCTTTCCATAGGAGCCAGATCGCGATAAATCACATCAAAATCAAGATCTACTCCTGCCTCGATTAGCTGAGTACTCACTACAACCCGATATTTGCCCTCTTTAATTTCCTCAATCCTTTTTAATCTTTCTTTAGGTGGAATATGTGTAGATAAAAAAGCTATCGGCTCTTTCAATTTTAGTTTCAATTTAGCAAATAGTTCTTTTGCAGATGATATGGTATTTAAAATAAATAAATAGGAACACTCTGGACAAAGATTTAACCCGTCTACAAACTCCTCTATCGTTTGTTTTATTGAAACATTCGGAAACAAACGAACACGATCCATCTGATTGAAATACTTCTGCCTCTCACACAACTCGAATAATCCATCTGTTGGTTCAAATAATTCAGGCTGCGTTGCTGTCAATAGAATGACATCTGTAGCCATCCCACGCGTCAATTCGAGCAACATCTCCCGCATCAATGGCCAAAATTTTACGGGAACTGCCTGTATTTCATCGATAACCAAGATAGCGTTAGACAAACGGTGAAACTTCCGCAGTGCACGGTTACGATTGCTAATTAGAGTTTGAAACAATTGAACAAATGTTGTACAGATTAATTCGGCTTGCCAACTTTCCATTAAAACTCGAGCCTGATTCTCGTTAATTTCATAATCAGTATCACTGAATTTTTCCTCATAGGGATCCGCCATGGAATGGTGTTTCATTAGAATAAATGCATCAACTGGAAAAGACTGATATCGTAATATTTCTTCAAAAACTTTCGCATTTTGATCAATGACACTTAAAAATGGCAAAGCATAAATAATACGTGGGGCAACGCCTCTTTCACGCGTTCTACGCTCTCTTAACTGCAGAGCTGCTTTCAGAGATATAATCGTTTTTCCTAATCCAGTTGGTAAGTTTATTGAAAATAAACGACACGACGCTTGTACAATATTTTCCTTCACTTCATGATAAGCTTTTTCACGCAGACGGTTAATCCCTACTAAACTCCAGTTCTGTTCAGCCCGATACTTATCTACACACAAAGAGTTTATTTCTTTGCGTTCCATCTTTAATTTATCCCGTAACGCAGCTTGATTTTTATCGGCATCCAACAAGAGGGAATATAGAGAACAATATTTGTAATATAACTGGGTCGTTCGGATTGTTTGGGGCTCCAACTCTCTTCGGATTTTCCTCCGCCAAAAGCGGATGTCCTTTTCAAAAAACATTTCTACCCACTGTGTAACTTGCTCTTCGGCAAGGGGATGTAAACTTTTGATTTTTTCCGGCAGGAGAGGGGCCAGATGAAATACAATATTATTCCATGCTTCATAATCAATAGCTTTTGCCTGTTCAAGCAAGGAATGACGTTCTTCTTGAGGAATATTAACTTCTGAAAACAAATTGTTCATGTTCCCATGATGGCGTTTGACGGCTAAAAATAAGAAAAGCGGTTCATATAAATCATGTTGCTGAGATTCGAGGAGCTTTTTCCCTATAAAATAGCTCACAATCGCAGATAAAAGAGAATGCCTGCTTAACAGTGTCTTCGTTTTATCTTCTGAAAGAATATAGTCTTGAAAATAAGATGTGGCTTTAGCAAAATCATGAAAAACGGCGGCCACACACAATAAATCATGTAGCCTCCGCTTGTCTTCAGATGTTTCCCAGCCAGTAAACTGGCGTTGTTCCCATAACTTCTTAACGGCTTTAAGCACACCCTCCAAATGATTTTGAAGTGGTTGATCAGGATGAGAATACAAGACCTTCATAAAACCACACCTTTTTGTACAACCTTTTCCGAATGAAGTTCATTGAGGAAAACGTACCGGTATATCGTACCGTTATTTCCAATTCCTTCGTAATAATAGGCCACATCCGCTTCAATCGTTTGGCCATTCATATCAAACAGACATTCTTCATATGCCGACACAATCCTGTTGTCATCCATATCTATAGGAAGACGTTCTTTTTTGTATCTCTTCCCAGGTTGGATCCGAATCCCTTTATGTTGGATAAGAGATAACGGAACAATCGTATGCATTTCTATAGGTTCGCCTGTTGACTTTTTCAAGTGGCTGTCTATTTCATCTACAAACTGGAAGTTAGCCAATAACTCACTCAAACCGAGCGAAACTGTATAGTATGTCTTATGCTGCTGAATATGACTAAGTAGCTTGTTATATAGAACTTGATCATCCATAGAAACGAATAATCGGTACCGAACATCTTTCAAAAATTCTGTCCGAATTTGCGTTCTTGCACCTTCTCTCCGTTGTTTGGGCACCCATACATTCCCTTTAGTATTAATTAAGTTTAAACCAAACATGATTTTCTTGACCGGATGAATTAAGCCAATTCCAATGCGCGTATGAGCTTCTTTCAATTTAGTTAGATACATGTTATTTTCCTTTGATAAACCCAAGATGGCTCCAAGGATGCCATATGCGGTTGAAGGTGGAAGAACAGAGAAAGTTAAGGGGGAGGAAGTTGAATAGTATTTCCGAAAGTGCCCCCATTCCCCCCATATATCAAAAATCAATGTTCGCATGGCGCCCACTCTCCTAATACATCAATTCCTGTGTTTTAATGCCAAGCCGATTCAATTCTTCAGGCAGATTGTGGGACAAATTTATTTGCGAATCAAACCGATATTTTATTTCTTGAATTTTTTCTTTCTCTTCTTCTAATTTTCTCAACAATGGTGAAACATTCAACGTGCCATCGGATACATGCCGAACTTCTTCTTCTGCTTTTTCTGTGTCGAACCGAATTAAACGATTTAACTCTCCAATATGGAAACAATCTTCATGGTAAACCACTTGCAGCAATAGGCGAGGCAGTTGACCAACTTTACTACGAGAAATTAAGTTTTTAGTTCCATTCCAAATACCTTCCAACAATAATAAAACATCTTCTTCAGTCAAATGAGTGTGTTCCGCCGCTTTTTCATTGATCACGCCGTAAAAGGCAATTAAGGAATACGGAACAACATATTCTTCCCGGAACGTCTTCCGCGTTTGTTTATCCCCTGAAGCAAAAGCACCAGTCCCCTTTATATATTCAAGCTTGACCCGGTGTAGGGATTGTCCCATTTGAAACTGAACGGGACCAGTCAAGGTAATGGAACTTTTTTCTTTCGAACTTTTCTCAACAGGGATTGTCCCACCAAAAAGTCGTACATCAATACAGTCTCGAAGCAAATTCTCCTGAATCAAACGCTTCATCTCGGCAAGTGTCAAATCTGATTTAGAAACCTTTTCACCATCTTTCAACAAAAAGTCTTCCGCGCGATGCTTAGCATCCTGAATGATCCCTTCATCATCCGATATCTCTCGGACAAAAATTTCTTTTCCCTTATAATCATACAGATAATCGCGAATCGTACGTTTAAGGCGAACATCAGTGACTATATTACGTCCTGTCTCTTCATCGATACGCGGCTTGTTTTCATCCACTGGATCCCCGTTCGGATTTGTCCAGCTGGCGTCATAAAGAAAGAGAATTTCGGAACGATTCATCTTATTTTTCCTCTCCTTCATTGTTTTCATGTTTATTTCCATACAAAATGTTCTCTATATGATGAACAAGGTTCATCCCGCTCACAAAACAAAAATTCATTTCATCGACCGAAAGTTTCCATCCCGTTCCGGCACGCAAAAAGAAGTCAGAAATCTCTTCAGCCAGCACCTTTTTCTTAGGATCTAACGCATTATACTGCTGAAGCTTGTCCTGCACTTTTGGTAACAAACCAAGAAAATCTTTTTCTTTCATTTTTAAGCCTTTTAATTGCTTCAAGAATGGCTGAGAGTTCCTTTCGTTTTGTTGTTTTTTAAGCAACATCTGGGTTAGAGCTCCTAAAAGGAATAGTGCTTTTTTCTCAGGGCGGTCAAGATGGGGTCCGTATAACTCGAAAATATCCTCAAAAAGTTTTGACGGCACAAAATTCTCCTCCCCGGTTTTTAATATCTTTAGTTCGGCAAAAAACAGCACATTCATCAACGCATCCCGGACAACATGAAAAATTTTATCGGTATCAGCCTCCTCACCTTCCCGCTCGGAAGTACCAGCTACATGCTTACGAATTTCCTGCATAAAAAACCTGGTTAAAAAGCGGATATCAATGGATTGGCCGCGAAAGACAGCAGATGTAATCTCTAAAAAATATTTATCCAAATCAGATTGACGCTTATTGTCATCGGATTTATTAAAGAAAGCCCTAATTCTTCCAAAGTGGTAACGACGATATGGAGTCGAACCCTTTTGTAACGGGAACCGCTTCTCCACCTGTTCCTTGGCCTCAAATATCTTCCGCAAACGGGAAGGAATCACATCTTCAACCACCATTAGAATGCGCTCTGCAGATTGAATTTTCCTTAAAAACAAAAGATGAAAAAGTACATCATCGTCAGCCTCTTGTAAGACATCCAATATATCCTCTTCGTCCGCTAATGAGTTTTCAATTTGTTGTTGTGAGTGCAACGTTTTATATTTGTTTCCGCTTCTCAAAATTTCTATGACTTCATCACGGGTATTCTGCTCTCCAAATAAAAACTCAGGTATTAAGTAATATTCAAGACCATAAAATCGGAATTTAAGTCTGTTTTCTAAAAAACGTTTCCCCTCTTGAAGGCACAGATTACAATCCATACAAACAGGATGGTTCCGCCAGGCTAATTCTTTATCAAATGCACCACTAATAAATCCTGGCTTATCATTGGTATAAAATTTAAAAGCAGGCGATCCGGCCATAACGAGAGCTTTTCGATGGCCACAAACTGAACAGACCTGGTCATTCGCTGAAACTTCACTGTCTTTTTCCTGAATCAAGTGGACAAAAAGTGAAACAAAAGTAGGGTCTTCTTTGAGATAATGACCATTAATTTTTAAAGTCAATGCACATCCACCAGTTGTCTCGTTGATTTTTGTTTTAAGAGTTTCATAAATTTCATCTCGGTTTTCATGAAGTATAGTATAAATGTCTCGTATATAGGAAATATTTGGTTCATAAAAATTCGCTTTTTGTTTTATCATTTTCTCAAACCAGGCCATAAATTTTTTATCAAAGGTTTTCGCCAAATCGGTCACTAGAGCTGTCGGAGAAAAATTGGGGCCGTTTGAAGCACCGCGACGATAAAGATATTTGTAAGATTCCCCCTCCTGACACTCTTCCATCTCTACTTTCCAATTATTCTTTTCAATTACAACAAGGAACACATGGGGATAATTAGTTTCGGAAATGGACTCGATCAGTACATCCAATGGCTCTTTCGATTCCTGTTTGAGAACCCTCTTGCCCAATTCCTGAATGGCAGAAATCATACACTCACCTCGTTTTTCAACTTTAGCTAAACCTAAAAGAAAAACTTAACATTGAAACATTGACAAACAAGTGAACCGAGAGTTTTTCCCTAAGTTAACTGCTTATTAAGATGCACTTATAACTACAGTAAGGACTTCACTAGTATTCGTTCTCCTCCACTTTTAATATCCCAAACATCCCAAATCCTTGGGAATTCTTGCCACCGATTCCCACCGCATAAGCAAACTGGATTAATTCGGGAGAACTCCGCACTTCGTAAGTGCCTCCCCAAGCGTTAATAATAAAATTCTTGTAACGGGTGACCACCTTATCTCTCGGGTGAATATCGATCGGTGTGATGGAAAAAGAACGT
This sequence comes from Tuberibacillus calidus DSM 17572, assembly GCF_000430685.1. Taxonomy (GTDB): domain Bacteria; phylum Bacillota; class Bacilli; order Bacillales; family Sporolactobacillaceae; genus Tuberibacillus; species Tuberibacillus calidus. Next base: position 25,487 of record NZ_KE387198.1, on the reverse strand, counting down.
CTTTCCGGCGCCTTGCCATAATAAGCTTCATATTTTTTAATAAGGTTTTGTTCAATCAGCACTGGGAAAGCGTTATCATTAGGATCGAAAAATTGGGTTTTCTTCTTTCCGCTTTCGTCTTCGTAGGTACTGTATACTGTGATAGGGGATAGCATTTTAATAAGACAACGGCTTGAATGAATTTTGAGTTTATTATAACTAACCTCTTGTACCGATATTGGGTAACCTAGAAGGCGATTTTCAGGCGCCGTTAATAAGTTTTGGCACAGATTTTGAATGAACTGCGGCAAAATCGAGCCCACGTGCCATTCCACTTCATCAAAGAAAGTGATTTGCTTATTTTTAACATCGACCTTGTTTTTACCGAATATGCGGCTGAAGGTAAATAATTTAAACGATCTTTTTCCCTTGTGAAAGCCGTCATTGTGGAGAAAGGCAGAAAAATCGTCATCCCCCAATGTTCGATAAATAAACCCCTGTAAAATATGCTGATAATTTATCGGCAAAACAAGCCGATCATCCAGCTGAAATTTGACGGTTATCCTCATCTTTAATTCGCCTCTTAAAATTTTGCAATACAATGTAGTAATACTTCATAATCCGTGGAAAATCCTCCCCTATTGTCAATTTTTATTGCTGTGCGATCGACAGAATGCGATTTTCGTTCGGTTTCATCAGCGCCGCCTCCATGACAAAATGGCCCGGCACGGCCAACCGCCCGGACCACTTACCACGCCGTCACAAGATTCGCCGCGGCGTACGCAACCAAACAACCGATGGGAATGGCGGCCACCGCCCCCGGCCATGCCATCATACTGAACCCCGCCGCCGCGCTGAGGATCAAAAAGCCCGGCAGCATGATCAGAAAGACCGCCTTGCTCGCCGCTATTCTTCTGTCCCAATCCTTCCACTTAAACATCCGCACGAACGCCGCCGCTTCAACTTCCTTCCAGTAGGCCTTCAGCCAGTCGGCGAACAACAAGGCAAACGCCGCCCAAATCGCGACTTTCAGCCACAGGGACAACAACGTGATGGCCGCGATCCCCACGGCGACGAGCTGGGCATACATTTTAACTTGTGCGAAACGGCGAAAAAACGACTTGATGCACACTTCCGCAAGCACGTTGGCTGAAGTGCGCCGCTTTTTAAACAACGGCTTTGAATTTCTGAACAAAAGCGGCGTTTTATGGCGCAAGAGCGGCGTTTCAGTTCTTAAGATGCCCCTTAATAGGAACGCCGTGAGCCTCAAGCGTTGTTTTTGCTCATGCTCAACATCATGAAAAAACGTGCCCTTGTACAACAAACGACGCCTAGCCAAAACATAGATGCCGATGCCTAACAGCACGATTAAAGCGCCCAACAGCAACGCGGACCCATGGCCAGACGATCCGGCAGCGACATCCTGAAAACGGCCGGAAAGGGCAATGCCCGCTAGCGGCGATACGCCCAGCAGACGAATGGAACCCAAAAGAAAGAAAAGGTAGAAAGCCAAGAACCATCCGCATAAAATCGGCCAATACTTCCACCCCATAAAACGGATGGAAAGTAAATCCTTCACCCAAGCTCCGAAACTGCGCATGACCCACAGCCACAACCCGAGCAGCGCGATTTGTAAAACGGACAGTTTATAGACCAGCAGCAAAAACGGCGCCAAAATCAGCATGACAAGAAGGCACAAAACAAAATGAACGACAAGGGAATACACCATTCCGAGACGCATCACGCCATGCATCCATTTTGGACGCTGGATCAAAAAGAGCTGGTCCCCTTCCTCGACAAACAGGCGGATCGTCCCTGTCGCCGCAAACAAAAACAGCAAGAAACAAAGAATGGCATAAGGCACATACTTGATCCACCCCGGCGGATGCAGCCACCAAGAGACATATTGATATCCAATGAAAATGAAGAAAGGCACAATGATATACAGGGCGATTGTCCAGTCCACGGCGGTCCGCAGGACGGAAAACTGGTATTTAAAATGGTCGGCCAGGCGTTTGTAAAAAAGTTTCTGCACCGTCACCACAGGAACCACCTCTTAAGCCGTCAAACGATGGAAGCAATCAAATAATGAAGCGTCCGGCAAACCGCAACTATCCTGGATTTCTTGCAAACTTCCTTCGGCGACCATTTTGCCACTATCCATCAAAACGAATCGGTCGCAAATCTTTTCGGCTGTATCAAGTACATGGGTGCTCATCAGCACTCCGGCACCCCGCTTTCGTTCTTCTTCAAGCAGCTCCAGAAATTCTTTCGTCGCCCGCGGATCCAAGCCGATAAAAGGTTCGTCAACCACGTAGACATCCGGTTCGATCAAAAAGCCGAGAATGAGCATCATTTTTTGCTGCATGCCTTTGGAAAAGCTCCAAGGATAATGATGGCGGACGCCTTCCATACGAAAACGGTACAATAAAGCTTCCGCCTTCACCGTGAACACCCTCTGCTCCATTTCATAGGCAGCGCCGGCAAGCTCCAAATGTTCCCATAACGTCAGCTTATCGTACAAGATCGGCCGCTCGGGTATGTAAGAATAGGTTTGCCGGTTTCCGGAAAAAAGCACTTTGCCCGAACATCGAGGCAGTAGTCCAAGGATGGCTTTGAGCGCCGTGCTTTTCCCCACTCCGTTTGGCCCGATCAACCCGACGAGTTCACCGGAGCCTACGCTAAAACGGATGTCGTGAATGGCGTCGCTTTTCTCGTCGTATCCCGCATATTCAATATCCACTTGCAAAACATCCATTTTTTAACCCCTTCCATCGTTTTCCGGTTTCAATTCCTCATAGGTAAGATGAAAACGGAAACAGGCCAAAAAGGGGCGGTAACCATGCAAGGTTTCAATTCCTCATAGGTAAGATGAAAACAAAATTGATACGATTCAGGCTGACATCGCAACCATGTTTCAATTCCTCATAGGTAAGATGAAAACGACTGGTCGCTCCCATGCCCGAGCATTTTTGAACGGTTTCAATTCCTCATAGGTAAGATGAAAACGAACATTATGAGAGCGATTTTTTTGTCCATGATTAGTTTCAATTCCTCATAGGTAAGATGAAAACCATGATGTACCTCCATAACAAAGCGGTAAAACCGAGTTTCAATTCCTCATAGGTAAGATGAAAACTCTGCGGAAACTTGAGCTTCCTTGAATCTGGCTATGTTTCAATTCCTCATAGGTAAGATGA
>NZ_KE387198.1:0-22098 GCF_000430685.1 Tuberibacillus calidus DSM 17572 | reverse complement strand
GTTTCAATTCCTCATAGGTAAGATGAAAACCCCAAAAGTTGTTATTATATCAATATTCTTCGTCGGATATAAAAAATCCTTTTTTCCCTGTTATTTTTTTCGTTTTTCCGGAAAGCCGCGCTACTGAAGGGATTTTTGTGATAAGAGAATGTCGTCGATCTCTGGGGTTTTTAACGCTACTGAGGATCGACGACATTTTTTATTTGTCTTTATTGACTTAATTTTAATTACGCTTATATTTATCTCCGCTTTTTTAACCCTATTCCTTGCGATTAGCGCAATTGGCGTATTTTTGTATTCGGAAAGCTCCCTGACGAAGCGAATGATAATATTTAAAACTTGTTCATTTAGGTTATACATCGGCGATAAAAATTCGGGTTAGTTGACAATCTCAAACATCCCAAAGCCTTGTGAGTTTTTTCCGCCTAAGCCCACGGCATGGGCAAACTGGATTAATGCGGGCGAGCTTTGGATTTCGTAAGTGCCTCCCCAGGCATTTATAATGAAATGCTTATAACGGGTGATGACTTTATCACGATGGTGAACTTTCAAAGGTTTAATGGAAAAAGACCGGTCTTCCGGGGCCTCGCCATAAAAAGCCTCATATTTTTTCAATAAATTTTTTTCGATCAGCACTGGGAACGCCGGGTCATTTGGGTCAAAAAATTGGGTTTTCTTCTTGCCACTTTCCTCTTCATAGGTGCTATAAACAGTGATCGGGGACAACATGTTGATTTGATAGCACCGACCATTGATTTGGATATTAATATAACTGACCTCCTGTACCCATATTGGGGAACCGGCAAGGTGAATGACCGATGTTTTTAACAAGTTTTGGCACAGTTTTTGAATAAACGGATAAAGAATCGAACTGACATACCAAGTTATTTCATCATAGAAAATGATTTGTTTGTTTTTCAAATCGATCTTGTTTTTGCCAAACAGGCGGCTAAAGGTGAATAACTTGAAAAACCTTTTCCCACTGCGGTAGCCAGCATCATGGAGAAAGGTAGTAAATTCATCATCACCTAAGGTTTGATAAATAAACCCTTGTAAAATCTGTTGATAATTTATCGGCAATACGAGCGGTTCATGCAGTTGAAATTTAACGGTTAGTCTCATTGATCATTCGCCTCTTAAAAATTTTCTCTATCATTCATTCTGCCTTTTTTGGGGAAAATCCTTCCTTATTATCAATTTCTTTCTTCCCGCAACAAAAATCCATTTCATCCCATTATCATCGGCACACCGTTTTGAAAAAATTTTCTCTTGCCAACCACTGTTTAGATCCTTAAACCAGTCGTTGTGTTCAATGACAAATGCGTGGTTTCTATACCCGTCTTTTTTTAAAATAAAAAATCTGCAAATACAGGCACATGGGTTGCCATGGCTTCAATCATTGGCCAATTTGCAAATTCGCCCAAATAACAAAAGTGATTTGACAAAAATACATGGTACTCACGAAACATAAGAATTTTTGAAAAAAACATAGACATCAGACGGTAGTTATGTAAAATCATAATAAACGTTCTTCCGCCCGCACGATGTTCGGGTTCGGACCTTCTTCGGAATATCCCTCCCGCATCAGACGATGTCCAAGCCATAGCTTTGCGTCCCGCCATTGGACAGCCTTACGTTTATGATACGTGAAAAACGACTCGCTTCATGCACTGAAGAGAAAGACGCCTCAGGAACTCTACATGATAAATAATGAGGAGGAAGGAAAACATGCGCTATTTTTGTAAGATTCCCGGACGGAATATCTATCTTTCACCGATCAACCCGGAAGATGCCGAAATATATACAAAATGGATCAATGATCTGCCAACAGCGATCAATTTAGGTCACGCCTCCCAAATTTTCACATTGGAAAGCGAACGGGAAATGCTTGAAACCTTAGCAAAAGAAGGACAGAATTTCGCCATTGTCTTAAAGGAAAATGATGAATTGATTGGCAATTGTTCACTGTTTTCTATTAGACAATTACACCGTGCGGCTGAACTTGGTATTTTCATAGGAAATCCCGACCACAGAGGAAAGGGCTTGGGAACGGAAGCGGTCGAGCTGCTCGTGGAATATGGATTCAAAATCCTGAACCTCAATAATATTATGCTGAGAGTGTTTGCATTTAATAAAGGTGCGGTAAAAGCTTACGAAAAAGCCGGTTTTAAAACATTCGGCAGAAGAAGCCAATCGTATTATCTCAACGGCAAATATTATGATGAAATTTTTATGGAAATCCTCGCCAAAGACTGTCGCACGCACTATCTAAACAGCTTATTGCCGGGTGAATAAGTCCAAATTTTGTATTCCGGGTACCGGGTTACAAAAATCTCTATTCACTTATCAATGTGCAAAAATGAACCGAAATTGACATCAACGATGGATTTGAAACTTATTATACGAGGGAGAATCATTGGTGGAAAAACAAATTTATCTCATTCGACATTGTCAAGCGGAAGGGCAAGACCCAGACGCCCTATTAACTGATAAAGGGAAAAAAGATGCGGAAAAACTCGCTGATTTTTTAGAAGATAAGGGAATTGAAGCGATCGTCAGCAGTCCGTATCTGAGGGCCGTACAAACAGCGACACCACTCGCCAAACGGCTCAATTTGGAAATACAAACCAACAAAAGATTTTCCGAGCGGGTGTTATCAACTGAAAGCTTACAGGATTGGTTGGACTGTCTGAAAGCGACATTTGCGGATTTTGATTTAAAATTCAATGGCGGCGAATCATCCCGGGAAGCCACCCGACGCGCAATAGATGCCCTCCACCACTATCAAAGCATCGGCATGACGCGCTTTGCCGTTTTTACTCACGGCAACTTATTAACGCTGTTGCTTCATCATTTTGATACAACCTATGGATTTGAAGCGTGGCGAAATTTAACCAACCCGGATATATTTTGCCTGTATGCCCATCCCACTGGCTCTTACATAAAAAGAATCTGGCAAGATGTTTCAAGCAACGGATAAGGGCTGAATCTTTCGGGCAGATCTCATTCGTCCCTACGAAATCTAAAAATTTTAACGTGAGGTTGAAACATGACTGAAAAGCTTCCGGATCCCATCAAAACATGGGTCGAACAATCTCTGCCAAGTAAACAAACGATTAGAGCTTTTGAAAAGCTAAAAGGAGCAACCTCCACAACGCTTTATAAAATTGAGACGGACACTGATCGCTATGTGCTGAGGCTCTACGACAATAAAAGCTGGTTATCGAAAGAACCCGACTTGGCGGCTCATGAAGCGGCAAGTTTGAAAACGGCAGCCGCCGATCATTTTGGAGCCCGTTCTCCACAGCTTATCAATGTGGATGAATCAGGAAAACAGGCCGGCCTTCCCATGATTCTCATGCAATTTGTTCCCGGAGAAGTTGTCCTTAAACCCGACGACTTGGATGCGTGGCTCAAAGAATTAGCCCGGGTATTGGCTGGGATTCACCGGATTGACGCCGACCATTTTAAATGGACGTTTCGTCGTTATACCAAACCCCATGAGTTAAAAGTGCCTGATTGGACCGAGCATCCTGTTTTATGGGAAAAAGGGATGCAAATCGTGCAGTCTCGCGAACCGCGATATAAAGAAACGTTTATTCACCGGGACTATCACCCTGTTAATGTGCTTTGGACAGGCGGGAAAATCTCAAGTGTGGTCGACTGGGTCAATGCTTGCCGGGGTCCGGCTGGGATTGATGTCGGACACTGCCGGGATAATCTCGTTTGCCTTTTTGGTGTGGAGGCCGCTGAGACATTCTTAAATTATTATAAAACGTTTGCTGGCGATAGATTTTCCTATAACCCTTATTGGGATTTTGTCGCTTATTTTGATTTTGTCTATCCCGGACCTCCCAAAGTTTACGAAGGCTGGAACAACTTCGGATGGCAAGACTTAACTGACGCGATCATCACCGAACGATTAGAGACATATTTCGAATCCCTTATCGAAAAGTGCACGTGATAAATGTTAATACAGCCCTTAGATTCAATACACCCGAGCGACCAAATAGTGGTCGCTTTTTTGCTTTTAGAATATAATTGAAATATGGAATTATTTTTACGTTTTTGCTTACACAACTAGGGTTTCGAATGACGGCCAAAAAACAGCAAAAAAAATCCATTCTATCGCCACTAAGGCATCCCCACATGCACCTTTGAAAGCGAATGGCTGTCTAAAGGCGGCTGTTAAGAACACCCTTTTTAATAATAAATAATGGCTCATCACCATCGGGATTGGAGGTTATATGGTTGTCCAATATTCTTATCTATATCGTAACGGCGATTGTCATCGGCGGCATCCTCTACTTTCTATTTCGACGCCCAAGAAGAGATGCTCAATATGACAATAATTCCAAAGCCCTGGACCAAATTGCCAAAGATAGAGATAAAAATATACCGGAACATACCAAATGGCATGGATTCTAAGGGGCGAATGACACGAAGGGCAAGCGGTGTTTAGCATTTGAAAATCGAGTGGTGCAAATGCATTTCAGTCTTTCAAAAATCAAACTCAACAACAGTAGAAATGTTAAGAGCTGTATAGCATAAATTTGGAGATGATGATCGATTGATAATAGAAATTGATTCAATGATACCTCACCCCTCTATAAGAAATTTGTTATCCTATGCAACTTCAATCAACAAAGTTGATTTTGTATATGAAAACTATATTCGTTCCTCCAACCAACAATTATTTGGCTTTATGAAAGAAGACAATATAATCGGTTGTATAGGTGTAGAAATAAACCTTAGTCTCTGCGAAATAAAACATATCGCTGTTTCCCCAAAAGAAAGAGGTAACGGGATAGGGAGTAAAATGATTAATTTTCTCATTGAAAAATACTCATTTACATCTATCGTTGCTGAAACTGACAAAGATGCAGTTGAGTTTTATAGAAAATTCGGTTTTAAAATAACTTCATTAGGAGAAAAGTATCCTGGTGTTGAAAGATTTCAGTGTGAATTTAAAATAGTGTAATAAAACAAACCAAACTACTCTTCTATTTTTTTCTCAAAAAGCAACAATCTTTTAGAAAACAGCCTTATCAAACATTGATTCATCTTCACCCAATGTAACTAAATACATGGGGATTTTCACCATGAGAACTCGCCCCCTGACCTCAAGACAATCTACTGAATGGCATCGATTTGTTGCTCCATCCATTTTTGATCCATTGGCCCAATTTTTTTACTGCGAATGACACCACTTGAATCAATAATATAGCTTGTCGGAATCGTCACCGCCTGATAGAGTACTGCTGTTTCTTCCGTTTTCGCAAGGAGAACGGGGAAAGTGAGTTTATATTCCTTTATAAATCTTTTGACATCATTGACACTCATTTCTGCGGACGTCAAGTTAATGCCCAAAACGACCACATGTTTATCTTTGGCATGCTTGGAATAAAAGGCCTCTATATCCGGCATTTCCTTGCGGCATGGCGGGCACCAAGTTGCCCAAAAGTTAAGAATGACTTTTTTCCCGCTTAAAGAGGACAAACTGACAACTTGTCCATCAATGGTAGGCAAAGTAAAATCCGGCGCCACGTTCCCAATCTCAATCCCCACATTTTTTCTAGCAATAACACTTTCCTTTCGCTTAGTCGACTGTTCCGGTGCTTTCTTAATGGTCTTTTTGACATCTAACGTTTGTTTTGGCTGATCTTGTGCGAAAGCATGGTCATGATTGTTTTCTTGATATAGGCTAACCCCTACGGAAACCACCGCCAAAATCAAAAACGCTGCGATGAAGATTTTTTTCATCACCCTTTGCCCCTTTTCCATTCGTCGTGTGATGTCCAGACAAAAATCCGTCATGTTAATTTTCTATGAAAAAACACACGGATTTATCAATGTTTATTTTATTTAGGGTAATGAAAAACTATGAGTTTGGTTCTGTTGCGGCTAGACAAATGTAAACACTGAAAATGTGAGTTCGTTTCTGTTCCCTATGAGAGATCTGAACCTGGACACCCGGAATACGCCCAAATAAAGAAAACCCGTCTTTCACTTAGACAGGTTTAATTTGTTTACCTTTTGAAACCCTTTTGTTTTGAGGAAATGCATATGATGCTCAAAGCTTTCAATGGCATCGGAGCAGTCAATGCGGTCGAAATTAATCGTTTGAAAATCTTCTCGATGGATGCGCACCGATAAAATCGTGATTGTTTCAACATGCCCCGTTGCTGTATTGAGTTCGGTATCATCGGCATGAATGACGACGGTTCGAATGGGAAGTAAAGCGAATAATTCTCTGGCCACGCGAATAACACAACTGCATACATAATCTTGATAATACGCGTAAAACATCGTTTTCCCCATTTTTCGTTGCGAAAGCCGGCCTGTTTTTGTCAATGATTTGACCGTATCAGGAATAACTTCTTGGGGTTCAACATGAAAAGTCACTTCAACGACATCCTGATTAACAAAATGAAAATCAAAACCACTGCCGAGGTCGACAATGTCATCAAAAGGCGCCATCGTTTCAATAGCCATTTTATAGGCTTCGGGATCACCGGCGAGAACCCTTTCAGCAACCTCCTTCGTCGCTTCCCATTCATCATATAAGTCGACGTCAAGGGCTTTTCCTTTTTCCACTTCTTCTTCCAACTGTTTCTTTCGCTCATCATCGCGCCGAAACAGTTTTTCAAAGAAGCCTGGCTCATACGCCTCTAATTTCTCCCTGGCAGCTTGTTCATTCGGTCCAGGTTGCCCTTTTTCAAACGGCGGGGCTTGTTGCGAGAGCATCTTCCAATCAATGGGTTCACTGCATTCTTTGTGAACGGATAAAAGCATCTCCAGCCGATTTTGAAAGGCCTCTACTTCAAGCTGTGCCTGTTGCAAAGCATCCATGATCTCCTGCCTGTGCATTTGTTCCCTTATCGCCATTTGCCTTTTCCGCTCGGGTCTTGCTAAACTCTGCCTTTTTTCATAGTAAAGGCCAGTCCCAGGTAGCGTCACCCGCGTCCTCATGCCGGATGGGCCAATCCCAACTCGGAACCCTTTCACCCCGACGCTGGCCCCAATCCCTCTCTTACTGAAATTTAACCTGACGCCGCCACCGAGGTTAATGCTTTTTCGAAACCCGAATCCCATTTTCATCCCTCTCCTACAATAAGGTTTTGTACCGGTAACAACACGTTTTTAAAACAAAACCTATGCTCGCTCCTAGATGAAATCTGCATTTATGTCCAAAGGAGTCCGTAAAAAACTGGGCTCTACCAACCTTTTTGGGGAAGGGAGTGCCATTGTTGCCTTCTTGCTGGGCCGAGAAAACGACTTGCTCTCTTAGAGCCTTTGTTTCACTTAAATTGAACTAAAAAAATGATAGCCTTTCATCTCTTTCTGACACCTACTACACGATGAAAACCTTTTTCCTTTAAGGGCTTAGATTTTAAGGAAAAACGCTATTTCATCAAACCGGTTCGCAATGTCCGGATGCCGTTTTCCAAGTACGCTTTTAAATTGGTCAGCATAAAGGCCCAGCCTTCTTTGTTATCCAGCAATTTTTCAATTAATTGTGGGTCATTTTCATCGAAGCCTTCTTCGATAATCTCTACAATAGTGGTTTTCGGCTCGGTTTCCTGCAATGAAATCGTGACGGTATTTCCCCAATTGAATACGATTTTCTTATCTTTTTCGATTTCTACGATCTGGATTTGGCCTTCTGCATTGAATTCATCATACCTTAACGTGATCGTTTTTCCCTGCTCCCACCGTTCGGAACTCGATGAAAACCAAAAGTTTCCGATTTTTCCGGGATCCACGAACGCCTCAAACACATCATGAGCTGGCTTTAAGATTTTCATTTTTGTGATGTTGTACATTATGTTTGCTCCTTTGCAAAAAGTGTCGGCTGGATTTTGGTATTAAATCCAAGTTTGTATTATAATTGAAATTTCTCCTTAATCATAAGTGCGGTTTCATCTGGACTCAAATGCGTATTGTTGATTCTGATGTAATTTTCTGTGTCTATTTCGCCTTCGTAGAAATTGAGCCTCATCGTTTCCATTGAAGTTAATAGATGCTGTTCGGATTGTTCAATGTTTTTTTTCGTCGGTTTATGTTCCAGCCGATGAGGCGTCCGGTTCCGCTTTAGCCTTACTTCCACATTCGCTTCGAGTTCTACAAAGCAGACGTCCACGCCATGGGAACGAAACAGCAGGCACATGTTATGGATGCTGTCCCACTCCGATGGGTCGTTAAAATTCCATACTTTTGTAAAAATCAGTCCGTATTGATCACTCTTGGCAAACGCTTCGAAGATTTCCTGCCGAAACATATGAGCCAGTCTCCACATTTCGGGTGTGAATCCGAAAAGCGGCTCGAGCAAATCAATCGTCATGTGATTGTGAAACAGCTTTAACCTGGTAACCTCAGCCAACTTTTGGCCGACCGTCATTTTGCCGACGGCCTGGGGTCCGAATAAAAAAACAAACTTTTCCATGTGTACACCTTCGTTTTATGCTCTTTTCGAACGCATGCCCTTTAATTTTTTCACATCATCGGATTGGAGAAACTGACGGTATAATGCGCTTTCAATCTCATATAAGGCGACTTTCCCATCATGATCATAATGAATCCCCCAGCCGTATTTTTTGACGAGCGGCGATGCCCTGAAGCAAGCTTTCGGTTTTGCGAAAAATTGTTCTCTCAGTTCATCCAATTGGCCGCTCGTATCGATTTTATTTCGGATCAAATACGAGATAAATTGGACATCTTCCTGCGTATATTTGTACGGATTGTTTTTGATGAGCTCGTATTCTATGGAAGCCATCGTTGGCTTTCCGTTTCTCGGGACCGGGACGAGGGCGGTCTTGACATTCGAATCGTCAGAAACGGTAATGAAGGTATTTTTATAACTCAAACCAAAGCACCTCTTTTCTTTACCTACGAGATTTCCGCGCCTCTTCTTACGCAAGGTTAACTTTATTAAAAAGTACAAATTTACCAATATCATTTCCAGATCAGCCGCGGGCAAACCTTGTCCTTCCGAGAAGCTGAGCCGATTAAAGATATTCACGCGAATGCCGGATTCATGGTGTGTACAATTGGTGATGCCCTTTTTCTAATACATGCAATATGGTCTCCCTTACTTTTGCCCCCTCATTTCTAAACGCAAGCCGAAAATACAAGCTTTTTAAAAAATGAGTGGCATTGATTCTTTTTCTGAATAATTCTGTGGTGAATCCTTTCTCCGCGAAATCATAAATGACTTGTGACGCTTCAAGGACAAAGTCGAGCAAAGCGTGTTCCCCCATTCCCTTGTCCAGTAAGGCTTCGATGGCAAAAATAAGTCTTTCGTCTTCGTCATCGATATACGCCGACATGTCAATACTCTCTTTGATCAAGCAGCAATGAATCGCTTCGAGGCAGTCATCGGCAGAATCTAGTGAAAAAGCCGGGTGTTTGACCACTTCCGTCAATAAGAATGCTCGATTCAATGGCTCTCACCGCGAGTACATGATCCAAAAAAGATTGTTCTCTATCCTTTTCTAGTATCAATGCGATGACAAGCGCCGAAAATGAGCGGGTAAAGACTGAATCACTATCTCTTTCACCAATGCTCAAAAATAGGTTTTCAAGACAAATCTCTGTTATATAAGTCATTTTTTTCGGAGTTAAATAGCTCCCATGAATGAGGCGGACAAACGTGCGGTAAATCAAATCGTCTCTTAATTCGGGATCTGTGGACCCGATTTCTTTTAACATCCTTTCAGTGAGGCGATCCAAATCCATTTTTTTTAAGCTTTCGAGATTATTAAAGTTGATGGCTGTGAGTTCTGTTTTTAATGACATATGTGCACTTCCTGTGATTTTTATAAAGAATATATGGTATCAGCCTGTACAACTTCTTTTATGACTGCTTCATTTTTCTCTACGTACACCCTATCTTCCACGAAGCGTGGTTCAGCCATATTCCTTATGTATTTTTATTAAAAGTCACCGTTTCGCCGTCGGCTGGTATAGATTTTGTTAAATCTGCCAGACGTCCTTTTGTGATTCTCAGTAAATCGCCCACTCGCATTTCGATTTGAAAACCGATCTTGCCGCCGCTGACAATGATCGTCTCGAGTTCCTCGGCCACTTGATCAATAAAAGTTGGGTATAATTTTCTCATGCCGATGGGCGAGCAGCCGCCGCGCACATAGCCCGTCACTTTCAGCAAATCCTTAACCGCAATCATCTCCACTTTCTTTTCCCCGGCAGCTTTAGCGGCTTTTTTTAAATCAAGCTCCGCTTCAACCGGAATAACAAAAACGTAATATTGCTTGCTAGCTCCTTGCGTCACGAGCGTCTTGTACACCATTTTCGGGTCTTTTCCGACTTTATACGCGACAGAGACACCGTCGATTTTCCCGTCATTCGTGTCGTAAGTTTGCATCGTATAATCGACTTTTTCCTTATCCAACAAACGCATCGCATTGGTCTTTTCCGTTTTTCCTTTTTTCATCACAACCTCCAAAACTTTTACCGCTTTTTTTCGAGCTCCTTTGCGTTGAATGGATTTGAAAAGGCGCTCGTTATCCTTCAGTGTTCTCCGTCTATCTGAAAAATCTGACCATCCGATAATATGATTATATCTAAATATAAGTCTGCCATAAAAGGGAAAACGGTCCCTGTACCGAATTCTCCTTTTTATTCCATTAAAATTTGTTGAATCATACCTTGAAGACCGTGAAGTTTTTAGACTGGTAAGATCGGTCCAACTAAAAACAGTGACCTAGGTTTTTGTCGTTGGACAAACGTTGATTTTGGCCAATCTAAAACACTTGTCCATTACAAATATTTTACTAATGCATAAGATGTAGTAATCCATTCACAAGGGGGTGGATTGATTATGTATTACGGTTTTAACTTTGCGTTGATTGTCGTGTTGTTCATTCTCTTGATTATTGTCGGCACCGCCTATGTTTGGTAATAACCCTTGAAACCACCATGCAGTGTATAACCCATGCAGTCACTCCTTCAAAGGCGTCTCTGATATGGGACGCCTTCGATTTCATAAATTTATAAAAAAACCATGCTGGACTAAACCGCCGCATGGTTTTTTATACGGGTGAAAACCTGTCGTTTTGCAAAAGCAGTATTTGGGGCAACGATAACTCTGCCTTCACCTAAAAAGCTTGGCAGCGACCCGTTTTCAGTAATATTTATTAAAAGCATTTCCCATTTTTTACATATTTTACTGCGGTTCTTTCCAGATTATGGAGCGTCTGCTCATTTTCGCAGCTCTCCCTGCCAAAAAATGCGCATAAATGCGGTTTTTGCTCAAATTCTGCGCCGATCTACCTTAAAATTGTGCATACACTCCAGTTTTTTACAAATTCAGCTGGGATTCTTCCAGATTATGGAGCGTCTGCTCATTTTCGTCGCTCTTCCTGCTCAAAATTGAGCATAAATGCTGTTTTTGCTCATTTTCTTGCCGATTCTGCTTTAAAATTGCACAGACGCTCCAGTTTTTTACAGATATAGCTAGTGTTCTTCCAGATAATGGTGCTTGGTGTGGCCTGATGACGGCCAAATGCAAATAGATTCGCCATCCAATAAATTTAGCCATTTCCACTAGCATTTAAAAAAGGCTTTGGCATTAGGGTAATCAATGATTATCGTAAAATATTTAAAGACCGACCCACCTAATGCACCCTCTACTTTTTTATCCATCCATTGGGACATTGCCTCATGGAAGTTTGCATCGTTTCTTCTAGTAAACCATACCGGCCCCACTTGTAAACCCGCCACTTCAACCATTGGTACTTTTATCAACGCTTCATTTCCTATTCTGTCGGCCTGCTCGATGACGGTCCATTCTGGATGTTTGACCCTCCATTTTTCGAAAATCGAACGAGTTATAAAGCTTGTTCCCCGGAACACTTCATCTCCATTGTTCAATGTTTCAAGAGCATGGTCGGTGAGATAAACCGTCGCCCCGGTATCAAAGAGAAAATCTAACGTTTCTCCATCAATCTTTGCCTGTATCCGCGGAAAAGAAACCTCTCGTTTACCAGTTTGGTTTTCTTTAAACCAAATATTCGTGCACTTAAACCCGTTTGTATGATAGGAAGATGTGTTGCTCAGATATCCCATCTCTTTATTTATATAATCTAGTAACCAGACCCGATCCGCAAACCAAGATTGCCCTAAAAATCCCTTACCCCAAGGAATTTCAGAATAGACGATTAAATCCCTCACTT
Organism: Tuberibacillus calidus DSM 17572; assembly: GCF_000430685.1. GTDB lineage: Bacteria > Bacillota > Bacilli > Bacillales > Sporolactobacillaceae > Tuberibacillus > Tuberibacillus calidus. The sequence continues at coordinate 9,904 of NZ_KE387198.1, read as the reverse complement.
GAGCCCCCGAAGGAATGGAAAGGCCTTCCTGAAACGTTGGAAAAGGCACAACTGTTTTTTCTTCGCCATCCTCCATCACTTTTTTGTTGGCCGGCAAACCTAGATCATTAGAAACATCAGGTGACAGAAACATTCCTCCACCGCCTGTATCGGTATAAAACTCTATTTTATACCCACTTTCTGTTACGGGATATACAAAAATCCGGTCCCACAAAAATTTTGCAGGCAAAGTTTTAAAAGTCGAATTCAAATAAACACCCCCGCTTTCATCCAACCTTTAATAAAAAAATATCTTATTCCAAACTTTCTTTTGTTACCCACCTGTGTGCAGCCATTAAAACCGCATCCCTAAAATCTTCTTTAGGCATATGAAGAACAACCTCTCCCCTAATAGGACAAATAAATTCACTGTCAATATTTAATTCTATTATTGCTTCACCTTTATTAACATCACAAATAATAGTTTTTCTTTCATCTTCGTCTTTCCAACTAAAGTGAAACTTTAAAGTTTGAAAATAATCCCTAGGAATTAAATCTCACCTTACAATATTAACAATTTTTGTAATATATTGTATGGTAATATTGTACCAATTAAGGAGGGTTTTCCTTATGAAATTAAGGTTATCAAAACTTAAATACTTCATCCTAGCTTTAATCCTACCACTTTTTTTACTTGTTTCGCCAAAAGCTTTTGCAGCAACCGATTCTTCATCGGCTTCTCAGAACTTACAAATATCTAATACCTCGGAATCATATTTCAATGTTATCTCACCATCAGTAATGAATGGTATTGATCCAAAGTTTCTAATATTACCATTTTCAGTTGTTCCTTCGGGAGGCGGTGGTGAATGTAGTGGTTGGAAATACGTTTCCGGCAATGACGGCAGCGAACTAGCCTTCTGCTCATTTCACGATGGTAGGGAGATTATTACGGACTTGGAAGAAATAACTACATGGCCAATGTCAGATCTAACAACTTCATTTACCTGGACAGAATGTCACAAAGTGTTTCCCGTCAGGAGAAACTTATCAAGCAGGTCTAGAAATCCATTCTTTCTCTAGTAGTGGCAAAAAATCTTTAAAAATTAAAGGATATCAAACTGGTTATTACGAGGAAGCAGGAATCTTTTCAATCATAAGTAGCGTGACTCTACCCTAAGTTTAAACCTCTTGAACTTTTAAAAATCTCTATATAATAGAGGTTGGGAGAAAAGGGTTAAATAGGTTGACCGAATCCCAAAAATAACCCCGTATCACTCTAAAAGTGGTACGGGGTTATTGGTTTTAATGTAAATTTGTTTATATAAGTGAGGACTATTTTTTGGGAAATTGGCTTATGTCCACCCCCTGTCAAGGCCGATTATTTTTTCCTCAAAATCGCCGGTTTAAAATTCCCCAGAAGGACCTCATGGATCCTTCTGTTTTTCTTCTTGGAACCTCTTTTCCCGTAATCGATAGCTTTCCCCCTTTTAGGTTGAAAATGATGGAATGATGCAGTAATCGATCTAACATCGCTGTCGCCAAAACCGAGTCTCCCACGATTTCTCCCCATTCCCCAAAACTTTTGTTGGAGGTTAGGATAATCGGGGCATGCTCGTACCGCCGGGCGATCACTTGAAATAAGTAATGAGCGCTGTTCGGGTCCAGTTTTAGGTACCCCATTTCATCAATAATGAGAACGGTTGGCTTCGCAAAGACACGAAGCTTTTTCTCCAACTTTCCTTCCTGGTCGGCTCTTCTTAACTGATTGACAAAACGTGAGCGGTAATAAAATACGTTTTATATCCTTTTGCGATCGCCTCCATTCCAATCGAAATTGCCAGATGTGTCTTCCCAATCCCCGGTGGACCGAGAAAGAGGATATTTTCTTTCCGGTCAATAAAGTACATGGTAAGCAGCTCCCGAATCCGGCGCTCATCCACCGAAGGCTGCGCGGTAAAATCAAACGTATCGATCGTCTTGCGATACGGCAGTTTGGACAGCTTGATAAGCGTTTGGATCGATCGTGCCTGTTTTTCGACGATTTCTGCCTCTAATAAACGGAATAAAAACTCTGAATATGATATATTATGAGTAGAGGCGTATTCTGCCATGGCGGACCATCGCTCCGCCATGACAGGCAAATGGAGTTGGTGGCAATACTCGTGTATGCGTTCTTTCATGAGCTTTCCCCTCGCAGGAATGCGTCATAAACGGACAATGGACGAGTATCCACTTCTACCGAAACAGGCGAAATGGTGGCAGCCATTTCCGTCTGTTTCTTTTTTATTTTTTCGGCGAATGAAATCACTTTTTTCTGTTGGTCCACGTGAGAAATCTCCTCCCCTCGAAAGTACAATTGAATATCTCCATTTAATCGCTCCTTCACCAGAATTTCTTTGCCCGCATACTCCGCCGATAAGAGCCATTGTTCCCCTTTGTAGGAGAAACTGCCATCCCAATGCACCTTCCGATAGGAAAGATAGCTCGTATCGTAAGCTTTCAACGGAAGAGGCTTGAGTGACTCCTCGGCCCAACGCTCTTGTGGAGATACACCAGTAGTGGCGTTAGGCTTCCGATTCGCCACTTGATCAAGCCAGCGATGTAAAAGAAAATTTAATTCTTCGATGCTTTCAAAGGATGTACCTCCGTAGAAGTGATCCATAATATACTGAATGGCTCGTTCGACTTTTCCCTTTGTCTGGGCCCGGTAGGGCCGGCATACTTTTGGAATAAATCCGTAGTAACTCGCAAATTCGGAAAATCGTTGATTCCATTTCACCACTCCTTGTTCTCGCCCGTCTGTAACGGTCTTCATATTGTCAAATAACACCTTCTTCGGAACCCCGCCAAAGTACTGGAAACTCTGAATCAGACATTCCATTAAGTGTTCCTGATCCTGGCTGACCGTAAATTCCGCGTATTTCATCCGCGAATAGCCTTACACAGCCACAAATAGCGATAACTTGACTTTTCTCCCTTCGATCACGACCTCCCCAACTTCTTTCCATTCGACTTGCATTTGTTCGCCAGGAAGCGTTTCATAGCGAACGGTGTATTTCTTTTTCGCCGTCTCTCGGAAAGGTTTCATATAGTCTTTTAAAATCGTCTTTCCTCCCGTATAGCCCTGTTGTCGAATTTCAAAAAACAACTTTTCGCTATTAAACACCCCATCTTCTAACATCCGTTTTTGAAGATACGGCTTAAATGGATCTAACTTGCTTTTTCTTTGTTTTCGCTTGGATTTGGAAGGAGAATGGGGGGAGTGAATATATTTTCGGACGGTTTTCCGATCGATCCCCAATTTCCTCGCAATATCGGAAATAATCATTCCCCTTTCATACATCTCTTTGATCACAAAAAATTCCCCTCTCGTAATCACGAACCATAGCCCCTCTCATTGACACTATGGTTCTATTGTAAGTGGGGAATTTTATTCCGACTATATTGGGGATTTTATCATCGGCTTTAACACCCCCTTTATTATCACTTTAAAATTACATAATTTTTTAAACCAATATGCCATTTGGCAATCACATAAAAAGTTCCATTCGAAATCTCATTCTTCCTCAGAAATATTAACCAAATCTCCATTTTCAGCGTCTTCAAGATTCAGTTCTTTGTAGATCTCCTTTAACAAAAGAGAAAGTAGAGATCAAAAGACGCCGATATTTACTTTTGGGGTGTGACTTACAAACGTTCTTTGATGTATGACAATGAGGAAAACCCCCACTATCCTTTAGACAAATGCCTGGAGGTAGCCTACATTAATACCTTGAAACAGAAGTATAATCGCTTCAAGGTTAGTGGCTGGCGTAGGATTAAGTCTCCCTTAACCTGGTGCCTTCTCCAAGTATTTTATCCAAGATAGGAGAAGAGATTTTTTTCGTAACGGCAACGATGGACAAGATTAAAGCCGTAAACCACAAAATTTTTATAAATAATGTGTTTGCTTTTTAATAGTGGTGATTGTTATTTTGGTATTTTTGCACACCTTTGAAAAAGTGAATAAGACATATATTACTTTTAGATAAATTTACTCCATATTAAGAATTGATAATCTTTCAGAGAAAAAGGTTTTTGATCACCCCTGAGAAGGTTCATTTTAGGGTTGCTCAAGGCGATCCTATATATATGGATTTACAACTTGGAGGTTGGGAAAATTAATTCAGATTACCCCTAATTATTGGGGGTTATATAAATAGACTTTCCCAATATTTTAAAAAGTGAAAATATGTTAGAATATCATAATAATAGATATAGAGAAAAAACATGGTGGTGAGGTGATAAAGCAATAGAAAGGAAGAACCATTAAACAATTTTAAAATAAGGTATCACTTTAAAAACTTAATCCGATTCAAAGAACGAACTGATTAAATGATAAAAAAATAGAAAGGGTGATTAAATTGAAAAAAATTTTGATGTCTCTTATGGCATCTATAGTAATCCTTTCATTGCCTATGTATTCATCAGCTCAAGAAAACAGCATAATAGATCACATCACTCCTGATCAAACAGTAATATCAGTAAAGCCCGATCTCCCATCAAACTTTAATCCTTATACTGCCTCAAATAAGGAACTAAAAAATCATCATTTGCCAATAAAACCTAAAAATAAAAAGGAATATAAACAATGGAAGCATGTAATAAGTACAATCAAGACGGGAAAATATATTAAACCAGTATTTACAGAAGTAAAACATAAAAACTCAGTTAGTACAGTGGGGAGTTATAATTGGTCGGGATACGTTACCAATGATACCTATGGGAGTCCAGATATAAATGTAGTTAGCGGATATTGGCAAGTACCTGACGTTGAAAATAGCAAAATAAATACTTTTTCATCCTCATGGGTTGGGATTGGAGGCATAAATAAGGAAAACCATTTAATTCAGGCTGGCACGGAGCAACAGGTGGATGCAAATGGAAATAAAGTATTTTATTTTTGGTGGGAACAATTACCTAATTATGAAACTAAGATTACCTCTCTAAGCGTTCATCCCGGTGACCAAGTATTTGTATATATCTCATACGATCCAAGCGACAAAACAGCTTGGTACTTCATAGAAAATATGACTGCCGGGGGTTATACAAACTTCGAGGTGGATGCCGGCTACTCATATGATGGTTCAACTGCAGATTGGATAGTGGAACGACCAACTATTTTTGTGAATGGGAAAAGCAGTCTTTCTAAGCTTGCTAATTTCAACTATATTGTCTTTTGGGATTGTATAGCAACTGACGGAATTAATGGCGGTTATATAAATGATTTTGAAAGTATTAATAGGATAATTATGGTTGGGGATACGGATAATATACTAGCCGTTCCAAGCGATCTAGACTCAGCCGCAGAACCCGGTACCTTTTTTGTGGCTTGGAATGGTTATGAGTAATAAGTAAGTTGTTTAAGGGGTGGGGGAAAATTTGTTTTCCCCACCGCCCTTTTTTACGAGAATTAAATAATAGTTGTCGATTTGGGTTTATTGATATGAATCAAAAATGTTTTTCTAAATAAATAGTTTATCAACCAAGATGTACTATTATGGATGTTGCTATCGACCGTTTAACAAGAGTATCTATTTATAAGTTATTAGTTTATTTTTTAAGATAGATGAATTTTGAAAATGACTGAATACTTTTTACCGATTATTTTCCCTGTCCTTAAACAATTTATAAACCTCAGGAACATCAATGTTTAACGTAATATCATCTTGTTTATCGTATAAAAAGGTGCAACCTGATTTTGTTAAAGTAAATGATCTTTTAAAATTATTATAGTATATTATAATATCATAAGTTTCGCTGGATTTTGTATTAGGGCAATTAAATATGCTACCTTTAGGAATAATATGAGATTTTCCTTTATTGATTTGAGTTATAATTTGATCACGTAATTTTTTATTTGTTATTTTTTTGGTTACAAAACGATTTGATTGCGATATGTGTTTAGTCACTTCAATGAGAGTAGGATTAGAATTTAAAGGAGTCATCCGTGAACAACCTATTAGTAAAGAGATCATGATGAATACAGGTGCTTTTTTAACCATATTTTTTAGGAAAGATGTAGAACGCTTCCGATATTTTTCATTTCTTATTATCAACACCTCCCATCCAAATAGAAAATAACGTTATGTTTCAAGTCGTGTATGGATCAGTTATCACCTCGGTTGCAGTTTCATTTATTACCTTTCTCGACATAATTAGTGATCAGTTTTTTATCTGAATATTCTATGCATATTTTCTTTCAATTAATTATTTAATTACCATTCCTCTAATCTTGAGAATACTTTGTTTTTTAAACTAATTTACTACGTAAAATTCATTGTTCGCAACCTTTATATTTATTTTAACAAAATTCCTATTATTTTATTGAAGAAAATCCGTGTTTTCTTTCTTTTGAGGAACAGCTCAGACAATTACCGTGCGAAACATTCGCTTATGTAAACGGAAATTGTCCATAGTAACCTTGATGAAATCGTCGTGAAAAGAAGGTTGGAAAAGAGGACTCAGAGATCAAAAGACGCTGACACTTACTTTTGAAACTTTGAATGACAAACATTCTTTTATATTTGGCAATGATGAATGTCAAATCCGTAAAATATGCTTAGACAATAATGATTAATATAATACAAAAACGAGGCTAACCCCCCCGCTTTTACACGCTAACAGTCTCGTTCTGTATTTGGAGATGTGTGGACTTTCTACCTTTTACATCCTATCCTTGATTTTTCCATATTCTGGAGTGTTTGCTCTTTTTCGTGGCTCTTCCAGCTGAAAAATGCGCATAAATGCGGTTTTTGCTCATTTTCTACGATCTGGTTTAAAATTGCGCATACAATCCAGTTTTTTACAGTTTTCGCCGCAATTTTTCCGGATTATGGAGCGCCTGCTCATTTTCGCGGCTCTCCCTGCCGAAAAATGCGCATAAATGCTGTTTTTGCTCAAAATCTGTGTCGATCTGGCTTTGAATTGCGCATACACGCCAGTTTTTTACATTCCTAATCCCTGCTCTCCCGACTCCGGTTCCGAAGAAAACATTGCCACTCATCATAAATTGCGCGCGATTGGCGGTCAAGGTAAGAGAGTGCTTTCTCTTCCAACTCCTCGGGGACGCCATAATACGCTTCTGCAATGGAACCTGTGATCGCCGCCAACGTATCACTATCGCCGCCTAATGAAATGGCGAGGCGGATGGCATCTTCGAAGGAGGTTGATTCCAAAAAAGCTTCAATGGCTTGCGGAACTGTCTTTTGGCAAGTCTCATTAAACATGTATGAGTCTCTAATCCCGTCAATTGTAAAATCCAACGAATAATAATCGTTCTCCATTTTTTCCCGAATTTCATTTTTCGTAAAACCGCGCCGCGCCATATAAATGGCTGTCGCGACGGCTTCCGCACCTTTCAAGCCCTCTTCATGATTATGAGACACCCTGGTTATGGCATTAGACAGTTTGCGGACTTCGCTTTCCGTTCGGGCGGCAAAACCTGCCGGACTGATCCGCATCGCCGCGCCGTTTCCAAAGCTATTGTAAGGTTCGGGATGATCGCTGAATATCCAATTAGAAAACATCGCTCCGTAACCGCAATGAGGATATTGCCGCCCTATTTCCTGCATATATTTAATCGCCATTTTTTCGATTAAAGCGTAATAGCTGTTCCCGTCAGGCGAAGAATGGATGATTTTCTCCGTTTCCATAATCGCTTTTGCAACGGCTAGGATCATTATACTGTCATCTGTCACCTGACATTCTTCTGCAAAGAGTTCAAAATCTTTATCCCTATAATTATCAAATTCAAATCGTGAACCCACGACATCCCCGATGATGGCGCCGATCATGAATCTTCCCCCTTACCGCCCGATTGCAACCATGAACCAAGTCACTCCTGGGCATCCCACGGTTGGGGGCCTAACACCTATATTAAATAAGAAGAAAACTCTCGTTTAGGGTTGGGCTCCCTTTTGCATACATTATAGCAAAGCTATCTTTTCGCATCAGGTAGAAAAAACGTTAACCATCTTTTTTAGTAAGCAGCGTCGCCATTTCCGCCTTTTTATTAGTATGCAGCGTCTGCTACTTCCGCTTCTGTTTGGGTTGGTTGTTCATACGCTTTAGCCAGCTTCGGCAGTACGATGGCAAAGAAAACGGAAACGCCAACGATCAAGATACTGACAGAGACAAACAGACCGCTGATGCTTAGAAACTTTGGAAAAGCCCAAGCGATAATGCCTAACGCAGCGGTTTGTGACACCATCATAAGCGGTGAGATCGTGCCTTCCACCCGACCCATCATTTTTGGATCGACGATTTTAGGCAGCCAGCCACCGATCGCAATATTAGCCGCGGGCAAAACTAACGCCACACCGAATACGATGATTAAGTAGACGATCACATTGTTCGCTAAGCTGACGACCCCAGTCAATACACCCGCTAGGAAAAGACTGCCGTATAACAATTGATAAATTTTAAATTTATTGGCGATGGATGAGGCTAAAATGCTACCGATCAAAATCCCCGAACCAAAAGTAATGCCTTCGTAAATCGACCACATTTCATAGGTTTCCGGAACCAGCTTGTATTTCAATATAAACACCGTGATGACACTGAACGACCCGTTGACAGCGCCAAAGACTAAAAAGCCGATCAACAAATGAAACAGGAGTCGATGTTTTAACGCATAAACCAGGCCGTCTTTATAGTCTTTGAGCATCATTTTAACATTCAAATCTTTAAATTTATGCGGACCATTAGGTAAACGGACGTCTTGACTGATGTGACAGGCGTGGATCAGTATGCCTGAGATGATGAAAGAAATCGCGTCCATAAGTACGGCTCCCTGTACGCCGATCAACCAATAACAAGCAATACCGAGACCGCTTCCGAATAAATTGAAAAGGCTTTGCGTTAACTGGTTCAGCCCGGCAGCCGCCGTATATTCATGCTCATCCAAAATTCCCTGAACAAGTCCGCTTTCCGCCGGGAAGAAAAATTTATTGACGGCACTGCGCAAGAATAAAATCATAAAAATCAGCGGCATCCAGCCAATGGCGATCATTCCCATTAAAGCAAAAGATAAAGCCGCGCTAATCCATTCACAGTTGGCAGCAATCTTTTTTCGATCCATTCGGTCGGCGAGCACGCCAACGATAAAAAATACCGCAAGCATCGGCAGAGAATACATCATTTCTGCGAGCGACACATAAAAAGGCTGGTTTGAGAAGCGATCAAGCAAATAAAACGAAAACGCGACCATACCGACAACCGAACCCATTCTTGACGTGAACGATGCCAAAAACAAGCGGGTATAGTCAGCTTTCTTAAAGACACGAAAGGTCTGTTTCATCATTCATTCTCCTTCTTTTTTTACTATCCCATCCATTCATCTACACCCCATTCTACAAACTTTTTCATTTACCGAAACCGCTCTCAAGCCCGCAATCTTCTCCGTCTGAAGTCGTATTTTGCCAACAATCCTTGTACATGCCAGTGAATGTAGTGCATATTTTTAGAAAAGCACCTCGTAACGTTTGATTTTAACCCTTGATGAATTATCAGAAAATTGCTATTATGTAATTAGATAATTATCTAAATATATAATGGAGCATTCCTGTATTGAAGAAAAATGAGGCAAAATAGCGGTTTTTCGGGTTGTACAAAAATAGAGCCCTCTTGGTATAGTACGGAGTGTCAACGGATGTTGACCTCTAATTTAGGAACCAAGGAGGACTCATACATGAATTATAACCAAAATCGCAAAATCTCTCAAATCACAGAGAACACATTGATCGTCGGTGTTGATATCGCTAAACACAAACATGTCGCTCGTGCGCAAGATTTTAGAGGCATTGACCTAGCTAATCGCTTAGTGTTTACGAACGATCTCAAAGGCTTTCAAACCCTGACACAATGGATAAACCATTTGAAG
>NZ_AUMM01000035.1 GCF_000430685.1 Tuberibacillus calidus DSM 17572 | reverse complement strand
AGGAGTTTTTCTTATAAATGTCTAATAAAAAATACCTTTTTTGTAAAATTTTATTTACATTACCGTTTAAAAACATTTATTTGCAAAGTCAGTGGGTAAACACTGAAAAACTAGCGGTAAACTTCCGATTCTCGATGTTAAATTTAATTAAGCTGACAGAAAACATCCGATTCCCGATGGTAAAACCGAAAAAAGCGGCGGTATCGTTCCAAAAAAAGCAAGGTTCGAAGGGTATTTGCCGCTTTTTCTCACCGTTTCCGGGCTGACCTATACAATATTAACGAGGTCATAAATGGGGGAGTATGATGTCTGCGGCATTTACTTTTCGACGGATCAACGTTGAAAAAGACCATGAGACTTTGTTAAAGTTTCGGCGCGATTCCTTTAAAGTCAGCCTGGGTACAACGGATGACGTGGTCAGCCCGAATCATTACTTGGCATGGATGGCTTTTCAAACGCTGTTTTTTCCGGACGGATTTCTGATCATGGAACATGATGGAGAACCGGTCGGCCAGCTTGAAGTTGAAATTGTGACGTACATGGGCAAACGGATTGGTTATGTTGATTTATTTTATTTAAAACCTGGTTATCGGGGAAAAGGTTATGGGCGTCTGCAAATCGAACGGGCAGAAGCTTTTTTGAAAAGTCAAGGTGTTGACGAATATCACCTAAGGGTTTCAACGACGAATAAGCCAGCACTCCGTTTTTATGAAAAAAATGGGTTTTATCTCTTAGCAGAGGAGAACATCGGTGGTTATCCCATGTATCGGATGGCTAAAAAGATTACGGGTACTCCAAAGTGAGCACCCGTTTTCTATGTTTATGTTTAAGACACAAGGTCTTCCAGAGCAGTCATTGTTTCTAAAATGAGGTGAAGGAGTTGAGGAATTTCCGCGATAAAAGATTCGTTGACGGTTTCATTGAAAGTTAAACTGATCTGGTCGTGAAAAATGGAGGGTTCTGTATTATTATAAACGAATGTGATTTGCTGTTCGATTTTCGGTTTGTAGGCACGCCAGATTTGACTGATGCGGAATTTAATGGTTGCGCAATCGCGATCGATGTCGTTGATGCGCAAGTAAAATTGCAAAAATAAATGGCACGGGTAATCGGTCCCCGTTTCTAGGATTTCTCCCGACCAATTTTCGGCATCCGTCGATAGCTCGATCAGCCCTTCCACATGTTTATTACCTAAAGCAATGCTGTACGTTCGCGTCAATTTTGCCAAATCCACGAGGTCTGAACGGTCAATGATTTGCGTTTGGCCTTTCAAATCGAGATCATAGATGGCGCCTTCTAACACAACTTTGAGATTATCGAATACGGTTGGGTCAAACATATCTGTCCTCCATACTATGGCAGTCTATGTTGATTGTACACGATGGGACAAGTTTCGTACACCTGTAAAGGCAGCCAGTATGTTGCGTAAACCCTTGATGGCAGGCCTTGCGGTATTCGTAGAATAAGGGGTTCTATATCTGTGAGATGATGGTTCTCTGCAAACCGACGTGTAAAAAGGGGAATTTCCTTGTTCCTTTACAGATTGAAAAAACTGCGGCCGTCTCGACCGCAGTTAAATTTTTGTATTTTTCTTTTTCGCCCTTTGTTCGAGTTGGGATCGCGGCTGTTGATCCGCGACATCTTCCGACAAACCCTGTGGATTTACCGAAGATGCCGTTTTTCCCGCATTCACCCGCAGCTTCTTTTCCCTCGCCATTTTGACACCTCCGTTTTTATTGTTTCTTTAGACGGAGGAAATATGTAGATTTCCATAAATCCCTTTAATTAACTCGCTCAGAGCTAATGATCACGTTTGCTTTTCCCTAATATCGGGATGCCGTGCAAATTAACACCAGCCTGCAAGCGGAAAACGTTCCGTTTTTGGTTTCCGCGCAACGTTTTCCTTGTGTGGAAGTCTGATAAAATTTCGCAAACTTTAGAAAGAAAACATTCACAGCGCATTTTCATAAAAAAAGCGTGCCATCACAGCACCCCATCGTTGGGACAAAGCCTTATGATGGCTTGACCATTCCGTATATAAAAAAAATCCGGACGGGGGAACTCGTCCGGAAAAAATAGGGATTAAATAGGGGGTCACAAGATTCAAGGTTCTTCAGGTGCTGGCTTGTCGGGTTTCCGCGAGATGGGGGTCATCCAAACCCGGCGGAAACAAGCCATCGGCAAGTTTGGGGTTAGGGCTTCCGTTTGGTAACGGAAACTTAGCCTACTCACTGAAATCCTTGAACTTTATGTCTATATCATATCATGGATTTGCGGTTTATGGCATTGGGAAAATTGTCGATTTTTATCCCTTCTCAATGACCTGTATCACAGTCATTTTTCCCAAGATTTACGATTCATCCACCGTAACACATCTTTTGTTTTGAAATTTTTTCGCGAATTGTTTACGATATTATTGTCATAAAGGAGATGAACGAAGATGGAAAAAGAATACGGCATATCGCAAGCCGACTTAGAAAGAATTGTTGTTCAATACGTCTTGAAACAAGGTGACACTATTGATGTCGAACGACTTCGTGACGGATTGAAGGAACTGATTCGGCTCAATAATGCCGCTTTAATGGAAGACATTAAAAACATGATCAAAAAAGGTGAATGAAAATTTGGGGGATGGATGCTTTGATGCCGATTCCCCCCGTTTACGCTCGGTAAACCAGCCTGAAAGTTGGCTTCCGGGTTTTCGAAATGCGCGGTCAGACCGGCTGATGGAATAAATGCCAGGTTTTCTTTACCCAAGTTATCCGCGGTCACAAACTCACGCAAACAGTCCATGCGTGAGTTTTTTTGTTTGTTCATAAGTGTAAAAAACTGAGTAAATGCTCACTTTAAGTCAGCTCTGAAGGTTAATGATGCAATTATATGCGCATTATCAAACGGGAAAAGATTAAAACATTGATCAACTTCTACTTGGGATTTTTACTCAATCACAGGCAAAATGCGCGTTTCTTTAACCATATCGGATTGGCATAAGGGGCACTTAGGCTCTTTTTCAAAAGAAAAAGCGTCTCGCATCCAACCGGAGCAATCCTCATTTGTACACGCCCACACCGTCGTTTCAGCTTCTGGGACTGGTTCCCGTTGATTTCGATTAAAGGCCATTTAAAGGTCCCCCTTCATATATGTTGCCCTTATTATACACCAAATACGATATGAAACCAAAAGTGCCCTCATCAGGAAGCACTAGCCAGCGACATTAGGAATGGAAAAACATGCTTCCATCAAAGATTTTTACCATCCATCTCCCAATGTAAAAATAAAAAAGCTGACCGGACAAAATGCGCTCGGTCAACTTCCAATGCTTTTCACCTTTTCATGAGACGGTTTGATAGGCTTGTTCAGCTTCCTGTTTTCTTTCATCTAATTTCGGGAGTATCATGACGAAGAAACCAAAACCGATGGTGCCAACGAAGAAAATAGCAACACTCATCCAAAACGGTGGCAGGTAGGCGCTCATTGTGACAAATAACGAAATAACGATGGAGCCGACATTATATGCAAGCCCGTTAACGGCCATGTAGGCACTGCGCGCATCTTCCGGTGGGATGATCGCCATATAACTTTCCTCTATCGGCACGCGCACGACTTCCCCAATCGTCGCTACAATCATGAGAATGAGTAGCAACCAAATGTTCGTTGTATAGGACAATAAACTATAGCCAACAACATATAGGACCAATCCGAACAAAAGCGCATTTCGGTCTTTGAATCGCGATATGATTTTGACGACCAAAACGGAAATGAGAACGACTAAAAGGGTGTTTTCCGTTTTTAAAATCCCAAGCGCGTTAATGCCGTCAATCATCCGTGACAAAAACATTTGCTTTGGCATATCTTGACTCAGATGAATGCCGATATAGTTCGTTAAGTGCATTTCCATCGTGAGAATTAAAGTTGATGCAAGGAAGAACACCATAAATAGACGATCTCCAATCACCCTTTTATAAGCGGAAAAGAGACCTTTTACCGAATGGCTAGAATCTTCCACCGCTTGGCGCACCAAACTCTCTTTAATAAATAATACGAGCATCAATAAAACGATGAGGGATGTTGCCGTCATGATGATTAACAGTTCGAAAAAATAAGACTTGAAGAAAAATCCGCCGAGGATCGATCCGATGGCAATCGAGAAATTGATCGCCCAATATGACAAGGAAAACATATATTTTCTTTGTTCAGGTGTGGAAACGTCAATCAGCATGGCTTGGCCGGCGGGAGCGGATAAACCCCAACAAATGGTATTCATGACCATCATAAAATAGGTGAGAAGCGGAAGTTCAAACCAAGGTGAGTTAGATAAGGTCATCACGACAAAGGCAATAAAGCGAAGGCTTTCGGCTGTTACTAATAATTTCTTACGACCAACAAGATCGGCGTAATATCCGCCGATAAAATTGGCAACGGCACCCACCATGACATTAATCAATAATAATATGCCAGTTAATTTTGCACTGAAATGAGCGGCAAGGTAAATCGTCATAAAAGGAAAGACCATTCCGCTCACCGTTCGGGATAAGAAGGTTTCAATGATTCTGATTTTAATATTGATATGGAAGTCTCTGAATCTCATAAATTCCCCTTCTTTTTCGTTTGTTAAGAGTAAATTTATACCATTTTAACCGTTTTGTCCATGAGACTTTCGTCACAGTTTAAGAGTCATAGGTTTACAAATTGAGAAAAATACAGAAAATGCCATTAGTGGATTTAAGAGAAGATTGATTTTTGGCTCATCATACTGATTGGATTGAAAATCCCTCATTGTCAGAAACGGACTCGGGGTTATATACTGAAAAAAGCGCGAGAGAAAAGAAAAGCGGAAAGGACGTTCCCTTTGATGCATAACGTACTGGACTGGTTAGGTGGATTTGGCTTATTTGGATTGTTTTTAACCATGTTTCTTGAAGGGGCATCGGTACCTTTTCCGGGAATTGTTGTGGTGTTAGCCTATGGCTATTTGTTACCCGCAAACCTCTTTGAGACGGTTTTTATCGCGATGGGGATGAGCTTGTTTTACAGCATAGCGAGTATCATTCCGTATTCAATTGCTTATAAATTGGAGTCTGCACTACCCCGGAAGTTCCGGATGAGCATTGAAAAAGCGAAAAAATGGTTTCACAAATATGGTATCTGGAGTATAGCCATCACGCGGCCGTTTGGCGTCGGAAATTATATTTCTTATGTCGCTGGCGTCACAAAAGTTAAACCCAGCCTCTTTTTTCTATTAACTTTTATTGGTATATTTCCTTGGGCGCTTACGATGCTCATTTTAGGCAATGACACTTTACCAGCCATCAAGCGGATTTTTTTCCATTAGTTAGGTTTGACAGGGGATCGTCGTTGACAGCACCTTTTGAAAACGGATACAATAAAATTAGTCACTAGCTATTAGAAAAGAGTGAAACCATGCCGCTTGACCGTAATCATCTAATCGGCAAAGAAGCGCTTCTGCTTTTACTTCTTGGGCGTGAGACCTTGCCGGAAAAACTTCTTCAATTAGGTTGGAGATTTTGCAAAGGGAAAGTCGGCTCGATGGATAGTCAGAAAATCGTCGCGGCCGTTGAGACGGCTGCCAAAAACAATGGCATTGTCCGGCCGGATTTATATAGAGAAAACCATGCTTTGTATCATGCCATTTTAGAAGCGCTAAGCGGTGTGTCTCGCGGCAATAACCAATTCGGGACGTTGTTGCGTACGGTCGGCTTGCAATTCTCGATTGTTCGCGGAAACCCCTACATTGAAGGGGATGAAGGCGAGTGGATTGCCGTTGCTTTATACGGCACGATTGGCGCACCGGTCAAAGGTTTAGAACATGAAGCGATCGGGCTTGGCATCAATCACATATGAATAAAAATGACTGACCCAGAGTCATTAGGCATGAGGGGGTCGTATAACGCTTGACGTTATGCGGCCCCTATTGTTTTTCGGGAAAACCATAAGGTGGGTGAAACCTTTTGATAATTTTGGATGGAGAACATTTAACCTTATCGTCTTTCAAAAAAATCGTCTTCGGCTTTGAACGCGTTGCCCCTTCACTTGAAAGCATGGCTCGGGTGGCGAAAAGCCGTCAAAGCGTGGAAGACATTGTTCGAAATCAGAAAGTGGTATACGGCATTACAACAGGTTTTGGCAAATTGAGTGACGTCACGATAGACCGCGAGCAAGTGGAGGCGCTGCAGATAAACTTGATTCGCAGCCATGCTTGCGGTGTCGGCGAGCCGTTTTCAGAATCCGTAAGCCGCGCCATGCTTCTCCTCAGGGCAAATGCCCTTCTTAAAGGGTATTCTGGCGTGCGGCCGATTATCATTGAAAGACTTCTAGACTTCTTAAATCTCGGGATTCATCCCGTCGTTCCGCAACAAGGATCACTGGGTGCGAGTGGGGATTTGGCACCTTTGTCTCATCTTGCCCTCACCTTAATCGGTGAAGGGGAAGTATTTTACAAAGGGGAGAGGCAGCCGGCTTCGGATGTGCTAAAAACGTGCGGCTTAGAGCCGTTGACGCTCGCTGCTAAAGAAGGTCTCGCATTAATTAATGGCACGCAGGCGATGACTGCTCAAGGTGCTGTTGCGCTGGTTGAATTGACCCGGCTGAGCAGAGTGGCGGAGGCGGCCGCGGCTTTAACCATGGAAGCATTGGAAGGTGTGATCACCGCCTTCGATGATGATGTGCATCGGGCGCGGGGGTATGAAGAACAAAGAGAAGTCGCCAAACGCATGCGCGCCCTTTTGCAAGGAAGTGCGCTTGTCACCGAACAAGGGGAAAAAAGAGTGCAAGACGCCTATTCATTGCGCACCATTCCGCAAGTCCATGGGGCATCACTCAGAGCCATGCGTTATGTGGAAGAAGTATTAACGATTGAGATGAATGCCGCCACTGATAACCCGTTGATTTTTGATGACGGAAAAAAGGTCATCTCAGGCGGGAATTTTCACGGACAGCCCGTTGCTTTGGCGCTTGATTTTCTCAAAATCGCCGCGGCGGAGTTAGCAAATATTTCTGAGCGCCGGATTGAGCGCCTCGTCAATCCGCAGCTGAACGATTTCCCGCCTTTTCTTAGCCGAAATCCTGGCGTCGAGTCAGGGGCGATGATTCTCCAATATACGGCCGCTTCTTTGGTGTCAGAAAATAAAACGCTTGCTCACCCGGCGAGCGTCGATTCGATTCCATCGTCGGCCAATCAGGAGGATCACGTCAGCATGGGCACGATCGGGAGCCGCCATTGTTATCAAATCGTGCAAAATGTCCGCCGCGTGCTCGCTATCGAACTCATATGTGCGATGCAAGCTTTGGAATTTCGGGATGTTGATAAAATGGCGCCGAGGACGCGAGCCATTTATGAAAAGGGACGGCTTATTACGCCGGCTTTTAACGGTGATCGCGTGTTTTCCTATGATGTTGAACGCGTCGCGGCATGGCTTTTGGATGATGAATGGGAATCCTTATTAAAATTTGAAAATAAAACCCATATGATGGTCAATGGAGGGGAAGTCAATGAATAAAAGCCGAATCGTCCGTGCCCCGCGCGGGACGGAGCTGCATTGTCTCGGATGGGAGCAGGAAGCCGCTTATCGCATGATTCAAAACAATTTGGATCCTGATGTCGCAGAAAAACCCGATGAATTAGTGGTTTACGGCGGCATCGGCAAGGCGGCGCGCAATTGGGATGCTTTTGAGGCGATTCTCAGAACCTTAAAGACTTTGAAAAATGATGAAACGATGCTCGTTCAATCCGGAAAACCCGTCGGAGTTTTTAAAACCCACGAACAGGCGCCAAGAGTCCTCATTTCTAATTCCGTTTTGGTGCCGAAATGGGCGACATGGGAACATTTTCATGAGCTTGAGAAAAAAGGGCTCATCATGTTCGGACAAATGACAGCCGGAAGCTGGATTTATATTGGCAGTCAAGGCATTTTACAAGGTACGTATGAAACGTTTAGAGCTGTCGGGGAAAAGCATTTTGGCGGCTCCTTAGCCGGAACATTGACATTAACGGCTGGTCTCGGCGGCATGGGCGGTGCGCAGCCGCTAGCCGTCACCATGAATGGTGGTGTCGTGATTGCCGTCGAAGTGGATCCGAAACGGATTGAAAAACGGCTGCAGACGAAATATTGTGATCGCATGACCGATTCCATTGAAGAAGCACTAGCGTGGGCGGAGGCTGCCGTTCAGGCAAAAGAGCCTTTATCGATTGGGCTTGTCGGCAATGCCGCAAGCGTGCATCATGAATTGCTTCGGCGGGGGGTGAAAATCGACATCGTCACAGACCAAACCTCCGCCCACGACCCGCTGAACGGTTATATCCCAGAAGGTTTTACGCTTGAAGAAGCAGCGGAATGGCGGAAAAACCAGCCAGAAGAATATGTTAAGCTTGCCTGTCGAAGCATGGCGAAACATGTAGAGGCGATGCTTGAATTCCAAAAACGCGGCGCGGTTGTTTTTGATTATGGCAATAACATCCGGCAAGTGGCAAAAGACGAAGGAGTGAAAGACGCCTTTAACTTCCCCGGATTTGTGCCCGCCTATATTCGACCGCTCTTCTGTGAAGGAAAAGGCCCGTTCCGGTGGGCAGCTCTGTCAGGAGATCCGGAAGATATTTACCGCACGGATCGGCTGATTATGGAGTTATTCCCCGAAAATGAAGGCCTCATTCGCTGGATTAAAATGGCCCAAGAAAAAGTCGCTTTCCAAGGCTTGCCCGCTCGAATTTGCTGGCTCGGTTACGGAGAACGGCAAAAGTTTGGTCTCGCTTTAAATGAATTAGTTCGGAAAGGCGAGTTGAAAGCTCCGATCGTCATCGGCCGAGATCATTTGGACTGCGGTTCCGTTGCCTCACCTAACCGTGAAACCGAAGGCATGAAAGACGGAAGCGATGCCGTCGGCGATTGGGCGGTGCTGAATGCGCTGATCAATACCGCTGCTGGTGCAAGCTGGATTTCCTTCCACCATGGAGGCGGTGTCGGCATGGGGTACGCCCTTCATGCGGGTATGGTCGTTGTCGCTGACGGCACGGCGCGTGCTGATGAAAAGTTGTCCCGAGTGTTGACGACGGATCCGGGCATGGGCATCATTCGCCATGTCGATGCGGGTTATGAAGACGCCGAGAAAGTCGCTAAGGAAAAAGGCGTGCGGATTCCGATGTGGGAAACGGAGGCTTAAAACTTGCAAGCGTTTGATCTTGTCATTCGAAACATCGGCCAGCTTTTGACAATGGAGAGTGACCGTCCGAAAAAAGGGGCGGAGATGCGGGAGTTAACGGTTTTAGAAAATGCAGCCCTTGCGATTAAAGATGGCGTCATCGCTTGGATGGGAAAAGATGCGGAAGCCGCCCATTTGGAAAGTGCTGAAGTCATCGATGCCGAAGGGCGCCTCGTCACCCCGGGGCTCATTGAACCGCATACCCATCTCGTTTTTGGTGGTTCCAGGGAACATGAAATCCCGTTAAAGCTCCAAGGGGTGCCGTATTTAGAAATATTACGCCAAGGCGGTGGCATTTTATCGACTGTCCGGGCGACGCGGAACGCAACGAAAGCGGCGTTGAAGCTAAAAGCCGAAAAACATTTAGACCGGTTTTTAAGTTACGGCGTGACCACCCTTGAAGCGAAAAGCGGTTACGGGCTGAATAAAGAAACAGAAATCAAGCAATTAGAAGTCGTCAAAGAACTAAATGAAACACATCCCGTCGATCTCGTCTCGACCTTCCTCGGCGCCCATGCCATCCCTGAAGAGTTTCAAGGACAAAGCGGCCGATATTTGCAAGAGATGGTAGAGCTTTTTCCTGAATTAAAGGCGCGCGGTTTAGCGGAATTTGTGGACATCTTTTGCGAAACCGGCGTGTTTTCGGTGGCGGAATCCCGGGACTTTCTAGAAAAAGCTAAACAGGCAGGGTTTGGGCTGAAAATCCATGCGGACGAAATCGATCCGCTCGGCGGTGCGGAGTTGGCTTGCGACTTAGGGGCTGCCACCGCTGACCACCTTGTCGCCATAAGTGAAGAAGGCATTCGTCGTCTTGCCGGAAGTGACACGATTGCCGTGCTTTTACCGGGGACCACTTTTTATTTAGGAAAAGATGTTTATGCCCCGGCGAGGAAGCTGATTGATAGCGGCGCGGCCGTCGCGCTGTCCACCGATTTTAACCCAGGAAGCTCCGTCACGGAAAATATTCAGTTGATTATGAGCTTAGCGATGTTAAAACTACAGATGACGCCAGAAGAAATCTGGCATGCGGTGACCATCAATGCCTCCTTTGCCATAGGAAGGGGCGAGGTTGCCGGTCAAATCCGTGTGGGTCGAGCGGCCGATGTGGTCATCTGGGACGCGCCAAATTATCACTATATTCCATAC
Organism: Tuberibacillus calidus DSM 17572; assembly: GCF_000430685.1. Lineage (GTDB taxonomy): Bacteria > Bacillota > Bacilli > Bacillales > Sporolactobacillaceae > Tuberibacillus > Tuberibacillus calidus. The sequence continues at coordinate 27,922 of NZ_AUMM01000035.1, read as the reverse complement.
CACTATGGCATCAATCATACTTATCAAGTGCTGAAAAAGGGGAAATGCGTGTATGCAAAGCGGATCCGTGGCTGAGGAAGGGGATATGTGTCTATGAAAAGCGAATCGGAGTTGCTTTACCTTAGGCCAGCCGGGCAAGCTGTTTTTAAAGATACAGGCATTACGAAGTTCGGTGAACGGCTCAAGGCGTGGAACGGTGAACCTTTTCAAGGCTATGGTCTCATCGGCGTGCCTTTATCAAAACCTTCCATTAGCCATTCTGGAGCGGCTTTTGCTCCGGAGGTGATGCGGGCGGTTTTTAAAAATACCGCCACGTTTGCGGTGGAAGATGGCATTGACCTGGCGGAGACGCCTATCGTCGACTTTGGGGATATTTTGATGCACGTGACAGACGTACGGGAATGCCACACGCGCATTACCTCTACGATAAAACAAGTGGTTTGCGCCAATCCGGATGTGATCCCGATCATTTTAGGAGGGGATCATTCCATCACTTGTCCCGCGCTTAGCGGTTTTAAGGCAGCAAAAGGCCAGACCGTCGGTGTCATTCAGTTTGATGCTCACCACGATCTTAGAAATCGGGAAGACGGCGGACCATCGAACGGCACACCTTTTCGCGGGCTGATTGAATCAGGTACACTAGCACCGGAACATCTTATCCAAATTGGCATCCGCAATTTTGCCAACAGCCGCGTGTATTATGATTATGCCGTACAGCACGGCGTGAATGTTTATACAATGAAAGATGTGAGAGAAAAAGGGGTCATGGCGATAGTCAAAGAGGCGTATGAAAAATTGGCGAAAGCCGTGGACATCGTTTACTTATCCGTCGATATCGATGTCCTCGATCAAGCTTATGCCCCCGGATGCCCAGCCATCAGCCCAGGCGGCATGACGACGGACGATTTATTTGCGGCCGTCAAATGGCTAGGTGGGCAAGAAAAAACACAGGCGATCGATATCGTCGAAATTGACCCCAAACAAGATTTTCGGGACATGACGAGCCGTGTCGGCGTATATACGTTCCTCGCCTTTCTCATTGGCAAGGAAAAGCGGCGGAGATTCAATGTTAAATGATTTGACCATAAAAAGTGCGGCTGGGCGAAAGAACCTGCCGCATTTTCCATCTTTTAGGGTGTAGCTGCTTTCGCGCTGGTTGCACTCCAAAAAGTGGTATGTTTTTACCTGCTTTTCATGCTAAACAGCGCGCAAAATCGACTAAATAACGACTTTAAGCTTGTTCTTCATTTTTCGCTTTTTCATCACAATCAAAACAGCGCAATTCGTGGTTTTCCAAAACGACCCCGCAAAGAAATCCGCCGTCACAGAAGATGGTTTTTCCGCAATCCCGGCACTCGCCTACAGGTTCTTGCATGAGTCTCCCTCATTTCCATTCTTTTTCTTTAATATTAGTGCAAAAAGTGTGAATCGTAAAACGATAAGATACCCTGTGATTAGCAGTTGGTTTTAACTGTCGAAGGAAACCGCTATAATGGGGTTATAATGCCTTAGAAAATTGATGGGAGGGTAGACCATTGAAGTATGGACGTTTCTTAATCAATGGTGATGTGAAGTATGGTATGGTCGATGTGGACCGAGTGATTGAACTGACTGGACCATTCCTTGATCCGCACTCCGCACCGACCGACCGGATTCACGATTTAAATGCCGTCAAAGTTTTGGCCCCGGTTCTTCCGAAGCAGATCATCGCTATTGGCTTAAACTACAAAGAACATGCGAAAGAATTAGGTTATGCGCTGCCCGAAGATCCGTTAATGTTTATGGTTTCCCCAAGTTCTATCATCGGGCCGGAAGAGGCGATTCAGTTGGCCAAGCCCGATCATCAGATCGAATTCGAAGCGGAATTAGTCATCGTTATTGGGAAAGAGGCTTACCGGGTGAAAGAGGAAGAGGCGTCAAGCGTCGTTTTCGGCTATACCATCGGTGTCGATGTCTCGGATCGCAATATACAAAAACAAGACGGCCAATTTATGCGAGCGAAATCGTTTTTAACCTATAAACCTATCGGACCGTTTATCGAAACGGCGGTAAAACCGCAAAAACTCTCCATTCAATTGAAACAAAACGGGGTTTTGAAGCAGGACGGCCATACGAGTGATATGATTCATACTGTTGAAAAAATCATCGCGGCCGTTACGGATGTCATGGTTTTAGAGCCGGGAGACATCATTTTTACAGGGACGCCCAAAGGGGTAGGGCCCTTGTCACCTGGAGATATCCTCGAAACGACGATTGACGGCATTGGGACGTTAAAAAACAGAGTGGAATGATGCATCAAATGATAAATTTTAAAATAGGAAACATGAATGAGGCCTTGGCTAAGGAGATTCTTAAGTGGAAATACGACCCCCCATATGACTTTTACAATAGTAACCTTAATCAAGACACATTGAATGAATTGTTGAATGGGTCGTATGATGCTGTTTTAACGGATGAAGAGATTTTTGGCTTTTTTTGTACCGGGGAATCCGCGCAGGTGCCGAGCGGCCATGCCGTCGGGGCATATGAGGAACCGATGGTGGACATGGGGCTTGGAATGAACCCGAAATATACGGGCAAAGGTAAAGGAACGGCGTTTTGTAACTTTATCATAAACTGTATTCAGGAAAAATTTCCGGGTGTACCGATTCGGTTGACTGTGGCCATTTTTAATAAAAGGGCCATCCATCTCTATAAGAAACTGGGGTTTATGGAGAAAGGTGCCTTTACAACTGACCAAAACGTTAAATTTATGACAATGATAAAAAAATAGGACAAGCACTAAAGGAAAACGTTGCGCAAAAAGAGAAGCGCAACGTTTTTCGGTTGATCGGCGGCAGAAACGTCGGCAAGCCACTAGATATTGGGGATTCGAGGCGCAGATTGCGCAACAACCCTTTTTAGTTTCTCACAGAAGAGCCGCGACGGCCGTTGACCGCGCCGCTTAAAGTCGGAAAATAACGCTCGTAAGTTCTGGCGAATTTTAACACGAGATCGTCATTTAAACGAGCGGCGGCAGCTTGCATGCCGACCGCAAGCCCCTCTTTTGTCAATCCAATCGGAATGGAGATGGCCGGTTGCCCGGTCAGGTTATACATTTGCGTCATCACCCAGTCCGCATCTTGGGCTTCAAGCGGCTGGCCATTAATTTCGTCCGGTCCCTCCTGATTCCACGGGACGGCCGGGACCGCCAAGGTTGGTGATAATAAGATGTCGATATCCCGGAAGAGCGCCTGCAAAGTATGCCAGACGTTGGCACGATAGCTTTCCAGTCTCTTGTATTCGACGGCGGTTAGCTCGTTCCCTTTTTCGATCATGGTCATTAAGCCGGGGGAAAAGATGTCGGGATGTTTGTCAGCCGTCTCTTTTAAACTCCCAAGGCCCGCCGTCCACAGCCGGACAAAATCATCCATGTACTCCCGTAACGTTTGTCCAAAGTGGATGTCGACAGCTCTGACGTCAAAACCTGCTGCGGATAATTGGTCAATGGCTTGTAGGAATACATTTCTGACGTCGTCGTCCACGCGAAACATGCCGAAGTCCAAAGTCCATCCGATTTTCACTTGACGAGGGACGTCGGTTTTGATGGCTTCGACCGCTGAAACGGAGTCGTTTGGCAGAGAAAATGGATCCGTGTCGGCATATCCTTTGATGACATCAAACATTAAGGCGCAATCTGTGACGTTTCGTGTTAACGTCCCGTAATGGACAAAAGGTTCGTGGTTACTAAAGACGCTGTTCAGATGATTGTCATAGGGAATTTTCCCGAAAGTCGGTTTAAAGCCGAAGATCCCACAGAGGGAAGCGGGAATGCGGATGGACCCACCGCCATCGCTTCCTTCAGCGAGCGGAACAAACCCTGCGGAAACACTCGCAGCCGAACCGCCGCTTGACCCGCCGGCATTGGTGTCCAAACGCCAAGGGTTGCGTGTTGGCCCAAACAGTGGATTATCGGTCGTCGCTTTATATCCGAATTCCGGTGTATTCGTTTTCCCCATGATGATTGCGCCTGCTGCTTTTAGCCGGTGAACAACGGTGGCATCACGGTCCGGTATGTGATTTTTATATAACGGAGTCCCGTAAGTCGTCCGCAATCCTTTTGTATTGGTTAAGTCCTTAATGGCGACGGGGACGCCTTCTAATGGACGGGGGACATTTTTTATGTAGGCGTGTTCGGCTTCTTTCGCGCGTTTTCGCGCTTCCTCTTCATTTAAGGTGACAAAAGCATTAAGTGACGGATTTTCAGCGGCGATTTTACGGAAGAGTTCGTCCGTTACTTCAACAGGAGAGAGTTCTTTTTTTCGATACAAGTTTATTAATTCACTGGCTGACAACTGTGCAATCTTCATGCCTGTTTCTCCTTGGTATGTTTTTATTCTGGTAAGAAAGTCTATCAATTTTCAGATAGCATATGGTCAACTAAAGCTCTGTCTTCTGATAGAGCCGAGTGTCGTTATCATCATTATAGTGTTAGGGAAAAGCGTGTGGCAAATGAACGAGATCAATGCGGGGTTTTTCGATATCCATTCACCAGTCAGCCAAGGGGGGAAGCTATGAGATGACAAAATGGCCGTTAGATAGGATCTATCGGCCATTTCGATTTCGGGCTGACAAACACCTTGGTTGCGTGTCTGAAAGAAAACCTCACAGCCATTCATCGATGTTAATTTCCCTCGTTGCCTCTGGACCTTGCTTTAACATGCGCACTTCCAAGATGCCGTTTTTATATTCCGCTTTGGCGTACTTAGGCTTGACCGGACAGGGAAGTTGAAGCTTTAATTCCTCATTGCGGTCAGGAAGTCCCTTGACATACAAGTGATAAGAATCCATGGAAAGTCTTGGGCGCAAATTGCTGTCAAAACGCGTGGGGATGCGGGCGATGACGAAATCATGCGTTTCGAACACTTGCACCTCGGATTCCGGTTGGGTTCGTTTAAAAGCGATATTATCGTTTTTGAGGAAATCCGGCATGAACTGACTGACGGTATCCATGACGTATTTTTGAATGTCTTCCGGTTTAAAGGGCATCCCTTGGAGAAATGGTTTTTGCATATTTTCGATATAGGTTTTGAGCTGGTCAGGATTAAAGAACGGGTTCATATAGCTGCCCCTTTCAAAATGTCATCCCAATTTGCGTAGAGTCATACACTTAGAGAAAAGAACAAGGGGATTCAGAGTGATTCCCATCGACATGCGCCAGATCAATTAGGCATGCCGTAAGACGCCTCTGTTAAGGATTGGGACGGCTCAGCTTTTTCACTGTCTCACTTTTCATAACTTATTTATATGACTGGGTGACGTCAATGGTGATAATGCGGGGAGAGTGAAAACCTTTCAATTCAAAAGAAAAAAGTTCCCGTCACAAGGACGGGAAGGATGAAAGTGTGTTGGGGTTAGGGTTGTTCTCAGTTTACCCTTTTTTGCCAACTTTTAAACCTATAAAAAACATTTTTTTTACTGTTAAGGCGAAGTGTGTTTTCATTGTTCGATAAACCCCATCGATCGAATATGCGCCTTTGTCTCTTCGGTGCCAAGTTCGTAAAGATAGCGGTAGACGGTTTCCAGTTTTTTATCATAGGGGATGTTTTCCTCTAGTTCTTGGAACGGTGCATGAGCTTTAATGTAATTAATAAACGCTTCATCATCGGTCATTTCCAATAAATCTTTTAGTTCATGAACTTCCTGTGGAGTTGCCAAAATTTCAAATTCCCATTCCGATAACGTCGGGTCGGGCAGCACTTCACCCGTTCCCACTCTGACATAGTACTTCTTTTTCTCCATGGTCATCCCTCATCCTTTATTTCTTATGTTTAGATTAGCCAAACCTGCCCCTTCCGATTCGTTTTCACTTTCAGGGAAAGACGCTTCATCACCTTCGAATGGATTGTCTCATATATTACAAAGAAGACCGTCTATTCCAATAAAAATACGGAAAGAATAAAGAAAAAAGGCCATGGAGTGGGGCATATGGAACGGAAAAATATACTTAGAATGGCGGTTGAAGCGAGAAAAAAATATTTAATTAAGCTGCTTTCGGCAACCGACGAGCATGCGGGGCGGGAAGAAGAATTGAAGGCTTACACACTGACCGAGCTCGAAAATGAGTGGCGCCGTCTTGAACAGAAGAAGCAAAATCGCATTGGCTAGTCGGGTGAAGCGATTGGACAAAAGCTTTCATACTTATATACAATAGTGACAGGCACTTTCCGACCGCACGGATTCAGCACGGAATGGGATGGATCATATGAAATCATCTTTTGTCTTTACGGATTACTATCGGAACGTCGTCACGTATTCTTTTCAGGATCACCCTTTTTCCACTCATCCAAAACACGTGTGGGTCATTTGTCGTTTCCATGATCAATGGCTTTTGACCAAGCATCCCCGAAGAGGATGGGAATTTCCCGGAGGAAAAGTGGAGCCCGGCGAGACGGCGGAGGAAGCGGCAAGACGTGAAGTATACGAAGAAACGGGGGCCATAGTTGCCGAACTTGCGTATATCGGACAATATAAAGTGGAGGGTAAAAGCGGATCCATCATCAAAAACGTTTATTTTGCAACGATCGACCGCATCGAACAAAAAGCCCATTATTTAGAAACTAACGGACCTTTGTTTCTTGAGGAAATCCCAAGAAATATTAAAGATAACCCAAAGTTTTCATTTATGATGCGCGATGATGTCCTCTCGCTCAGCCTTCAATATATACGGAAATACCGACCGCTGTCCCAGCCGCAAAAGTAAAAAGCTGACGCTGAAAAATCAGTGCCAGCTTTTTTATATAGGTGAGCTTTATAGACTCGTTTTCTTTAGATTTCAACGTTTATCGAGGACCAGCATTTTTTATGGCCGCTGAAACGTTCGGGAACTTGCTGAAATTCTCTTTGAATTTAGCCGCGAGTTCATTGGCTTTTCGGTCATAGGCTTCCGGGTCTTTCCATGCTTTCTTAGGCTCAAGCACATGATCCGGAACGCCCGGGCAATGAACCGGGATGTTCAAGCCGAAAATCGGATCTTGAACGGTTTCGATATCATGCAATTCGCCTTCCATCGCCGCGCGTACCATCGCCCGTGTATAGGAAAGATTGATGCGTTCACCTTCTCCGTAAGCGCCACCCGTCCAACCAGTATTGACGAGGAAGACATCGACGTTGTGCTGTTCGATTTTTTCCCCGAGCATATTAGCATAGACCGTTGCTTCCAATGGTAAAAATGGTGCCCCGAAACATGTGGAGAACGTCGCTTGCGGTGAAGTAATACCGCGTTCTGTACCAGCCAATTTGCTCGTATATCCGCTCAAGAAATGGTACATCGCTTGTTCTTTCGACAGTTTGCTGATTGGCGGAAGAACGCCAAACGCATCGGCTGTCAAAAATAGTATGGTATTGGGATGGCCGGCCACGCTTGGTTTGACGATGTTGGGAATATGTTCGATTGGGTAAGCCGCCCGCGTGTTTTCAGTTAATTGGTTGTCATCATAATCGGCGACCCGAGAAGGTTCGCGGACGATCACGTTTTCGAGCACCGCACCAAAGCGGATCGCATTCCATATGAGCGGTTCTTTTTCGGCGGATAGATGGATCGTTTTCGCATAACAGCCGCCTTCAATGTTAAATATGCCGTTGTCCGACCAACCATGTTCGTCATCACCAATGAGTTTGCGTTGCGGGTCATTCGACAGCGTCGTCTTTCCGGTTCCGGATAGGCCGAAAAACAGAGCGACATCGCCTTCACTTCCGACGTTGGCGGAACAGTGCATAGAGAGAACGCCTTTTTTCGGAAGTAAATAATTCATGACGGTAAAAATGGATTTTTTAATCTCACCGGCATATTCTGTGCCGCCAATCAATACCGTCCGCTTCTCAAAGGAAATGAGAATAAACGCTTCAGAATGCGTACCGTCGGTTTTCGGGTCGGCCATCAAACCAGGTACGGATATGACGGTAAATTCAGGAACGAGGCTCGCTGCTTCTTCATCGCTTGGACGGATGAATAATTGCCGGGAAAAAAGATTATGCCAAGCGTATTCATTAATGACTTGAATGGGCAGGCGATGTTTCGGATCACTACCGGCATAGCCTTTAAACACAAACCGTTCATCCAGCCGATTGAGGTATTCAATCGTCTTAGCATAAAGGTTATCAAAAACTTCCTTTGTCGTCGCTTGATTGATCGACCAGTCAATGGCGGCCTCCGTCTCGGGTTCCTTGACGAAAAATTTATCGTTGGGGCTTCTTCCGGTATATTTCCCAGTGCTAACCGCCAAAGCACCTGTTTCCGTTAAAACCCCTTCTTTTTTCTTGAGAGCCTTTTCGACCAGGTGCGGGACTGGCAAATTGACGTGCGTATTTTCCTTTTTTAGTACATCCAAAATGGAAGAGAAAGGGACAGTCTTCATCGGATTACCTTCCTTTTTAAGAATTGTTTCATCCATCGTCAGGCCCAAATGAAGTATTCGACATTGGTTACACGAATTAGTATAACATATTTTATTATATAGTCCATACTAATTATGGGTGATATGTGACGACGATTTGAAAATGGGCAATAAAAAAATTCCTTACTTCTTATACTAAAGAGAAATTGTATTAAAATACAACCATTTCTTTGCTTTTTATGAAAAAGCATGTTATATCATAATGTGTTAGGTTCATTTTTTCCATGAGATGCACATGATAGAATAGCCGGGGTTACAAAAATATATTCAGATGCAGGACTGAACAACAGGCTCCTTTTGATTTTTTAAACATTGTATGGTGAGTCCTGCAAAGAATGACTTACCGAACCCCTAAGGATTACTTTTAGGTTTGGGAGGATGAATATGGGTAAACAAACATCGAGGCGCCTTTTCACGTCAGAATCAGTGACAGAAGGGCACCCCGACAAAATATGTGACCAAATTTCCGATGCCGTTTTAGATGCCGTATTAAAAAATGACCCGAATGCCAGGGTCGCTTGCGAAACGGCGGTGAATACCGGCTTGGTGCTCGTCACCGGCGAAATGACAACGACAACGTATGTGGACATCCCGTCCATTGTTCGGGATACGGTTCGCGAAATCGGGTATGACCGAGCCAAATACGGGTTTGATGCCGATACATGTGCGGTGTTGACGTCGATCGATGAACAATCCCCTGATATTGCTCAAGGCGTAAACCAAGCCTTAGAAGCGCGCGAAGGTTCGATGACCGAGGATGAACTGGATGCGATTGGTGCAGGCGACCAAGGGCTGATGTTCGGTTTTGCGGTCAATGAAACACCGGAACTTATGCCGCTTCCGATTTCGCTCGCTCACAAATTAGCGCGCCGATTGGCCGAAGTGCGGAAAAACAACATCATTCCGTATTTGCGTCCGGACGGCAAAACGCAAGTAACGGTAGAATATGATGAAAACGATCAACCTGTTCGGGTGGATACGATCGTCATTTCCACGCAGCACCATCCGGAAGTGACCCATGAGCAAATTGAACAAGATGTGAAAGAACATGTCATCAAACCGATTGTCCCGTCCGAGCTCATCGATTCGGAAACGAAATATTTTATCAATCCGACTGGTCGCTTTGTGATCGGCGGTCCTCAAGGCGATGCCGGTTTGACGGGACGGAAAATAATTGTTGACACTTACGGTGGTTATGCGCGGCATGGCGGCGGAGCCTTCTCGGGTAAAGATCCGACGAAAGTGGACCGTTCCGCAGCCTATGCTGCCCGTTATGTCGCAAAGAATATCGTCGCTAGTGGCTTGGCCGATAAGTGCGAAGTCCAACTCGCTTATGCCATCGGTGTTGCCCGACCGGTATCGATCTCGATTGACACTTTTGGCACTGGAAAAGTCTCGGAAGAAAAACTCGTCGAACTCGTCCGCAAGCATTTTGACTTGCGCCCAGCTGGCATTATTCAAATGCTTGATCTCCGCCGCCCGATTTACAAGCAAACGGCTGCTTACGGTCATTTTGGGCGCACGGATATCGATTTGCCATGGGAACGCACCGATAAAGCTGAGATTTTGAAAAAAGAAGCGTTGTTGTAAGAGAATAAATGAAGGCGTTTGTCACTTGATTCGGCAAACGCCTTTTTTCACCCTTTCCGAAAACGAACACGTCTATTACTAAATTGTATGCGTGACGTCACCCTAGTCACCCCAATGCCTCGATTTCTGTCACTCCTTTTAAAGCGAAGTCCTTCAGCCATGCGTTTTCTTATAAGTATCGTTCCATCAAGGGGAATTTACATATAATAAGAAATGGTTCAGAATGACATTAAGGTATGGGAGGGGATCGGCTGTGTGGGTGTGGCGAACAAAGGCAGAGCATCCGAGAGGCGTTGTCGTTATGGTTCATGGTGCAGGGGAACATCACGGTAGGTATGAATGGCTCCGGAGAAAATTTTTATCGAAAGGCTTTCACATTGTCGCTGGCGATTTGCCTGGTCAGGGAGAAAACCCACGCAAACGGGGGCATATCGATAGCTTTAATGAAATCATTGAGGCCGTAGAAAAATGGTTCAAAACCGCTTTAGCGTTTCAATTACCTATATTAGTGTTCGGGCATAGTTTAGGCGGGCTAGCTGTGATTCGTACATTACAGGAAAAGTCCCTTAGCCCTCGGGCTGTTTTGCTTTCGTCACCCTGTCTCGGTCTTGTTTTTCCGCCGCCGGAATGGTTGGTTAAAATGGTCCGACCTCTTAATACGATCATGCCGGCTTTCATGGTGACGATAAAGGGACCATCGGGCAATCGGTTGGCGACCAGAAACAAAGAAATTTTAAAGAAGGATGCCAAAGATCCATGGATGGTTCGTAAAATCTCCATCCGCTGGTATTTTGAATTGGAAAAGGCGATGGATTTGGCAAAGGCGCGAATGCCCCTTTTTCCGGATGTGCCTTTATTTATCTTCCAAGCGGGGAATGATAAAATTGTAAACAAATTGGCCGTCAAGGCATGGTTCGATGCACTCCCCATTAAACAAAAGGACTATCAAGAATGGCCGGGACTTTACCATGAAATTTTTAATGAACCTGAAAGAGAAGAGGTTTTCCAACAGGCCTTAAAGAAAATACAGCCCTATTTTTAGGCACGAGGAGGACCGCCATGACCGTTCCGACACATCCTTGGCATTTGATGAAGTCGATCTATCGCGATGTCTTACCGACCGTAAAAGAAAAGCTTGCGTATTGGACGGCTTTTGCGGATGCCATCCCAAATGAGGAATTAAGAAAACAGGCGCTTGCAAGCATCAGGACAAAAACGTTTCATTGTGAGGGCGGCGCTGTTTATGGGTTGCTCGCGAAAGAGCGGAGAGAGGAAGTCATTTCTTTTATCGTCGCTTACCAAACCATCAGTGATTACTTGGATAATCTTTGCGACCGCAGCACCTCCCAAGACCCTGATGATTTTCGGCTGCTGCATGCCTCGATGATGGATGCGTTAACTCCCGGTTCACGTCACCAATATTATGAGAAAAGAGAGGACCGCGATGATGGTGGGTATCTATCCGCATTAGTTGAGACGTGTCAAAAATTTTTAGAGACTTTGCCATCATTACCAGTGATCCAGCCGTATTTGCACGAACTGGCCTCATACTATTGCGATTTACAAGTTCATAAGCATGTCGCCGTGGAAGAGAGGGTTGGGCGGCTTACGGATTGGTTTGAAACCCATAAACCACACTTACCGGAGATGACGTGGTATGAATTTTCCGCATGTTCGGGCTCAACACTCGGCATTTTTTGTTTGGTCGCTTATGCGGCGGCGGCTGAAAATATGGAAGAATTAGCTGGGCAAATAAAGAACGGTTATTTTCCGTGGGTGCAAGGTTTACATATTTTACTGGATTATTTTATTGACCAGGATGAGGACCGGGCCGGAGGCGATTTGAATTTTTGTTCCTTTTATGAAAGTGAAGAGATGATGTTTCAACGGTTTATTCATTTCATGAAACAAGCCGACCGAAGTATCGTCAAGCTCCCCGATGCGCCGTTTCATCGCATGGTGAACCGCGGACTGATTGGCATCTACTTGGCCGACCAGAAAGTCCAAAAACAGAGAAGTGTCCGCAACTTGGCGCGGAAAATATTGCTTCATGCCGGGGGGACAGGCTGGTTTTTCTTATTGAACGGGTGGCTTTACCGCCGCATGAAACCGCGGCTTTTTGCATAGGTATAGCCGATCTAAAAATAATCGGTTCCTCACGTTAGAAACTATGGGATTTTTCTAAAAAAAATGTCTTGTAAAAAAAGATTGTCATGTTAAGAGAAAGAGAGTAAACTGGCTTTGGTCTCGTTTAAATCTCTTACATTTCATCACGAAAGGAAGAAAACGATGCCGAAGTCATTATGGCTCGTGCTCATTGGGGCGGTCATTAATACAACTGGATCGAGTTTTCTCTGGCCGTTAAACACCATTTATATACACGATATTTTAGGGCATTCTCTGACATTTGCCGGGCTGATTCTTATGTTAAACAGTGGCGCAGGGATTGTCGGTAATCTCGTTGGTGGCTTTTTGTTTGACCGCATCGGCGGTTATCGTTCGATTTTAATCGGTCTCATCATTACAGCGGGGGCTGGGATTGCCCTAACCATTGACCATTCCACATGGCCATATTCGGTATTGCTCGTTATTGTCGGTTTTGGCTCGGGCATGGTGTTTCCATCCATGTTCGCGCTGTCGGGTGCCGTTTGGCCGGAAGGTGGCCGCAAGCCGTTTAATGCGCTTTATGTGGCGCAAAATATAGGTGTTGCTATCGGCACGGCGCTCGGTGGCTTGGTGGCCGATATTTCCTTTTCTCTGATTTTTACTGTCAATGCCACCATGTATATCTTATTAACCTTTTTTGTCTTTTTCACTTTTAGGAAAATCGCTACTGCGGTGAAGCCTGATCATCACCCAACCAATGTGATCGAGCAGGCGGGAGGTCACACACAAAAAGGTCCATTTAACGCCCTTGTTATTCTCAGCATCGGCTTTGTTTTGTGTTGGATGGCTTATGTCCAATGGACATCGACCATCGCTTCCTATACGCAAGACTTACACATCCCCTACTCGCATTACAGTTATTTGTGGACTGTGAACGGATTGCTCATTGTTTTTGGCCAGCCGCTCGTTTCTGTTGTCACAAAAAAACTATCGTCCGCGAAAGCGCAAATGCTCGTAGGCATCGGCATTTTTATCTGTTCGTTCATCATTTTATCGTTTGCGGATTCCTTTAATGAGTTAATGATGGCCATGGTCGTGTTGACGTTGGGGGAAATGCTTGTTTGGCCGGCGGTGCCTACTGTGGCGAACACGCTCGCCCCAAAAGGGCGCGCCGGTTTTTATCAAGGATTTATTAACAGTGCGGCCACCGGCGGGCGGATGATTGGTCCACTTTTCGGAGGCTTGATTGTCGACCTTTTCAACATGCATGTTTTATTTATTGTCATTATTGTCTGTTTTATTGGCGCCGTCGTGACGTCCTTGGTCTATGATCGCCCAGTGCAAAAAGTGCGAACTGCCCAAACCTATGTCCAACAGAAACTGCCGAAAAAAGAGTATTTGCATTAAATGTCAAGAGAATCATAATGAGGCCTATTTGCTTGTACCATTTAAAATTTACCCTTGACAAGTTTTTCGACATTGCATAAAATACAAATTAAAATTATTTAAAAACGGTGACAAGGAGTAGTAAGACTGAAATGTCCCATTAAAGAGAGTTGACGGTCGGTGCAAGTCAACGGGTACGCGGTCTGAACTCGCCTTGGAGTTGCATCCGTGAACGGCTTGCCTATTAGCGGATTGCCGCGGTTATGCGCGTTATCACAAAAAGAGTGGGTGCAGGATTTGCACCAATTTGGGTGGTACCGCGGGAAAGAAAATAGTGATCCAACCTCTCGTCCCTAACAGAACAGTTAAGGGCGGGGGGTTTATTTATTTTCGATAATTTTTCTTGGATGGATTGAAATGAAGGAGGGATTAACGTGCCATATAAACACAGAGAAATTGAACAAAAATGGCAGCGTTATTGGGAGGAACACAAGACTTTCAAAACGGACACTGAATCGGATAAGGAAAAATTTTATGTGTTGGATATGTTTCCTTATCCGTCTGGGGCTGGGCTTCACGTCGGTCATCCTGAAGGTTATACGGCGACCGATATCCTTGCTCGGATGAAGCGCATGCAAGGTTATGAAGTGCTTCATACGATGGGCTGGGATGCCTTTGGTTTGCCGGCTGAACAATACGCTTTGGATACAGGAAATGACCCGAGGGAATTTACGCAAAAAAACATCGCCACGTTTAAACGGCAATTGAAATCGCTCGGTTTTTCGTATGATTGGGACCGGGAAATCAACACGACAGACCCCGAATATTATAAATGGACGCAGTGGATTTTCCTGCAATTATACAAAAAAGGGTTGGCCTATATGGCTGAGGTGCCCGTCAACTGGTGCCCAGCACTTGGGACGGTGTTAGCGAACGAGGAAGTTATCGATGGCAAGAGTGAACGCGGGGGGCATCCTGTCATCCGTAAACCGATGCGGCAATGGATGTTGAAAATCACCGCCTATGCCGAACGGTTATTGGCTGATCTCGATAAAGTCGATTGGCCGGAACATATTAAAGAGATGCAACGCAATTGGATCGGTAAATCAGAAGGGGCCGAAATTACGTTTAAAATTGACGGACATGACGAAACGGTAACGGTGTTCACGACCCGTCCGGATACATTATTCGGAGCTACTTATCTCGTTTTAGCTCCTGAACATCAACTCGTCGACAAGATTACGACACCGGAACAAAAAGCATCCGTTGAAAGTTACCGCCGTGAAGTGGAAAAGAAAAGCGACATGGAGCGGACGGAACTTTCTAAAGAAAAAACGGGTGTGTTTACTGGCGGCTATGCGATTAATCCGGTTAATGGGGAGAAATTGCCGATCTGGATCGCCGATTATGTGTTAATCACTTACGGCAGTGGGGCGATCATGGCTGTTCCTGGGCACGACGAACGCGACCATGAATTTGCCAAAAAATATAGCCTCCCCATCCGTGAGGTCGTTAAAGGCGGAAACGTCGATGAAGCCGCCTATACAGGTGACGGTGAACATGTCCAATCGGACTTTTTAAACGGCCTGAACAAAGAGGAAGCCATTCTAAAGATGATTGAATGGTTGGAAAAAGAAGGGATCGGCCGCAAGAAAGTTTCTTACCGCTTGCGCGACTGGTTATTCAGCCGTCAACGTTATTGGGGTGAACCGATTCCGATTTTGCATCTTGAAGATGGCACGATTAAACCGCTTCCTGAAGAAGAGTTGCCATTGACTTTACCCCATATGAAGGAAATCCGGCCTTCAGGCACTGGGGAGTCACCGCTTGCCAATGCCGAGGATTGGGTGAATACCGTTGATCCGGAAACCGGCATGAAAGCCCGCCGCGAAACGAATACGATGCCGCAATGGGCAGGCAGCTGCTGGTACTACTTGCGGTATATTGACCCGCACAATAAAGAAAAACTGGCTGACCCAGAAAAATTAAAAAAATGGCTGCCGGTCGATGTTTATATCGGGGGCGCGGAACATGCTGTTTTACACTTGTTATACGCCCGCTTCTGGCATAAGGTGTTATACGATATCGGCGTCGTTCCGACCGAAGAACCGTTCCAGCGCTTATATAACCCTGGCATGATACTTGGTGCCAACAATGAAAAAATGAGTAAATCAAAGGGAAATGTCGTCAATCCGGACGATATCGTTGAATCCCATGGTGCGGATACCTTGCGCGTCTATGAAATGTTTATGGGACCGCTGGAAGCTTCCATTGCCTGGTCGGAAGAAGGGCTTGACGGGGCAAGACGCTTTTTGGATCGCATCTGGAGACTGTTTGTCACGGAGGATGGCCACCTGTCCGAAAAAGTTGTGGAAGATGTCGCAGCAACTGAGAGCTACGAAAAAACGTACCACCAAACCGTCCAGAAAGTGACGGAGGATTATGAGAATCTTCGTTTTAACACGGCCATTTCGCAACTCATGGTCTTTATTAACGAAAGCTATAAACAAACGGAAATTCCAAAAGCCTATGTGGAAGGCTTCACCAAGTTATTGTCTCCGCTCGCCCCGCACATCGCGGAAGAATTGTGGGAGATTTTAGGGAATGAACCTTCAGTCAGCCTGACGTCCTGGCCGACATATGACCCTGATAAGCTCGTTGAGTCGACGGTCGAAATCGTCATTCAAGTCAATGGCAAAGTCCGTTCCAAATTAACCGTGCCGAAGACAATCGATCGCGCGGCCTTGGAGGAAAAGGCGCTCGCCGATGACCACATTAAAGAGTGGCTCCAAGGTAAAACTGTCCGGAAGGTCATTGTCGTCCCGGGAAAGCTCGTGAATATTGTTGCGAATTAAGTTTGTGATCAAATGCCAGGGAATGTGTTGGTCGTGAAAACGTTCACATAACCTTCACGTCCCTGGCCTTGACTTTTCACCGGCTGAGGTTAACAATAGGTAACGAGAAGTTTAACAGAAAGGTGACATTTCATGGGCGAATCATATGGAACGATTACAACAGACGAGTTACAGGAGCAGCTGGAAAGGGGATTGTCCGAAGACACGGTCATTATCGATGTCCGGGAGGATGAAGAAGTGGAAACGGGCATGATTCCAGGGGCAAAACACATTAGGTTGGGTACTTTGCCGGAACGCTGCGAAGAACTCGATCGTGATAAAACTTACATCATGGTTTGTCGTTCCGGACGCCGCAGTGAAAAAGCTTCCGAATTCCTCGCCGAACAAGGGTTTAAAGTGATCAATATGGAAGGCGGCATGTTAAAATGGCGGGGAGCGATTGAAGCGTAAAGCTTCGGTTTCTCGACAAAATAGAATGAAAGCCGACGAAAAATCCTAAAGGAATGAGCACTTTCGCATCAAATAGATTTGGTGCGGAGGTGTTTTTTTATGTTGGCGGTAAAAATCTTTGATGAAGAGCATGAAGAAGACCTTGAAAGCGCGGTGAATGATTTCCTCCGGTCCATCCCTTCGGAAAACGAAGTCCTCGACATTCAGTTCAGAGTGGCTGTCGCCGAGGGGGCATCGGGTGAGCAAGTTTTCTGTTTCTCCGCCATGGTTGTCTACCATTTACCTGAGGCGGCAACGCGGATCGAGCGGAAGCGCCGATAAAAGCACTTGGCAGAGGTTAAAAAAGGAGTTGAAGCGTGACAGACGCCTTTCGCTTTTTTATGAAGGCTACCATTTTAATGCTTAAGTGCGTGTATAGGCAAATGTTGCGGAGAGGGGTGACATCCTCGAGATGAATATACGCATTTACGATTTGGATGTGATACAATACAAGGGATTCGACAACATTTTTATTTTTACATGATCGGGCAGGAGTTGTAACGATATATGTCGGAATCCCGAATGATTCGAGGAACATTGCTGTTGACAGTGGCGACTTTTCTATCGAAGTTCCTCGGGATGTTATTTGTTATTCCGTTTAACGCCATTGTCGGCGGAAAAGACGGCGTATTTCTTTATTCCGTTTCTTATACACCATATGCCATCATATTAAGTCTATCGACGGTAGGCATCCCGCTTGCTGTTTCCAAATTTGTATCGAGATATAATACTTTAGGTGACTATCGGACAGGACGGAAATTGTTTCGGTCAGGATTGTTGGTGATGACGCTGACCGGCTTTTTAGGATTCCTTCTCATGTACTACGGCGCCCCGTATTTTTCGTCGATCACACTTGATGGAGCAAGGAGTGGCGAGACTTACCACAATTTGGTTTTCATCATGAAGGTGCTCAGTTTTGCCCTGATTATTGTTCCGGTAATGAGTTTAATGCGCGGTTATTTTCAAGGTTTTGAATCCATGGGACCGACAGCCACGTCCCAAACGATTGAACAAATCGTCCGCATCGGTTTTGGGTTGGTGGCCGCTTTTATTATCATGAAGGTCTCGGGTTCGGTGAGGAATGCCGTCGCTGCCGTCACGTTTGGCGCCTTTGTTGGTGGAGTGGCTGGACTGGTTCTTTTAGTTCGGTATTGGTTTAAACGAAAACCGCATTTGGATCAGCTCGTTGAACAAAGTCCGGACCATCATGTGCCGCTTAAGTCGATGTACGCGGAATTGATCCAGTATGCCATACCGTTTGTTGCTGTCGGCCTTGCCAACCAGCTTTACTTACTCATAGATCAATTAACTTTGAATCATTTTTTAAATGTTTATCATCAACACTTAAATCTCGATGTGAAAGCCATTATCGCCAATCTCATGACCTATGATCAAAAACTCGTGATGATTCCGGTTTCTTTGGCGACGGCCCTTGCCGTCAGTGTCGTGCCGGCAATTACGGCTTCTTTTACGGAAGGGAAACAAAAAGAATTGCAAATTGAAATGACGAAGGCTTTACAATTTGTGCTGTTCTTTACCGTTCCCGCCGCTGTCGGTTTATCGATGCTCGCTTATATGCTTTACGGATTGCTTTACGGTTTTAGTGATTCCATAACCTTGGGTGGCTATATCTTAAGATGGTATGCGCCATCGGCTGTGCTCTTTGCCGGTTTTTCTGTTACGGCAGCCATTCTTCAAGGCATTAATTGTCAAAAAGTGACCATTTTAAGCTTAGCGATCGGGATTTTATTAAAAATGTGCTTTAACCCATTGTTTTTAAAATGGTGGCCGGATATCGGCTCGATTTTTGCTACGGATTTAGGATATGCGGTCTCCATTCTTATCAACTTAGCGTTCATCGGAAAAATGGCCCGTTACCCGTATCGCTTTATCATAAAACGATTCCTTTTAATCTCACTATTTACACTCATCATGGGACTTGGGATATGGGGGTTGTTCAGCGTACTCGGTGGATTCGTACCGGCGAACCGCCTTCAAGCGCTTGTTTATTCCGTACTCGGTATTGCCGTTGGCGGATTTATCTATATGGTGCTCTCTTTCCGCTCCGGGCTTGCCAAACAAGTGCTCGGTACGAGAATTCCGTTTCTGAATCGATTTATTTAATAGCCTGGCTCCACCCGTTGCTAAAATTAAGCGGGGCTTGCCGCAAAAATATGTCAAGTGGAGAAGGTGTGTGGTGAGGGGGTCCGGGTGAGGCGGTTAAAAATCTCTTGTGCAACTAAAAAAGCGCTAGGTTTTCAAGACTCAGAGGACCATCAACCTAGCGCAAGGACATGATTTATTAGGCTCTTATAGTAAAACAAAGGCTCTGCCATCGTCTAAAAAGCTAGGTAGAGCCAATTTTTTTTATTTCGTTTTTAAATGTTCTTTATACCAATTCAATTGCTCGCCGATGCCAAAGCCTTTAAAAGGGACTTCATAAGTAAAACCATATTTTTTTAATTCCGGTTCAAGTAATTGACGATAAATTAAACCGCCGTGAATATAGACGGTAATGCACTCAGGCAGCTCCCATTCACGAAATTCCCGTATAACGGATTCTGCCCAGGCTTGTTTTTCTGCTTTTGTCAATGTTTTGATCGAAAGCAGTTTAGGAATGAGGATATCATCCGGCAATAAAAGTCCATTTTTTACATCAAATAAATAATAGCGGTCGTAGTGTTTTTGGGCGTATAGAATGGTATGTGTGAAAAGGGAACCACGGAAAAAGTCAATTGCCGGAGCAGGGTGTTGCAAGGTTTTACGTGAAGTCGCAATGAGGCCAACCCGTTCCGTCATGACATCGCCACCTTCGAAACGATGAATTCATAAATAATTTTCGAAAGCGGTTGTCACTTTTAGACGGGAGGGTGTTGGGCAAAAAGGGGCTCCGTTCGGGGAAATTTTTACCAGTCTCCGACGGAGCGCCCTTTTTCGGCCTTTCGTCAGGAGACGCGTACTTTTTTATTGGTGACTGTCCATTTCCCTCGGCTGACACTCTTGACAAGATTATTATAGGTTAAAATGTTCAAGTCTCTTTGAATGGTCCTTTGATTCATTTCAAATGCATCCACAAGTTCCTGGGTCGTCACCGTGCCGTTTTCCTTAATGTACAAATAGACATCCTTCACTCGATTCAGCATCCTGTTTGTTGAGGGATTCAAAAAACCACTCCTAACATTTTTTGTTTTACATCAGCCGATTCTCTGTTGCCTCAAAGGGGATTGACCAATCTCTTCGAGTGGAATGTTGAGACATGTAGCATAATGGCGAAAACAAAAATGTATACGGATGTACTGCTTCGAGAAAAGAAAAGTCTAAACGCATTCCCCTTTCTTATAATGGTACAATAGTTTGACAAATTGTCAAATGGAAAGGCGCAAAATTTTTGAAAAGTGCTTACATCATGTTGGCTCTTATAAAAATAGGATGCTTTCGCTGTTTCAAACGCGAGAGGGGGAATATTGCGGGACACGACACTTTTATATTAGGTGAACGCGTGCATGGGTTACCATAAAATGGATTTATTTTTCCGTGTGGACTGGATTCTGTTGCGGATCGGACATAAGGTGGAAATGCGTCCCATTGGTGGAGGATTTCCAGCACGCTGAGGGACGCAACATCCTTATTTTGTAAAATAGCGGAATGAAAAAATACATTTTGAGAGCGTGACTCACCTACTACGGTTGGGCGAAAAATCGGTGGCAGTTATTTATATAAACAAATCGCCGGACAAATAACGCTCGCCGGTGTCATTGGTCATGCAGATGACGACATCATCTGGTGTGAATCTTTTGGCGACCTGGATCGCGCCGTAAACAGAAGCACCAGAGGAAGGACCGACGAGGATGCCCTCTTCACGGGCTAAGCGGCGCGTGGTTTCGTAAGCTGCTTCATCCGTCACTTGAATAATTTCATCCAGAATGTTCATGTTAAGGATTTTTGGAATGAAACCGGGACTCGTACCGACGAGTTTGTGTTTGCCAGGTTTTCCGCCAGAAAGCACAGGAGATCCTGCCGGTTCAACGACATGGACCGTTAAATCTGGGTACGCTTCTTTAAGTGTTTCACCAGTGCCCGTAATGGTTCCGCCTGTACCGGCCGTAGCTACAAACGCGCGGAACGTTTTTCCAATAGTTTTGACGGCTTCTATTATTTCTAAGGCTGTTGTTTGGCGGTGGGCGTTAGGGTTCGCCTCGTTTTCGAACTGCATGGGAATAAAGCTGTTCGGGATGCTTTCAGCCAGTTCCTTCGCTTTTGCAATGGCGCCTGGCATTTTTTCATCACCTGGCGTAAGCACTACCTCGGCACCATACGCTTTTAGCAAATTAATGCGCTCTTTGGTCATCGTATCCGGCATGACGATGATGGCTTTATAACCGCGTACGGTGGCATTCATCGCCAGGCCAATGCCGGTGTTGCCGGATGTCGGTTCAATGATGGTCGCCCCTTTTTTCAACTTGCCTGCTTTTTCAGCTTCGAGAATCATGTTAAACGCTGCCCGGTCTTTGACGCTATGGGTTGGGTTAAACGCTTCGAGCTTGGCATAAATCGTTGCACCATTCGGGTCAGGAAGCCGATTTAGCCGGATCAGCGGCGTATCACCGATCAGGTCTGTAATGTGATTGGCTATTTTGACCATGGACAAAACACCTTTCTCTCGGAATAATGGGTTGTTCGTTAACAACAGCTAAAAACCCGTATCGGATTTTTTCCTATTTTCGTCAATCATTATAACAAAATAGGCTGCATTTGTGAGATAATACAACTTGTAGAAAGATTTCGGAGGGGTTATGATGCCACATTATTTTTTAGCGATACCCGTTCCGGAAGAAGTCAAAAAACACCTTTCCGAGCGGGCCAGCATAATGAAAAAACGGCTTACATATGGTTATTGGACAGATCGGGCAGATTATCATATCACCTTGTTTTTTATAGGAGAGGCATCTTCGGAACAAATCGATCAGCTTAATACTGAACTCTGGAAGATAGCAGTCAAACAACCGGCAATGGAAATTCGTTTGAATGGCTTCGGCACTTTCGGCAAAAAAGACGAGCCGCGTGTCGTCTGGATGGGTGTACAATACGACAGTTATTTACCCGCATTGAGCCAGGCGGTTCAAGAATGTGCCGTAAAAGTTGGTTTTCAGGAGGAGAAACGGCCGTATCGCCCGCATATCACGATCGCTAAAAAATGGCGGGGAAGACCCGTCACCAATGAAGAATGGCAAGCCTCTCTTCCCGAATTTGAACCGCTCGGATGGCGGGCGGTTGAATTTGCCCTTTATCGGGTCGAGCCCGCGCAGACGCCCAGATATGTGATGGTCGAGCGCTTTCCGCTTCAAGAAAGATAAGGAGAGTGGAAGATGGCTCAATTAATTAAACTCAACCATTATCCTTCGCGCTATGAAACGAATGTTTATCGTTACGCCGGGCGATTTACCCAGATTAAAACGCGCCGTTACCAAGAATTTGCGGAAAAAAATGCCCATCGGGGACTTGATGTGCAAACGCTCAAAACGAAGTTTCATGAAGCCTTTTTTCAAAAACAACTGCTTTGGGCGACAACGACGCCGAGTTTGGAGCCGCCCGCTGACGAGATGAAGCCTACCGATCCCTTTATAAAACAGCTCTTGCGCCTGCTTGATGATACGACGCTCGTTCTATATCATCCCACTTTTTTGGTGGACGATACGGAAATCGATGGCGACCTGATCCTTTTGACTCCGTTTACAGTTTGGTGCATCCAGACGGTTTTCGGGGAATCGGCAAGTGTCCTGCAAGGGGTAAATACCCGGAAGTGGCAGGAAATCACGTCAAATGGGATCAGGCAGCTGGACAATCCATATTTGGCGCTTGATCCGGCTGTTCATGCGGTTCAACGGATTTTAACGGAAAACGATTTAGACATCCCTGTGAAAGCTTGCCTGCTTGCGCCGGAAAGTTATGTGGAGTTTGCGAAATACAGTGAGGCCTATGACATTTACGACCGCACAACAATGAAAGTTTGGTTATCGCTGATGAATCGGCATCGCTCTCCGCTGAAACACGGACAACTTCGATGTGCGGAATGCCTTTTAGTACATACAAAGACCTCCGCCAAGGCCCGCATCTGAAGCGTCATGCGAGATGATGATTTTGGTGTTTCCAAGTTTTCCCGAATGCGGAGCTTAAGGTTGAAATTTTCAGCTTGACCAGAGGGGAAAGATGTCATAAGGTATAAAAGTGAACTTTTTTCGATCTTTTGATGAACGGGGTTAAAATTTTTTTAGGCCAATAAGGCTCTGCCTAAGCCCAAGAGGCTTACACTGGCTGTTTATTTATCAGGCTAACATAAGGCCAACTTAAGCTCTACCTTCGCTAAAAAGGCTTGCACTGGCTAGTTAACGAGTCTAGTATAAGATCAACTAAGGCTCTGCCTTCACTTCAAAGACTTGCACTGGCTAGTAAATAAGTCCAGTATAAGATCAACTAAGGCTCTGCCTTCACTTCAAAGGCTTGCACTGGCTAGTAAATGAGTCCAGTATAAGATCAACTAAGGCTCTGCCTTCACTTCAAAGGCTTGGCAGAGCCAAGTTTCCTTTAGCAGAGCCAAGTTTCCTTTAGCAGAGCTAAGTTCTCTTAAGCAGAGCCATGTTTTAAAATCGGAATGCAGGGGAGTCGTCCGACATGAATTGGTTAAGTGATGATTGGGTGCTGACTTCGGCTGGCGGCAATACTGGCAAAGCCTATGTTGCCCGATCAAAAAAAGGAAAACTGTTTATTAAACGCAATTCCTCCCCCTTTTTAGCCGTATTATCGGCTGAAGGCATCGTGCCGAAGCTCTTGTGGACGAAACGGTTGGAAAACGGGGATGTCATTACAGCACAAAAATGGCTGGAAGGCCGCTCCCTTAGCGCCGAGGAAATGAGATCAAGCCAAGTGATTCAAATGTTGAAAAAAATTCACGATTCCAAACCTTTGGCGTTTATGCTATCTAGGCTTGGGAAAGCACCGCTTCTTCCAGAAAATATTTGCGAAGCGCTGATTGAAAAAAGTAAACCGTATCAAGACCATCAAATCGTTCGGCTAGCGATCGATTTCTTGGCGGAATATTGCGGTGATGTCAAACCGCCGCGCCTTTCCGTTTGTCATTGTGATATTAACCATAACAACTGGCTGATTGACGAATCAGGACAGCTTTATTTAGTAGACTGGGATCAAGCCATGTTAGCTGACCCAGCGCTTGACCTTAGCATGGTCTTATATTGGTATATCGACCGAAAGGATTGGCAGGACTGGCTGAATGAATACGGCTGGCCGCTGACTGAGGCAACCAGACGGCGGTTGCGCTGGTATATTGTAGTCCGTCACCTGACAACCCTTCTTATTAATGAGGGAGAATATCAACATCAAGAAACCGAATTAATGGAGTTCTTAACCGGACAATGATTTCGGTAGGGCGCTTAGCCGAGTGTCTGAACCCATGAGGCGATATTTTCTTTATTATTATGAATATGGTCATCATAACCGTCCATTTGCATCGCTTGGGCGCTGTAATCATGAATGGCTCGCAAGGTCTCGGCGTGTTCATGGTCGGGAATCTCGTCCAGATACTGTTTCGTTGCTCGGTATAATTGCTCATATTCCGACTGACTCGCCACCCCATCCAAGTGGTGAGTTTTTAGTATGTCTAAGATAAGACCAAGCTTATGGCGGTCATTGATCGCCATCGGAATCACTTCCTTTGTCAATGTTGGTATTATCTCTATATAATTTGTAAAACCATCCCATTTTTATGCACACCTAAAGAAAGGATGACTCGCATGCGCGTCAGACATAAGCCGTGGGCAGCGGACTATATCACCCAACACACCGACATCGTGCTTCAGCAACCGGAACAATATAAAGGAAGCTGGCACACTGTATTTGGCAATCGTCATCCGCTGAATATTGAAATCGGAACCGGGAAAGGACAATTTATTACCGGAATGGGAAAGCTGTTCCCTGAAGAAAATTTTATTGGCATTGAAAGAGAAAAGAGCGTGATCGTCAGCGCGGTGCAAAAACTCGTCGATCACCCTTTGGATAATGTCAAACTGTTAAATGTGAATGCGCAAAATTTAATGGATTATTTTGCTGATGCTGAGATTGACCGCATCTATTTGAATTTTTCCGACCCGTGGCCCAAAAAACGGCACGAAAAACGGCGTTTAACGTACCGTGATTTCCTTGAGACATATAAGCGCGTGTTAAAGCCAGGCGGACGAATTTGTTTAAAAACCGATAATCAAGCATTTTTTGAGTATTCTCTTGAAAGTTTTTCGAAATTTGGCATGATCCTTGAAAACATCAGCTTGGATTTACATCAGGCGAAAATTGAACATAACGTTCAAACCGAATACGAGGAAAAATTTGCGGCAAAAGGCCACCGCATTTATCGCTGTGAAGCGTTTTTCAAAAACGGTAACTAAAGGTTGCGGCGCAAACGGCATCCATTGTTTGTCATGCTTTGTTGACTCTCCCCTTTTCATGTAAGCCGTTTCAAAATTAGGGGGCAGTTATGTTAAACTGCTAATAAGGAGGGGAGAGTATGGAACAACTGCAAATCGGAAAATTTCGACTCACTTGGCTTGACGGTGGGGTCACGCATTTGGATGGCGGGGCCATGTTTGGTGTAGTACCGAAAGCCTTATGGGAGAAAAAATATCCGGCAAACGCCTTAAACCAAATCGAATTACGAACCGATCCGATTTTGCTACAAGCCGGAGGGAAAAATTTTCTGATTGAATCCGGCATCGGCAATGGCAAGTTTACAGAAAAACAGAAAAGAAATTACGGCATTACAGATGAAGCGCATATCGAGGAAAGTTTAGCGCACCTTGGGCTTACGACAAAAGATATCGATGCCGTTCTCATGACGCATCTGCATTTCGATCATGTCACCGGCCTTTCGAAGTGGGATGGTGACCGACTCGTTCCGACCTTTGAGAACGCAGTAATTTGGACAACGGAGATCGAATGGGAAGAAATGCGTCACCCGAACATCCGCTCAAGAAACACATATTGGGAACAAAACTGGAAGCCCATCGCTGAGCGGGTCAAAACCTTTTCCGAACACCAAACGATCCTACCTGGCATCGAGATGCATCATACGGGCGGCCACAGTAATGGCCATGCCATTATTACGTTGGAAAGCGATGGGGAAATAGCCTACCACATGGCTGATCTCATGCCGACCCACGCTCACCATAATGTTTTATGGGTATTGGCTTATGACGATTATCCAATGGATTCGATTTTTGCTAAAGAAAAATGGCTCCATAAAGGGATTGAAGAAGGCGCTTGGTTTACGTTTTATCATGACGCCTATTTTCGGGCGGTGAAGATGGATGAAAAAGGCCAGATTTTAGCTAAAATCGTTCGCGAACGTTAAAAAAATTTTTTTGAAATAGACTGACAACAGCTTGATTATGGTATTATAGAAGGTGACAGGAGGGAAGCAGTGTGTTTAAAAAGATTTTAGCTGGTCTTACTCTACTTTCGGCAGCATTCTTTTTCACCTTTGGCATTTCGCATGCGGAAACCGTAACGAGCGGCGACATGTATAAAGCCTTTGAAAAGCAGTATAAGACGGCAAATTATGATTTTAAAGACGGATCTCTTGAACTTCATCACGTGAAAACCATAAATTTAGATCAACCTATTAAGGTGAAAAAGGATAATAAAGAATATACGATTTCAAAAATCACTGTCGCTGTCGCAAGTTATAAAACCGTACGTGATTACATATTCTTAAAAGATTGGAACGAATATGCTTATTATGCGCCAGAGGAAGGTTTAATCTTGACGGAAGGCGATGTCATGAACATTACCCAAGTCCAAGATTTCCAACATCAATATGATTCTTTTGTTCGCTTAGAACTCGGTCCAATCGTCTTGTTGATGCTTCTTGTCATCATCGTTCCGGTTTCATTCGGTTGGTATTGGAAGAAGAAGAAGTACAACACATTAGATTTCAGATTGAAGTTATTGGAAGCCGCTGACCGAAAACATTAATCAGGATGTCGGTGAATAAACCGATGTGTGGCGGCTACGTAAAAGGAAATATCTGAACATTTTTTCCCTTCATCGGATTGGAAACATTTCGTGAAACAATCGACATCATGTTCCTAAAAAACGGGTAAAACCGGCAAAGCCCGGTCGTTGGGGCAGTCATCCACGAAGCGTTGTGGTGGCTGCCCCTTTTTGCGGTTAGAGCGCGTCGATACCCATGAATCGGGTGGAGCCGTGCGCATATATCGGGTTTTTGCTTAGTTTTGGTGTCCGATCGACGTGAAACTACGCATATGCTCCAGTTATTTACAGTTCCTGCCACCGTTTTACCAATTACTGGAGTGTCTGCTCATTTTCCGCTTGCCGGAGTCTCAAAAGTGCGCATAAATCGGATTTTTGCTCAGTTTTGGCGGCCGATCGGCCTGAAATTGCGCATATGCTCCAGTAATTTACAGTTTTTGCTGATATTTTACCAAATACTGGAGCGTCTGCTCATTTTCCGCCGGCTAGTGCCTTAAAAGTGCGCATAAATCGGATTTTTGCTCAGTTTTGGCAGCCGATCGACCTGAAATTGCGCATATGCTTCAGTTATTTACAGTTTTTGTTGTTGTTTTACCAAATACTGGAGCGTCTGCTCATTTTCCGCCTGCTGGAGTCTCAAAATTGTGCATAAATCCACTGACTTTGCAAATAAATGTTTTTAAACGGTAATGTAAATAAAATTTTACAAAAAAGGTATTTTTTATTAGACATTTATAAGAAAAACTCCTAATGTAGAGATATAATAGACAAGTTACCCAAAAACCTCTACAAAAGGAGCATTAACATGGGTAACAGTATACCAGAAGAAACCGTTATTGAAAAGTGTCTTAAGATTTTGGATGTTGCTCTCTATCGGCATCCTTACCGCGATCACGGATCCAAAAAACTTTTAACAGGGAAAGCTATTTTACTTCTCGTCGATGCCCAACTTCGCCAATATGACTCCCTTTGGGAGATTTCAGAAAACCTTAGAGCCAAGAAGGC
>NZ_AUMM01000034.1 GCF_000430685.1 Tuberibacillus calidus DSM 17572 | reverse complement strand
CTGAGCGGACCGAAACTGGGCCGGCCTTTAAAAGACAGTGAGGAAGACAGCGCCCAAAAACGAATAGAATACCAGGACGCCTTGGATCGGAACGCCGTCGAAGGCAAATTTGGCGAGGGCAAGCGTACATATGGGCTTGGTCTTATTCGAGCACGCCTTCGACAGACAAGTGAAACCGTCATTGCCCTGCAGTTTCTGGTTATGAACCTTGAAAAGATCCTTCGGGATACTTTTTTTTCCTTTTTTCACTTGATCATTCGTCAGGTATTTTCATGTCACAAACTGCGAGTGGTAAGCTTTTGATCAAAATGTAGGTTGTTCAGTAGTCCCTACTTAAAAAACCGGGCGTATGCCCGGTTTTTCTTACTTCGATGTGCTGGCTGAAGTTGTATTGAATAGATCTTTAAAGTCATTGTCCTTAACTTTTACATGATTGTCTTTGACGAGCTTGTCCAGAACGGTTTGTGTATCTTTCGCTTTAGATTGCAGAACAGCTTCTTTGACTTGGTCTTTAAAGTCATTCAGGCTGTCCTTTTTGGCAACTAGTTTGATGATATGGTAACCGTATTCTGATTTCACTGGTTCACTGATTTCACCGGGTTTCATGCTGAATGCTTTTTTCTCGAAGGCTTGAACCATGTCGCCTTTGTGAAACCAGCCAAGGTCGCCGCCTTTATCTTTTGTCGCGGTATCCGTCGAATAAGTTTCAGCGAGCTTAGCGAAATCTTCACCGTTTTTAAGCTTTTGTTCGACTTCGTTTGCGGTTTTCAAGTCTTTGACAAGAATGTGACTTGCCTTCACTTCCATGAGTGTATCTTTATTTTTGTTAAAGTAATCTTCCATTTCTTTGTCCGAGACTTTCACGCCATCTGTGGTCGCTTTAAAAATCAACAAATTCAAGCGAACATTATCTTTTAAATCATCCATGGTTTGTCCGTTTTGAGCCAAAACGGATTTTAATTGGTCTTGGTCGGAAATTTTATTTTGTTCCATCAGCTCTTTAATTTTATTATCGATTTCTTTATCGGTGACCTTGTATTTTTTGGACAGCAGTTGTTCATAGACCATGGTTTGTAGCACTTGGTCTCCCGCTTGGTCTTTTAACTTGTTGTAAAATTGCTCTTGTGTGATCGTTCCAGCATCGGTTTTTACAACGGGATCGTTACCGCTATTCCCGCAAGCTGTCATGCTGATTAATCCAAATCCTACCGCAATGGCGGCTGCCAATTTTTTCATGTCGACACTCCTAGCTCCGTTTAAATTTTCTTTGGACATTTGAATCAAATATAATATAACATATTTTACGATTTGGGTTGAGTTTTCAAACAAAAATTGTAAATGATTACACAATCCCAATATGTATCATCATTAGCTCTTCTCTATTAAAGCGGTTTACCGAGGCGGAGCAACAATTCAAAATAGCTGCTAATGAGCATAATCGTCACAAGGACATTGATAAGTCGTATAAAATGATGCTGATGGTCTTCGGGCATTTCTCTTTTATTGCAAAAAGCAATGGACAAGCCGTTTAACACAAAAAGAAAAAGGGCGCCGAAGATGATAAAGGCGATCGTAATCATCTCACAAACCTCCAACAAAAACACGTAATTTAAGATTAACAAAAAAGCACGTAAAATGGTAGTCTGATTCGGTAAGTGAAAAGATGATGGGGAATGTCTCTGATCTATGGAAAGGGCGCAAGTATCGTTCCGGTCAGCTTTTTGCAATTGGCTACTGCTGAGGGAAGTTTTCATAAAAAAGCGGTCTCCTTCAAAGCATAATGAGTAAGGTTAAAAGAGGTGTAAACATGAACAAGTGGAAAAAAGCCTTCTTAATATTGGTGGGGCTTGATGTGTTCATTATATTGTTGATCATTGCCCTACTTGTGATTCCGTTTCAAGAAAGTGAAAAGCTGCCAAAGAACCCGAGGCAGCTTACGTCTGAAAAACCAGTCTTTACGGTTCAAGCGGACAAGCAACAACTTGTGAAGTGGGTGAATGCGGAAATTGCCAAACACCCGTCGGGGAATTTATCTTATCAGGTGGACTTAAGCGATACGCTCGACATCAATGGTGAATTAAAAGTGTTGGGGATCAATGTACCTTTCGCGATGTCGTTTCACCCTGATGTCGACCGGCTTGGGAACATCGTTCTGAGAGAAAAAGAAATCAAATTAGGCCGATTGGCCCTCCCAGCTTCAGAAGTGCTTAAATTCATTCGCGCGGGGTCTGGGCTACCCAAGTGGATCACGGTTCTTCCTGACAAACAGGAGATTTATGTTGACATGAATCGCATTGTCATCCAAGACCGCTTCTATCTTAAGGCAAAAACCATGGACCTACCCAATAATCGCATTTTTTTCAATGTTTACCGTAAGGACTAGTTAGGCGTTTTGTTTGATGAGGATGCGTAAACTGTCACGGTCTTCTTCAATAAAAGCATGTTTCGGAGCCGAGACAAGACGGACCATGCATAGGAGGTCACAGACGCCAAGGCCGAAGTTGATGGTACCAATCACGGAATAATAAAGAATCCCCGTGGAAAATAGCACACTCAATAATGACAAAACACTGGTTACAAATATCAGCGGAAATAGCATGCCGAGGAAATAGACGCGTTTTGGTATCGCTCCACTGATTACGCAATACATTCTCGGTAAAATTCCCGTCCGTTCGATAGTCAAGCTCGCTTTGTAGCCGGTTATCCAAAAGGGGACGCCATGCAATATTTTATGAAGCGGGTAGACGACGAGCGCACAAGCAAAATAGATAAAAAAATGGAACGGTACGGTTTCTCGAGCTTCGATCAGTCCATTGCATACTAAGTTATAAACGATATAATAACCAATCATGCCTAAGAACGACAGAAGAAAGAGTCGCACGGTCCCAAAATCTTTATATAGATTAAATGAGTTCAAGCAATTCATCATCTCAATCCTTTGCTTTCAAATCGATGTTGTTAAGAATGGATTACCTGCATAACTTTACTGTGGTTTTTAAATAAAATCAACCCCAAATGGCCTTATTTTTTGTGACAATTTTTATGCCGATGATGAAACATTGGGACTGACGTGCTAATCCCTTTTTAAAATGTATAAAAAAAGGCCTCTTTGGGCCTGTTCCGGTCACTGATTTATTTTTTATCAGACGGCGGTTCGGATGGTTTCATTTCTTTCAAATGTCCGGATATGCTCTCAAGATTCGGCTTAATGTCTTCACGCCAAACCGTTATGATTTCTTGGATGTCACGGACGGTTTGTTTCAATGCAGGTAGACTTTTTCTGCCGAATTCTCCAACGCTTTCTTTAAGTGTTTCTGTTGCCACTTTGACTTCTGTCATGCTAAATTCGGCATCATTCCATTTTTCTTTCAATTCTTTCCGCCATTCTTTACCCGATTTCGGTGTGCTTAATAATACCGCTACGCTGGAAATCACTCCGGCAGTCAGAAAGCCGCATAGAAAGGAGGTTGCTTTTCCCATTTCCGTCACCTCGCAAATTTTTGCCTATTTATAAACGTTTCCCAAGACATTCGTGGTTATGTACAGATTCTAAATCTTCATGTTTATAGTATAACACGCATAATTTTAATATAAAGGGTCGTGAAGGGAACGGTTTTTGAACATTGCCCGGGGGGTTGTAAACATATCATCAAAGATGCCTTCCACGATATCGTGTAGGGATCGGTTTTCAACATTTCCCGGGGAGGGGCGTGGGGGAATGCGCGGACTTTTCCTTTTTCTTTTATTCGCTATCGGCTTGGGGCTGATTGGCCGAACGCTCTTAGAAATCCAAAACCAGAAGCGTTATGCTTTTAAAAATATCACGATTTTAAAACGGCAGCGTATGACCATGGTCCTCGGCCTCATTGGGGTCATCATTTTGATGATGGCGCTCACGACATGGTTCCTTAAATAATCAAACAAGACGCAGGGGATATCCTTTCTGTTAGGTGAAGGAGAAACCCTTGGTGTAATGATGCTGGTTTATACTATCTTTCCATTTAAAAAACCGCGGAAGGTCCGCGGCTTTATTTTTATACCGTTATGATGATTTTCTGGCCAGTATAATAGAACGAAGGCTCTGCCTTTTGCAAATGATTGGCAGAGCCCAATTATCTTTATCCAACTTTTTTTACGGTATTTCGGTTAGAAATGCTGTTTTTCATGATTTGTTGGGCGATTGGGAATACCACTGCCATCAGAACGGTGTTAATCGCTGCCGTTGGTAAAACGATCGCTAAAAATAATCCGAGGAAGCTTGTTCCCGGCGGCAAAGAGATAATAAGCGCTAGTGATGTTAGAAATACCGTGCCGCTTAAAACGGTGCCAAGCGCCGTTAAAACAAGGGCGTTGACATATTTCGGAATGACATTGCGGATCAGTGAAAAGATCCCAAAGATCACCGAAGCGGTAATGAGTTTATCAATGACGTTCGGTAAAAACCCGCCAGGTATCGTCGTCGTCAGCCCGGAAAGGAGCCCGGCCACGAGACCGATGACGAGAAAGTTCTTACGATCACTCAACAGGAAGATCGCAAGGAACATCATCGATAACAAAAGGTCTGGCTTCATTGGAAAACTCGGAACAACGGCATGTAAGACTGTCCCAATGGCCATAAATAAAGCGATTAAAATCAACTTCAAAACTTGACTCATTCTCATCTCTCCTCTTCTCAAGACAACGAT
The DNA here is from genome assembly GCF_000430685.1 of Tuberibacillus calidus DSM 17572. GTDB lineage: Bacteria > Bacillota > Bacilli > Bacillales > Sporolactobacillaceae > Tuberibacillus > Tuberibacillus calidus. Next base: position 35,723 of record NZ_AUMM01000034.1, on the reverse strand, counting down.
ATCCTTCGATAATGCGCTCATGCTTATCGCAAAAACATCGCCGCCTGTTTGCCGATATTTATTCGTTCGGCATTTGATCTTATTATATCAAAGTCGCACCCTGAATGGAACGCACAAGTTAAATTTCCGCCTTTGGAGATAAAAAACTTCATGCGCGATGATGGTGGACATTGCACCAAAAGGACCATGAATAAAAAGTGAAAAAAGGCCATCCGTACCATATGGCAAAGTTGGACAATGCTCCAAAAGGACCATGGATAAAAGGTGTATGCCTCTCTTTAATATGGCGTGACGTTTAAGGAGACTGGTGGAAAAACGTCATGCCATCTGACGAATGCTTTCTTCGTAGGTTTTTGGTAAAAACTTCGCCTGCTCGACTTCTGTTGCATCAAAGTTTTTCGGCAATTTCAGAAGCAATGGTTTGGAGATCATCGAAGGTATAGTCGTCGTTATGCGGCTTCCAAACTAAGCCGAAGCCATCACCTTTCCCGTACCGCGGCAAAATGTGGATATGGTAATGAAAGACCGTTTGCATGGCGGCTTCCCCGTTATTATTTAACAAGTTTAGGCCGATCGGTTGATATGCTTCGCGGACGGCATTAGCGATCTTCGGAACGGCAGAAAAAAGCTTTCCAGCAACATCCTCCGGCAATTCAAAAACGTTCGCATAATGCTCTTTTGGAATGACAAGCGTGTGCCCTTTTGTTACTTGGCTGATGTCAAGAAACGCATAGACGTTTTCATCCTCGTAAACTTTGGCAGAAGGGATCTCCCCGTTGATGATTTTACAAAAAATGCAATTTGGATCATGCGACATGACCATTCCTCCCTACGTCTTTTATCTACTGGTAAGAAATAGGTTGTTTTTCAGGCGAGTATTAGGGTAACTATGGCTCCGACTAAAGACTTGCACCGGTTTTTGACCAGACCTGCATAAGGTCAACTTAGGCACTTTCTTCCTCTAGCAGAGCCAAGTTTCCTTTAGCAAAGCCGAGTTTTCTTTAAATTTTACCAATGCCCATCGACCATGACAACCCAAAAACGCGATCTATAAAGAAGAACCGGGAAATCATCACATAAAGTCCTATCGCCCCTATCTGTGAAGAGTCTAAGGACGAGCGGTTTAAGCCATCACACTAAAAAATAACTGACTAGGAGAAGTATGTATATAAATGAAATTTATAAAAATAATTCTACAGAAACGATAAACTGACAAAAAAGAGTCAGGTGGTTTCCAGGAATTTATAGTGGTGCTAAAAACACGAATTTTTCGTAAGCGTTTTCAAAAAATTTTTAAAAAAATATTGTTTTGCAAAAAATGCTGATGGAACAAGGATGAAAGCGATTTCAATTTTATTAGATAAATCAAAATTGCTGATATTTTATGAAAAAGGGTATTGACCTTCCGCGGCATCGGCGTTATGATGTCCACAACAAAATTGATTTGAGAAATAGCCGAAACAAAAGTTTAAAGGCGACCATGGTCAGTATGGTTGTGGAAGTTCTTTACACTTTTTTCTTTTCACGCGACTCTTTACTGCTTTTAAGGGTGAAAGGAAGCGAGGAGGTGGCCCCATGCGCAGCGATACGATTAAGAAGGGGGTCGATCGCGCCCCCCATCGCAGTCTGCTACACGCTGCTGGAGTAAAAACAAAGGACATGAACAAACCTTTCATTGGCATTTGTAATTCTTATGTTGATATTGTTCCAGGGCATAAACATTTAAGGGAATTTGCCGATGTTGTGAAAGAAGCGATTTGGGAAGCGGGCGGCGTACCGTTTGAATTTAATACGATTGGCGTCGACGACGGCATCGCCATGGGGCATATTGGCATGCGCTATTCGCTGCCGAGCCGGGAATTAATTGCCGATTCTGCAGAAACAATGATTCAGGCCCATTGGTTTGACGGCGTTTTTTATATACCCAACTGTGACAAAATCACGCCTGGTATGCTTCTTGCGGCAGCACGCACGAATGTCCCCGCCGTTTTCGTGTCGGGTGGGCCAATGGAGGCCGGACGTTCAAAGACGGGAAAACCATTATCCCTCGTCTCGGTTTTTGAAGGGGTCGGGGCGCACCAGGCTGGAAAAATAAATGTCGCCGAATTAGAAGAACTTGAAACCGCCGCTTGCCCAACGTGCGGGTCATGTTCGGGGATGTTTACCGCTAATTCCATGAATTCAATGTTGGAAATGCTTGGCTTGGCGCTTCCGGGAAATGGCACCATTGTTGCAACATCTACCGAGCGCCATCGGCTAATTCGCGAAGCCGCCCATTACCTGATGCACCTTATCGAAGAAGATATCCGTCCGTGCGACATCATTACCGAAGAAGCGATCGATGACTGTTTGGCATTGGATATGGCGATGGGAGGCTCGACCAACACCATTTTGCATACGTTAGCTTTAGCCCATGAGGCGGGTATCGACTACGATTTACGGCGGGTCAATCAAATTGCCGAAAAGGTTCCTTACTTGGCAAAAATCAGCCCGGCTTCGGATTACTCGATGCATGATGTGCATTTAGCCGGCGGTGTCAGTGCCATCATCCGTGAGCTCTGCAAAATAGACGGGTTAATTCATAAAGAACGAATTACGATCACCGGACGATCGCTCTATGAAAATGTAAAAGATGCCAAGATTGTGGATGAAAATGTCATCCGTCCGCTTGATAAAGCTTACAGTCCAACCGGCGGATTATCGATTTTATACGGGAACCTCGCTCCCGATGGCGCAGTCATTAAGGTTGGCGCTGTTGATCCAAGTGTCAAAACTTTTATCGGTGAAGCGATCATTTTTAACTCACAAGAGGAAGCACAGAAAGGGATCGAGGATGGCACGGTAAGAGAAGGGCATGTCGTCGTCATTCGTTATGAAGGGCCAAAAGGTGGTCCGGGAATGCCGGAGATGCTTGCCCCAACCTCATCCATCGTTGGCAGAGGTTTAGGAAAAGATGTAGCGCTCATCACTGACGGACGTTTTTCTGGAGCGACGCGGGGCATTTGCGTCGGGCATATTTCACCGGAAGCGGCTGAAGGCGGGCCGATTGCTTTGCTTGAGGATGGCGATCAGATAATGATTGACTTGCCTAACCGGACGATTAACGTGCTCGTTGACGAAGAAGAACTTGCGGCGCGAAGGAAGCGCTGGCAGGCTCCAGAGCCGAAAATCAAGCACGGATGGCTTGCCCGCTATGCGAAGTTAGTGACGAGCGCCAATACGGGCGGGGTGTTAAAAATCTAGAAGCTGAGAGCGATGAATGACGCTTGAAGAGATAAACATCTAAAAACGCGCAAAAAACGTCGGTTTTAAAGCAAATATTGCGAAAGCGTTGAAGGGGATAACGAAGGCAGGCTTAAGACATTGACAGAGAGCTGCTGGTTGGTGGAAAGCGGTAATGTCACCTGTTATTCTCTCACCCCGGAGTGTTTCTCTGAAAAATGATTGAGTAGGAGAAATCGGGTTAACTGGTTACCCGTTATCCAAACCTGACTTGTGGTCGACCGAGTAGCCCGATTGTTTTATAAAGCGAGATAGGTGGCAAATCGGCTCACAAGTCACTGAGGCGGCGTTCGTGAGGGCGTCCGTGAAAAAGGGTGGTACCGTGGAAAGGCTTTTTCACCCCTTTATCCCATCGCATTCAGGCTGGGGTACGGGAGTGGAAAGGCCTTTTATCATTTTTCAATTTGAAACAGGAGGGACAAAAAGTGGAATTAAAGGCGGAGACAACGGTTCAAAGGCATTCGGAAGCGGAAACGGGAGCCGATCTTTTCATTCGTGCGCTCGTTGATGAAGGCGTTGAAATGATTTTCGGGTATCCTGGCGGTGCCGTGTTGCCGATTTATGATGCGATTTACAAGGCCTCTATTAACCATGTGTTAACACGGCATGAACAGGGGGCGGTTCATGCGGCGGAAGGGTATGCCAGGGTGAGCGGAAAACCAGGTGTCGTGCTCGCTACTTCGGGACCGGGGGCAACCAACCTCGTCACAGGCATTGCTGATGCGATGATGGACTCCATCCCCTTGGTTGTATTTACCGGACAAGTGGCCACACATGTGATTGGAACCGATGCGTTCCAAGAGACCGACGTGATGGGCATTACCACGCCGATTACGAAATATAACTACCAAGTTCGCCGTGTTGAGGAACTGCCGCGAGTGGTGAAGGAGGCATTCTATATCGCTAGAACCGGAAGGCCAGGACCGGTTGTGATCGATATTCCGAAAGATATTTCTTCGGAATCGGCGGTTGTCAAAGAAAAGCGCGAGATGATTTTACCGGGGTATACACCGGTTGCGGCACCAAATGTCTTATATCTGCAAAAACTGACGGAGGAAATCAGAAATTCCAAAAAACCGGTCATTCTTGTTGGAGCGGGAGTCATTCACGCGGGAGCCTCTCAAGCGCTATTAAGCTTTGTTGAAAAGAGAAACATACCGGTCGTGAGTACGCTGCTCGGATTGGGCGCCTTTCCTGGAGCGCACCCTCTCTTCTTCGGTATGGCTGGCATGCATGGGACTTATGCCGCCAATATGGCGCTTTACGATTGTGATCTGCTCATCAATATCGGCGCCCGCTTTGATGATCGGCTGACGGGAAATTTAAGCTATTTTGCCAAAAAGGCCGTTATCGCCCATATCGACATCGATCCAGCGGAAATCGGCAAAAACGTGCCGACTCACATCCCAATCGTTGCCGATGCGCGAGAAGCGCTTGAGAAATTGAATGAAATGGATCCGCCTATACAGCAAGCGGAGACATGGCTGAAACAACTTGAGGGGTATCGAAACGAATTCCCGCTTTGGTATCGATCCGGAAAAAACGCCCTAGCACCTGAGAGAGTCGTGGAATTAGTGTATGAACAAACCCGAGGGGAAGCCGTAGTGACGACGGATGTCGGTCAGCATCAAATGTGGGCGGCTCAATATTTTACTTTTAACCAGCCGCGCCGCTGGGTGACTTCAGGGGGGCTTGGCACAATGGGGTACGGGTTACCCGCTGCCATTGGCGCTCAGCTTGCTGCCCCCGATGAAACCGTGATAGCCATTATTGGTGATGGCGGGTTTCAGATGACCTTGCAGGAATTATCCGTCCTTCAAGAGCTTCGCCTTCCGGTGAAAATCATTATCATCAATAATCAGGCGCTCGGAATGGTCCGTCAGTGGCAGGAAGCTTTTTATGGCAGTCGCTATGCCCATTCACTTATTCCCGTACAGCCCGATTTTGTAAAACTGGCAGAAAGCTATGACATCCAAGCCTTCCGAGTCGAGAACGAAGCGGAACTCCGACATGTTCTGAAAACGACTTTACCCAATAAGGAACCCGTGTTAATTGATTGCCGGGTCGATGGGAGAGAAAACGTTTATCCGATGGTCGCTCCCGGCAAAGGCCTTCATGAAATGACAGGAGTGAAACCATGAAGCGAATCATCACAGTTGTTGTCCAAAATCGAAGTGGTGTGTTAAATCGCGTGACCGGATTGTTTTCCAAAAGGCAATGGAATATTGAGAGCCTTTCAGTCGGTCCGGCAGAAAAACCGGGATGCTCAAAAATGACGATCGTTGTTGAGATCGATGATGACATCCATTTGGATCCTTTCATTAAACAGCTGAATAAGCAAATTGATTGTCTCTCGGTTTCCGATTTGACCGATCAAGCGATCGTTGCGAGGGAATTAGTGTTAATAAAGGTATTATGCCACCCGCAAATTTTGGGCGAAATTCGCGCGATTGTTGAGCCTTTTCGAGCTTCCATCATCGATGTGAGCGCGACAAGCGTCACGATCGAGGTCACAGGGGATGCCGATAAAAATGACGCCATCATCGAGATGCTAAAACCGTACGGCATCAAAGAATTGGCACGCACAGGCATCACCGCTTTACCGAGGGGAAGACAACGCTCGGTGACAGAGATAAAACCGCGCTCCGTTATTTAGGGGCGGTTTTAAATAAAAATTTTTGATAAAAGGGAGAGTGGAAACTTTGACAAAAGTGTACTATGACGGAGACATTCAAGGAGATGTGCTTAAAGGCAAACGAGTAGCGGTCATTGGATATGGCTCACAAGGCCATGCCCATGCGCAAAATTTGCGCGACAGCGGTTGTGAGGTTGTCATCGGCTTACGGAAAGGGAAATCCTTTCAACGGGCGGAGGCCGATGGGTTTTCGGTGTTTTCAGTTTCTGAAGCAAGCGAACAAGCGGATGTGATCGTTTTATTGGCACCGGATGAGCGGCAAACACAAATCTATGAGACATCTATTGAACCTGTTCTGCGCCCGGGTCAAGCCCTTGTCTTTGCACATGGATTCAATATTCATTTCAATCAAATTGTCCCTCCGGAACACGTTGATGTGTTCATGGTAGCACCTAAAGCTCCCGGACATTTGTTGAGGCGCATTTATAAGGAAGGGGCAGGCGTCCCATCCCTGGTGGCCGTTCACCAAGATGCAAGCGGCGAAGCGAAGGCTTTGGCTCTTGCCTACGCTAAAGCCATTGGCTCAGGGCGAGCCGGCATTTTAGAGACAACGTTTAAAGAAGAAACCGAAACCGATCTGTTCGGCGAACAAGCGGTGTTGTGCGGTGGACTCACATCGCTTATTAAGGCGGGGTTTGAAACACTTACAGAGGCCGGGTATCAGCCAGAAGTTGCCTATTTTGAGTGTCTTCACGAGATGAAACTGATCGTTGATTTGTTATATGAAGATGGCTTGGCCGGCATGCGCTATTCCGTCTCGGATACCGCGCAGTGGGGAGATTTTGTGTCCGGACCGCGCATCATCAATGAAGACACGAAAACGAGAATGCGCGATGTTCTAAAAGATATTCAAAGCGGAAAATTTGCCAAAGAATGGCTTTTAGAAAATCAAGTGAATCGTCCGCAGTTTAATGCCATCAATGAACGTGAAAAAAATCATCCGATCGAAGTCGTTGGGCGAAAGTTACGGGCGCTTATGCCGTTTGTGCAAAAACATATTCAAGAAGAGAGGGAAGTGGTCACCGGTGCGAAACATTGAGATTTTTGACACCACTTTGCGCGACGGCGAACAAACTCCAGGTGTTAATTTGAATATTCAAGAGAAAATTGAAATCGCCAAACAATTGGAACGCCTTGGCATCGATGTCATTGAGGCGGGATTTCCGGCGACCTCTAAAGGGGATTTGGAAGCGGTCAAACAAATTGCCAAAACGGTGAAACATTCATCTGTAACAGGTCTATCGCGGGCGCATCGTTCGGACATTGATGCGGCGTGGGAAGCGCTTAGGGTAAGCAGAGAACCGCGCCTACACCTTGTCATCGCCACATCGCCAATTCACATGACTTATAAACTAAGAAAGACGCCGGACCAAGTGCTTGAGACGGCTGTAGCATCGGTGCGTTATGCCAAAAAGTTTTTTCCGAAAGTGCAATTTTCTGCAGAAGATGCGAGCCGCTCCGACTGGGCGTTTTTAGCAAAGGTTATTGAAGCGGTTATCGCGAGTGGCGCCGATGTGGTCAATCTCCCTGATACGGTGGGATATGCGACACCATTGGAGTATGGTCGGCTCTTTCAATACATGTTGGAATATGTTCCAAACATCCATAAAGCTAAATTATCCGCTCACTGTCACGATGACCTGGGGATGGCGGTAGCCAATACGCTTTCGGCCATCGAAGCTGGGGCACAGCAAGTGGAAGGAACGATCAATGGTATCGGTGAGCGAGCGGGCAATGCTTCGTTAGAGGAAATCGCGGTCGCCTTGAAAATCCGGCAAGATTTTTATCAAGCGGAAACACGGTTGAACCTCAAGGAAATCAAAAGGTCCAGTGACTTGATCAGTAAATTGACGGGGCTTTCGGTTCAAGCAAATAAAGCGGTTGTCGGTAAAAATGCCTTCGCCCATGAGTCAGGGATACATCAAGATGGTGTGCTGAAAGAAAAATCAACCTATGAAATTATCACGCCGGAGATGGTTGGCGTTTCAACATCTAGCATCGTGCTTGGCAAGCATTCCGGACGTCATGCTTTTAAAACAAAGGTGGAAGCGATGGGCTTCGAATTGGATGAAGCGGCGTTAAATGAAGCCTTCCGCGCCTTCAAGGCCTTAACAGACCGCAAGAAAAATGTGACGGATGATGATATTTTCACGATTTTGACCGATCGCCAAACGGCTTCTCCGGATGTCAAGAAATATGAACTCGTGTCCGTCCAGGTTCAATATGGTACCAACCACACACCAACGGCGACTGTAGCGCTGATAAGTCCCGACGGTCAACGATTGGAAGATGCGGCAACAGGGGCAGGAAGTGTGGAGGCCATCTACAATACGTTGGGGCGGATGATTGGTGGGGACGTCTATCTTGAAGACTATCAACTAAAATCCATCGGGGCCGGCCGTGATGCCCTAGCGGAAGCTTTTGTGCGCATTAAGCGGGATGATGTGACATCCGGCGGCCGGGCGACCAACCAGGATGTTCTGGAAGCGAGCGCAAGGGCATTCCTAGATGCGGTCAATCGGACTTTGGGGAGAGAACGCGTCGATCAGGAGCAAATCCAAATTTAGCCAACATTGTTGATTGACTTTGGTTCTCACTTCATACCAATCGCCTGGAACGGAGGGGTTTCGCATGAAAAAGAAAATCGCTGTCCTTGAAGGTGACGGCATCGGTAAAGAAGTCATGGCTGGAGCACTTGATGTCTTACGCGTCATCGAGAAACGGTTTCATCACCATTTTGAATTTGTGGAAGGGAAAATCGGCGGTTCTGCCATTGACAGTTACGGTGTCCCCCTTCCCGAGGAAACGCTTCGTATTTGCCGTGAAGCCGATGCGATTTTACTTGGGGCGGTTGGAGGGCCGAAATGGGAGGGTGGCCCAAGCCATCTCCGCCCGGAAAAAGGATTGCTCGGGCTGAGAAAGGAAATGGGTTTTTTTGCGAATTTCCGCCCTGTAAAAGCGGTACAATCATTGATCAGTGCCTCGCCATTAAAGCGGGAAGTAGTTGAAAACATCGATTTCGTGTTGGTCAGGGAATTAACGGGCGGCATCTATTTCGGAAAGCCAAGCGGTCGATTTGGCGAAACCGAACCACAAGTCGTTGATACGCTCCGCTATTCGAAGCACGAAATGGTGCGAGTGATTGAAAAAGCCTTTCAGTTGGCGCGCACCCGGCGAAAGAAACTCACCTCTGTCGATAAAGCCAATGTGTTAGAGTCCAGCAAATTGTGGCGGGAAGTCGTTGAGGAGACGGCCAGCCGTTATGCTGACGTTGAAGTGGAGCATTTGCTCGTCGATGCGGCAGCGATGAAGTTGATTCAAACACCGCGTGCCTTCGATGTCATTGTGACGGAAAATCTGTTTGGCGATATATTGAGCGATGAAGCTAGTATGCTGACCGGATCTTTAGGAATGATGCCATCGGCGAGTTTGCGAGAGGACAACGTCGGCCTTTACGAACCCATCCATGGTTCTGCCCCTGATATCGCTGGAACCGGAAAAGCCAATCCGCTGGCCATGATTTTATCGGCAGCGATGATGCTGAGATACTCGTTCCATATGGTTGAGGAAGCCGATGCCATCGAGCTGGCCGTTTATGAGACGCTTGAAGCGGGTTACCATACGCCTGATTTGGCTGTGTCCGGCGGAGTGATCGTCAACACGAAGACCATGATTCGCAAAATCCTTGACCATTTGAGTGAGGATGAAGTGATCGCTGGCATCATGGCAACATTTCAATAAAGATGCATGGTTTTAGGAGGAAGATGATGGAACCAAAAACGATTATTGATAAAATTTGGGAACGTCATGTCGTTCATCGCGAACCAGGTAAACCCGATTTGCTCTACATTGATTTGCATCTTGTTCATGAAGTCACATCTCCGCAGGCTTTTGAAGGGTTACGGCTTTCCGGACGACGGGTTCGGCGTCCTGATTTGACTTATGCGACGGTGGACCATAATGTGCCGACGCGAAACCGCCATGTCATTCACGATGAAATTGCCAAAAAGCAAATGTTGACCCTTGCAGAAAATTGTCGGGAATATGGCATTCCGCTTGCGGATATCCATCATCCTGACCAAGGCATTGTCCATGTCATCGGACCGGAACTCGGTTTAACCCAGCCGGGAAAAACCATTGTTTGCGGAGATAGCCACACGTCTACTCATGGTGCTTTCGGTGCTCTCGCTTTTGGCATTGGAACGAGCGAGGTGGAACATGTTCTGGCTACGCAAACTTTATGGCAATCGAAACCGAAAACCATGCAAGTAAAGATTAACGGGCGCATCAGACCTGGAGTGAGTGCAAAAGACATCATTCTCGCCTTTATTGCTCGATTTGGGGTTAAAACAGGCACGGGTTTCATTTTCGAATATACCGGTGAAGCGATCCGCAATCTGTCAATGGAAGAACGCATGACGGTTTGCAACATGTCCATTGAAGCAGGGGCACGGGCCGGAATGATCAGCCCCGATCAAAAAACGATCGAGTATTTGGAAGGGAAAAAATATGTCCCAAAGGGAGAGACTTTTTCCCGAGCAGCTGAGGCGTGGCTCAAATTGAAAACTGATGATGGGGCGGTCTATGATCGAACGATTGAAATGGATGCTTCGACCATTGAGCCCCAGGTCACATGGGGGACGAATCCATCCATGTGTGTGCCGATATCGGGGCGGGTGCCTTCACCGGATGATTTTGCTAAACCATCCGAGCGAAAAGCTGCAGAAAAAGCTTTGGAGTACATGGGATTGAAGCCGGGCACACCGATAGAAGAGATCGCCATTGACCATGTGTTCATCGGCTCCTGTACGAATTCGCGTCTCAGCGATTTGCGGATTGCTGCTGAAATTGTCAAAGGTCGCAAAGTCCATGAAAAGGTCAAAGCCATCGTCGTCCCCGGCTCACACTCGGTGAAAAAAGCGGCAGAAAGAGAGGGGTTGGACCGCATATTCAAAGAGGCCGGGTTTGAATGGCGCGAACCTGGATGCAGCATGTGCTTGGCCATGAATGATGATGTTTTGCAACCAGGTGAACGGGCAGCGTCGACATCCAATCGGAATTTTGAGGGACGCCAAGGTGCCGGTTCAAGGACGCACCTCGTCAGCCCCGCAATGGCGGCAGCTGCGGCGATTGCCGGGCATTTCATCCCCGTCCACCGCTTGAACCAAGAAGAAACCATTACGATTTCATGATGGTAAAGGTGTATCTAAATACAACCTTTCGTGTCAGAAGTTTTAGAAAATAATTCTGTTGGGGGGATGGTTATGGAACCGATTCGTGTGCATGAAGGCAAAGTTTGTCCGCTGAATCGGGCCAACGTGGATACCGATCAAATCGTGCCCAAACAGTTTTTGAAACGCATTGAGCGCCAAGGCTTCGGTCAGTTTCTCTTTTATCATTGGCGGTATGATCATAAAGGAAATGAGCGGTCGGATTTTGTTTTAAACAATCCGATATATAAAGGGGCATCGATCCTTGTCAGCGGAGACAATTTCGGCTGCGGCTCTTCAAGAGAGCATGCACCCTGGGCGCTCCTTGATTTTGGCTTTAAAGTGATCATCGCTCCGAGTTTTGCCGATATTTTTTATAATAATTGTTTACAAAACGGTATTTTGCCGATTGTTCTTTCAGAGGAGGAAACCGCTTTTCTGATGGAAAAAGCAGAGGTGGGTTCCCTCAAAGTTAGGGTGGACTTACCCGAACAAACCGTTCATTGCGAGGCATTCCATTTTACCGCTCGCTTTGACATAGACCCGTATCGAAAACAATGCTTACTAAATGGCTGGGACGAAATCGCTCTGACATTGCAATTGGAAGATAAAATTCGCGCTTTTGAAGAAAAGTGGAAAGAAGAGGGTGAAAACATGGGAATTGCTTGACACTACAAGATGTAATAACCGCGATGGAGCGCTTATATTCCATCGTTCATCGCACGCCGCTGAAACGGTCGAAAACCATCGATCGCTTAACGGGGAAAACCGTTTATTTGAAAATGGAGAACGCACAAAAGACTGGTTCTTTTAAAATTCGCGGCGCAACGAACAAAATTTTTTCGCTTACGGATCGTGAGGCTAGCCAAGGAGTCGTGGCCGCTTCGGCTGGCAATCACGCACAAGGCGTTGCTTTAAGCGGTACGATGAGGGGACTCTCTGCAAAAATTTATATGCCTGTTTCAGCACCTAAGGCAAAGGTACAGGCAACGGAAAGCTATGGGGCAAAAGTTGTTTTGATCGGTGAAACTTATCAGGAAGCCTATAATGCAGCATTATCCGCTAACGGCACCTTCGTACATGCGTTTGATGATCCGCATGTTATAGCAGGCCAAGGGACGGTCGCCTTTGAAATGTTGCAGCAATGCCCGGAACTGGATACCATCATCGTTCCGGTCGGCGGAGGTGGACTTCTTGCGGGCACGGCCGTTGCCGTCAAGGAGACGCATCCTGAAATAAAACTAATCGGGGTTCAAGCAGAAGGAGCGCAAGCCACTTACAAGCGCTTTTACGGAGCGCCCGATGAGCGCTTGCCCTTTGTGCAGTCTATTGCCGATGGTCTTCTGGTAAAGGAAACGGGGCGCCTCACATTTCCTATAATTGAGCGTTACGTTGATCAGATGATCACCGTCAGTGACCGGGATATTGCCTGCGCCATTCTTTTGATGCTCGAGCGTGAGAAAATGCTCGTGGAAGGGGCGGGGGCTAGCGCTTTAGCAGCACTTCTTGCGAAACCTCATTTGATTGGAGGTAATAAGATTGGTGTCATGATTACTGGCGGCAATGTCGATGCCAGCCGCATTCCGCAATTCCTTGACTTGGCCCAATCGCCAAAGTCTTCATCACTTATGATATAACCAACTGGAGCCGGATGTTCGGATGGCATCCGGCTTTTTATATTGGTTAGGAAAGATATCCTTTTGTCACTGTTTTCGGGGAGATGAGTGGCATTCCGCCGCCGGTTTTGAGAAAATAAAAAGAAATGAAAGTTAAAAATAAGGAGTAAAGTCATGGGAAAACCGATTTTGGAAGTGGAACATTTAAGCGGCGGTTATTCGAGAAAAGCCCAAGTGCTTCATGATTTAAATTTTCATGTGAATCAGGGGGAGCTTGTCGGCCTAGTCGGTTTAAACGGAGCGGGGAAAAGCACGACGATCAAACATATTTTAGGGCTTCTTGAACCGACAGAAGGTGTTATTAAAATTGCCGGTCAGACCATTCAAGAGGATGCCGATCGTTATCGTTCGCGGATCGGTTATATTCCCGAGACGCCAAGTCTTTATGAACAATTGACACTGAGCGAACATTTGGAGTTAACGGCGATGGCATATGGTTTAAAAAAAGAGGTATATGAAAAACGACTCCCGGGACTTTTGGAAATGTTTCAAATGACGAATAGGTTGAAGTGGTTTCCGGCCCATTTTTCCAAGGGCATGAAGCAGAAAGTCATGATCCTCTCCGCCTTTCTCGTCGAACCGGCCCTTTATGTCGTGGACGAGCCGTTTGTCGGCTTGGATCCGCTGGCTATTCAAGCCCTCTTGGATTTGATGGTGGAAATGAAAGAAAAAGGCTCTGGCATTCTCATGTCGACCCATATCCTATCGACAGCCGAACAATATTGCGATCGGTTTATACTCCTACATCAAGGAAAGATTGCCATGCAAGGGACGATGGAGGAATTAAGACAGAAGGTTGGCGACCCGAAGATTACTCTGCACGATCTCTATGTTGCTGTGGCTAAAGGTGAAGAGCCATGGAAAAAATAAAGCAATTATGGATGGTGCGGCGCGGAGAATTTTGGCAGGAAGCGTCCCGATATTTAAAATTGCTTGGTAACAGCGGCTTTATGTTTTCGCTTTATATCCTTATTTTAGGTGGCGGTGTCTATTACCAACGCTGGATTAAAGGGCTGTCATCCGATTTTCCGACCGAATGGATATTGACCGCTGTCTTTGGCATCTTAGTCTTTCGCACGCCGTTACGAACTTTCCTAAAATCGGCGGATCTCGTTTTTTTATTACCGGTTGAAAAACAATTGGCGGGCTATTTTCGCCAGGCTTTAATCTATAATGGCTTGCTTCAAGGCACTAGCATCGTGTTTGTCTGGGCGATTGCCATGCCGCTTTATCGCCATACCGTTAGTTCGGATATAATGGGATACCTCATCATTCTCGTCCTGCTTTTTGCTGTGAAAGCCTGGAATCTTTATGCGGTCTGGCAAGAACAACATGTATTAGAGAGCACGCTATATGATCTTTTAAGAGGCTTTTTGACGATCGTTTTTATCGGGATGGTTCTTTTTAAAACGCCGTGGTGGGCGGTTGTTATCGTCATTCTTGCCATTGTTGTATTGACTTTGAGCATCATTCAGCCTCTGTCCAAACACCTCTTGAAATGGGACAAGTTGCTTGCGGGTGAAAAACGGCAGCTTGAGCGGTTTTACCGATTGGCTAACATGATTACGGATGTACCGAAAATGCGCAATCGCATGAAACCGAGAAGATGGTTGACGGGGCTTACCGAGCTTTACGGTTATGGACAAGCACAGGTATTTAAAAAGTTTTACCTTAAAACATTCATTCGTTCCGGTGAATATTTGGGGATTTGGTTCAGACTTCTTCTCATTGGCATCCTGCTCATGATCCTACTCCCGAAAGGCGTGACGTCAGCCATTGTCGCTTGGGTTTTTACGTATCTTACGGCTAGTCAACTAACAGCACTCTATAACGAATATTTTGCGAGTTCGTCCACGAGTTTTACGCTATCCGAAAAATATTTAAAAAGCAGTTTTCTTCATATATACAGCACCGTATTATTGGTACAAATGGTTATCTTTAGCCTTTTCACTCTGTTTATAAGCCGAAGCCTGGAAATCGCGGGGATTACTCTTTTAGTCGGTCTCGCGCTCATTTACGCTTTTACTTATAGTTACGTGAAACGTAAGGTAAACAAAACAGGCACGGTTTAAGGGTGCCTGTCAAACCAATACGCCAAGTATTTATAGTTGCCCCACTCGCTGTATAAAGCGGATGCGGCTTTTGCAGTCATTTTTTTTCCTTTAAAATATTTGTTTTCGACATGCTTGCGAAACTCGCTGTCAACCGGGAGCTCGCTGTATGACCCAAGAATCATCAGCAATGTGCTTTGGGCATAGGGACCAATGCCTTTAATGGCTTTCAATTCTTTGATCAGTTGTTCTGTCGGCAAGTTTTTCCATTTCGTTAAATCGAGTTCACCGGATGCCACTTTTAAAGCCAATTCGTACAAGTAACCGCTTCGATAACCGAGGCGGATTTCTTCTTTTAAATACGCTTCTCCTTTTTCAACAAAGGTGCTTGGCTTCGGAAACGCCTTTAATTCAGGGTGGCTTTCTAGTGGTTTTCCCATTTTGTTGACGATGGCGGCGGCCATAGAAATCGTTCGGTTCCATGTGGTATTGGTCGTCAGCATCACCTTGACAATATCTTCAAAGATCGTAGAGGAGCGCAGCAAACGCCCGTGTTTTTCATGAGCGACATAAGCCATTTCCGGGATTTGGAGACATTTTTCATAAAAAGGCTGTAGGTTTTCGTCTAGGCGGAGCATCCAGCGCACCTTTTGTAGAATTTCGGCTTGCTCTGAATCATCCAGTACGCCATCGTTAACCGAAACGGTGACGGCGTCTTCGCCATATGGTGCGATGGTGATGTGCACCACTTTTCCGCTCTCAAGTTCTTCCACTTTATAAAGGGTTTTTTGGTCGTTATCATAGTGAAACGGAGCGAGCCGATACCAGCCGTGCCCGGTTGCGGTCGTCTCGAATTTAAAATCATTCGGTACCTCTACGATCCAATTCATGTCTTAACCTCCAAATATTCGCCGGTGCCTGAGTATGTAGGCCTCAACCTTCACGTGTGGCCGGCCAGGAGCCCTGCATTTTTCTTAACAAGACGATTTGTCCGGTGTGATAGCTATCGTGCATGATCCAATCGGCGATTCTTTCGCCGAGATCATCGGTTTCTAAATCTTTCTCCGTTAAGGTAGCAAAAACCTCTTTCAAATCTTGCGCAATCGCTTTGGCTTCTGCGACCGTCTTTTCCCAGCCCTCTTGGTCATTGGGATCGCCAGGTGCACCGAATGTTTCCGTGTTGTTTCGAGCGGTTGACGAAGCTTGAATGCCTCTCAACCTTTTGACCATTAGACGATTATAGTGGTTGAGATGGTTGACGGTTTGCCAGATCGTATTGCCGCCGCCCGGCGGTTGCCATGCGGCAACGCTTGCCGAAATGCCTTCGATGGCGGGTGCCAGTGGGAGCTGCCATGCTTCTTCATCCCAACTGTAGTCCCTGAGTTTTTGAATCAATTGGATGGCGTTCATTGTTATCCTCCTTTGCCCAACTGGAATTTATCATTCAGGTGCAGTAAAATAGTTTTGTAACCAGTAAAATTATTTTTAATGGTTACAAAGTCATCATAACAATAACTTTTACATGGGTCAATACAGAAAAATTGATCAGACAAGTTTTTTGACGTAGGCAAAGTCTAGTTGCTTTTATTCTAGTCAGAAAAAATTTTATACTTTTCTTGCCAGTACAAGAAAAAAGGTGTGTCTTATGGAGTTCATATGGATCGATTTTTTAAACAGCATTTGGAGGGATTGGCGCGGGACAGGAAAACCCTCTCGTGACCGCTTGCTTGAAGCGGAATGGCGAGCCTCCTTTTTAAATAAATGGGAACTGGAATCAGGACTTGATTTAAACGAAGAAGATTTCAAGCACCTCACCCAATTGCGCGCGTTTCTCAGCCGGGTGACAGAAAGTGTGGCTTCAGGCGGTGATGTGGACGAAAAGGACATTCTCTTACTAAATGATTATTTACAACAATCACCAGTAGTAAGGGAGCTCGTCAAAAGCGAGGATGGTTGGCGCCTGGTGTTCTCAACAACCCAAAAAGGATGGAGCCGTGTCATCGAGGCGATTGTTACGTCTTTTATCCATTCATTGATTGAGGGGCATTTATCTAGGGTGAAAATCTGTGACAATAAGGACTGCCTGTGGGTCTTCTATGACGCGACAAAGAACCATTCCAAGCGCTATTGTGATGATAAAATGTGCGGCAATTTGATGAAAGTCCGGCGGTTTAGGGAACGAAAAAAACAGCAAAAAAAATAAAGACGTATTTAATAAATATCTTATCTTTTTTACAAGCTGTACCATTCTATAAAAATACGAATAGAGGCTGGACCCCAATTGGCGGGATATGCATTTGGGCCAACCTCTGTTTTTTATACGTTTAGATGAGAAACATGGCAACAATCGTCGTTGCGATGAGACCAATGATGACGGGGACAAGGTTGCGTCGAGCGAGTTCAAAGGCATCCACGTTACAAATAGCTGCTGCAGGAATTAAAGCCCACGGAACCAAAGTTCCTCCGCCGACCCAAATGGCAGCGATTTGCCCGAGAGCGGTAAGGGTGCTGATGCCATTTCCAATCGCTGCGGCAAATAAGTGTGCGACAGAACCTGCGAGCGATATGCCCGAAAAACCTGAACCATCTAACCCCGTCACCGCCCCGACAACCGTTAAGGTTCCTGCGGCTACCTCTTTATTTACCGGAACCGACTGGGCGAGGGCATTGCCCAGGTCGTTGACGATCCCTTCTGAGTGCGCAGGCAATACATGCCCGAACACCGCTGCGAAGCCGGCATCTCCCATGTAAAAAAATGCAGCAATCGGGATGACGGGACCGAAAACTTTGAACCCAAATTGTAAACCCTCAATTAAATAAGAAGTGATTTTTTCAAGGCCTTTGTTATGATGTGCCGAAAGGGAAATGGCGGCTAAAATAAAAATGACGGTGCCACCGATGAGGCTCGTTGCATCCCCACCTTGAAGATGGAACACCAGCATACCGACAACATCCAAGATCAAAAGGATCGGAATCAGCAAGGCAAAAAAGGTTTTTGCTTTTGGCGAAAGAGCGTCTGTTTGATCCCCTTTTCCGGTTTCTGCAGATAACAATTCCTCGTCAGTTACCTTCAATGTCCCGTTTTTCATATCTCTTTTCAAAAAGTAGAAAGCGACGATGGTTGTGACGACGCCCATGACGATGACAAGCGGAACACTTGCACGCATCACTTCGGATACTGGAATGCCTGCCGCTTGGGCGGTTAAGGTCGGTGCCCCTTGTATGATGTAATCTCCAGAAAGGGCTATGCCGTGACCGAAAAGGTTCATCGCCATCGCCACCCCTAATGCGGGTAGCCCCACCCTAAGTGCGACCGGAAGGAGGACGACCCCCAGAAGTGCCACAGCGGGGGACGGCCAGAAAAACCAAGAGATGATCATCATGACGATCCCGATGACCCAGTAAGCCGTGGTTGAATTTTTTATTAGCTTTGCAAACGGACGGATCATCACATCGCTGATCCCTGTTTTCATCATGACACGGCTCATGGCGACGATGACAGAAATGACGAAAATCGTGCTGAGAAGTTGGGTAATCGCATATATCAAACTGTTAAAGACACCTGTCAATGCTGTAACGACGGATGAGGTGGCGACTAGGCCAAGGATGAAAATGCCGATGAGACAAACAAGCGTCGTGTCGCGCCGCATGACCATGACCCCGATGATGGCGATGATGAATATGAGGTAAACCCAATGGAGCGCGGTTAATTCGATGCCCATAAGAGATGCCTCCCATTTTTTTGGCTGTATCTTACAATATGTCAAACGCCCATTTTGTGTGACGTACTTTTTCCGGCCTCCGACTGAAGACGGAGAGAAAAAACAACCCGAGGGTTATTCCAAACGGTGGCAAAGGGCGTTATAGTAATAGACAAGAAAAGATCAATGATTTTTTCTATGCTTCTATTGAAAAAGTTCGCTAGCTTTGATTTTCTGCTAGCATTGGAGTGAAGAAGATGAGAGGTATAGCCTTCGGGAACTTACTCGTTGCATTGATTTTTATCTTTATCGGTGGATGGCTCGTTGCCTCGAATATGGGTCTTATTGACTACAGCTTCGGATCAATTTTTTTAATCCTGATTGAGGGAATTATTTTTCTCTACGGCCTATGGTCTATTTTCCAACCACTCTTTCGCGGAAGAAAGCCTCACTGGTTTATGGGACTATTCGGAACAGCTTATGGGGGTTTATTGCTCGCCAATGCTTTAGGCTATGTCACTTTTCACTGGGGCGATCTTTGGCGACTTTGGCCCTTGTTTTTGGTTTATTTAGGTTTGGAAATGCTTGGCGGCTTTCGCGGCAGCTATTATGGTCATGACCGGAAACGTTATAAAAAGTATTTGAAACAAAAGTTAAAATCCGCAAAGTGGATGGATGACTTTCCGGATGGTCATGACCGGAAAAGTTATAAGAAGTACTTGAAAGAAAAATTAAAATCTGAACACTGGATGGACGATATTCCGGTTCCGCCACATCCCAAGCATGGCAAAAGAATATATGGAAAAGGGACATCCATCTTAAATTTGGTAAAGGAATTTGCGTTTAACGAGCCAAATTGGCAAGTGGAGCCTTTGTCGCTATCGGCGATGATCGGCGATTATGCATTTGATTTTACGGTTGCTTATATTCCCGATCGCGAAACGGAAATCCGCCTGTCCGGATGGGTGGGGGATATTGATATCCTTATTCCGGAAGATGTCGCTTTCATGGTGAGAGGTGGAGCGAGTATTACGACTGTTAAGATCGGGGATGATGACGAGCAGGATGGCATTGGCCACAAAGATATCCAATATAAAACGCCAAACTTTGATGAAGCGACGCGGCGTATCGTGTTTGATCTAGATTTTAAAATTTTAGACATACGCATTGACAGAGTGTAGGAGGCGGGGAAATGATTAAAACCATTCAAACCGCCAAAAAACAATTTATATTGGCGGCATTGTCGGCTTTGGCCGTTTTTGCCGTTCTTGAAGCTTATGCCGCCTACCAAAAGATCGGGGACACTTCTTTTGCCGTTGTCAGCTCAATTTTAGTTTTTATCATTGTGTTTGCGCTTGGCCTTTACTTAACTCTGAAAGACCGCTGGATCCTAAAGCATCATCTCGATGATCTGACCGCTTTTATTACAATATTGTCCAACGGTAAGCTCTCCGACCGCATCGCCATTCAGGAACCGGGGGAACTGGCGCCGATTGAACGCGCTTTGAATAGGCTCGCCGACCGTTTTGAAAATCAAGTGCAATATCTGCAAAAGCTCGCGGATGAAAAAGCTGAACTCGCCGAGCAAGCGAAAACCGCAGCAACCATTGAGGAAAGACAAAGGCTGGCAAGGGATCTTCATGACGCCGTTAGCCAGCAGCTATTTGCGTTAAATATGTTAGCATCGGCGGCAACGCGGGCCATCGATAAAAACGTAGATATGGCTAAGCAGCAAATTGAAGAGATCGCTGAGATTGCTCAAAAAGCGCAAGGAGAAATGCGGGCGTTACTTCTCCATTTAAGACCTGTGCATTTATCCAACGATGCTCTCCATGAGGGGATGAAAAAACTCGTTGACGAACTGTCAACACGAACGACTATCAAATTTGAGACCGATATCGAAGCGATTGACGGCCTATCCAAGGGTGTCGAAGATCACTTGTTTCGCCTTTTACAAGAAAGTCTTTCCAATGCGCTCCGCCACTCTGGTGCAAGTGTCATAAAATTGCAGTTGACGGAGACGAGCGGTGCAGTCGTTTTAAAAGTACAAGATAACGGAAAAGGTTTTGACATCACCGAAGAAAAGAAAGCGTCATATGGATTAAAAACGATGAGGGAACGTTGTGAGGAATTAGGCGGGAAATTCACACTCACTTCCCGCATCGGTGAAGGGACTTCGGTCGATATCCGCATTCCAATAAGGGGGAAGAAAGATGACACAGCCGATTAAAGTCATGATCGTCGACGATCACGATATGGTCAGAAGGGGTCTTCGCGCCTATCTTGAGATCGAAGAGGATATCGAGGTTGTCGGTGAAGTCAATGATGGCTCGTTGGCGACTGAAAAAGTGAGAGAGTGGGAACCGGATGTGGTTCTCATGGACTTAATCATGGAAAAAATGGGGGGCATTGAAGCAACCAAGGAAGTGCTCGCCGCAAGACCTCAATGCCGGGTCATCGTTTTAACAAGCTACTATGATGATGAGAAAATTTTTCCGGCCCTTGAAGCCGGTGCGACGAGCTATTTGTTAAAAACCGCCTCGGCTGAGACCATTGTGGAAGCCATTCGCAAAGCGGTGCGGGGTGATTCCGTCATCGATGCCAAAGTGGCGAGCAAAATGGTCAACCGCTTCCGCGATTCTCGCCCTAAGCACGAGGATCTGACTAGCCGCGAGCTGGAGGTTTTAATTTTAATAGGAAAGGGTAAAACGAATGCCGAAATCGCAGACGAACTGTACATCGGCATTAAAACCGTGAAAACCCATGTCAGCAATATTTTAAGTAAATTGGGTGTAAATGACCGCACACAAGCAGCGATCTACGCTCACCAGCATCGGTTGGTCTAGTAGATTTAGCCACCTTCCAAAGGGGATTGATTTAATCGCGAGTCATAACGGATAAATCGTTCGTTCGCATAGATAAAATGAGAAAGAAAATGTCATCGGTAGTGGCCATGGCTAAAGGAAAGGAAGTGTGAGCGTTGGGGTTGGCGCGGGTAATCATTTCGATGGTGAAATCTTTTACCGGCATGTTTCCAATGGTCGAACTTTATGAAGTAAAAGAATTGGATGTCCCCGATGTGGATAAAATCATTATATCAACAACGTCTACAAGTGTTAACTTGCTTCCATCAGATCAAGAAAAAATAACGGTGGAATTAAAGGGGCAAGTCAATAAAAAGCTTTCGGATACCATATTTTTAGATGTCAGACTTGAAAATAACAGTGCCAAAATTAATGTGGCGAGGAAAAGCCATTCTTTCATTTTCGGTTTTTTCATGGATCGCTCAAAAGTCAACGTTTATTTTCCGCAAAAATGGTATAAAAAGATTGATGTCAACACGAAATCCGGTTGTATTGAGGGGAAAAGACTGACGGCAGATATTTTATCACTAAAAACATCTTCCGGAAGCATCAGGGTAAATGATGCCGAAGCAAACTCGGAATGTTCTTTTAAAGCATCAAGCGGTAGCGTCCATGTGAACGACCTGCTTTCATCATCCGATATTTCGGTTCAAACATTTAGCGGCGGCATTCGCGCTTCCCATATACAATCCGGATCGAAGCTGGAGATGAAGGCCAGGAGCGGTGGACTCGATGTACAGGAGCTTACGGCGAAAAATCTGTCCCTCTCTACTTCTTCGGGGAGCATCAAAATCCGTGACGTCCATGGTGCTTTAAAAGCGGAGACATCATCCGGAAGCATAAAAGCTAGGAATGATCATATCGAAGGGGAATGGAAGCTCAGAACTTCCAGTGGGAGTGTTTCGGTTCAATTGGATCATCCCGATTCACTCTTGGTGCAGTTTAAAGGAAATTCCGGCAGCAGTAATATCTCATTAGAAGAAATGGAGTGTCAGTCTAAAACTAAAAACAGTTTTATCGGCAAAATCGGTGCCGGTGAAAATAAACTGACGGTACGGACAAATTCCGGCTGCTTCAGGCTAAATTAAAATATCCCATAGTACTTTCGCCACTTCTAAAAGAAGTGGTTTTTGTTTTTGCCTCCCATTCTTACATGGGCAACATGGGATTTAAACTTTAGCAAACTTTCGTGATTCAAGTTTTACCGGTGAAAATGTTAGAATATTACAGGTTGCATGTTCGACATAAAAGGCGTAATAGCATGTCGCGCAAGGATCAAGCAAGCACTTTCGATGGACACTTGAAATTGTAACCGTTTCGTGCGAGTTGGATGCCTGACAGATGCTGAAAATATGGCATAATATAAAGTAGGAAAATACGAGAAAAGGTGAAAGACTTTTGGAAAACAAACCATTCAATGATACGTTTTTAAAAGCATGTCGCAAAGAAGCTGTTCCGTACATACCGGTTTGGTACATGAGACAAGCCGGACGCTATCAAAAAGAATATCGGGATATTCGAAAAAAGTATTCGTTCTTTGAAATCAATGAGAATCCGGAAGTATGCGCGAAAGTGACGCGTTTGCCGGTCGAGCAACTTGGCGTCGATGCGGCCATTTTATTTGCCGACATTATGACCCCTATTAAAGCATCCGGGATCGAGGTCGAAATCGTCGAGGGGAAAGGTCCAGTCATTGCAAATCCCATCCGCTCGATGACTGACCTCTCGCGCTTTGGTGATCTACATCCAGAACGCGATTTGCCGTACATCGCAGAGACCATTCGCCTGCTTCGTGAACAATTATCCGTCCCATTAATCGGTTTTGCCGGGGCGCCGTTCACACTTGCTAGCTATTTAATTGAAGGTGGTCCTTCGAAAGACTACCATAAAACCAAAGGATTTATGTATGCCCAACCGGACGTATGGCAAGCCCTCATGGATAAGCTTGCCGATATCATGATCACTTATTTGCGTTCGCAAATTGAAGCCGGCGCCCAAGCGGTGCAAGTTTTTGACTCATGGGTAGGCGCGGTTGGCGCGGATGATTATGAACAATATATTGCACCAACCATGGAAAAAATCTTTTCGGAAATTAAAAAGACCGGGGTGCCATCCATTTATTTCGGTAGCGGTACCGCTCACCTTTTAAAGATTTGGAATCAGCTTCCGGCCGATGTTTTATCGGTTGATTGGCGCATCTCGATCGATGAGGTCAGAGCGCTTGGCGTGGACAAGGCCCTACAAGGGAACCTCGATCCGTCCATGCTGCTTGCGCCTTGGGAGATGCTTTTCACAAGAGTAAAAGCTATTCTTGATCAAGGGAAAAAACAACCCGGGTATATTTTTAATTTGGGACATGGCATTTTTCCTGAAGTGGACGGCAATGTTTTAAAGAAATTGACAGAGTGGGTTCACGATTACACAAAGAGTAACTAAGGGGGCGAAAGCATGGCAAGAAAGAAAATCGGCTTGCTCGTCATGGCTTACGGAACGCCAAACAAACCAGAGGACATTGAACCTTATTACATGCATATTCGCCACGGTCGTCGACCATCAGATGAAGAGCTCGAGGATTTGAAAAATCGCTATGAATCGATCGGTGGCGTATCGCCGCTTGCAAGAATTACGAATGAACAAGCTTCAAGTCTCGAAGAAAGCTTGAATGCCAGACAAAACCAATATGAATTTAAAGCTTATCTGGGCTTAAAACATATTTCGCCGTTCATTGAGGACGCTGTCAAAGCGATGAAAAAAGACGGGATTGAACAGGCGGTCGCGCTCGTTCTCGCCCCGCATTATTCCACCTTCAGCGTGAAGTCCTATATGGAACGCGCACAACAAACAGCCGAGGAAATCGCTGGTCCGAAGATCGTTCCCATCGAGAGCTGGTATGATGAGCCAGGTTTCATCCAATGGTGGGCGAAACGCGTCCAAGAGGAATTTCGGGCGATCCCTGAAAGCGAACATGATGATGCGGTCGTGATTTTTTCCGCCCACAGTTTGCCAGAGAAAATTATCGCTTATGGCGATCCTTATCCGAACCAATTGCAAGAAACCGCTAAGCTAATCGCTGAAGCAGCAAAAGTTCCACACTTTGCAGTCGGCTGGCAAAGCGCCGGACAAACCCGGGACCCGTGGATCGGACCGGATGTCCAAGATTTGACGCGCGATCTGTTTAAAGAAAAAGGCTATAAGCATTTCATCTATTGTCCCGTCGGTTTTGTCGCTGAGCATTTGGAAGTTTTATATGATAATGATTATGAGTGTAAAGTAGTCTGCGATGAATTCGGGGTGCAATACCACCGGCCGCCGATGCCTAATGCCGATCCGGAATTTATCCATGTCTTAACCGATGTGGTCTTAAAAGTCCTTTAAGAATCGGGATTGCACCATCCTTTGATACAGTTTAGACGAACGTGGAAGCCGCATTTTTTGCTGGAAGGGCATCGACGATTGCTGTAGGGAAGGAAAAGCGAATCGGAACAGAAAAAGCTTTGAGAAGGAAGCGAGTTTCATGAAAAAAGTGGCCATTATCGGAGGCGGCATCACCGGATTGACGGCTGCCTTTTACATTCAAAAGCATGTAATGGAGACCAAGGAAGAGTTTCAGGTTACGCTTTTTGAAAGCGACGAGCGCTTGGGCGGCAAAATCCGCACGGAACGAAGAGAAGGGTTTGTCATAGAGCGCGGGCCGGACTCATTTTTAAAACGAAAAGTGGAAGTTTTAGAACTGGTCGAAGCGCTTCATTTAAGTGAAGGGCTCATTTCGAATCAAACGGGAACGTCGTATATTTTAAAAGATGATACTCTCCATATGATTCCTGAAGGCTCGGTGATGGGCGTACCAACGCGCATCAAACCGCTCCTTGACACCGGCCTTTTAACCATGGACGGTAAAGCCCGCGCGCTAAATGATTTATTCATTCCGCCGCTTCCCGATTTTGACGACATGTCAGTCGGTGAGTTTTTCGAACGCCGTCTCGGGCAAGAAGTGGTGAATCATATTATCAGTCCGCTCCTATCAGGTATATATGCCGGAGATATTTACCAATTAAGTTTAAAGATGGCGCTGCCTCACTTTATTGAGGTGGAAAGACGCGCAGGAAGCCTCATGCTTGGACTGCAAAACCAAGCGCCGCGAAAGAAAACGAGTCAGTTTGCGACGCTTTCGACAGGGCTTGAAACGATTGTCGATGCGCTGAAAGCCGCTTTTCTACCGGAGGTCGTTGACGTTCGGGTCGGTGAAAAGGTTCATAAAGTGCACCGGAACGAGGCAGATTATACGATTGAAAGTGACGGAGGTTCATGGGCTTTTGATCAAATCATTTTTGCCGTTCCGCACCAAGTGACAGAAGCGTTACTCAGTGAGGCTGACTTTTTACAAAGAAAAACGCAAGCCCCAAGCACATCCGTTGCAACGATTGCGATGGCTTTTCCGGAAAAGGCGGTGCGGATGCATAAGGAAGGCACAGGCTTTGTCGTTTCGCGCCGTGAACCCAAGACGATAACAGCGGCCACATGGACGCACTTGAAATGGGGGCATGCTGCACCAGAGGGTAAGGCGCTCATTCGCTGTTATGTAGGAAAAGCCGGCGATGACCGTATCATCGAGAAGTCCGATGATGAATTAGTTTCGATCGCCTTAAAAGATATGCAGGGCACTGTTGATATTCTGAGCGACCCTGATTTTGCTCTCGTTTCGCGCTTTCCGGAAGCGATGCCGCAATATCCTGTCGGTCATAAAAAATGGCTGCACGAAATCCGCCAAAGGCTCGCCAAAGAATATCCTGGGGTTTATCTTGCGGGTGCTTCATATGACGGCATCGGTATTCCCGATTGCATTCGCCAAGGCATGCAAGCTGCCAAAGATGTGCTGAATACATTGGCAACGTAAAAAAGAAAGGGATGTGATGGGATGAAATGGACCGTTGTTGGTTTTTGGGGTGGTCATCCGGAAATCGGGGAAGCGACCTCGAGCTACCTTCTTGAAGAAGGGGATTTTCGGCTTTTAGTAGACTGTGGAAGCGGCGTATTGGCCCAACTCCCAAAGTATTGTGAGCTATCGAAGCTGAATGCGGTCATTCTCTCGCATTACCACCATGACCATGTCGCGGATATTGGTGTACTCCAATACGCGAAACATGTGGAAAAATACATCGGCACACCATCGGGAACGCTACCGATATACGGACACCAGCTGGAGCCGGATAAATTTCAGTCTCTCACGTACGAAGAAGCGACGGTCGGGGTTCCCTACCGAATCGACGAATCTTTACAGATGGGGCCTTTTCAAATCGACTTTTTACAAACCGTCCACCCTGCTCCCTGCGCGGCCATGCGGTTTACAAGCGGTGGTAAGACAATCGTGTATACGGCAGATACCAGCTTTATTCCGGAACTTATTCCCTTTGCCAAAGACGCGGACCTGTTAGTTGCGGAATGCAGTCTGTACAAAGAAACAGACGGCAAGCCGATGGGCCATTTGAATTCATTGGATGTCGGGCGACTTGCTGAAGAAGCTCATGTCAAAGAATGTTTGCTCACGCATTTGCCGCATTATGGCGATCACGAAAATCTTTTAAAGGAAGCAGCGACGGTATACAAAGGGAAATTGGCTCTGGCCAAAAGCGGCTGGAGTTGGGGCAGCAAATAAAAAACATGTGCCTTTAAAGCCAAAAGGATGGTGCATCCCTTCCAGGACTCTTGGATGGTTGGCACAGCGAAACGTATGTCAACATGGCACATTCTTATGCACTTTCGTAACCGAAAACTTATCTGTCTGTTGGTCATGTCGCCATTCGTCTTTTGGTCTACAGCTATTGCGTGGATCAATTTTTTGAGACATCTTAAAAATTTTGTCTATTTACTGCCATTTTAGGGTAAACTTTATCCCTGTACTCTCGCTCCTTTTAATTTCTTAAACAACAACAAAAATGTGCCTGCCGTAATCAAACCGGTTCCCGCAAGGAGGAAATAAAAAGGATCATTGAGTCCGGTATTCGGTAAGCGACCACCGGAAAAGCCGTTGCCGACGATACCTGTAAGGTCACCATCAACATATATTAATAGATCAAATTGCGTTGTCGTTCCTTGATATTCATTTCCGAGTTCTTCGGGCATCTTAACAGTAAACTTGATGTTGTCTTGGGCGCCACTTTTTAATTGTTGAGCGTCGACGCCTTTAAAATCCTTCAGTTTGCCGTCAAAAAGGACTTGTGACTCGTTTTCAACTTTTAGCAGAAGTTGACGAAAAAGGCGATCCTCACCAGAGGGATGTTTCATTTTTATCTCATATTGAAGATCCTTCGTACCATTATTATCAAGCGTTAATTCTCTTTCAGCCCAATCTCCTGGTTTGAAATTGGTGATGTTAAAAAGCGATTTACTGGGGGAAACCGTAAAGTCATAGACTTTTTCATTTGAATCGGCCTTAGCTACGCTTATTCCGAGAAAAATCAGAAGAACGGGTATACAAAATAACAACCATTTTGTATTGTTCATTTTTCGCTACTCCTTTAAAAGATAACAGGATATTTTTAGAAAAAATAAAGGTGGGAGAGACCCACCTTTATTTTTTTGTGTATTAACGAGCTTCTCCTTCAGTTTGTTGAGCATCGAATGTCCATTTGAGCTTGACGGAATCGCCTTGGAATTGGTTTTGATCTTTGTGGTTATCCACGAATTCGAATTGGACATACATTTTATCCGAATCTCCAACCTTTAGGCCGCTGTCTTCACCGTCTAAGAGATGGAGAATGTTCCTTAAGTAGTTTTTAACCGCATCCGGCGCTTCACCTTTTAGTTCATCCAAGGTGGCGGAAGCGATGACATTTTCGTCACCGTCAAGGATACCGTCCTTATCAAGGTTTTTAAGGAAGTTCACACGAATGTATTTACCCATATCTTCCGTATTGTCGCCTTTTGCGTCAATAACGGTATAATCCGTGAGTAAATTAACGGACTTGATGGGGAGTGAACCTTCATTCTTAAGGACAAAGGTCCGGTTCATCCAATCCCCAGGCTTTAAATTGTTGACATCAATGATTGTCGAAGGTTTCACCGAAAGATCCAATGTGCCTGCTGCAAATGTGTTGTTGGTTTCCACGGCATCGTGGAAATATGCGTATGTCCCCCCTCCGATGAGTGATAAGCCGAGTGCCGCACAAGCAACCCCCATGCTTAATTTTGCTTTAATCCCCATTTCTTTTCCTCCTCTTACCCTTATTTGGGCATTATTTTTATATATGAACCGAGACGGACTCATAAGGGCTTTGCCCCTGTGGCTTCGAGTCTATCTCAAGGGTTCAACGAAGACTGGCTAACGGATGTTACATTTTCATGGTTTGGCTTAGGTGGCGTTTTACCCGTTGGCGGGGTAAGTTCTTTAAAGGCTTTCCATAAAGTGATGGCAGAATAGATGATTAATAGAATTCCAACCGCAAAAAGCAGGATCGAAAAACCGATTTTAGAGTGTGTAAAATTCATCACATAACCAAGGTAAGGAATGGTCACTCCTGTATAAATGGCTTCAATGTTTTGCGGCTGAACGGCATCAAGATCAGGCGTACGGTTGTTGTCACCTTTCGTCACATATTTAATATTCTTGCCGGATCCGATAACTTTGTAGATTCGGTGAGTGATGAGTGTGTCTTGATCTACTTTAAAAGAAATAATGTCACCTTTTTTCAAATGTGTGGCATCTTTAATGGGTTTTACGGCGATGATGGATCCAGTTTTAAATGTTGGTTCCATGGAACCCGATAAAACGGTTTTCAATTCATAACCGAAGATTTTAGGTTCCCCGCCCGAACTTTTTGCAGAAATGGCGATGTAAACCATTAAAATGAGTAATACAGCCAAAAGGGCGGTAACGCCTCTGTTCAACCATTTGATGATTTTTAACTGTTTCATAATATCGATCCCTTCAATGGAACTTCCAAGCATTTAAGGCTGATTGGCTGCAGGTGGTTCGTTGGTTTTGGCATCCTCTGCTCCATCTTTTGAATTATCGCTTGGATGATTGTTTTCCGTTTGAGTCGTGTTCGTTTCTTTGGATGTTTCAGGTGTTGTTTCACTCGATGCATCATCTTTTTCTTCGGGTTGGCTGGCATCAGCGTTTTCATTTTGAGGTGCATCCTGATTTTGTGATGGATTAACATTAGTAGACCCTTGATTGGATGTTGATGTTTCGCCGGTAGGTGAGGAGGAGGTATGATCATCCGTTTTCTCCTCAGTATTGTTTTTCTTTTTTGTCTCGTGATCGATGCTAAAATGCTTGGCAGTTTTTATCGTGAATGCTTTACTAGATTTACTGTTATAGTAAGCTGTCGTCGGGCTAGTAAGTTTTCCAATTAAAAAGATCCCAAGGATTGGAATAGTGAGGAGCTTTAGAAGCAAGTGCACCTTTAGCCGTAAGATCCGTTTTTCCGTTAAACGTTTTTTGCGCATGCTGTTTTCACCTACTATTTGTTCTATAAAACGAACATATTAACAAAAATAAAATGCCCCGCACAATTAAACTCTTTTTTGTTCTTTATATCGAACATTCACGAGATGATTATAAACAAAAAGATTTTACCAGTCAAGAAGTTTTTTAAAAATTTTTGCCGATTAATTTTTATGGCGGATTCCACATGTTATTGGGATCCCATCCTCAAATAGTATCGGTAATAAATGGGGTGGGCGATCAAAATGTCCTTTAGCATGGGCTCCATCGGCCATTTTAGGATGAACATTTTATTGAAATGGTGTTTAGCTATAAACGAGCCCGATTTGATAGTGATTTTACCAATATCTGTATCCAAAAAGCCGTTTTGAAGTAGGGGGTGATCCAAAATGGCGTTTGGAGTGGTTCTAACTGCCGTTTTGGGCTGAAAAATTTTTTGAAATGGTGTTTTGATGGAAATTACTGGGGAAATAAGCCTGATTTGGGAGCTATTTTTCCAATACCTGTATCCAAAAAGCCATTATGAAATAGGAGTTAACCCGAAATGGTATTTGGAGCGGTCCTATCTGCCATTTAGGGCTCAAAAATTTAGAATCCTCTACGCAGGAATTTCTCACTTCAAATTTTCCTTAGAAAATTAAGTGGGGGTAGTTCAATCTAAGAAGATCGGGTGGATGCGGTTTTTCTTTTTCATCAACGATAAATAGTTATCATAATGAAAATCCGCGAAGTGGGAATGCTATTAATAATAGACGTAAAGATGGTGGGAGAAATGAAGGCCAACACTAGAGAAAACCAAGCGTTTAGTGATGCGATCGATCGTGTGAATAGCGGAATGGAGACAATTATTAACCTCTATAATGAGTTAGAGGAAGATGAACCGATTATCACATTTGATGAAACCGTGATCTCGGCCATCAGTAAAGCCAAAGCGATTTATGGTGATGAATTTGTGAATCAAAAAATCAATGCGTTGGTGCGAGAGACTCTGAGTTTTCTTCCTCCGGAGTCGGGTGACAAAACCGAATCAAAAAAAGCGAAAAAAGGTTAGATATTAAAAGCAGACCGCGTGGGGTCTGCTTTTTCTAACTGAAAATCTATCATTTTTCAAGGCAGCAAAAGGGATTCGCATGCTCTGCCTTTGCCGAAAAGGCTTGACAGAGCCAAGCTTCCTTAGCAGAGTCAGGTTTTATTTTTAACTTAAAGCAAGCGGTTATTGATGTGGACCGCGTGGACCATATGCCGCGCGCCTTTTTCTAGAATAATGTCCGCGCGTTCGCGTGTCGGAAGGATATGTTCATAAAGATTTTTCAAATTAACGGACTCCCAAACGTTTTTAGCCATCATTAGTAACGCATCCGCTTCCAAATCTTTAAACTGATGAAAATAGGAAGTCGGATCATTCATGGCCCGATTCACGAGCTCTTGAATTCTCTCCCAGTACCATTGAAAAAGATCTTCCTCTTTAGCATCCACATAAATCGCGATGTCCAAGTAATCCGTAATCGGCGCTTCACCTGTATCGACTTGCAACACGTTGATTCCTTCCACAAATAAAATGTCGGGTTTTTCTAAGATGACGGGTTCGGGAAGAATGTCGTACGTTGCATGAGAGTAAACAGGTACTTCCACGCGTGCTTCTCCGCTAGTAAGTTTTTTCAACGTTTGATGCAGATTCGCGTAATCATAGCTTTCCGGGAAGCCTTTTCGATGCATGATGCCGCGCGCTTCCAATATCCGATTGGGGTGTAAAAATTGATCGGTTGATAAAATCGCTGTCTTTGGATGCTCATGATATTGAGCGAGAAGGCTTTCGAGCACTTTAGCCGTCGTGCTTTTCCCTGCCGCCACACTTCCTGCAATACCGATGATAAAAGGCGAGTGACCGACGTCTTTCCGGAGAAAATCGCTTAAGGCTCGCGCGGTTTGTTTCTTATTTAAAACTAAAAAATGGAGCAGCTCCGCGAGTGGCTGAAAGATGTGATGGACTTCTTCATTTGGAATATTTAATGATAGCGCTTCAATTTCAATTGACGACTGAAATAACTGTTGCCATTCATCACGGCGGAATGTCATAAATTCCATGAAAATTCTCCCTACATGTTTCAATAACTTGCAACGTTTATTATAAATGAAATCCTTTTTAAAAGAAAAGAAATGCTTTAACTTCAACATTACGCTAAAATAGAATGAAATGAATACATGAAGGGTGGATCCGGTTTGATGATGGCCTTTGTCCATGGTTTTGTTCTCGCCTTAGGATTAATTTTACCGCTTGGGCCGCAAAACGTGTTTGTGTTTAATCAAGGCGCGCTTCATCATCGGTTGACAAGGGCGCTACCAGCCGTCATCACGGCAGCTCTTTGCGATACCCTTTTAATCGCGCTTGCCGTCCTTGGTGTTTCCGTGGCGGTCATGGCCATCACTTGGCTTAAAACCGTCATTTTTTTGATAGGGTTTGTCTTTCTCATTTTGATAGGTTGGCAGATTTGGAAGAGCGATGCTACCGTTCAAGAAGCGAAAAAAACCGCCCCGCTTAAACAAGTCGTTTTTGCCTTATCCGTTTCGCTTCTCAATCCTCATGCTATCCTTGATACCGTCGGCGTCATCGGAACGGGGTCTTTGGCGTACGTAGGTAAAGAAAAATGGGTCTTCACGTTAAGCTGCATTCTTGTCTCGTGGCTCTGGTTTTTCGGCCTAGCCTTAGGTGGGCGGCTCATAGGAAACGTCGATCGAGAAGGACGTTGGATCAATCGTTTGAACAAATTGTCAGCCATCATTATTTGGATCGTGGCCGTCTACTTTTTCTATCAAATGTTTACTAACCTAATATAGTTAACCGTCCCGTATTCTGGCGGGGCCTTTTTTGTGCAGGTAAGAAAGTAAAAAATTTTTCAGGCTAGTATAAGCGCCACTAAGGATCGGCTTCGCCTAAAAGGCCTGGCAAGCCGAGTTATTATATGTGAGGAATAAACAGCCGGTTTTCACAAAATTTTTAAGCCATTAGATCATTTAAAAACCGAGAGCGTGTTTTCAATAAACATAGAGAGCATGCACGTTGCGATGGTTTATCATCTGTGACATATTTAAAGAGAAATGGACAATGAAGGAGGATCCATCATGTTATTTGTCGATAATAAAGGCTGCCACGATCCGCGAATCAATTTAGCCATTGAGGAATACATCCTGAGATACCTAGACCCGGAGGAAACGTACTTACTTTTTTATATTAATGACCCGTCTATCATCATTGGCAAAAACCAGAACACCATAGAAGAAATCAATACGGACTATATCGAAGAAAATCATATTTACGTTGTCCGCCGCTTGTCAGGGGGTGGCGCCGTCTACCATGACCGCGGAAATTTAAACTTTAGTTTTATCACAAAAGATGACGGCAATAGTTTTCATAACTTCAAAAAATTCACCGACCCAGTCGTCAACGTGTTGCGTAAGATGGGTGTCGAAGCGGAATTATCCGGAAGAAACGACATTTTGGTTGATGGGAAAAAAATTAGCGGTAATGCGCAATTCGCTACCCGCGGCCGGATGTTCAGCCATGGCACGCTGATGTTTGACACGGAAATTGATGCTGTCGTGAAAGCTCTTAAAGTGAAGAAAGATAAAATCGAGTCCAAAGGCATCAAATCGATTCGCAGCCGTGTGACGAATATTTCGGAGTATATGAAGGAAAAAATGGACATCGACACCTTTAAACAACGCCTCCTCGAAGGATTGTTTGACGGTGGGCCGATTCAACAATATCACTTAACCGAGAATGATTGGGAAAAAATTAACGAAATCTCTAAAGAAAGATACCAAAACTGGGAATGGAATTATGGAAGATCGCCGAAGTTTAACATCCAGCATTCCAAACGTTTTCCGGTCGGTTCGATCGATATTCGCTTGGATGTCGACAAAGGGGTCATCGAACAATGTAAAATTTTCGGTGATTTCTTTGGGGTCGGTGAGGTTTCCGATATTGAAAACCGCCTAGTGGGGATCAAGTATACGAGAGCAGACATCCGCGAAGCTTTGCATGATGTGGACTTGAAACACTATTTTGGCCCGATCACGATGGATGACTTCTTAGAATTGATCTATTAAGGGAGGGGGCTTGGTGAAATACATCGATAATCATGACGAAATGGATGCCACGCTGAATCTCGCTTTGGAAGAATACATTTTAACGGAACTTGATATCAATGAAACGTATTTATTGTTTTACAGCATGTCGCCAACCGTGATTGTTGGGAAAAATCAAAACACCGTCGAAGAAATCAATATGGATTTTGTGAAAAAGAACCATGTGACGGTCACGCGGCGCTTGTCCGGGGGCGGAGCGGTTTATAATGACGAAGGCGACTTAAGCTTTAGTTTTATAACCAAAGATGATGGCAACAGCATTCACAATTTCAAAAAGTTTACCGATCCTGTAGTGCGGGCACTGCGGCAAATGGGGGTTGAAGCCGAACTACAAGGAAGAAATGATCTTGTCGTAAACGGTAAGAAAATCAGCGGCAACGCCCAATTTGCGACCCGCGGCAGGATGTTTGATGATGTATAAAAGTTTGTGTAAAGCATTTTGCTAGACCAAAAGAAAAAAGGTAGGGTATTCTCTGATTTAGCCATAACACATTCCAGAGAAAGGAGTACCCTACCTATGTCTAAAAGAAGTATACCGAATGTCGACTGGGCAAATCAACTGGAAAGTGTTATTCGTCAATTTGTGAAAGAAAAATTAGAGCTGATTATGCGGGAAGAAATGAAAAATTTCCTCGAAATCGAACAGGCTGGAACACCGAATATGAGAAACGGCTACTATCAGCGAAATCTAGATACGCAATATGGCCGGATTGAGGGTCTTTTGGTTCCAAGAGACCGAAACGGGGAATTTCAAACACAGTTGTTTGCCCCTTACCAACGGCACACCGGCTGGCTGGAGGAAGCAATCATTAGGATGTATCAAAGTGGCATGAGTACACGGGAAATTGGCAAGTTTATCGAACGAATTCTAGGAAGCACCTATTCTCCTGCGACGATCAGCCGGATTACCGATGTCGTGAAGGAAGACATCGAGAAATGGCACGCTCGTCCACTACACCAACGTTATTCGGTCTTATATTTGGACGGCTTGTACGTGAAACTTCGCCGCGATACGGTAGAGAAAGAAGTCATTTATGAAGTGTTAGAAGTGAATGAAGAAGGGTATCGAGAAATTCTGGATTTCTTCGTGGGAGGACAAGAAAGCGCCTATGTATGGCAGGAGATTCTTCAACACCTCTACCAAAGAGGCGTCAAGGAAGTGCTTCTTGGCGTCTTCGATGGCCTTCCGGGGCTGGAGGAAGCCTTTAAGGCGGTTTATCCGAAAGCCGATGTGCAGCGCTGTGTCGTGCACAAAGTCCGCAACACCCTCAGCCGTGTTCGGAAAAAAGATCAATTCGAAATGGCCGAGGATCTCAAGCTGATTTATCGCGCGCCGAATAAGGAGATGGCGTTACAAATGTTTCAACAGTTTGAGTCGAAATGGTCCAGCAAATATCCAAGAGAAGTTCAATCTTGGGCCAATGAGTTGGATGTCCTCCTTACATTTATGGATTATCCAAGCAGTATTCGAAGTGTGATTTATACGACCAATGCCATCGAACGAACGATCAAGGAGATTCGGAAACGTCTAAAGCCGATGAGAAAATTACGAGGATTTGCTGAAGCCTATGAAACCCTTCAACAAATGTTTGAAAAACGTTATAACTAACCAAATATTGTAAACGAACAAAATAAAGGGATTCTCCCTTTCC
>NZ_AUMM01000033.1 GCF_000430685.1 Tuberibacillus calidus DSM 17572 | reverse complement strand
ATGGCATGGCCGAAGGCCGATGTATCCACTTCAAGGTTAAAAGCGCTGAATTTGAAAAACAGATGATTCAAAAAGACCTGTTGTTCTCGCGTTAAACTGTGAACCAGATGATAGCGCATCCGGGTTAACCGTTGAAGGGCAAGGTATTGTTCTGACTGAATGACAGATTTCGGCAATCGCCCAAAACGCAAGCGATCCGCAATGACCCAGGCATCCTTTGGGTCGGTCTTGTCCATTTCGGCATAAGCCTTTTTGAAATTTTTTACCAGCTTCGGATTCAAGGTGAACACCTTTGTCTGACGCTGTTTCAGTTCAGGATCTTCGTGGAAAAACATGGCCGGATGCCAACTATAAACGGATGTCGCTTCCATAGCGATTTGGATAGAGTCATCTTTCTTCACATGTTGAAGAATGACCGCCTTCAATTCCGTTGCACCGGGCAAATTGTTGGTGACGGTTCGAGTGACCAACGTTTCCCCGGCGGCATCCATCAGGCAGGCCTCGAGGTTTTTAGAGCTCACGTCAATACCGACAAATAAGGGCATATCGTTTCCTCCTCTCCGTATTAGGATCGATGGCATCGGACGCTTCGGGATATCCCCAGATGGCTTGCCGATCAATCAGCCTCGCGTATGAGAACTCATCCGGTCCGTGGGCTGCCTGGAACTGCTCATTTCCAGCACGGGGATCCGGAGGAACGGCCTACGGGTTAGACGTTCAGGCAAGAACCTGGGGATGCAGACTTTATAAGTAGTCATCGCTACAGGAGGACTAAGCATTGACCCAAACGATCCTAAGACCATTATCCGGGAACATCACGAAGCGTCCAAGTCCGAAATTTGTATTCCGGGCTCGCCCGGAATACAAAACCTATATTCACTTGTCAATGTGCAAAAATGAACTGGAAATTGACATCAACCGTGGATTTGAAACTTATTATACGAGGGGGAATGTGAATGCACAATAGATTTTTGATTGCAATCGACAGCGGGAAGAATACTACCAAAGGTGTCATGAAAGAGGAGGGGACGTTGCTCAGGATTAAGTTTTGGACAAAAGTCGAGGCAGTCAGTGATTTCGGAGCGGAAATTGCCCCGAATTCGTTCCTGGTAGAATTTGAGGGGAAGAGCTTCCTCATTGGCGAAATGGTCGGGGAAGATCGCACAAATTTTGATTTAACGAAGCACACAAAGGAACATTTGCTTTGTATTTACCTGGCGATTACACAGCTCTTGCTAAAATCAAGGCAGAGCAAAGGGATTGCCGATATATCGCTTGCCATCAACATTCCTCTGAGTCTCTATAAAAATGAAAAACATAAGAACGCCTATTTTGATTTTATTCGAAACGGTGGTCAAGCTATTTACATCAAAGTTAATGGAAAATCATTCGTCTTTCGCATTAACCAACTGCTTCTATTGCCAGAAGGGATCGGTCCAATATACAGCGATATAAACCAATATCGAAATAAACGTGCTCTTGTGGTTGATATAGGTTCACTGAATATAAACTACTTGGAGTTCAACCATCTTGTCCCTCAATACGACAAGATGATAACCACCGACCATGGGGTAAATATTCTTCGTTCGAAACTTGCCGATACCTTAACCAGCAAGTATGGAACAACGATTTCGGATAGTGATGTGGAACAATTGTTCAAAGACAAATACTTGTATCTGAACGGAGAAAAGCAAGAAGACAGCAAGGAAATCATTGAGAGGTTAATCGCCGACCATGTCAAGGAAATTTTCAATCATGCCAGAAGCCGAAAGTTGACGTTTAACAATACAGAAATGATCTTCGTGGGAGGGGGGTCGCTTTTGCTTAGGGACTACATTTTAATGCAATTCCCTGCCGCTTTGATTCATTCGGATCCTCAGTTTGCAAACGTTCTTAGCTTTCTAAAAATCCTGGAGGCAAAACAGTATGGGCAAACGGCTTAAGCTATCAATATCCTTTAAGCAACAATACCGACATGTCTATGAGCATTTACAGGGCATTCCGAACAAGAGCGATTACATCGCAAAAGCTGTCGAAGCGTACATTAACGGCGGTGGCCAATCCACTGTCACGTATGAGAATATCAGGTCGATTGTGATGGAGATTTTGCAGAATCAAGGTGGCTTACCTCTCGTCACGAACCAGCCTTCTACCTCACAAGTAGAACATATTTCTCAAGAAGATGCTGAGCTGATTGACAAATTATTCAGTTAGGATGGCAAAATAGAAAAAACTCCGCATGATTGAACATTTTGAGTTCAGCGGCGGAGTTTTCCTTGATCCAAACACATCAATACAGAAATTATACTAAATGAATAATTCACAATTTGGAACTTTGGGGATGGAGTTTTAGTTAAGTGCGAGAGCTTCTATATTAGGTGTTTGTTAAAGTGGAATGTAGCCATCCCTGCTCTTTCGATATTCATTTAGATTGATTAGGTGTCCAGATTCACCTTTAATTCCCCGTAAAAGATCCTTATCATCAGAAATGGCTAATACCTTGTATTTTGAAACGAAAGCTTTTAAATTCACCACTTTATGGCATCTTCCATTTTCGTCAAATAAGACTATCTCGTTAAAGTCATAATCATAGCCATTCAACTTTATGGGCTCTTTTCTTAACTTCCTTGCTAAAGCCTTGAGTAAAACGTACATTGATTGTTCATCATTTACTTTACCGATCTTTACAAATTCATTGGCATTGATTTCGACAAAAGGCTCTTCACCAAATAAAACCCATCCAAAGTTCTGTAATAACTCTTGATGAGAGATATAAAACCTGCAACCTTTAAGTTGTTCCACATAAAAACTATAATTGTTTTCAGCAATTCGGGCTTCCTCTATGACTATTTGCATTTCCTCCAAATGACGGTTCATCAGCCTAACAATTTTCTTCATAAACCCTTCCTCAGAAATTCTATGTGCGATTTGGTAAGTAATCCTCCCATCGTTTTTTAGTTGTTCAAATGCCGTTCTGACACTTGGATTGCCCATATTCCTTTGTATCCATCTATACATCTCTTTTGTAACAAGAAAATTGTTGTCTCGGTTATCATTAGAGTAAGAGCGAAATACTTCAAGTTCTTTTTGCCCTTGCTCAATAAGATTTTTTAATTCCGATATCGAATTTTCCGATTCCTTTCCTTCCAAAAAATCTTCGTACCTCTTTTTAAGTTGTTCTCCGATATCACGATATTTCTTTGACAAATCCAGGGGGATCCACAATTCAAAATTCTCCAATTGATTCAGCCAATTTTCTATTGTACGCTTGATACCTGGCAACTCTGTATTAAGAATATTTAGCCTCCGAATTTTCCTCGCTTCTTTACGTTGATGCTCCGTATTTCCGTCGTTAAAAGAATACTCTTTTACACAATCACTGCCTACATTAATCTCTTTTCCTGTTAATCTATTGACGATAAAATGTATATATCGGTTTGGTTGTCCACAAAGTGAACAATTCGTCCAATTTTCTTTATTTTCCCCTAAATCTATTGGGAGCTGAGCCTTCTCTCTCCATTCTAAAATTGCTTGTTGTAATATAACGGGGAGCATGTGTTCTATAAAGTTCTTCTGATCATTATCTAGAGATTCAACGAGTGCCTCAGTAATCCGATCGTTTTTTTCGAGCAATTCATAAAACCATTTATAATCTTTCGTAATTTCACTGATTAGAAGCACCGTCTGATCCTTTTTCGTTATCGCTAATTTCATTGGAAAACCCTCCTTCCTAAATTAATCTATTTTCACATTTCCCCATCTTCTTTTAATTACATGCTTCACAGTTCCCGAACCACTTCCTCATCCAAAATGGCTTTCCGTTGTTTCCAATCAGAACAGAAAGAAAAGGTGTTTAGGAGCCAGGCCGATCCCTTTATTGTACACAACGGCGGAGTTCCCACAATGTCCGTATTTACTAGCTCACGCCTAAAGCCTTAAACACCGCATCGGTCGGATCTGCGTAAAAGATCGGTTGAATCTTAATCAGCAAATCTGGTGGAACAGTCTGCAAGTCCACAACTGACGATGCTGGAATTAATACACGCTTTGCCCCTGCATCAACACATACTTGCAATACATTTGCAAATTCTTCAACTTTGGCAATCGTTCCTCCTACAGTCATGTTGCCAAGTACCACCATACTCTCTTGAACAGGTCTTTCCAGAGCCGCTGAACACAGCCCAACCAATTCAGCAATAGCCAATTCTTCCGTCAACCCGATGCCTTGAAGGTCGCTGATATGCATAAGATAATCCTTCGTTTTCGTACTGATAGAACTGCTTATGCTTTTGCAGTTGGCAGTAAAATATCGGAAAGCAGTGTCCAGGCTTTCTTTTGCACCCCGATGGGATCCAACGCCCGATTTTTCAAACTTCCCTGTTCCAGAAACCACCTGATTTTCAAGCTTATATACCCCGATCATGCCTGAATCACCATGGCCAACGGTATAGACATGACCAGGTTTCCCCATACCTTCGGGGATCAGCTTTCCACCGCCTTGTTCTGGGACGGAAACATATTCCTCGTTCAGCGTTTCCCTGTCAATATAGGAGAAGTGGACATCGTAGAATTCCATACCGCCGATCTTCTTCAGTTGTTCTTTTACCCTTCTTCGACCTTCAAGGGCATATTTCAGGATTTCTTCAACATTCTCTCTTGTATACTCTCCATGCGGGTACAAGAGCTTGATCAGCCCCGATACCGTTTTACGGACAGCAATAACATCGCGTTGATTCAAGTTGTTCCCCAATTTAAAATACTTATCAATGGCATCGGAAAATGAACGTTTTCTCATCTCCCTGAAAAATTCAGCCAAATAATCAACGATAAACCCGTATTTATCAGTAAAAAACTCGGGCCGCATCTTCGGGATTTCCCAGCCTGGGAGATAATAATGCATCCGATCAAAAAACGCCGTATCGTTCGCCATCGCTTCTGGAAACGGGGCAAACAAATGCGAGGTCTTGATTAACGAATCCACGCTCTGATTAATGTTTCCGACAAAAACCATAGAGGCGGATGCCGCTTTTTCTTCCTTACCCCTGGCAAATGATCCAGAAGCCATATAGTCTTTCATAATTTGAATGCCGTCTTTATCCTTGAACTGGATGCCCGCCACTTCATCAAAAGCGACCGTATCCCATAAACCGACCAATCCGACCTTCTTCGTGGACATGTTGTAAAATAAATTCGCTACAGTCGTTTGCCCACCAGATACCAGAATAGAATTCGGAGAGATCTCCTTATAAACATGGGACTTACCCGTTCCTCTTGGACCAAGTTCACATAAATTGTAGTTGTTCTCTACCAACGGAACGAGCCTTAAGAGCAAATGCCATTTGACCCTTTCCTCAAAATGCGTCGGTTCCATTCCAGTCGAACGAATAAGTACATCCATCCATTCTTCCTTGGAGAAACTTTTTCTGCCTTCCAACACCTCATTCAAATCCATATTGGGCAGTTGGATAGGCTTCAGGCTACTGATTCTGAACGGATTATGGTTCTTTACCTCTTCATCAAAGAAATATTCCATCTTCAGCATACACCAAATGCCGCCAGCCAAAAGCTTATCGTATTCCTTCACATAGTTTGGAGAGATGGGAACACCTTTTAAGCCCAAGTTGGAAAATTCGGCTTCATAGGTATCAATCTTCGCATTCAGGGATACCGTGACCTTGTCAATGATGGAATATTGCCCAAGCTCCCGAATTTTGGACTTAATCTTTTCGGCTTCGTCGGGTCT
Organism: Tuberibacillus calidus DSM 17572; assembly: GCF_000430685.1. Classification (GTDB taxonomy): domain Bacteria; phylum Bacillota; class Bacilli; order Bacillales; family Sporolactobacillaceae; genus Tuberibacillus; species Tuberibacillus calidus. The sequence continues at coordinate 36,423 of NZ_AUMM01000033.1, read as the reverse complement.
AACAAAATTTTCGGCGAGGATCTTCTTGACCCGTTCCAACCCTTCCCGTATATTCTCCTCATCATCAGTCGCCGCGTACATGCCCAACAAATATTCAAGTACATAAACAGGGACATTGGCCCCTTCTTTAATCATTTTGGTCAAATCTTTACGAACGACCCTGCCCGAAAACACTTCGTTAAGTTTTCGGTCTAGATCCAATGAGCGGTCTTCTCTTAGTGGCTCCATTCCTGTCCCCCTCTCTAAAAGTCGAACTCACTTACGATCCCCAAGCTAATTTGAAATGGTATTCGCTCAACGACTACGTTTGTTTCAACGTCTTTGATGATAAGGTAATAATCCTTGTTCTTATCGTATGGGATCGACTTTAAGGCAAAGCGTAACTTAAAAGTCCGATCGTCTGGTTTGTCGGAAGTTCGGTCACAAATTAGGATTTCTTCATTAGTAATGACGGAGTCAGTATCATCGACCATATAAATCCTTACAGTACGAGGAATTCGCTTGTCTTCGACTTTTTCGGTCTGGAAAAAAGTCAAGTTGAACAAACTGTTCGTAATTTTCCTCGTCGTGTTGGTGAGCTTCACATCCACTTTTTCAATCTCGCGGCTGTTCTTCTGTCCGCTTCGGATATTTTTAAACTTGATGAGCGGGACTACAATCTCCTGCAAGCTTGCTCCACCATGGACAAAATTGACCCCAGAACCCTGCATCTTAAATCGAATCGTCGCTTTGGGAACATATGCCGTTAAACGATATTCATTCTTGATTAATGAATCCATACTAATATCAAGCAAACCCGTTCTTTCCCCCGAATCCTGAGTCAGCAAATATCTTCTTTTCACTTCAACAGCATGTAGACCTTCTTTCTCGATCTTATCGCTTTCTTCTAACGCTTCCCGTTGATAGACGAATCCATGATCGGCTGTCACAAAAATATTCGTTCCGCTTAAATCATCCCGAATGATCTTGATAATACTGTATATTTCCTCGATCGCTCTTTCCGCCGCTGTAAATGTGTAGATTTCTGTAGACGCTTTATCTCCAATGGCATCGATACTGTCGTGGTAGATGTAAATCAGTTTCTTGCCCTTAAAGGTTTCCCTTCTACCCGCTTTATTCATGGCGAATAACTCTTGATAATGTATTGCTATGCTTTCAGGGACAGCCGTCTGCAAAATTTCCATTCGATTATCAAGACCAGCTGAAGTTCTTCCATCTACAAGAACTCTGCCATCCATGTCGATTTCCAAACTTTTATACGGAAGCAAGGACGCCATGCCTAGCTTTGTGATAGAAGGGATTACACCCAGCAGTGCCTCAATATCGCAAACTCCTGTCGTTTCCGAATTGAGTTTATCCGCGAGTTCAACCGCTACTTCATAGCGGAGAGCGTCGGATATGATCACGAATACTCGTTCACCTTGGCGAATTTTCGGAGCGACAAAGGTTCTGTAAAAATCTTTTTGATTTTGTATTCCTGGGATCGCCCAGTTTGTTTTCATCTCTGCTTCAACCGCGGAAGACCAATACGAACTTAATTGACCCATGAACCAGTTGGTATACAGGTTCTCAATCATTTCTTTGAGCTTTTTGAAAATTTCACTGTTTGTGTCATGATCAAATGCGGTATAAAACTTTCTGTAGTACATATCCATCTTATGGTACTCTTCCACATACGCTCGATACATGTCCGAAGCTTGAGCTTGTGGAATTCCCATATGATACTTCTTGTAGAACTCAAACATTTTTACAGTGTAGTACAGGGCTTCATAAATGTATTGAAACCTCTCATAAAAATGCTTGGCTCGGCGTAATTGAATCAGCTTGATATACTCCTCATAATCTTCCAGTCTTGCGTCCAAGCTGTTGGCAATGTATATGATGATCGCTTTATCGAAGTAAGGAAACGTATCCGCTGTTTTGAATTCTGAAACAGGGAGTTGGTTCACAATATCAGCAAGCTTGATTTCCTTCTCTACAGTCTCGGAAAGTTGGTCGAACACAAGGTAATCCGTTTTATGATGCATCCAGTGATCAATAAATACTAAAGCATTTGATTTGTTGTGATTCGCGATGTAGTTTTTTAAAAGCGACAGATGATTTTCATCCACGGAATGACTAAGCGTCGTGACAGTCAAGTGAATGAACAGAGTCTTAAGTGATTTGTTCTCTTGCTCGAAGCCAAATCGTTCGGTTACATATCTCCAGAAAACATGGATGTCAAAATACTTCTCGATCTGTTGCAAATATTTGTTCTCTTTGTCATCAAGGTTATCCATCAGAATGACTTTGAGAGCATCTTCAAAATCAAGAGATTTGAGATTACATAATACACTCATGATCGCTAATTCAATGGTTTCTTGAGTGTAAGAAGGAATGCCATATGCCTTAAATTTTCGAAGCCGCTCTTTATTGCCAAAAAACTTTTCGTATTTCTTCACAACACTTCTTAAAGATGAATCAATGTTCAACTCCTTCATGATGAGTGAGATCTTATCCGCATAGAAGGTTTTCGAATAAAGGAAAGTATCCAATAGCCAATTCTCTTCCAGACTCAAGTCCAAGTTGGAATAGACCAGATAGTGAGAACCTGGGTCTTCTTCCTCCAGCAAGTATTTCGTGTAAAAACTATTCGTTTCAGTCCACTTATGAACTTTCACGTTTTCAATGTGGATATCGTCTATGTAATCAACAAACTCTTGATCTTTATCCATCCAAAAGACAATCTTCCGTTGCTCTCCATCACCCAACGGTTGCTGAAAAGTTGTCCTTAAACTGTTTACAATTTCATCGATATTCATTGCTTCTCAACACCTTTGTAACAGGCTAATAGACAGGGATATACCAAGACAAAGCTGGTATATCCCCATTGTAACCGAAAACTAATCCAGTTTTGCAAGTAAACCGTTGAACTTGGCATAGTTCACAGCCACACCGTCATCCAGATCAATCTCTATTTGCATGTCCGCCATATGATGAAGCACTTCGTCGTATGCTTTCAGTTCATCAATTTTCAAATCCAACTGCTTCAATTCTTTTTTCGCATTGCTGATCTCTTTGGCAGTTCCGCCTCCCTCAATCACTTCAAGGAGAGATTTCCTCTCAGCATCAAGTCGGATTTGAAGCGGATGCAAGTAGTCTGTTCGGATCCTCGACAGAGTAGTTTTGTCATAACGATGCATGTAAATTAAGCAGTTAAACGCTTTTTGTTTTCCAGAGGTGAAAAGCCAGTATATCGGTCTCTTCTTGTATGTTTGGACATGATCTTTGAAGAAATCGTTCAGGAAGTATCTCCTGATAGTTTCTCTTGCTGTTTCTCCGTTTTTCTTGCCTAGTGTATCAGCAATAAACTCCAAATTTTCTTCCAAAGTTTCTTCGCCGAAGGTCACGTTAACAAATTCGATGAACTTGGATACTATATCATCTTCAAAATAAGCTCCTGAGAGAACGGGAATAATGTTGTCCATATCAACAGGATATTTCTGATACCTTTCTGGTTCAAACTTTCCTCCAGCAAAAACAAGTCCTTCTTCATCTAAAGAGAATCTTCCAAACATACAACCGACTGCATAGGAGATAAAGGATTTAATATCCCTTTCTCTATCTGCCTTTCTAACCGTTACCTCTTCTTCACTCACATCAGGTGCCATCTCTTTTTGCAATCCATAAACCTCTATATAAATTCTATTTAGTTGTTCTTCATTTTTCTTTAATTTATAGAACTGCTTTTCTGCAAAATCACTCCACTTATTAAATGTATTTTCAAGAGTTGATTCCGAATCTTTGTGAATTAACATTGGATGCATTTTAAAATCCCATGATATTTCAAACGAGTCCCAATCCAGCTTCGATATTTTTATCAAATTATTTCCTATATCAACTACGGTACTTTGTAATTCCTGATTTATTGGAATGACAGGTATTTTTTTTATATCCCCGATTTGATAATGCATTGTGGGAGCAATAATTTTTAAAATAGTGCTTATCGGTTTTGAATTTAACAAGGTAATATATTTCAATACTTGGTCTTTTTTTAGAATAATAGCGGGACTTACATCATCAAAAAAAACATCATCATAATCATATCTAAAAGAGATATTAGAAATTGTTATACCTGACCAGACAATATGTGGTAAATTATAATATTTAGAAGCTCCCATACCGCTTCCAGGAAAATTTCTTAATTCAAGAGCATCATTATGCCATTTAATTACATAGATAGAATTTCCATACCATTTTCTATAAGGTCCTCCCTTCGAATATTTATTCCATTTTCTACGATCAATATCTGATTTATTCACCTCAAACCAAAATCTAATAAATCTTTTATTATCACCCGTAAAAATCCCCTTTGTGACAGCTTCTACATGCTTTTCCAAAGATGTTCCTTTAGCAAATAACTCCTTAATTTTATCACTTGCTGAATAGGCAATTGTATAAGAAGGTATATTTATAAAACTACTACTTCGATGAGAGTATCTATAATATATTTTTGGGTTTTCTATAGCTTCCAAAGTTTTTATTTCTTGATTTTCAGCCCCCTTAAAATCTGATAGCTTGATATATTCACCAGTTAAGTCAACTTTATAATTTCTCAAAGTAAAGCAACAAACGGGTACACAAGCCTCGGGAAATGCATTGTATTCTAACTCAATCAACGAACTTATATTCTTGTTAAAAACAATAAATTTCCTCAATTTTTCATAGGAAGATATAAACATCCATACAAAAGGAGTTAAAAAGCCAAGTTGTCCATTGTCTTTTACTTTATTTGTACATAGTGCAATAAAAGCAGAAAATGTATCATATTTGTAATCGGTATAGTATTGATTAATAAACATGGCCAGATCTTTATTCATATAGGAACTTCCCATATAGGGGGGGTTAGTAACCAGAATATCAAATTTTTGACTCATGATTTCTGCTTGTTTTAATAACTCTGGTAATAGTTCAACTACTTTTCTTCTTGACTTATCCCCAAAAATATCCTTAGCAGGATTATTTATTATTTGATCCAATTTTTTTTCTAAATACTCCTTATCGTAATCGCCAACCTTTATAAGTGATCCGAAAGTCTTGGCATTTTTGAACTGCTCAATGAATGCTTTTATCTTTTCAAAACTTACCTCGTTACTTTCTCCAGCTAAATATGCAATGTCATCGTCAATGAAGTGATTCGTCTCCTGAATAGAAGCTAAGTTAAGTTTTAAGCCCTCTCTCTCTATGCTTCTAAAAAATCTATTATTATACTCAACAGCTTTCATTACAACTGAAAAGCAAGCAAGTTGATAAGCCCGATCATCAATATCTAAGCCATATAGATTGTTCTCGATAATCAGTCTTGGAATTTCCCTTTCCATATATCCGCAACGGCTATAAATCTCATACAAGACGTCAAACATATAAACAAGAATATGACCGCTTCCCATTGCAGGGTCAAAACACTTGATATCTTCTACTTTAAGGTCCTTATTAATAAATGGAGCCAGTTTTTCTTCAAGGTCTGGTTCTGGATTTGGATTTTCAAGATAGAACTCCCAGTTTTTGATTAAATCCCGATCTTCTGGATGTGACTCTACCCAGTAACGTCCAAGGGTGTTTTGCACCATATACCGTACAATCCAGTCAGGAGTAAACAACTGGGTTGCAAATGGAATTTCTTCTTTCTTATACTTTTTCTTTGCTTTAATAACCCGATCTTTCTCTTCCGCAATGTAATATTGGTACAACCAACCAATTATTTCAACCTTCTCCCAATCGGATTCAGGAATCTTCTCTGTATCGGTCATTTCCCGCAGAAACGAGTCTTTTGCCAACAATCCTTCGGGAAAAAGAATCTCTTTATAGTCTTCAATTGTCTCAAAGAGAAAAGGAAGATATTTATTCAAACTGTTGCATTGTTTAATAATCAAATACTTGTACAGTTCCTCAGTTTTGTTATTTAACTTCAGATCATATACAAGCTCTTTATCAATGTCTAAATCAACTGACAAAGCCTCTTTCAAGATATCAGGCTCTGGGTTGTCAGGATTGCTGGAAGACAGCACCCTGACTTTTGTTGGAAGATAATTGTTTACTTCCATAAATCGCAATGCGATGAAGCGGTTGAACCAGGTATAGGCTACTTCTTCTACCACTTGCTTAAAACCGATGTCTTTGATCCGTTGGATGAGTTTATCCCGCTGTTTCTTTTCGGTGATCGAAAGCTGCTTGCCGTCAATATAAATTGCATCCGAGCTTTCAATCTGTGCTTTCTTGATGTGTTCCTCAGATATTCCGATTTTCAAAGCCTTCGCTTCGACCTTTTTGAGCAACTCTCTTCGTGCATTGATTGCAAAGTTTTTCAACGCTGTCTTATTCATATCCATTCACCAACCCATATTTCTTCGTTTCATGTGCCGCGGCGAACGCCACGGCACACTTCCATTACTCCACAAATTCAATTTGCTTATTGCTTCGGATAATTTGCTTTAACTTCACAGAAAGAGAATGAAGCAATTTATCCACGTCTTCCTCGGTTTTTAGGGTCTTATCCATAATCAAGTTGCTGATCTTCACTTTTTCCTTCTGAACAACCGTCTCGACTCCGTAAGAAGCCCCTCCATCATTGACCACTGGTTTCGCTCGATTATTCCACTCTTGGATTTCATGGCTCAATCGAATATCCATGTTTTCTTTGAAAGCGGAACTTTGCGTTACCGTTGCATCCACCTTAAAGATATCGGTAAAATTATCAATGCTCTGGAATAACCCATCGTAGAAAGTTTGAATACGATTTTTGGTTTCATCCGTCACGCCATCATGGTTCGAACGCAATAGAAGATGGTCAAGATCCAATTGAATCGCATTTTTCGCCGCCAGCTTTTTTTCTTCCAGTACCCTTCGAATTGCCTCGTCGATCTTATTGACCAATTCGGGAATCTCTTTAATTCTTCTGTACGGAAGCGGATCCGTCAAAATCTCCTGTAATTTAGCGGCGTAATCCTTGGTTTCTTCAGCGGTCAAATAAACGCTATTGTCCTTGTATTTGTCGTAAGCATGAAGCCCTTTGTCAAAAATATCTTTCTGGTTTTCAAAGAAACTCTTAACGTAGGAAAAGTCCTCTTCCCAATCCAACAGGTTGTCTTCAAGGTCACGAAGTCTGGTAAAGAACGAAACATTGTCCATTCCCTTCGTAAACTCGCCAAAGTATTCAAGCCCCTTATCCAGAAGGCTTTTTCCAGGGTATTTTCTGCCCTCATAACGATTTTTCAAAGCTTTGATTTCCGCAACCTGTTGGTCGATAAGGTGACGAATATCTTTCATCAGCCCGTCTTCATCGTCAGCGAGATCCGTTTTATTGAATACTTGTTTACAGATGTTTTTGGCTGTTTTCAGAAGGGACTCATCCACCTTCACACGCTTGATAACGATCGCTTTGTCCACTTCGCTTGCTTTCGTCAAGACATTCAACATATTGCCGTCTTCAGGTTCCAAGTATTCCGCATTGTAACGAATTCGTATTCTTTGTCCTTTGATCAATTCGGCGATCAGACCTGCGATATCCAGCGGCTTCCATCCATAAGGCTTGTCGCTGAAACGATCCAAAAGAATTTTTACGCGGACTTGCTTTTGAATGCTGTCTTGTAAGCTGATGAAATCAAACACTTCTTTAACAGCCAAATCATTCTCGTTTTGTTTTGATCCATCTATGGTAAGTTGCTCATCCTTGCGTCTTAAAATCGAGACCAAATCCTTCTCTGATTCTAAGAATGTCTTGACATACCCCAATTTTGTATAAACATTTTCCACTAATTTATGAAATGCGGCGTTGATTTTGTCTTTTACGGAAGCACCTTTGATTTCCGCTTTGTCACCGTTGATGAAAAATACTCCGCTTTTTATCGCTTCCTCCAGCATGTCACGTACTCTTCGTCTTCTTTCTCTCGCTTCTGCTTGTTTGTTGTTCAAGATATTTTGAATATTTTCAGGAAGTTGAGCAGGGTTCTTTTTCTTTCGATACTCTTCGATCTTGAGAACTTCCTCCATTTCTTCGATATAGGCATCACTGCCTCCCAACTTCAAGATCATCTCGCCATTCCCCGAAGACATCAGCATTAATTCCTGATCGGATTTGGCATAATGATCGGACAACGGAGAAAGGATGTTAATTCCGATACTCGAAGTTTGATTTCCATAGTTTTTCTCATCCATTTTTTGGTTGTATGAGAACTGATACTGCGGAGAGTACCGATACCTTTTATCATCATATAAGTCCTGAAAAATGTAGTTGGCAAGCTCTCTCTTGATGAGATCTTCATCAATCTTCATACCTTTGATTTCCCGATTGATATCTTGCTCATCATCGGTTAAGAATATATAGACTTCCCCGTTCTTTTGGATCAAGGTTTGCGAAATCAACTTCCGCAACGCAACCTCGATCTTCGCCTTAAGTGCAAGCTTGTCTTCATCGATGCTTGTCACCATGAGTGTTGCGATGTTATCAATGTTTGCTGGCAGTTCTTTAATGTATTTGATCATAAAAAGGACTTTGAGCAAATCAATGTTAAATTCATCATCTTTTAATGCTGGGTTCTCATATGCACCCTCAATCACCCTTGCGATGGAAGGGGTCAGAAACTCTTTGATCGTATCGTAAAATGCATAGAAAGGAACCAAAATGCCTTCTTGGGCGTTCTTGTACCGAAGTCCAGCCTCTTTGAAAGCGGACAGCATGGAACGTTCCCCTTCAGACAGGTGTTTCCCTGAACTTCCATGCTTACGCACTTGCTCAAACACGTTCTGGAGAAGCTTAAACTGATAAGGAATAAACGGATATACGTCCGCAAACTCTTTCTCGTCTTCGTATCCTCTTAGGTCAGCCGTACTATCTTTAAAGCTAATGAGGTTCTTCAATATCGCACTTTTCTCATGGTAGAGTAGTTTGAGCATGTCAGCGGCATGCTCTTTCTTCAGAAGAATCCGCTTTTTAATGACCTCATCAACGGAGATAGAAGACAAGGACAGCCTCGTATCGAATCGCCCTTGAATTCGAGAGAAATCGTCACCTTTCACTTTCACAATGCTGTCGATGCTTTCTTGGGATGTAACCATAATCCAGACTTTACCTTTGCAGTACGTCCCAAGATCCTCAGCCACCGTTTGCAGATTTAACATCAATTGACGGCTATCGCCAATGTATTGCCCAATTTCATCGACAAGGAAAATTAAGTGGAAGTTGTCTCCTTTTTGGTCTATGTATTCCTTTACATCTTTGGCAAACTTCTCAATGCTGATTTCAAAGTTATTGACGCCGTTCTCGAACCAATTCCTGGCCGACTCTTCAGACATGGATGTCACTTTTGTTAATGCCCCGATGACGAAATCGGCATCAAACCAAAAGGTATGCCTGCGATCAATCCATTCTTCTCCAGCCAGGGCTTTAAACTCCCGTTTAAAGTCCTCGTATACGCCTTCTTTTGTGAGATACTTCTCCATTTCAGCAACGCCTGGAATGTCACCGTAGAAACCACGATGTTCATAAAACACTTTCATAAATACCCGAAGGATCGCATCTTCCTTGGACTTGTTATCCAAAGGACTTTTCGAATCGATATTGAAGAGGATCACTTCCGTTTCGACATCAGCCGCTCGTTTCATATTGGCCAATACTAACGGGTCCTGGATTTTGTCCATAAAGAAGTCGATCGCTCTTTTATCCTTCACCTTTTTGTTTTCCAAAAGGTAAGCAAGGATTTTCAAGAAATGGGACTTACCCGAACCGAAGAACCCTGAAATCCACACGCCCATTTTATCGGTGTACCCGTCGATTCCTTGCTGATAATTCTCGTAAAATTTGGATAAGTGCCTGTTTAGTTCTCTAGTCACGACATATTCGTCAAGTTCCTGATAAATGTTGTCCTCATCAGTCTGAGCGACCTTGATAACACCCTTAATGTTTCGCTCAATATCTTTCTGAAACATGTCTTTGATCAGCATCGGCTCTTCCCCCTTTAATTTAATCCACTAATCGGAATGCTCTGTAATAGTTGTCGTCCTTAAATCGACCAAACAATTGAAGAGACAAGCCATCGTATTTGCCTGGAAAGAACAAGATGACAGGAATTTTATCTAGTATCTCCTGAAGGTTATTGAGTATGGTATGGGATCGTACAAAAGGATAGACCTTTCCGACTCCCGTGATGAATACAACATTATGATCCTGTATCTGTTCTTTTATTTTTTGAAGGAAGATTTCGGGTTTAGCAAAATTTGTCATTGCCTTATATAAAACATCTTTCCCCTGGTTCTCTTCCATATGAAAAATCCGTTCAAAAATTCGCTTTTCCTTCGCAATCTCAATAAGCATTTTGTAAAGGTCAAACTCAATAATTTTTCGGTTCGAACCTTCGTGACTAAATTCTTTCTTGATGTGCTGAATGTAATCCCGAACCACCAATTCATGTTCAGGCTCGTAATCAAACACATAAAAACTAATCTCATTGCCGAGGCCTCTGCCTTGGATGAACTTGTCCTCTTTAATCTTCGGAATAATTTTATCCAGCCGCTTATTCAAATTCGCCATGATATTCCCACGCTCATTCCCCCATTGCCTTTACATAGGCAATGTCTCCAATGTTTATCAAGTGCCTTTTCAATCGTTCATCCATCAGCAAACGGGTCAATTCCCCTGTTTTCTTGTTTTTGAGAATCCCTGATTCCAATAAGATTTTCACAAACACTTGCTTCAGTTTTTTTACTGTTTGTTCCGTCCAGCTTGCAACACCTGCATCCTGTTCTGCTTTAAACGCAAAATATTGGTTGAGATCTTTTTTTTCGAGAAGAAAATTGCCCGCTTCAAGTTTCTCCCTGACGACTTCATTCATAAACTCAAAGAAGAGCCTGTCCGTTTTCATAATGGCATACAGGTTAATGATTTTCCCTGAGTCCAAAGAGTCCGCCAGAACCAATTTTCTAAGCGTGGCATCCAATACGCTTACTCTACGCAAAACCGAGGGGAGGCTGCGTTTTAGGCTTGATTTGACTTTGTACTGAAACAAATTATCGGTCAGCACCTTTTCTTTTATTTCCGCCTCAGTAAAGCCTTGCTCCGCAAGACTTACGACCTGTTTGAATTCATAAAACAGGAATGAAGCCCCAGTTAAAGTCGCACTATAATCTAATTCTTGAGACATGGTACAACTCCTTCTATCCAGTCGCTGTTTGACCATCCTTTAACAGTCCGTTCATTTCTAATATCCGTTCAACGACCTCAAGTCGCCGTTTCCCGCACTGTTGTTTCAGAACGGTAGTAAAATTGTCTTCTTTCAGGAACTTCCTTTGGTTGTTTAAATAAATATCTGTTATGCTTCTTATGAGGGTTTCTTCACTGATTTCATTTTTCCAATATGCATCAATAATGCTGTTCAGTGTACTGGCCAATTCTCTTTGCGTCTTATAGAAAAGTTTAATTTCCAAACTGAACACCTCATACCTGCCCTCATTATTACTCAAATCCTATTTTATTCTTACTTTTAGTGCAATACAAGCCAAGGAAAAATGGATCATATCATGAAAATTCCAAAATTAAAACCGCCCACACAGGCGGTTCAGTGGTCAGATTTAGAAACGGTTGATAAGATACTCCGATAACCATTCCTGTTGGGCGAAAATCGCACGTTCATCCGTGACTTCTTCCAACAAAATCTCCGCCAATCTTGGATCTATCATCGACGACCTCAACCATTCTTTGTCGATTTTCAAAATCTCTTCAATAACTTTTCCCTGCAAGCCTTGACTGCTTTTTTCTTCCTCAACATCGCCAGGCAAATCCTCTGGAAGCCCCTCAACTGAACCATGCAAATATGGCGAGAAAAATTGGATCATCTTCTCCAAAATCGTTTTGATTTCCGCCATCGTGTCAAACAAATCCGCGTAGGGTTCGAAGTATACCCTGAGTGATCGGTTCTCCATCACAATGTTTGGATGCACTTTTTTCGTGATGAGGGACTTGTGAAGGCAAAACCTTCGATACATGTCCTCACGGCTTTTATCAAAGTGAATTCCCACAAACGCCTTCCCTTGCTGATTTCGGCATGAGAGCTGATAAACTGCACCGCTGATGCCCGCACCCAGACTAATCGTCAAACTGTATGCTGAATGCTTTTTTGTTTTGTGAATGTTTGGAAAAAAGGCAAGATGTTTACGCAAATACTCCATCAGGCACTTTTTCACGTCCTCCACCCGATTAAAATCATATCGGTACTCGCCCACATACACTCTCCCGACATGCATGCTGGGCATCTGCTCATGCCGATAAACCATGTTCAGCGGCTGTGCAACCTTGTTTATCCGCCACAAATTGGACCATATGTTCAAGGGACTCAGGTTGTCCAGGATCTCAGCCTGTTTTATTACTTCAGGATGCAGTTCCAAGCCGTAAAAATTCACGTACTTCTGCGGATTGGCTTTCAGAAATGCTTTGACCGCCGAAAGATGTTTTTGATCAAAACGGAGAGCTGTCCACACGACGATGCCCTCTTGCAAGCTCTGCAGAATGGGCATGATTTTTTCTTTCAAATGGGCTTCATCCGACTGTGTCAATTGAATTTCAACGAATACCTCCACCCGTTTATGTTTGGAGACGGCATAAAAATCAATTTTCTTCCGACCATACGGAATTTCCAGTTCAATCTGTGCCAGGTCAACACCGATACGTTCCAGCACATCAGGATATTTTTTGAAATATAGGTTCATAATCATCTCTTTTTCCGAACGATGTTTTGACATTGTATTCCCACCTTTTCATCATGACTGAGAAGGGAGAGACATTCGTCCCTCCCATCCGACACTTTTCAAACTGCAAGTTTGAATTGATCTACCAGCTCCGCCAAGACATAGATGTCATGTATTTTCGTATCCGCCCATTGGCACTGGGCAATATGCTCGATAATTTTGAGCAGATTCTGCTTTGCCTCTCTGGTGAGCTCTCTTCCATTCAACAGAAATTCATGCTTGATCAGAAGTTCGGACAAGTCCACTTTTTCATGTGTTCGAGGCTCCTGGATGATCGTTGCCACCAAAACCGAATTCGGAATTTCCAATGTTTCGGCCAGTTGGAGGATTTTCGTAATGGATGGGCTTTTTCGTTCGCCGCGTTCGAGTCGGTTCACGTAAGAGGCACTCACGCCCGAAATTTCTTCCAACTGCTTGAGTGACAGATTCTTCAGTTTACGATAATGTTTCAGCATGATTCCGAAATTGTCGGAAACCGTAAGACTGCCTTCCTTCTCTTCATCTACTTCATCCAACACTTCCACGTCTTTCAGCATGTCTTCATGCATGATACATCTCTCCTTCCTTTCCATCTGATTCCCAGTCGGGAAACCTGTTATATTGGGTATCAACATATCTTAAGCGTTGCCATCCTTGTCAATGATGTCAGCCCTTTATACCTCACAACGTCCTTCACCCTCTGTCGCACAACTCCCGAAACGCACACCTGCGGCAGATCGCCCGATTTTTCGTTTGTTCGAACCTCTCCATGTCCAATGGCACATTTTGTTCTGGAACACGCAAGTAGGCCTTCATTTCCTTCACGCTGGTTTGAATCAACGACTGCACGTACTCCAGATCAGTTTGTCTAGGCGTAAACGAAGCATGTTTTCCTGTTGCCAAATATTCATTCCGTAATTCAATTTGATCTAGCCCTGGGAGGTGAAACGCTTCTTTAAGGAATAGGGCATAAAGTAGCAACTGCACCTTATCACTGGATGAGGGTTTCCCTGTCTTGAAATCGACGACAACAAATTTTCCGCTTTCCAGGTCTTGAAACACCAGATCCAAGACCACCCATACCTTGATTCCGTCCAATTCAAACACACGGAACCTTTCGGATGAAACCAGCCTGATTTTATCTTTTCTGTCGAAGATGTCTTTGAAGGTTTGACTCGACAGCAAATGGTTGGCAATGACGGTCATCCGCTCCCGATATTCTTCGATTTTTTGTTCAGGAAGCTCTCCATCGTAATACATTTCATGCAACATGTTGATGTCACTGGGTTGTTCGTACCACTCCTCCTGTTTGTATTTTGAATCCCAGAACGCCCTGTTCAACGCTTTTCGGACGGATGTAGTGAATTCTTCGACGGTCATCTTTTGAGATTCGTCAATCATCCGATGAATCTGGTTGTGCACCGAAATCCCGAACAATTGGTCAAGCGTAACAAGTCGTTTCAGACGGTAGGCATGCCTGGAGAGATTGGAAGCTTCACGACGCCAGCCTCCCCAGGAGGAATAATAAGCGTGAAAATACCACCTTTTGCAATTCAGAAACACTTGGCTTCGAGTCCATGACCAACTGAGCTCTGGAAAGGGTTGAGCATTCATCATCACCCCACCTCCATCCGCTCCAGCTCAATTGGCATGGCAAATGAGCGTTCCAATTTGAAGGTTTTGTTTCGTCCGTATATCCCCCGTATTCGCTTCTCCATGCCAACAACTGTGATGAGAACAAGCCGATTTTCCATCCCATCGACAACGATTTCGATGGCATTTTGCAGTCTCCACTTTGCAACTCCCCGAATGTTCGGCATTTCTTCTTGCAGGCAATTGATGATGTCCTTGCGATCCAGATTCTGCTCCTTGCAACGTTTCAAAAAATGCCTGGTGCAGAGAATCTTCATATTCAACTCCCTCAATTTGCTAAAGTTATGTTGGAAACTTTATTGAAAAAATTGAAGGGGCATCGACTCCAATCACTCTGGAGTGATGCCCCTGGGAAAAACAGGTATTGAATTTGACGTTGGCAAAAATAATATTCGCATTTATATCCGCTCCTCATCAGAACGAATGTTTGCATGGTGTTAATAAAAGTTTATCTGGCCTTCTGTCAGTTTTCAACACTTGCTTAAATAAAATTTTCCTGCCAAAGTTGCTTGGTAGGCAAAAAGGTTTTGAAGGGGAAAGGGAGTCTTATATACAATTTATCCACAGAACCGTCTGTTTTTTTTGTGGATAATTTATCCATGTTCCTGAGCCTGTATATCTTTTATGAAGGATCTGCATAAATTTTTAATATCCTTTTCATAAATTTTGCATACTTGTAGCCGCGATTTTGCCCAAACGTCTACGAATCTTATGTAGTTTGTATAAAACAGTTCAATAATTGCTTCATACCCTTTATGCAGTATGGCCGCTTCCAAGTTCGCTTTCTTCAGAGGCACTTGTGCTTCATTTCATCCCTGTGCAACCTTCAACCCTTTTCAACTATCAGGCAACTGAACCTGCAGGTCGGGAAACAGCCGCGATTTTTCCGTTTCCTGATAACCCCCTTCATTTAGCACATACTTCCTAATCGCTTTTTCAAATGGATCCGCTACCCAATATTCAGGAACTTCACATCGGGCATATGTATCCTTCTTTTTGCCCATCAGTTTGTCACGGTGGCTTGGATGCGAAACGATTTCAACCACCAGATCAGGCACGCCGCAAATCCTGTTTTTCTGGATGATTCCGCTTTTTGCTCTCTTTACAAAGACGATATCGGGAATGACCGCAACTTCCTTCTCCTCGATATGAACTAGCGTTCGCGGCAAAACCGTTCCCAACTGGTTCACCCTGGCATAGAGAGTTAACTCAGTTAGTAGATGTACAAATGCCAAGTCCTTTTTTTCAATCCGATTTGACCGATCAACATGAGAATAAGTTTGCGGATTTCATCATCAGAGAAGAGAAGCTTCCCGCCGATCCATTCCCATCTTCCCTCGTTTGGAACGCTTTTTTCGAATAAATCAAACGGAATTTTCTGCGGCTCAGCCTTTGGTATCATCTCCATGTATACTTTTCCCCTTTTGCATTTTAATTTAAGGATGAGCTGATCAACCAATCATCCTGTCCCTTTATTTCCAGTATACCATCGTGCAAAAAGAAATAGAGGAGCATGCAACCACTCCTCTTTGCTAAAACTGTTAGAGTTTTTCCTAGAACCTCACTAGCTTTCTCCAAGACCATCGCTTGTGAGAACGAATGGTGCTCTATCCAAACTGATTTTGAAACTGTCTCGGAACTGTGTTTGGGAAGGAATCATCTTTTTTATTTTATTCCATTCTTCTTCATCGCATCCTGTCGCTTTGCAGTACAAGGAACGAAACTCTTCAATCATCTCATCGTACTGGTCAACAAGTTCATCCCTTAATCCATAAAACTCTTGTTCATACCGCTTAAAAGCGGTCAAAAAATCCTCATACATGGTTTTCGTCATACTGACAACACGGTGAGCAAAAACCTCTTCCCTGTCTTCATCTTCTTGAGATTCAACTGCTCCCCTACTTTCAAAATCTGTTATGATTTGTTCTGCAAGCCGATCCATGATCTCCCTCTTGGATTTCGGAACAACATACATCGGTCCAAGTTCTATATGGTCGTCCAATTTCTTAAGCATTTTGACATCAATGCCCAGCTTTGAAGGGTCGGCGATCGGAATCGCCATAGGGTTTCTCTCCATGCGAAGTGATGCCAGCACCAATTCTTTCGCCATCTTTTTCTCCTCCTGATTCGCAATCAAAAGTTGAACGTAATCGCTCTCCATTTCAAATATCGACGTTTTATTATAGATTTCTTAAGTGCCAATATTCGTGACAGGAAACTAAAGAGGGGCAAGGCGAAAGGTAATTGGGCAAATCTATGTCACAGGCATTCGCTGACATTCCCCTGTTTCATCGAAGAAGCCTCTGTAGCAAGGTTTTGATGCAAACGGAGCTTCTTCCATCTCTATCCTGTTTTAAAGCAAAAAGCCGCAGAACACCCCTGTTCGGGTGATCTGCGGTGCTTCCGCTTTCAAAAATCAAATGAGTTCACGTCATCCTTTTATACTTTGGTGTCAGAACGACGCTGTCAATTGCCGATGAGCGGCCATGGCCTCGGCTTTCGTCCTGTGGACCGTACCAAACGGATGCTCGGGCGGAGCATAAATGGAATAAAGCTTCAGAGGGTCGTGTCCTGTGTTGATCACATTATGCCATGTCCCAGCGGGGATCATGATGGCATCATCTTCGGACACCTTTCTTTCAAAATCCAGACGGTCTTTACGTTCCCCCATTTGCACAAGTCCCTGTCCTTGTTCAATGCGGATAAACTGGTCGACATCGGGATGCACTTCCAGACCGATATCACCCCCCGCCTCGATGCTCATCAAAGTCACCTGCAAATGTTTTCCCGTCCATAATGATGTTCGATAATTTGGATTCAGCTTGGCGGCTTGCTCAATATTGACCACGAACGGTTTTCCGCCATAATCTTTCAATTCCATTTGAGGGTTCCCGTCATTCCGCAAGTTGTTGGAATAACCACAAACATACGCATGCCAGTTCCGCCAGTCATGATGAGGGGGACAGTAAGAGGGCATGGGATAGAACCACTGAGTGCTGTAATACTGGTGGGCGTAATGAGGATTCACCGTGTTCACTCTCCTTCGATTGGAATTAGCGGAATCTGCGACTATTTTATGCAATTACCCAGTAAGGCGTGACAAGGGCACATCCATGGGCAAACGGAAGCATCGTGAGGAGAAGAAATGAAACCCGCACAAAAGGCGGTGGCCATTCGTCGCCATGAAACTGAACAGGTTAGCCCCCTTTTACGATCAACTCCGCCAAATGGTCTCCATTTTTTCTTGCTCAAATGAGTTACATTCCCACACCATATCCCAGCCAGACCGCACCGATGCCGAGGAAGTACGTGAGACCCATGTACAGGATGCCCGTTTTCCCATGTCCTCGCCGAAACAGGTTCACGCTCTCCAGTTTGAAGGTGGAGAACGTTGTAAAAGCTCCCATGAATCCCGTTCCCAGGAAAAAGGCCATCTGTTCACTCAGCCCACCGCCTGTGATCCATCCGAGCAAAAAGGAACCGATCAGATTCACCAACAGCGTTCCGAGCGGCAGTTTGGTCGGCCAACGGGCGGAAACAAACGCAACCATCACGTAACGGGAAATGGCTCCCAAAAACCCTCCCGCCACCATCCAGCCGATTTCAGCCATGCTAAGCCCTCTCCCTTCTCCTGTCGGCAACCGCGGTTCCCATCCAGACCAGACACAAGCCGCCGATCATGCTTAAGCCCGCATAACCGATGCCGTTCCCCCACAGTCCCTGACGGAACAATTGGACAGTTTCCGCACTGAACGTCGAAAACGTGGTGAAGGAGCCGATCAACCCCGTGCTGATGCTGGTGCGAATACTGGGTGATATGCGGCTTTTGCCCATGACCCACTGGGAAATCCACCCCAGGGCAAAACAACCGAGCAGGTTGACCGTCAACGTGCCGACGGGAAACGAGGTTGGCGGAACCGATTGTTGAACGCACAATCCTAAAACATACCGAAGCAATGTGCCGATGACACCCGCAATTCCGACCAAAACATATGTCATGCTGATCCCTCCCGAAATGCTGGAAAAAAACAGACTCCCACCCATACACTCGTATCGGTAGGAGTCATCAGCCGTCAGGCGGTTATGGCGAACTCCATCGCCTATTTCGCGTTGACACTATCATATTCCCTATTTCATCGAAAATCAATCCCAACAGCCTGTATTCTGGTATCTATGCTCCCGTGTCGCGAAACCGCTTGATTCGTTCTTCAATCTCATCCCGCACGCGGCGGAACACTACCAGTCTTTCTTCCTCCGTCCCCGTCGCCTTGGCGGGGTCGTCAAATCCCCAATGCCAGCGGGTCACGTGCGGGGGTGTCATCGGGCATCGGTCGTTGGCATCTCCACAGAGCGTAATCACATAATCCGCTTTGTTTAAAAGCTCGGGATCGATCACATCGGAAGTCTGGCTGGAGATGTCAATGCCCACCTCCCGCATTACTTGGACCGCATACGGATTGAGACCGTGGGCCTCGATTCCCGCACTGTACACGTCAAAACGGTCACCGAGATATTTTTTCCCGAATCCTTCCGCCATTTGACTGCGGCAGGAATTGCCTGTGCAAAGGAAATAGATGATCGGTTTCTCCGCCATTTTGTCAGCCTCCTTGCGTGGTAAAAAATTTGCGTTGGAAATAGAGCGACAGCTTCACCAGAGCCAGCATCACGGGCACTTCCACCAGCGGGCCGATGACCGCCACAAACGCCGCTCCCGAATGAATGCCGAACACGCCGACCGCCACCGCAATCGCCAGTTCAAAATTGTTGCTTGCGGCGGTAAAGGAAAGCGTCGTACAGACGGGGTAGCCTGCTCCCGCTTTTTTGCTGAGCAGAAACGACACCACAAACATGACGACAAAGTAGATGAGAAGCGGGATCGCGACCCTGAGCACATCCATGGGCAGTTCAAGGATGACCTCCCCTTTGAGGGAGAACATGACCACGATGGTGAACAGCAGGGCGACCAAGGTCAGCGGGCTGATCTTCGGAATGAACACCCGCTCGTACCAGGCTTTCCCCTTGGTTTTCACCAGTGCATATCGGGTGATCATCCCCGCAAGGAAGGGAATGCCCAGGTAGATAAACACGCTTTTGGCGACCTCGGCCATCGTGATCTCGATGACCATGCTTTCCAATCCGAGCCACTGCGGCAAAATCGTGACGAACACGAACGCGTAGAACGAATAAAACAAAACCTGAAAGATGGAATTGAACGCCACCAAGCCCGCCGCGTACTCAGTGTCCCCTTTGGAAAGATCGTTCCAGACGATGACCATGGCGATGCAGCGGGCAAGACCGATCAGAATCAAGCCGACCATGTACTCGGGATAGCCCCGCAAGAAAATAATTGCCAACACGAACATGAGGAGCGGCCCGATGACCCAGTTCTGCACCAGGGACAAGCCCAGCACTTTCACGTTGCGGAACACATGGCCCAGTTCCTCGTATCGCACTTTCGCCAGCGGCGGGTACATCATCAGGATCAAACCGATGGCAATGGGAATGGAGGTGGTGCCGACCTGTAAAGCATTCAAGTTGTCCACCATGTTGGGAAACAGGTAGCCGCAACCGATGCCAACAACCATGGCCAGAAAAATCCACACCGTTAAATACCGATCCAGAAACGACAACCTTTTGATGTTTTGACTGCCCATGCGATACACTCCTTCTTATTCACAGCATACATTGACCAACAGTCCCTGTTTTTCCAGCTCTTTCAATTCATCCGACATGTCGGGCAACTGCCGCAATGCCAATCCAACCTGTTCAAGAACTTCACGGTTCAGCGAGTAAAACACCCACTGCCCTTTGCGGCTCTCCTTGACCAACCCCGCCGTTTTCAATCGGCTTAAATGTTTGGAAACCGCTGGCTGGGAGATCTTGAACACAGGAACGAATTCGCATACGCAACAATCCCGATGCTGGAGTATTGCGAGCATTTTCAAACGGGTGGGATCGGCCAACGCTTTCAGCATCTCCGCCAATTTTTCGATGTCCACATCCTTTCACCTTCCTTCATAATAAATTTACCATATAACTATATGGTTATACAAAATAAACTTGTTTGGAAATGCGAATTGTTCCCTTCGGATCAAGACCGCGGAGCCCACAACATGACGGAAACTCCCGCCAGGCAAATCACCGCCCCGATCCAGTCGTAGAGATCGGGCGTTTTTCTGTCCACGAACCATCCCCAGAAGACTGCCAAAATAATAAAGACCCCGCCGTAGGCGGCATATACGCGGCCAAAGTTCGGGAAGCTTTGCAGGGTGGGAATGATCCCATACAAAACAAGGATGATCCCTCCCAGCATGCCGACCCAGAGCGGTTTGGATTCCCTCAACCACAGCCAGACCAGGTACCCGCCCCCAATTTCCGCCAATCCTGCCGCCAGAAACAATACAATTGCCTTTATCATCACTTCTCACCCTTACGTCGGAATAACCGTTCCATGTTTCAACAGGTCAGCTACTGCTGACCTGTCGGATAAACTCTGCCACGTTGCCCATGCAACAAGCCCCCTGAGGATTGTTGACCTCACAGCTGCAACGCCCCGCCTGGACTTGGGCCTTGATTTCCTGAAGCGGCTCTCCGCCGTGCCGAACGGCTTGCACGATGCGTTCCCTCGTCCAGTCAAAACAGTAGCAAACGGGGACATCCATGCCCGAATCTTTTTGAAACACGGGCACTTTCAAGTCTCCGACGGCAAAGGTCAGCGGTCCGTCCGATGCAAAATAGACCGTTTCGCAGGACGGGTTAGGGCAAAAGGCGTAATCGCATTCAGGGTCGAGCGTCGCCAAAGCCGCAGGTTTTAGCAAGGACTTGAGCGTGATTAGCGGCACATGTCTTCCGTTTTTACCGCAATGCGGACAACTCGTTCGATTGGTTCCCCTTCCCTCTCGATTTGTCGGAGCACAACAATCCATGTGGATCATGCCTTTCCTAAGGTTTTCATTTTTAGATCGTCAATACGATTATTATACTCCATGGTATCACGTGCTTAACGTTCAGAAATGCCCGACATAAAAGAGCAGACCAATCCTCAATCTTTACCAGATAATTGTTATAGAAAATCTGGAAACATAGCGAAATCGCACAAGTACTCATTCTCATCATGAAAAGAACGGCCCAATTTTTATGGTTATGCTCATGAGATTAACAACATTGCCCTTTTCGTGCGAAACATCAGCTTTGGCTTTTTGACGTTGTACTTCTGGATCAAAGCATGCATTTTTTCTCCAAGGATTCATTGAAGACGATTTCAGCCCTGTTCCGTAGCCACTCTTCAAAAAGCTTCTCTTTCCGTTTACGATCCAGTTTGTCTTTTACGTACAAGTATATAAAACCCCGATAATACTTTACTCCTTCCGTTTTGTTCTCTTCGACCCGAAAACAAAAGCTCTCCATCGATCCATTCCTATTTTCCTTCATTTGGGATAAGACTTCTAAAACACCTGAAACGTAATTTTTTGCGACTCAGCCTTTGGTATAGTTTCCATATTGCTCGCCCCTCTTTCGTTATATATTAATCAACTGGTGACAAAAACTTAGAAAACTGCATTCCGAGTTTGCTACTCTTGGTAGCTATTGAAATAGATCTTCTAAAATTCGAAATCGGTAAAGTAAAGAGTTTAAGATGCCTTATATTCTTAGCAACTAAATCTGGAACAATAGCTATTCCCATCCCAGCCATTACATATCCATATATAAA
The DNA here is from genome assembly GCF_000430685.1 of Tuberibacillus calidus DSM 17572. Classification (GTDB taxonomy): domain Bacteria; phylum Bacillota; class Bacilli; order Bacillales; family Sporolactobacillaceae; genus Tuberibacillus; species Tuberibacillus calidus. The sequence goes on along the minus strand of NZ_AUMM01000033.1, from coordinate 14,306 downwards.
ATCGCCAAAAACAACCTCACTAACGATGTTAGGCTTGTATCCGAGCAACTCCATTTGTGAAATAATATGCTCCCTTGTATCACATGGAGCTTGATGAACAATTAGCGGTTCCTTGCAGAGTTCAGCAAGTTCTACCGTTTTTTTTGATCGAAATCGATTGTCTAAAGGAAATACAGCACAGTAAGATTCCGTAAACAATTCACAACTCCACAACGACTCATCTGTATAAAATGTATTTACAAAAGCTACATCAAGTCTTCCTTCTTGTAATGATTGTATGAGTTCCCTAGAAGTGTTTTGAATCATTAAAGTATAAGGTCGATTTAATGCTTGAAGTTCCTTTATTTTTGAAGGCAAGAAGTAGGTAGCTAGACTTGGAAGACTTCCTATCGCTATGGGATTATTTCTGCAATATTGACGTAATTCTTGACGAATCGCAGTTAGATCAGAAATAACTGGCATTATTCTAGTGTAGAAGCGTTCGCCTGCTTCGGTAAGTTCGATTCCACTAGACGTTCTATAAAACAATTGTACACCTAGATCATTTTCTAGATTACGAATATGTTTACTTAATGCTGGTTGAGAAAGATTAATGGCTTTTGAGGCTTTGGAAAAACTTTTAACTTAGCGGCTGCAGCAAAACTATTTAACCATTCCATATTCATTTCTTTAATCCCTCTTCTCTATAACGATATGTTATGGCCATATAGAATAATGGTTGTTCTTTATATGTCGAATATATGGTATTTTATCAAGAGATTAGCCCCTTCATTATCATAACATAATATTATAGCAACTTGTCTAATATAAGGTTTTGTTCATACTATGTATCCAAACATAAACCAGATCGAAGTAAAAAGGTAAAAGGTGAATATCCATGAAGAAAGTTATAATTCTTACAATAGGCATGTTTGGTCTTGGATTTGATGCCTATGTTGTAGCAGGTTTGTTGCCTGAAATTGGTGCAACATTTAACATAAATGATTCACATACTGGACAAGCAGTCAGCGTTTTTACTCTTTGTTATGCACTAGCAGCTCCGATATTTGCAACATTGCTTGCTGGAAAATCCATTCGTAATATTTTAGTTTTTGCACTTGGTGTATTCTCTTTGGCAAATGGAGTTAGTGCTATAGCCCCTAATTTTTCATTGTTTCTTATTTCACGTGCAATGGCAGGAATGGGAGCTGGACTTTTTTCTCCCTTGGTCTCTGTTGCTGCAGCATCCCTCGTTTCTGAACAAAAACGTGGACGTGCTCTAGGTATGACACTGGGAGGTATGAGTATGGGGACTGTTGTAGGGGTTCCACTTGGTTTAATAATCGCTGAACAAATAGGATGGCAGGGAACTCTTTGGTTAGTCGCCATAAATGGTTTTATAGCTATGGTTGGGATCATTATTTTTTTACCTAACATCCCAGCTGAAGCTCCGCCATCAATATGTCAACGTATTGCAATGATGACTAATAAACGTGTTTTAGCAATTGTTGGAATTACATTTGTAACTAGTACTGCTAGTTTAGGACTCTATACGTATATTGCGTCAATTTTACAGAGCCTTGAATATGTTAAAAATATAACCTTATATTTATGGGCATGGGGGATTGGTGGTGTTGTGGGAAGTTTTTCAATCGGGACTCTAATTGATCGAACAAAACGTCCTGCATTGCTCATGGCTGGTATCTTGGCAATAATGGCATTAGCAATGTTTAGTCTACCATCTACACTAAGATATCCTGTGTTACCGTTTCTACCTATTTTCTTTTGGGGAGCAATGGGCTGGGCTTCTCAACCACCACAACAACATGCACTGCTCCTCTCACAACGTGATCACGCTGAAGCTGTAGTTGCATTAAACAGCTCTGCAAATTATTTAGGCAGTGCAGTGGGATCAATGATTGGAGGTTTTGCACTGTTCGCAGGTTTAAGACCTTCTCAACTTCCCTTTGCTGCTGGTTGCCTTGTATTAGTAGCATTTTTCGGACAATTAATGCTAATGTTAACAAAGAAAAAGGAAAGTAAAAACGAGTCACATTTATGACTAAAGAGCGAGGTCGTCTTCCATTTTTCCCGCAGTTCGGGCAACTCGTTTTCATCGTTTCCTCAATTCCCGTTGGGGAAATTCAATCACGCTCATCTACAATGCATGTAAACATTCACTTCGCCCGTTATTTATATTTTGACCATTTTATATACTTTTGTTGTACCCTACTTTCTTACACATTTTTATATCACATGCCAGGCATTGCAATTGAAATGTACTTCGTGCTATTCCATGCTTTTCCGAACGTCCTTTCCCCTGTCCCCTTTCGCAAACCAACCGCAAGATACCGATCAACCCATTTTGAATTTCCTACTATGTTAAGAGAAAATAATTCATGTCCATCCCTCCCCTCCCCCCTCAGACCCTCTCTTCCCTACAGCCGCAAGGGTTTTCGGGATTTGAGGAACCAGTTGGTACAAAATGCCAGGAAAATAAAAAGTGTCCGTCCAATTGGAAGGAATTAGGTGATTAGGGGGAAGGGATAAGGGAAACGGAACGTTGGGAAATGTCCAGGGAAATAATTTGAGTTAACAAATAGAGACGCTCAATCGGAATATAGCGGGAGGGGGTATATTAGGAAACTGCTTGATAAATCAGACGCCGTTCCTGTCCCCTCTCCCCTGTACCTTTTCAAAAGAAGTAAAAGCCAAGCATGAATCAGGGCAAAACCCTAACCACGCTCGGCTTCTTGGACATTTTTTATTTTCCTTGGACAGATTTTATTTTCCCAGGACGGGAATTATTAGCTGTCTACAATTTTTCCTTTTGCAAAATGCAACTTACTCCACCGTCACGCTCTTGGCAAGGTTGCGCGGTTTATCGACGTCGTTGCCGCGGTGGAGGGCTGCGTAGTATGCGAGCAGCTGCAAAGGTACGACTGAAACAAGCGGTGTGAGAGCATCATGAACTTCTGGAAGGACGATTTGGTCGCCCGCTTCATTCAAGCCTTCCATGCTGACGATGCAGGCATGGGCGCCGCGAGCCGTCACTTCCTTCAGGTTACTACGAATGTTTCCGTTGACATGGAATTGTGTGGCAATGGCGATGACCGGTGTGCCTTTTTCAATCAGGGCAATGGTACCGTGTTTGAGTTCACCACCGGCAAAGCCTTCCGCTTGAATATACGAGATTTCTTTAAGTTTTAAAGCGGCCTCCAAAGCCACATAATAATCGACAGCACGGCCGATAAAGAAAGCATTGCGTGATGTACTGAGATACTTTCGAGCTATGTCTTCGATCATTTCTTTTTGGTCGACAAGTGTCTGCATGGCATTGGCGGCAATGCTCAATTCTTTCATTAAATCGATTTTCGGTTGAAGGCCTTTCGCTTCAGCTGTAGCCACCGATAAAATAGCCAAAACGGCAATTTGCGCGGTATATGCCTTCGTGGAGGCCACTGCAATTTCCGGTCCGGCGTGAAGCAGCAAGGTATAATCGGCTTCTCGTGAAAGCGTCGAGCCGGGAACGTTCGTGATCGTTAAGGTTTTAAAGCCCAGTTTTTTCACATGAACGAGCACCCCGCGGCTGTCAGCCGTTTCTCCGCTTTGCGAAATAAAGATGAAGAGCGGGTTTTTCGATATTAAAGGCATATTGTAAGCAAATTCGCTGGCAATATGAACTTCTGTCGGAATGCCGGCAATCCGCTCCAATAATTGTTTGCCGACAAGCCCGGCATGATAACTCGTTCCAGCCGCGATGATATACAGCCGGTCCGCTGCTTTAACAGCTTCGCAAATGTTTTGATCGAGTTTAATGTCGCCATTGTCATCGCGATAGGCTGTAACTAATTTGCGCATGACCGCTGGCTGTTCATCGATTTCTTTCAACATATAATGCGGGTAGGTGCCTTTTTCGATATCGGACGCATCGAGTTCCGCGGTAAACGGATCGCGCTTGACCATTTTGCCGTCAAGGGTTTCGATCGTGATGGCATCCTTCTTGACCAAAACGATTTCTTCGTCCATCAATTCCACGAATTGATCGGTCACTTGAAGCATCGCCATTGCATCACTGGCAACGACATTAAACCCTTCGCCAAGGCCGACGAGCAGCGGGCTTTTATTTTTACCGACAAAAAGGGTGTCAGGCGTTTCCGCATCAATCATGGCAATCGCATATGAGCCGTGCAACAAGGACAGTGTCTTGCGGAACGCTTCGGCAACTTCAAGGCCCTCGCCAATAAAGACTTCGACTAATTGGACGATGACTTCAGTATCCGTATCGCTTTTTAATTGAACGCCGACAAGATACTGTTCTTTCAGTTTTTCATAGTTATCAATGACGCCATTGTGGACTAAGGTCAATCTCCCAGAGGCGCTTTGATGCGGGTGCGCGTTTTCACGGTTCGGCTCACCGTGGGTGGCCCAACGGGTGTGGCCGATGCCGACACTTGCCGTAATCTTCCAATCGACAATGGCTTCCAAGTCAGCGATGCGTCCTTTTTCACGGAAAACATGCACGCCGCTTTGATTGAGAAGGCCGATCCCCGCCGAATCATAACCTCGGTATTCAAGCTTTTTCAATCCATTAATTAAAATCTTTTTTGCATCTTGTTGACCAATATAACCAACGATACCACACATAATATCTTTCCCCCTGATTGTGGGGCAAGACGACCGTGGGGCATCTTACCCCACTTGTTTTCGTCGTTCTCACTGTTGAGATTTTTGTCCAAAAGGTCACCCTTTTGTTTTTGATCCCAACTTACGGGCGTGAGTCGTCCCGAGAGGCATCCGCCGATTCTTCGATACTCCTCTTTCCTCGTCAACTGATCCATTTTCCGTGCGATCAGTCCAGGCGCTTGATTTAAATAATACAACGATCCACCTTTCTATTCTAAAGTAAAAATTCCTTTTTATATTATAAGCAAAAAATGAATTTGTCAATGGGCGCCTGCCTAACCCTATCGTATGCCGTGCGCCTAAAAAGGTGAGGACCTGCGGCTTTTACTGAATCATGTTCGATTAAACGATCAGTCCCGATTCGGGGCTGTATCCCTTGAATCAGCTTCAATAATATTTCCGATCGATCGCGTAGCAGTTCATGAACAAACACGACTGGCGATGAATGATAGCTTGAGAAGATGATTGGCCGTCCCCATCCTTTTTAGGACTTTGAGACGGCCAGAGATTTTACTGTTCGTTCAATCCCATTTCGCTTTTCACGACTTCAGCAATCCGGTTGGCATACGTTTCACAGGCCTCTTCCGTTTCTGCTTCGACCATCACGCGAACAAGCGGTTCAGTGCCCGAAGGCCGGACGAGCACACGGCCGTTTCCTGCCATTTCTTGTTCTACTTGTCGAATGATTTCGGCGACGCGCGGATTCTCCGCCACGGCATTTTTATCGGTGACTTTAATATTCACCAGCTTTTGCGGATATTTTTGGACTTCGCTTGCCAGCTCCGAAAGTTTTTTCCCCGTGGCTTTCATGATATTGACCAATTGCAAAGCTGACAGCATGCCGTCACCTGTCGTTGAAAAGTCGAGAAAGATGATATGGCCGGATTGTTCGCCGCCGATGGAATAGCCGCCCTCACGCATTTCACTCATGACATAACGGTCTCCCACGGCCGTTTGTTTCGTGCTGATTCCTTCTTTTTCCAAAGCTTTATACAAACCAAGATTGCTCATAACCGTCGTGACAAGTGTATCTTTTTTCAAACGGCCTTGTTCATGAAAATACTTGGCGCAAATATACATAATGATATCGCCGTCAACAATTTTCCCGTTCTCGTCAACGGCAATTAAGCGGTCCCCGTCACCGTCAAAGGCAAGCCCGACATCCGCACCTTCTTTGATCACGACTTCCCTTAAGCTTTCCGGATGGGTGGACCCGACACCGTTATTGATGTTGGTCCCGTTCGGCGATGTGCCAATCGTGACGATGTCCGCTTCCAAATCCGCAAACAAATGCGGGGCAATGGAAGAAGTTGCACCGTGCGCGCAATCAAGGGCAATGCGCAGACCTGAAAAGTCTTCTTCATCGATGGTTTGTTTCAGGAATTGCAAATACTTTTGCGAGCCCTCAAAATAATCGCTCACGACGCCGACATCGCCCCCGGTCGGCCGCGGCAACGTATCTTCTTGATCCAATAACCGTTCAATTTCGGCTTCTTCCTCATCACTGAGTTTAAAACCGTCACCGCCGAAAAATTTAATGCCGTTGTCTGCTACCGGATTATGGGAAGCCGAGATCATGACACCGGCTTCAGCTCCCATTGCCTTGGTTAAAAAAGCGACACCGGGGGTGGAGATGACGCCTAGACGCATGACTTCCGCTCCTATTGACAGAAGCCCGGCGACAAGGGCAGCTTCAAGCATCTGCCCCGAAATGCGCGTATCCCTGCCGACGAGCACTTTCGGGCGTTCAGATTGCTTTGTCAGTACATACCCGCCCATTCTTCCAAGTTTGAAAGCCAGCTCCGGCGTTAATTCCGTATTGGCAATCCCCCTAACGCCGTCTGTACCGAAATACTTACCCATAACGTTATCGCTCCTTTTTCTAACGAGCCTTTATCGTATCCTAAAAGACTTTAATCGTTTTTTGCATTTTCTATATGCACCGTGACTGTATTTTTTTCCAAACGCATCGTGACATTATCAGGTCCAATCACTTGGATGGGGAGCTCAACATCCCCGGAGGAAGCGTTTCCGACATCAATGGACAATTTAATATCCGATTGTTGGATTTTCTCAATCACGTTCTTAGCGCCGGTCAGAACGACATCGATGGTTCTAGACTCTGGGTCAATAAACTTAACCTTCTTGTTTTGGCCGGCAGGCATATTGACGGAGATCGGAACATCTTTCAACGTTCTTTTTGCTTTTTGACTGATGGTCACTTTGACTTTGATTTTTCTTGGTTCCACTTTTTCTGCGCCATCTGGGACAGGTACCTTTAATTCCACTGTCTGACTTTTATCAATACCACCAAGCGGTAGCTCTATGTCACCAATATGATCAATGGCATCCAGCACGGATTTTTTGCCGAAAACGGTCACTGTTTCAGGGTCGATGTCGATGTCTGCAAGAGCCAATCCGTTCGGAAGGTTTCCCGTCGTTTTTACAGTAACCGGAACGTCTTTAGAAGGACTTAAAATGGGAACTTGTACACTTGCTACGGCGGGATTGACAGCCACATTCACCTGATTGCCATCCTCGTCATAGGCATGTAACGTCATTCTTGCACTAAAGGAACTATCGATTCCTTTTAGATCGACGACACCTTTAACAAAAGCGATGCGGTCGACGAATTCTTCTCCGCCGATGACTGTGACCGTTTCAGGATTGATTTTCGGTTCCCCCACCTTATAGCCTTCCGGCAGTTCATTTTTATGAATAAAATCGACACTGACTGGAAACGTTTTCGTGATTTTTTTCATGATTGTGACGGTGACTGACTGTGGGTCAGGTGTGATTTTAAGATTTGAGGGGAAACCTTTATATAAAACTTTAGCTTTGTACGTCCCCGGCTTTTTTCCCGTTAAGTCAATATAAGCTTCTTTTGTTGTGATTAAACGCGTTTTCGTGATTTGCCCAATAGACCCTTCTAGCAAAAGATTGACGGTCTCCGGTGCCCCGGTGACAACATATTTGTCTTGATCGAAAATAACGTTTAACTTTTCCGTAACCGTTTGTTTCGTGGACGTGCTCGGTGTAAAGGGATTAATGTCATTATGCGATAACTGGTTGTTGGAAGAAACCATATTATACAACATTAAGGCAATGAGAAAAGAGATTACCTTGATAAACCAACTGCTCCGGAAAATTTTATCCATTGTTTTTCCCTCTCCAGTTCCAGCGTAATCCACTAACCGATTTCGTCTGGTTCAGCCAGTTGAGTTCAAGTAGCTCAGTCAATCTTTCCTCCGTAAGGTTTCGATAAATCTCACCGTTTTTGGTAATAGAGATGGCTCCGGTTTCTTCCGATACGACAATCGTCACGCAGTCGGTTACTTCACTGACACCTATGGCTGCCCGATGCCTTGTCCCCAATTCCTTCGAGATAAAGGGGCTTTCCGAAAGCGGTAAATAACAAGCAGCCGCCTTAATTTCACCATCTTTAATAATTACGGCCCCATCATGGAGTGGTGTATTGGGGATAAAAATATTAATGAGTAATTGGGATGTGATTTGTGCTTCAATGGGTATGCCCGTTTCAATGTACTCATTGAGCCCGGTTTCCCGTTCAATAGAAATCAAAGCACCAATACGCCGCTTCGCCATGTAGGTGGTCGCCTTAACAATCGCTTCGATCGCCTGTTTTCGAATTTCCTCTTCCTGTAACTCCCTCGAGAAAAAACGTCCGCGGCCAAGTTGCTCGAGCGCCCGACGCAATTCTGGTTGAAAGATGATGATAATAGCAAGAACACCATAGGTGATCGCCTGCGTCATGATGAAATTCAGCGTTTTCAATTGCAACAGACTACTTAAAAACCAAACCACTACAATGACCGTGATCCCTTTTAACAATTGAACCGCTTTGGTTCCGCGAATCACCATGATAAGTTTGTAGATGACATATGTAACGAGTAAAATGTCCACTACTGATCTTAAAAGATCGAGCAAGTTTATTTCTGACCACGAAACCATGGCGCCCATCCTCCAAATAAACACTGAATCACTGCTTTATTATATCAGACCTTGCGCGGTGAAGAAACTCTCTTGCGGTTTTGGGACAACCCTCCCCGATCGAAACCGAAGTTAGGTTTCCTGCTAATCGCTGATGGCATAAACCAGAAGTTGAACCGACACGATGAATAAAGGACAATTAACATGCCATTGACGGCTCAATGAAAAGCCTTGTTGGACATATCACGTTATCCCTATAATTTTAACCTTTGCATCAGACACATCTGCTTAAAAAAGAAAGGACAGGCGACACCCGTCCATTTTTCTTTCGGCATAATGAAAAAAGTTTCTCGGAAGAATTGTTTGACATGAAACCAAAGCCATTCAAGAATTTGATTAACCTCTTTAATGTCCCCTGTCACATGACCGGCCGAAGCCAGCATGGAATCGCTGTTAATTAAAATAACATTACCATCGACGCGACCTTCGATTTTAACCTTTCCATTCCGAACTATCAAGTTGCCTTTAATGGTTTCCCCTTTTGGCACGACGACAGTATGATGACCTTCATAGCTGATGTTTCCTTTGCCCTGGACTTCGGCACTAAACGGAGCTTGTTCCCATAATGAGAAGATGTAGCCTGCCATTAAAACAATAAATAGAGAAGCGGCTGCTCCGAATGGATGCCTTTTTAGCCATTTTAAAACCCTTGACTCTTTTTCAGCTTCCTTTGAGATTTTGGCCATGACTTTTTCCGTAAAAAAATCCGGTACGTTTTCCTTCGTAAGGCTTCTAAGCATGACATCCGTTTGATCCAGTTGTTCAAAACGCTTGCGGCAATCATCGCAATTCGCAATATGCTTCTCAACTTCATGGCGTTCTTGTTCTGATGCTTCCCGGTCAAGCACTTTATGAATTAATTCCGTTATGGAATTAGAACAAGCCATGATGCTCACCTCTTTATTCTCCTGCTGACCAGACGTTCTTTCAAAGCTTCCCGGCCTCGGTGAATTCTAGTTTTGACGGTCGCAACGGGAATTCCCAGTATATCACTGATTTCCTTTAAGCTTAAATCTTCTAGATACTTCAAAATGATAGCCGCCCGATATTTGGGGGGTAACCGATCAATTTCTTGGAGAACCACATCGCGGGTTTCCTTGTGGACTACGCGTTCATCCGGCAAGGGGTCTTCAGATGCTAATTGCGCGTGCATATTAACCCCATCTGCGCCGGGAATTTCGGCATCTAAATAGACGCCCGGACGTTTCTTCCTTAAGTAATCAATCGATAAGTTTGTAGCAATTCGATATAACCATGTTGAAAATTTTTTATCATCTTCATATTTTTCGATGTTCGTATATGCCCTGAGAAAAGCTTCCTGGGCCAAGTCTTCGGCTTCTGCCGGTATTTTTACCATGCGCAAACAAATATTATAAACAGAAGTTTTATATAAATCGACGATACGGGCAAAGGCTTCCTTATTACCCCGTTTCACTTTTTTTATTAATTGTTTTTCCATATCGCTCATGCACTCGGCCTCTTTCTTTGGCAATTCCTTATACGAACATCGAAGGTTAAAGGTTTCATTTTTATTTTAACAAAATGTTCGCGAAACGGAAAAAAACTCCTCTTAATAACAGAAAATCACGGTATACAAATTCAGATCATGAGTCACTTGCAAAAGCACTGTTGTAAAAAAGAACATAAAAGCCCGCCACAAACGGCAGGCTATCTCTATATGATCCGAATAACATAGGTTATAAAAGTTTCTCACCAAATAACGATCCGGCAAGGTCAACGGCCACATCGGCGGTTTTATTCCGGACATCGAGGATGGGATTGACCTCCACCAGTTCTGCGGAAGTAATGATATCAGCTTCCGCTAGCATTTCCATCGCCAAATGACTTTCTCTAAAGGAAATCCCCCCGTTCACTGGTGTTCCAACCCCGGGTGCATCGCTAGGATCGAGGCCATCTAAATCTAAACTGAGATGGACACCGTCCGATCTTTCTTTTAAATAAGCAATGGTTTCCTTCATGACTTGGGTCATCCCTAGCCGGTCAATTTCATGCATGGTATAAACGCGTATCCCCATTTTCTTAATCAGCACTTTTTCCCCTTCATCCAGCGACCGCGCGCCGATAAGAACGATATTTTCCGCTTTAACTTTTGGCGAATAGCCCCCTATCCCTGTTAAAAGCGGGTCACCGAGTCCGAGGCTAGCGGCGAGCGGCATACCATGAATATTCCCGCTTGGTGAGGTTTCAGCCGTATTCAAATCACCATGCGCATCATACCAAATAACTCCTAGGCTTTTGTAATGTTTGCTGACACCAGCCAATGTCCCAATGGCAATGCTGTGATCGCCGCCAAGAACCAGCGGAAACCGACCTTTTCGGACTTCTTCATCGACGACTTCATATAATTTATGATTCGCCTCAGCTACTGCATTGAGGTTTTTTAACCCTTTCACGCTATTTGTGCGCTCTGGTCGACCAATAGCAATATCACCGCAATCGTCCACATCGTAACCTAGTGATTCCAAGCGTTGTATCAAACCGGCATATCTCATGGCACTAGGGCCCATATCAACGCCTCGGCGGGATTGACCCAAGTCCATAGGCGAACCGATAATCGAAAGTTGTTTATTCATGTTATCAACCCCTAATGAAAGTTTGCATAACAACATGTATGCGCTTCCATATACTATTTTACACTTTTATAATAATGAAACAACTTTAACCACTTTCTTAGGAACGCGCATATTATGGCAAATTTTTTGATTATGGGGAGAAAAGAGAGTATGATTAGCTTAAAAATACATAGCGAGGTGTTTGATTTGGCTCATGTCACTTTTGGCGGTAATCCTGTCACTTTGGTTGGTCACGAAGTAAAAGTAGGCGATCAAGCGCCCAATTTTAAGGTAATAGACAACGATTTAAATGAAAAAACATTAAGTGATTTTAAAGGCGTACGGTTAATCAGTTCTGTGCCATCTCTTGATACCGGTGTTTGTGATGCGCAAACCCGACGTTTTAATGAAGAAGCGGGAAAAATCGATGGTGTAACCGTTCTGACCATTAGCGTTGACTTACCTTTCGCCCAAAAACGCTGGTGCGGGGCCTCTGGTCTGGATCATGTCATCACTCTGTCCGATCACCGCGATCTTTCTTTTGGTGAAGCTTATGGTGTCGTCATTAAAGAATTGCGGCTTTTATCCCGTGCCGTTTTTGTCGTCAATAGCAACGACGAAATCACTTATGTAGAATATGTGGATGAAGTCACCCATCATCCTAATTACGAAGCAGCTTTGGCAGCGGTAAAAGAGGCAAAATAATCATTGATAAAAATAACATGGCTCCGTCAAACCTTTTAGGCGAAGGCGGAGCCTTTGTTACACTTATGTTGGTCTGAAAAATTTTATACTCTCTTACCTGCACGATAAAAACCGGCAAGCGGACTGGATAGAAAGCCCGTTGGCCGGTCTTTTTGGTGGATGGACATCAGGTATCTCGATGATTTCTGAGTAAAAAATAAAAAGCCCATAAAGAATCATGAGCTTTATTATATATGATGTCCATTAGGACATTACCGTTTATGTATGGTGGAGCTTAGCGGGATCGAACCGCTGACCCCCTGCTTGCGGAGCAGGTGCTCTCCCAGCTGAGCTAAAGCCCCGTTTTGAAATGGTGAGCCATGAAGGACTCGAACCTTCGACCCTCTGATTAAAAGTCAGATGCTCTACCAACTGAGCTAATGGCTCATGCTTAATTATTATGTGCACTCGCTTGGTAATTGAACGAAGCTTACTCAGAGATTCGGAACACTTGATTACGGTGTGTTCCTCAGCGCTGCTCACTCAAGATGTTTAAGCTAGAGTGCTCTACCAACTGAGCTAATGGCTCGTGCTTGATTATAATGTGCACTCGCTTGGGAGCTTTTTCGCCCCTGGATTATTGCCCGAGCAATAATAAGACTATTTCGTCAATATGTATAAGTGGTGGAGGGGGACGGATTCGAACCGCCGAACCCTGAGGGAGCGGATTTACAGTCCGCCGCGTTTAGCCACTTCGCTACCCCTCCATATAAAAAAACAAGGGCTTTATGGCCTCTTCATACCATTCACGTCATTTATAAATGGTGGAGGATGACGGGATCGAACCGCCGACCCTCTGCTTGTAAGGCAGATGCTCTCCCAGCTGAGCTAATCCTCCATACTGAATAAAAAAGAAATGTTGGTGACCCCTACGGGATTCGAACCCGTGTTACCACCGTGAAAGGGTGGTGTCTTAACCACTTGACCAAGGGGCCACATTTCAAACAGGACATATTTTATTATAGCTTGTACGTGCCGCTCTGTAAAGGGAAAAATTAATGTTCATCTTTTCAGAAAAGAATAGCCCGCCTTTATTTATTCTTTTTGTCCGTCGGTTTTATAAAATGGAAAAAGCGTTCAATAGCAGACGGAAATAAACGGAGGTATTGCACCGTGATCACAGCAGGCAAAAGATAACCGACTAACGCCTCAAGGATGGCAACCATCCGGGACCAGCCAATCGGTGTAATATCACCGTAACCAACTGATAAGAGCGTGATGGCACTAAAATAAATCGTTTTAGCCACTTGTTCCGCCCAGCTCTCCCCCTCGAACAAAAACCCATGATGTTCGACAATTTGTCCAACATCCATGATATCCAAAAGAATATATATTAAGGAAAAAAGCAAAATGATATTCAAACAAAGAATAAGGAGTGTAAAGGCATTATATAACAACGATACCCTTTTCATATATAATCACGCTCCGGTAAAGTGCCTCAATAGTACATGCCTATGCTTTACCGGTAATATTTTTTACACAAAAAAAGGATACCCTATATCAGGGTACCCCCTAACAATCATTGGTTGGGAAACAATTCTCTTTGCTGCCACATCTTACTGACACGATTGCGAATCATTTTACCAACTTTATTATTCGGCCGCATGAGCTGGTATGCAGCGGCACCAATACCTACGAATGCAAGTAATGGCATCCATGCTTTGCCTTGAGCCATAAACTCACCACCCATTTTTATGTTTCACTTACCTTTGGCATTATTTATGTTTCCCATTCGTTTCATAAAAACACTGTAATAATTCGGCAAGCGAACTAATGGATGAGAAAAATGATCAAAAGCGGTTCTGGCTGTAACGATACTGAAGTAATGATGGGATAAGTGTGTCTTTTGAAATGGCTGCAAATATTAAGGTTAAAAATTTAGTATAGAACCACTGACTTTGTAAATAAATGTTTTTAAACGGTAATATAAATAAAATTTAACAAAAAAGGTATTTTTTATTAGACATTTATAAAAAAAACTCCTAATGTAGAGATATAATAGACAAGTTACCCAAAAACCTCTACAAAAGGAGCATTAACATGGGTAACAGTATACCAGAAGAAACCGTTATTGAAAAGTGTCTTAAGATTTTGGATGTTGCTCTCTATCGGCATCCTTACCGCGATCACGGATCCAAAAAACTTTTAACAGGGAAAGCTATTTTACTTCTCGTCGATGCCCAACTTCGCCAATATGACTCCCTTTGGGAGATTTCAGAAAACCTTAGAGCCAAGAAGGCATTACAACAGCTAACCCAACTTGATTCCATTCATGAATCAACGATTCATCGAAAGCTGGAGGACTTGCCAACA
>NZ_AUMM01000032.1 GCF_000430685.1 Tuberibacillus calidus DSM 17572 | reverse complement strand
CTTTCAATTCCGAAGCACCGGGAAAATTGTTGGTGACCGTTCGAGTGACCAACGTTTCCCCGGCGGCATCCATCAGGCAGGCCTCGAGGTTTTTAGAGCTCACGTCAATACCGACAAATAAGGGCATGTCGCTTCCTCCTCTCCGTTTTAGGATCGATGGCATCGGACGCTTCGGGATATCCCCAGATGGCTTGCCGATCGATCAGCCTCGCGTATGAGAACTCATCCGGTCCGTGGGCTGCCTGGAACTGCTCATTTCCAGCACGGGGATCCGGAGGAACGGCCTACGGGTTAGACGTTCAGGCAAGAACCTGGGGATGCAGACTTACTCAGTAGTCATCGCTACAGGGGTGATAAGCATTGACCCAAACGATCCTAAGACCATTATCCGGGAATATCGCGAAGCGTCCAAGTCCGAAATTTGTCTTCCGGGCTCGCCCGGAAGACAAAAATCTCTATTCACTTGTCAATGTGCAATAATGAACTGGAAATTGACATCAACCATGGATTTGAAACTTATTATACGAGGGGTGAAGGCCATGAATCAAATGGAAACCGCAAAGGTAGATATGTCATCCACTCCTGTTTTACCTGCACCTAAACGAATAAAACCGACAGCATTAAAAAAAGCCGGGATGGGTCTGTTATATATCGTACTAATAGCCATTGCCATTTTACAAATTTACCCACTCATATGGTTGTTTGAACTATCTTTAAAAACCAATCAAGAAGTCTTTGGGATGAGCCCTTTTGCTTTACCTAAACATCCGCAATGGTCGAATTATGTTGACGCTTGGACGACTGGGAATATTAAAAGTTACTTTTTTAATAGCGTGTGGTATACCATTGTCGCGGTCGTACTGACTTTGATTTTGGCTAGCTTTGTCACATTTGCCCTGACCCGCATGCAGTGGAAATTAAAAGGTTTCATCTTGGCCTTGTTCATGGCCGCCTACATGATTCCTCTGCATTCAACTTTAATCCCTTTATTCAACATTTTTAACCATGCCCATTTAATTAATAATCCGTTGTCCATCATCATTTCCTATGTGACCTTTAATTTGCCGATTACGGTCATGATTTTATTAGGCTTTTATAAAAGCTTGCCGAGGGAAATCGAAGAGGCGGCGATTATGGACGGTTGTTCCGTTCACCTGTTATTTTTCCGAATCACCCTTCCGATGACCGCTCCGGTGTTGTCAACGACCGCTATTATTAACATGATTTACAATTGGAATGAATTCGTGTTTGTCAACACGTTTATCAATTCGGAGAAATGGAAGACGTTAACGGTTGGTGTTAATAATTTTGTCGGACAATACTTAACCGATTGGGGAGCCATCGGGGCAACGTTAGTCATTAGCATTTTGCCGATCTTAATCGCTTATATTTTCCTGAGTGACCGGATTATAGAAGGCTTGGCGGCGGGTTCGGTGAAGGGATAAGACATTGTTGACCAGCGAAATGAAATAAAGTGATGGTGACGGCAATGCCCTTGATCCACGAAGTGAAGACCAAAAAAAGAGCCATAGCAATGACCTTTGATGATGGCCCGCATTCAGTTTACACGCCACAGATTTTGGAGATTTTTAAAACCTACGGCGGGAAGGCTACTTTTTTTATGGTAGGCGTACAAATTATCAATCAGGCGGCTCTCGTAAAAACGGTGGCTGACCAAGGTCATGAAATTGGGAATCATACATTCAGCCATGTAAAATTAACGGAATTGAATGAGACCCGGAGTGTGGAAGAGATTGAAAGAACGAGCCGGTTGATTAGAGAAATTGTTTCGTATAAACCGACTCTATTGCGTCCGCCATATTTAGCATGGGATGACCACAGAGAAGCCATTTTTAGCCGTCTTCGTTATAAACCTATAGGGGCATTGAATGTGGATGCTCTTGATTGGCGTCAACCTGGGACCTCATTTATTTTAGAAAGAACGAGGCGTCATATAAGAAATGGAAGTATTTTAATCTTTCACGACGGGTATGGAGACCGCTCACAAACGGTCGAAGCTGTCCGTCAACTCGTTTCCCAGTTAATTCAAGAAGGCTATCATTTAGTGACTGTCAGTGAACTTTTAAAAATGGCCGAATCAACGGAGGATTAAGCCATGATCTTAGAAAAAGGAAGCAAATTATTATTTATCGGTGATTCCATTACCGATTGTGATAGAACCAAACCCGTTGGGGAAGGATCTTCTGATGACTTGGGTAAAGGGTATGTGGCTTTCGTTGAGGGATTGCTGCGTTCCGTTTATCCCGAACGACAAATCCGGGTCGTAAATATGGGGATCAGTGGCCATACCGTTCGCGATCTAAAAGCGAGATGGCCGACCGATGTGATGGCCCAAAAACCGGACTGGGTATCAATAATGATTGGGATTAACGATGTCTGGCGGCAATTTGATTCACCATTCCATAAAGAAAAGCACGTGTATATTGATGAATATGAAGAGACCCTTCGTCAGCTTGTGACCGAGACAAAGCCATTTGTTACAGGCATCATCCTCATGACCCCTTTTTTTATTGAAAGTAATGAAAATGACCCGATGCGCCGGACGATGGACCAATACGGCAACGTGGTGAAACGCCTGGCCAAAGAGACAAACTGTCTGATCATCGATACCCAAGCGGCGTTTGATCAAGTGTTAAAAACTCTTCATTCAACAAGCCTGGCCTGGGACAGGGTTCACCCTGACACAGCTGGTCATATGGTTATCGCCCGGGCCTTTTTGAACCAAATTGGATTTGATTGGAAAAAATCCTTTTAATCATTCGGGAAGGTGCCTAGCGTTATCGTTTTCTCGTTTCCTTCCTTTTTCCAGTTTTTGAAAGGCTACATAGCAAGATGCCATGATGACTAAAGCCGGAAAACTCACCCCGAAGAACACAACCAATGCGGGTAAATTTTTCATAACAAAAAACGTGATCACTAAAATGATAACCATAAATAAATTGTTTAGCGGATGGATGAGCATCATTAAGAAGGCGTTCTTTAAAACGGTCAAAGCCTTAAGATCATAATGTGCATAGACCGGAAAAACATATAGAGTGGTCAGTACGGTTCCCAACAATATGAAGTATATCGGAATAAACATTGGTCCCGTCCCTGCAACGGATCTAAGATAAATCAAATCAATAAAGATAAAAGCATAAAGAATGACCAATGGGATGCCGACGAGATGGCTTTTTATAAATTCCTCTTTGTATGTCTTTAAAAACGTTTTGAAAACCGGGAGATCCCCTTGATGTCTTAATCGTTTTCGAAGGATGATGAAAACGGTAACCGTCGCAGGCATAAAACCGAAAATCACCAAGCCGAAAAGGCAGAATATGAACCAAAGGAAGTTAAGATAGGCCAGATAGGAAATCCATTCAGCCAAGCCGTAAAGCCGATTTGCGATACCTTTCATCATATACCTCCACAGTGAAGATGGATGCGGACGATAGTAAGCTGTAATTTTATTATACCTTTTATGTGGAAGGAGCGTTATCATGTTTAAGATCAAAAACCCAATTTTAAAAGGGTTTCATCCTGATCCTTGTATTTGCAGGGTTCATACAGATTACTATATTGCGGTTTCGACTTTTGAATGGTTTCCTGGGGTAAGAATCTATCATTCAAAGGATCTGAAAAACTGGCGACTTGCCGCAACTCCTTTAAATCGCTTGAGCCAGCTTAACATGCTGGGAAATCCGGATTCGGGAGGTGTATGGGCGCCGCATCTTTCCTATGCCGACGGTAGATTTTGGCTTATTTATACGGATGTTAAAGTGGTTGACGGCCATTGGAAAGATTGTCATAACTACCTGGTAACATGTGAGACCATTGATGGAGAGTGGTCTGATCCTGTATATCTTAACAGTTCAGGGTTTGATCCTTCATTATTTCATGATGACGATGGCAAAAAATATTTGTTGAATATGTGTTGGGATCACCGCTTCGGCCGACATCCTTTTTATGGGATTCTTTTACAAGAATATGACCCTTTTAGCCAAAAACTGATCGGACGGCCCCAAATCATTTTTAAAGGAACAGAAATAAAAATTACAGAAGCGCCGCAAATTTATAAATTCAACGGTTACTATTATTTATTAACAGCTGAGGGGGGAACCCGTTACAATCATCAGTCGACATTGGCCCGCTCTAAGAATATTACAGGACCATATGAGTTACACCCTGACAACCCACTATTATCATCTTGGAAGAATCCCAATAACCCATTGCAGAAAGCCGGCCATGGTTCAATTGTACATACACATACCGACGAATGGTTTTTTGTTCATTTGGTGGGACGCCCTATTTTTAGAAATAGTGAACCTATTTTAGATGACCGTGGGTATTGTCCATTGGGAAGAGAAACGGCCATTCAACGTTTAGAATGGAAAAATGATTGGCCGTATATTGTTGGCGGAAATGAACCTTCTTTAATGATTGATGGACCAAAAATGGAAGAAGTACCTTGGGAACATGATGAAGTGGAAAAAGACGATTTTGACCAAGGCGTTTTAAATCCGCATTTCCAAACGTTACGCATTCCATTGGGAAAGGACATTCTTTCATTGGAAGACCGTCCGGGTCATTTACGCCTCTATGGCCGAGAATCGCTAACGTCAAAGTTTACCCAGTCTTTTGTAGCTAGACGTTGGCAAAGTTTCTATTTTACAGCGGAAACAAAGGTTGATTTTAGACCAAACTTTTTCCAACAAGGCGCAGGGCTTGTGAATTATTATAATACCGAAAATTGGACGATCCTTCAATTGACTTGGGATGAAAAGAAAGGAAGAATCCTCGATTTAATGGCTTCGGAAAACGGTGTGTTTGACCAACCCTTGTGCGGTCAGGAAATTATCGTTCCCGAAGATATTGAGTATGTTTATATGCGTGTTGATGTTAAAAAAGACGTCTATCAATATTCTTATTCCTTTAACGGCAAGGACTGGAATGTTATTCCGGTTATCTATGAATCTTATAAATTATCGGATGATTATGTCCGTGGCGGCGGATTTTTCACGGGGGCTTTTGTCGGGCTGCATTGTCGTGATCTAACGGGACAAAACCTACCCGCTGATTTTGATTATTTTATTTATAAAGAAAACGATTAACCGATATGGATTAAACTTTTGGAATGCCATCGTAAAAATGAAGCGCTTAGGAAAAAAGCTGAGTAAGTCTTATGACAACCTCAGCTTTTTTGCATGCTAGCTAGGATTAGGCATCACTGAATTATTTTTTAAAAATGATTCAATGACAAAAGATGATAATCCTAAAGAAGCCGAATAAGGTGATAAAGAAGCAAATTCGATATTTAAATCATTCTTATAAAATTTTAAGGTATAACTTGACAGCACGTCAGAAAGGGGTTTTTGAATCCATTTTTTTGCTAATGCTAAGCGATTACCAATAATAATCTGTTTTGGGTTGAAACATTTAATAATATTTGTGATTCCAATTCCTAAATATTTCCCAATTTCACTAAAGAGGGCAATCACTTCTTCATTTCCTTGTTCTGCAAGTGCCATTAAAAGTTCAAGGGTCGGTTCGGCGTGTTTATTCTTAAAATAGGAGAGATCCCGAGCTTCTTTTAAAAGTGTATTTTCGGAAGCATAAAGTTCCCAACATCCATAATTCCCACAACGGCATTTATGACCGTTAATATCGATAATCATATGACCTAATTCCCCAGCGTACCCATTTATTCCGCGATATAATTCATTTTTAATAATAAGCCCGGTACCGATCCCTATGCCAATGCTTAAATAAATGAGGTCAGAAGCTTTGTGCCCAATGCCCCATTTTTTTTCACCATATGCCCCGGCGTTAGCCTCATTTTCAATGATAACTTCCGTATTAAATTCTTTCTCGAGTTCCTTTTTGAAAGTAACGTTACGCCAACCTAAGTTTGGAGCAATTAAAATCTTTCCCTCTGTATCTACTACCCCAGGGACACCGATCCCTATTCCTAAAAGGCCATATGGGCTGTCTGGCATTTCTTTTATAAGGAAGCGGATTATATTTTTTATTTGGGAGACCACAATCTGGTAAGACGTATCCTTAATCGGTATATTTTTTTCTTGAATAATCTTTCCTCCTAGGTTGGTTAAAACGCCAAGTATATAATTCACACCAACGTCGACTGCAATTGTATATCCTGCCAAATTGTTAAATAACAGCATTACCGGGCGTCTACCACCGTTTGATTCGCCGATACCGCTCTCATATACAAGCTTTTCATCAATGAGTTCACTCACTAAAGAAGATACCGTCGCACGATTTAAGCCAAGTTTATGAGCAACAGTGGCTCTGGAAAGCGGCCCGTTTTCTTTTATCATATTAAGTACAAGTGTCTTGTTAATTTTTTTCACAAGTTGATGATTTCCGGTTTGGCGCATCATATCCCCCCTAGATGTATATTACCCTAATTTATTATTCCTTATTAAAAAATATTTTCAGTGAACAGAATAATTTTATTATAAAACATTGTTTGTTTAATAGACAAACAATGTTTAAGGTGCTATACTTTTAGTCAAGTAAGGAAGAAAAATTCAAAATAGGGGGAGCCTTATGAAAAGACGAACCAAACTACTTTCTGTGTTGGTGTTTGTTTTTGCTCTAATTTTAGCTTTATCGGCCTGTGGTCAAGATGTCGCAAAGAAAAATGAAAGCGGAAACAAATCAAATTCAAGTAAAAATGATAAACCGGTTATTGGTTTATCCGTATCAGACTTAACCTTAGAACGTTGGCAACATGACCGCGATATATTTACGAAGAAAGCTGAGGAATTAGGGGCTAAGGTTATTGTTCAATCAGCAAATGGCGATAGTGCAAAACAATTGTCACAAATTCAAAATATGCTTTCTCAAGGGATCGATGCTCTTGTTATAATTGCCGTAAACTCTGACGCATTATCACCCGTTGTTGATCAAGCAAAGAAAGAAGGTATTCCTGTTCTTGCTTATGACCGCCTAATTAATAATGCGGATGTGGATGCATATGTATCCTTTGATAATGTTCGAGTTGGAGAATTGCAGGCTGAGTATCTAGTAAAACAAGTACCTAAAGGCAATTACTTTCTAATGGGTGGTTCACCAACTGATAATAACGCTAAAATGTTTCGCGAAGGTCAAATGAAAGTTTTACAGCCTTTGATTGATAAAGGTGATATTAAAGTGGTCGGGGACCAATGGGTAAAAGATTGGTCTGCCTCTGAAGCTATGAGCATTATGGAGAATGCGCTTACAGCCCAAAATAATAAAATTGATGCTGTTGTGGCTTCAAATGACTCAACAGCAGGGGGAGCTATTCAAGCTTTGGAGCAACAAGGATTAGCTGGTAAAGTCGCCATTTCTGGCCAAGATGCCGATCTGGCTGCATGTCAAAGAATTGCGGAAGGTTCTCAGTCAATGACGGTTTATAAACCCATTAAATTAATTGCTACGAAATCTGCTGAAGTGGCTGTTCAATTGGCTAAAGGTGAAAAAATAAATTCAGATGGTACTGTCAATAACGGCAAAATCGATGTCCCTTATATTAAGCTCGATCCTATTATGGTGGATAAGAATAATTTAATGGATACAGTTATAAAAGACGAATTCCATAGTTATGATGATGTTTATAAAAATGTACCAGAAGATAAACGTCCAGAAAAAAATTAAATTGAAACGGGGGATCTTTTCCCCCGGCTCTTTTACATAAAAAATGATTGATTAAGGGGGCATTAGATGGCTACTTATGCTCTTGAAATGAAGGGAATTGTTAAAGATTTTCCAGGAGTTCGCGCACTGGATCATGTTTCTTTTTCGGTAAAGAAAGGTGAAATTCACGCCCTTTGTGGTGAAAACGGTGCTGGGAAATCGACATTAATGAAAGTTCTGAGTGGTGTCTACCCCTATGGAACATATGAGGGAGAAATATATATAAACGGTCAAAAAAGGGTATTTAAATCAATTGCAGATTCTCAAAATGCGGGGATATCTATTATATACCAAGAGTTAGCCCTTGTCCCCGAAATGTCTGTTGCCGAAAATATCTTTTTGGGGCATCCGTTGTTGCGTCATAAAATTGTGGATTGGAATAAGCTCTATAAAGAGTCACAAAAATGGTTGGAATTTATAGGATTAAGCCTTGATCCTCAGACTAAAGTTTCAAGTTTAACGGTTGGTAAACAGCAGTTAATTGAAATTACAAAAGCCATTTCTAGGAATAGTGAAATTTTAATTTTAGACGAACCGACTGCAGCTCTTACAGAACATGAAGTTGAAATATTGAAAGAAGTATTAAAGAAACTTAAAAGTGAGGGCGTAACATGTATCTATATCTCTCATAAATTGAACGAGGTTATGGAACTAGCAGATAGTGTAACAGTTTTACGGGACGGAAAATCGGTTAGTTCAAACGCCATTACTGAAATGAATGAAAACAAAATCATTACTTATATGGTTGGAAGGGAACTTAAAGATTTGTTCCCATATGAAAAAAGAGAACTAGGAGACCAAATACTGGAGGTAAAAAATTATAGTCTAAGAGAACAGGGAAATCGCAATAAATCGATAATTGAAGATGTGTCATTTTCCCTTCGAAAAGGAGAAATATTAGGCATTTCAGGTTTAATGGGGTCGGGTAGAACCGAGCTCTTAATGAGTATATTTGGTGGGTATAGAGAAAAAGGTGTTGGCGAAATTTTCATTGAAGGGCAAAAAGTAAATATTAAATCCCCATCAGACGCTATTAGGCAAGGGTTGGCCTATGTTTCCGAAGATCGGAAGCGGTTTGGGTTAGTATTAGGAATGGATATTACGAAGAATTCTACATTAGCTTCATTAAAGAAGTTTATGAAGCATAGCATTGTAGATTCAGCCCTTGAAATAAAGGGTGTTGAAGCTATGACAAAAAGAATGAAATTAAAGACAACCAATTTGGAAACTAAAGTAAGACAACTTAGTGGAGGTAATCAGCAGAAAGTTGTTTTAAGCAAGTGGTTATTAACGAACCCAAAAGTGCTCATTTTGGATGAACCAACCAGAGGTATTGATGTTGGAGCCAAATTTGAAATCTATAAAATTATTAATGAATTAGCGAAGGATGGAGTTGGTATAATTCTCATTTCTTCGGAGTTACCAGAAGTTTTAGGTATGTCTGACCGAATTCTTGTAATGTCCGAAGGCAAAATAAAAGGTGAATTTTCCAGAGAAGAGGCCACTCAAGAAAAAATTATGTCTTGTGCTACTGGGGGAATTTAGATGGCAAATACTTCACTGTCAAATGCTGTTGAGGAAAAGAGTTTACACTTTAAACTTAATTTACAGGCTTATACGCTTGTTATTGCCCTGGTTTTAATTGCCTTTATTTTTGGTTTGTTAACTAAGGGTGAATTTTTATCGTCGCGAAATCTTTCGAACTTATTTACGCAAATGTCTGTTATATCCATTTTATCAATTGGAATGACATTAGTTATTGTGGCTGGCCAAATCGATTTGTCAGTTGGATCTTTAGTAGGATTAACCGGAGGAATTGCCGCTATCCTGCAAGTCTGGTTTGGCTGGAGTACGACGATGGTTGTGATTACCGCCATATTAGTTGGGGCTTTAGCCGGGTTATGGCAAGGTTGGTGGGTGGCTTACAAAAATGTTCCAGCATTTATTGTTACTCTTGGCGGGATGTTAATATTTCGCGGCATATTAATTGGGATTAGTAAAGGCCAAACCGTTGCGCCGTTAAATCATAGTTTTACAGCTTTAGGTACAAGTTACGTACCTTATGTTATCGGTTCTATTCTTGCTGTTGCGAGTATACTTCTGTTGTATATCTGGACATATAGGAGTCGTAAAAAAAGAATTTCTTTAGGGCTAAAAGTAAAAAGTGCAAAAATGGAATATGGCCGAATAACCATCTATTCGTTACTCATATTACTTCTCATTTACATGTTAAATAGGTATTATGGTATGCCCGTTCCAATGTTATTTGTCATCGCATTTGCAGCAATATTTATTTTTATTTCAGTTAAAACCCCTTTTGGCCGCTATATTTACGCGATTGGTGGCAACGCCGAAGCTGCTGCATTATCTGGTATAAATATTAAAAAGACTATTTTGATTATTTTTATATTAATGGGTGCGTTAGCAGGAGTGGCTGGAATTATATTAACCGGTCGTCTAAACGCTGCAACAACTGGAGCCGGGGATATGTATGAGCTGGATGCTATTGCCGCATGTGTGATTGGCGGTACAAGCCTTATGGGGGGTAAAGGAAACATAATTGGTGCGATTATTGGTGCCTTGATTATGACAAGTATTGACAATGGTATGAGCATGATGAATATAGAAACTTTTTGGCAATACATTGTGAAAGGATTAATTCTTATTATTGCCGTATGGATTGATATGGCGGGTAAGAAAAATGTCGCAGCTTAATATTTTATAACTGAGGAGGAACTAAAATGAGCTATTTTGAAAACGTCACCAAAATTACCTATGAAGGACCCAAGTCGACGAATCCATTGTCTTTCAAATTCTACAATCCTGATGAAGTTGTGGGAAACAAAACAATGGAAGAACATCTCCGCTTTGCGGTGGCCTATTGGCATACGTTTACGATGGATGGGAGTGATCCTTTTGGTGCAGGGAATATGATCCGCCCGTGGGATCGGTTTAGTGGTATGGATTTAGCTAAAGCTCGTGTCGAAGCGGCTTTTGAGTTCTTTGAAAAATTGAATGTACCCTTTTTCTGCTTTCACGATGTGGACATTGCTCCGGAAGGGGACAATTTAAGGGAAACGTTTAAAAACCTTGATACGATTGTAGATATGATCGAAGACTACATGAAAACGAGCAAAACAAAACTGCTTTGGAATACAGCCAATATGTTTACTCACCCGCGCTTTGTTCACGGAGCGGCGACTTCGTCCAATGCGGATGTATTCGCTTACTCTGCAGCAAAAGTTAAAAAAGGTTTGGAAATCGCTAAACGCCTAGACGCACAAAACTATGTTTTCTGGGGCGGACGTGAAGGCTATGAATCGCTTTTGAACACAGACCTGAAGTTGGAATGGGATAATTTGGCGCGTTTTTACCGCATGGCCATCGATTATGCCCAAGAAATCGGCTTTGATGGTCAATTCCTCATTGAACCAAAACCAAAAGAACCGACAAAGCACCAATATGATTTTGATGTGGCAACGGCTCTGTCATTCTTAAAAACTTACGACCTCGATTCGTACTTTAAGTTTAATATTGAAGCGAACCATGCGACACTTGCCGGACACACCTTTGAACATGAACTGCGAGTGGCCCGGATTCATGGAAAGCTGGGTTCCGTTGATGCCAACCAAGGCGATCCGCTGCTCGGTTGGGATACCGATGAATTCCCGACTGACCTTTACGCCACGACGCTCGCCATGTATGAAATATTGAAGAACGACGGACTGGGAAAAGGCGGATTAAATTTTGACGCCAAAGTACGACGTGCCTCATTTGAACCGATTGACCTTTTCTATGCTCATATTGCCGGCATGGACAGCTTTGCTATAGGGTTGAAG
Organism: Tuberibacillus calidus DSM 17572; assembly: GCF_000430685.1. Taxonomy (GTDB): domain Bacteria; phylum Bacillota; class Bacilli; order Bacillales; family Sporolactobacillaceae; genus Tuberibacillus; species Tuberibacillus calidus. The sequence goes on along the minus strand of NZ_AUMM01000032.1, from coordinate 32,229 downwards.
ACCGCACAAAAATTACTGGATGACAAAGTGCTGGATCAATTCATTGAAAAGCGTTATGAAAGCTATACACACGGAATTGGCCTGGATATCATCAATGGCGATGCCGACTTTAAAAAACTGGAAGCATACGCTTTGCAACTTACCGAAGTGACGAATCCATCTAATCACCTAGAACTTATCAAATCGACCATCAATCAATACTTGTTGAATATCGTTCATGACAGGTAAAATGTGGCCGGCCAAATGCGGCCGGCTTCCACTTTTTTCGCCGGAATCATTGATTCTATCAAAAAAGGAATGGGTGAGCATGAGATACGTGATTGGTATTGATCTCGGGACGAGTTCTGTAAAAGCGATTTTGGTGAGTGAAAAAGGCGAAATCTATCGGGAAGTTTCCAAATCTTATCCGTTGATCCAGCCGAGAGCAGGATACAGTGAACAGGCCCCGGAAGAATGGGTCATGAAAACAAAAGAAGCTTTAAAAGAGCTTGTCGAAGATTTTGATGGTAATGTGCGGGATATTCAAGGGATCAGTTTCTCAGGGCAGATGCACGGATTAGTCCTCCTAGACGATAATGATCAACCAATTCGAAACGCTATTTTATGGAACGATACGCGAACGACGAAGCAATGCCGCCGTATTATTGAAGTGCTTGGTGAAAATCAACTTTATCAATGGACGAAAAATCCGGCATTAGAAGGTTTTACGTTACCAAAACTTCTTTGGGTCCAAGAACATGAACCAGAAAACTTTTCCAGGATCAAAACCTTTTTATTGCCAAAAGATTATTTGCGCTTCCGCATGACAAATGCTGTTCATAGTGAATATTCCGATGCCGCAGGAACATTACTGTTGGATATAAAAAATAAGACGTGGAGCCGAGAGATTTGTGAGGCGTTTTCCATCGACCCTACCATATGCCCCCCGCTGGTGGATTCAGCAGAGTGTGTCGGTAGGCTGAACGAGGATTTTGCCCGCGCGACGGGGTTATCCTCCGAGACGAAAGTTTTTGCTGGCGGTGCGGATAATGCTTGCGGAGCGATCGGTGCCGGAATAACGTCACCCGGTAAAACGATGTGCAGTATTGGCACTTCCGGAGTGATTCTCACCTTTGAGGCCGATGCATCACCGGTTTATGGCGGCAATGTCCACTTTTTTAATCATGCGGTCAAAGATGCTTTTTATTCAATGGGAGTCACCTTGTCCGCTGGTTATAGCTTAGATTGGTATAAGCAGCGGTTTGCTTCTGAAATGGGTTTTGAGGAACTGCTGAAAGAGGCGGAATCCGTGCCTCCAGGCGCCGATGGCCTATTATTTACGCCTTATCTGGTTGGTGAAAGAACCCCGCATGCGGATGCGTGGATTCGCGGCAGTTTTATCGGCATCGACGCCTTGCACGAGAGAGCGCATTTTACGAGAGCCGTTCTGGAAGGGGTCACGTTTTCCCTAAATGAATCTATTGAAATATTACGAGCCAGCGGAAAAACGATAGATACGATCGTCTCCATCGGCGGTGGAGCTAAAAGCCGCGTATGGTTGCAAATCCAAGCCGATATCTTTAATGCCCGGATTATTAAATTGAAGAGCGAGCAAGGCCCGGCGTTAGGGGCGGCCATTCTTGCTGGTCTCGGCTGTGGGTGGTATGTTGATATACAAGATAGTGTAAAGACCTTTGTCCAAGTCGAACAAGTATATGAGCCCAATCCAGAAAACGTTGAACGCTATCGTTCTATTTTTAAACTCTATCAGGAAATCTATAGGGATACGAAAAATCTGAATTATTTGCTTAATGAATATAGGAAAGCCTAAAGTACTTTCTCCTCCCTAATCATTAAGGCATGGTCCCTTTCGTTATTTTGAAAGGAGCCATGCCGCTTCTTTTTCATTGCATATAAAGTTATCCGTATAGGACACCTTCATACAAGTGTCGGGCGAACTTGTTTTTCTATACATACCATGCTTATGGGTCACATCTCTCGTATTTTAAAACTCTTCGTATACCGCCGGGTCTTGGTCATACAAGCGGCCGTCGGGACGGCTGAGGGCAGAGATGGCCTGCATCTCTTCGTCGGACAATGAGAATTCAAAAACGGAGAGGTTTTCAATTTGCCGCGACGGAGAAGAGGATTTCGGCAACGGTAGGGCGCCGAGCTGGATATGCCAACGTAAAATGATTTGCGAAACGGTTTTCTTTCGGTCGCGGGCGATTTTCTGAATGACGGGGTCCTCTAATAAACGGCTCGCACGGCCAAGTGGACTCCATGATTCCGTCACAATGCCGTGTTCCTGATGATAGGCGCGTTGTTCTTCCTGTGAAAAGTATGGGTGTAGCTCCACTTGGTTGACGCTTGGGGTCACACCTGTTTCCTTAATCAGACGATCCAAGTGTTCGGGAAGAAAATTGGATACGCCAATGGAGCGAATCAATCCCCATTTTTGTGCATCAATTAAAGCGCTCCAAGCCTCCACATAGAGGTCTTTACTTGGATTCGGCCAATGGATCAAATACAAATCGTAATAATCCAAACCGGATCGGTAAAGGGATTCTTGGATTGTCTGTAAAGCTTGTTTATAGGCATGATGTCGACCGGGGAGCTTTGATGTCACGCGGATTTGTTCACGCGGAACCGAACTGCGCCGGATCGCCTCACCAACCGCTCCCTCATTTTCATAGTTAAAAGCTGAATCGAGCAAACGGTAACCGGCATCTAAGGCGCTAACGATTGCCTGAACACCGGATGCTCCGTTCAGTTTATAAGTACCGAGACCTATGGCGGGTAAAGTTAGACCATCGTTTAATGTAATTTCCGGAATGTTTTGGATCATGGCACGCCCCCACTTTCATTATTTTTAAAATCATTTTACCATTTGAAGTACGGCATGGTCGAACAAAAGGATTAGTCATAAAACGCCATTGGTGAACAATAAAATATGAGTAACCATCAGACAAGTTTTAGGAAGAACTAAAGGTCAGTGGACACACAGTCAGAGTTGGAGAGTTTGGGGTATAAGCAGGAATGGAAGCGAAGTCTATCACTTGAAGATTTATTAATTTACGGACTTATTTTTAAAAAATCTTAGCTCGACGAAAAGAACGGGCTTTGAAAAGCAACACGCCATTGCTTGAGGCATAGAATTACCAAAAACAAAAAATGAAAGTAGCCAAAATCCATGAAAAAATCGCCAACGTGCGTCATGATTACTTGCACAAGATTTCCACCTATCTCGTCAAAAACCACGACATCATAGGCATGGAATCGTTGCAAGTCAAGAACATGGTCAAGAATCATCACTTAGCAAAGTCCATTTACGATGCGAGTTGGAGTAAAATCAAAACCTGATTGCTTATAAAACCGAATGGTACGGCAAACAAAAAAGTGGAGGTTGACGCCTTTTTTTCCAAGCAGCCAGCTCTACGCTAATTTGCGGTTATCATAACAAGAGGATAAAAGATCTGGCTGTTCGTGAATGGACATGCCCTAATTGTCATGGTTTCAATGACCGCGATATCAATAGCGATGAACAAAAAATGGGGCTCTACGCTTAGTCAATGGAACCGTAGGAACTACGGGGACCGCCTACTAAATGAGGGGTTGTTGGGGCCTTGGATAAGAGGACGTAAAAAATCGGCTCATGATGCCTTAGAAACGCACTTATCATGTGAAAACATCGTTACATCATTGCAAAAAATTCAAAGGAACATTGATAGGAGGATTATGATGTCACGGATCGACGAAATATTAGCGTTTAATGAGAAGTTTGTAAAAAAAGGTATGAACCATATAAAGCAGGGAATTTACCTAGGAAAAAGCTTGTTATTGTTTCTTGTATGGATACACGGCTTATCGAGCTATTACCCAAAGCTATGAACTTAAACAATGGGGATGCAAAGATTGTTAAGAATGCGGGGGCTATAGTCTCAAATCCATATGGAAGCATAATGAAGAGTATTCTTGTCGCTTTATATCAACTCCAAGCGAAAGAAGTGATCGTCGTTGGCCACCACGGCTGTGGGATGACGGGTCTTTCAGCCGAAAAAATGATTGAGAGTATGAAAGAAAGAGGAATTGATGAAGCAGCCATTGCGTCAGTAAAAGATGCAGGAGTAGATATTGATAATTGGCTCAAAGGTTTTGAGTCCGTAGAAGATAATGTAAGACATAGTGTAAATACTATAAAGACACATCCCATGCTGCCGCCGAATACACTTGTTCATGGGCTTGTGATCTCACCGGAAACGGGAAAACTGGATGTTGTCATTAAAGATCAGTAAGGAATGCAGCAGACTGCCATTTAGGTGGTCTGTTGTTTTATTTTCATAGCACGGCTTTTGGAAGCGTATATATGTGCACATGGTTGGTTAAGTCATTCGTTATCATCGCTTTCCTTTGTCTTTCAATCTTTTCTACGGTTTTAGTGGATTCCATCAAATAAACATAAACGCTTAAGGGTTGTCATAAAAATAAAATAAACGTCAAATCATCAGACAAGTTTTATGAGTAGAGGTGAGGTCAGTGGGAACACAGTCCGAGTTGGAGAACTTTGGGTATAAACAAGAATTGAAGCGAAGTCTGTCATTTGGGGATCTATTAATTTATGGACTTATTTTTATGGTACCGATTGCCCCGTTTGGGATTTACGGGGATGTCGTCACGATTTCTCACGGCATGGTGGCGCTCGCTTATTTGATCGGCATGGTGGGGATGATTTTTACAGCGCTGAGCTATGCGCGTATGTCGGAGGCTTTTCCGCTTGCTGGGTCAGTCTATGCTTACGCGGGAAAAGGCATCCATCCGTTCGCCGGGTTTATGGCGGGTTGGGCGATTTTGCTCGATTACATCCTTGTTCCGGCGTTGCTTTATGTCGTGAGCGCGGAGGCGTTAACCGGCATGGTACCGGTCATTCCAAGTTGGGTGTGGCTTTTATTTTTCATTCTCATCAACACAGTTATTAACTACTTAGGTATTGAATTTACGGCCCGAACCAACAAAATCATACTCATCTTTGAGCTCATCGTTTTAGCGATTTTTATCGTGGTTGGCATTGCGGCTATTGCCAAAGGCGTCAACGGCGCTCATTTTTCCTTTAAACCGCTTTATGACCCAGAAAATTTCAGCCTGCCCTTGGTGATGGGGGCTGTTTCCATCGCCGTCTTGAGTTTTTTGGGCTTTGATGCCATTTCCACATTATCCGAGGAGTCCAGTGGCGACGTCAAACAAGTCGGCCGGGCGACGGTATTTTCACTCCTCATCGTCGGCATCTTGTTTATGGCGCAAACGTGGGTGGCGGCTTTGATTTTTCCGGATTATAAAAACTTCGATGACATCGGCACGGCATTTTATCAAGTTGCTTCTGTTGCGGGCGGCGAATGGCTTAGCCGTTTAACTGCTGTTGCGACGGCGATTGCATGGGGTATTGCGGATGCTCTAGTTGCCCAAGCGGCGATTTCACGCGTCCTATATAGTATAGCAAGGGACCGCAAGCTACCGCACTTTCTGGCAAAAGTACACCCAAAATATCGGACGCCTTATCGAAGCACGTTGCTAGTCGCTATCATTTCAGTTTTAGTCGGCACAGTGTTCATCTCAAAAATTGGGATTCTCACTTCTTTTGTTAATTTTGGAGCGCTCACGGCGTTTTTGTTCCTACATGTCAGTGTCTTTGTCTATTATATTGCTAAAAACAAAAGCAAAGATTACTGGAATCATTTGTTTCTGCCGCTCATCGGTTTTATCGTGATCGGCTATGTGTGGCTTAATCTGGCCGGGCAAGCTAAACTTCTCGGCCTAGCCTGGCTCGTAATTGGCCTGATCATTGCTGGTATTCTAGCAACAAAGAAAAAGGAAGTCGACCTTCCACTGTAAAGTTAAGGTCATCCGGCTTTCTTGTTCTGGTAAGAAAGTGAATCATTTTTCAGGCCAGCATAAGGGCAACAAAGTCTCTGCCTTCGTCTAAAAAAGCTTGGCAGAACCAGTTTTCTTTCACATGATTCAGGGCGTACAGGCTTTTTTTCTACTAAAAAAGGATTTTTAACCTTACAAGAATTGAGCATTATGGGTTCTTTTTTGGAAATCGTTATTTAGAAAAGGGGTCGTCCACATGAGTATTCATCACCATCAACACACACATCATACAATTCATGACATGAAAGCGCATTTGCATTATGGCTGGAATCGCGATTTTCCACCGATATTGGAAGTCGAGTCTGGCCATTCCGTCGGCTTCGAAATTCTCGAATGTTCGGGCGGTCAGATCACGAAGACATCCACCGCTTCGGACCTGACAAAATTGGATTTTGCGACGTTAAATCCTGTATCCGGACCTGTGTATGTCAAAGGTGCTGAGCCCGGTGATACCTTGGAAGTCGAAATCCTCGATTTCCGTGCCTTGGAGTGGGGTTGGACCGGCGTGATTCCCGGTTTCGGGCTGCTAGCTGATGAATTTCCCGAGCCGCTGATTAAAATTTACGATTTAACCGGGCGGCACAAAACGGAATTTTTACCAGGCATTGAGCTATTCATAAAGCCGTTTCCGGGCACGATCGGTGTCGCTTTGCCGGAAACCGGGCATTTCAGCATCGTTCCCCCGAGGAAAAACGGCGGCAATTTGGACATCCGCCATCTCACCCGCGGCACGAAGCTTTATTTACCGGTGTGGGTGGAAGGCGCTTTGTTTTCCGTTGGCGATACCCATGCCGCACAGGGTGATGGCGAAGTTTGCGGGACGGCTATCGAAGCCTCGATGGAAATCAACGTGCGGTTTAAGCTCCATAAGGGAAAAACGATTGCTGAACCTCGTTATGAGTTATTCGCTCCGCCAACGCCGGAAGCCGACAGCCGTGGTTACTATGTCACCACGGGGCATGGGACGGATCTTTACAAGGCTTCACAAAACGCCATTCGCTATATGATTGAGCATTTGGTGGATACTTACGGCTTAACGCCCGGCGATGCCTATATGTTATGCAGCGTCGCTGTTGATTTGCGCATTAGTGAAATTGTTGATGCCCCCAACTGGGTGGTCTCCGCCTTCCTACCTAAAGCCATTTTTAAATAGGTCTTGTCTAAGTGAGGGAAAAACGAGAACCGCTTCACATGAGGCGGTTCTTTTTTTAGGGTAAGAAGTTATCCTTTTCAGGCGAATGCTTGAAAGGCTTGGCAAAATTTCTTTATACTAGTAAAAAATTAGCCTAATCAAGTCGTTTAATTGAGCTGGATGTTCACGTTACACAGTTAGATAATGTTTGCTGTCTAGGACTCTATCTACCATTTTGGGCCTAAAATTTTATTGAAATGGTGTATAGCTTGACTTTATTGGTAAAACGGGGCTGTTTCGAGGGGTGTTTTACCAATATCTGTATTCAATTGACCGTTTTGAGATGGAAAGGGGATCAAAATAGTCTTTAGAATGGCTCAATCTACCATTTTAGGTTGAAAAATTTTTTGAAATGGTGTATAGCTTGTATTTACTGGAAAATCGAGGCCGAATCGAGAGTTATTTTCCCAATATCTGTATCCAATTGACCATTTTGAATTGAGAAATGGGCCATAATGGTGTTTAAAATGGAATGATCAGCAATATGTCTCTAATCCAAGAAGATCGGGTGTATGCTCGGTTTTCCTTATAATGAGTAAGAAGGTATAAAATTTTTTCAGGCCAGCATGTGTTCCACTAAGGCTCTGCTTCGTCTAAAAGGCTTGTACTGGCCGTTTTAATCAGTCCAGCATAAGGGCAACTAAGGCTCCGCCTTCGCCTAAAAGGCTTGGCGGAGCTAAGTTTTCTATAGCGGAGCCAAGTTTTTCTTAGGTGAACCCACTTGCGCACGAGAATAAAAGGTAGCAGCTTGCGCAATATTTGTTTGAAAAAGGATGATTATCCGAGAACATGTTCAGCCTAAACCGCCTCCATTATTCCAATTTTCAGCACAGTTCATTTCCTCATGATGCGGAAATAGAGTGTGTCGATATGTAAGCGCTTTTATTTTACGATAAAGATGTAGTCATGAAGCTTTCAATCAGGAGGTCAAATAAATGAAACGGATATTGCTCGCATGTTCATCAGGGATGTCAACGAGCCTCTTGGTGCAAAAGATGAAAGAGGCCGCAGAAAAGAGAGGCATTGAAGCGGAAATTTGGGCGGTGGCGCAAGATAAGGCCGAAAGCGAAATGAGCCACGCCGATTGCCTGCTAATTGGTCCGCAAATGCGTTTCTTGAAGAAAAAATTGGAGAAAACAGCCGAAGCCAATGGCATTCCGCTTGATATTATTGACCCTATTGCTTATGGACGCATTGACGGGGAAGCCGTATTGATCAAAGCGCTAGATTTAATTGGGGAATAATGAATTGAGGGGGTTCACGGAATGAATAAGTTCATGACGTTCTTAGAAAATGTTTTACTCCCCATCGCCGATAAATTAAATAACAACCGTTATTTAACCGCATTGCGCGATGGCTTTATGGTGGCATTACCGCTGATTATATTTGGATCGATCTTCGTTGTTATCGCTAATTTTCCTTTTTTGGACCGGATTTTGAGCAAAAGCGCCTATCAAGCTTATCAAAACGCTTTAGGTCCGGCATCGCAAGCCACGCTCAGCATTATGGGATTATTCGTTATCATCGGTATCGGTTATAAACTGTTACAACGCTATGGCGGGGAAGCTATTTATGGCGGTATCGTGGCCATTGCCTCCTTCTTAATCCTGACCCCGCAAACGGTGGAAAAAGTAGCCGGGGTCATTCCGGCAGCAAGTCTCGGTGCGCAAGGCATGTTTCTCGGAATCTTGACGGCTTTTACATCGGTTGAGCTTTATCGGTTTTTTGTGAATAAAAATTGGACGATTAAAATGCCGCAAGGGGTTCCGGATGCGGTCTCGCGGTCATTTAGCTCGCTCATTCCGATTACCTTGACGCTCACCGTGTTTTTAATCATACGCATCTTGTTCAGCTTGACGCCGTATGAAACGGTTCAAAACTTCATCTACACCGTTTTGCAAGAACCGCTAACGGCTTTGGGAAGCGGGTTGGCGGCGACGATTGTGGCGGTTATTCTGATTCAGATTTTCTGGTTCTTTGGCCTACATGGTCAAATTATCGTCAACTCGGTCTTTGACCCGATTTGGTATACGCTTAATAACCAAAATCTTGAAGCTTTTCAGCACGGTCAGGCTTTGCCGAACATTATCACGAAACAATTCGTCGACTCATTTTTGGTCGGCATGGGCGGCTCAGGGATGACATTGGCCGTCGTGATCCTTATCTTTATCATCGGCCGTAGCCGTCAAATAAAAGAATTAGGTAAACTTGGCGGTCCCGCCGGCATTTTCAATGTGAACGAGCCCATTATATTTGGACTTCCGATCATCATGAACCCGCTGGTTTTAATTCCATGGATTATCGCGCCAGTTGTCGTCACGATTGTCACGTATTTCTCAATGGCGACGGGGCTTGTGCCAAAGCCCGCCGGCATTATTGTCCCTTGGACAACGCCGATTGTCCTAAATGGTTTTCTCGCAACAGGAAATGCATGGCAAGGCGGGGTTTTACAGTTAGTCAACCTCCTGATTGTCATGGCCATCTGGTGGCCGTTCTTAAAAGTATTAGATAAAAACTATTACGAGAAAGAAAAATCCGGGGCACAGTGAAACAAAGGGCCTTCTCCCGCGGGGCCCTTTTTCAGTTGAATAAAAATTGACATCAAAGGTGGCAAGAGCGATGGAAAATACAGCACTAACCGAAATAGCTTTTAAAATTATTCTTTTTGCAGGAAACGGAAAATCTTGTGCCATGGAGGCGATACAGGAGGCGAAAGAAGGGCGCTTCGAGCGCGCTGATCAATTAATTCAAGAAGCTAACGCCGAATTAGGAAAAGCCCATGAGTATCAAACGAAACTTTTACAGCAAGAAGCGCAAGGCCAAGGTCCCGGCATCAACATTATGTTGATTCATTCGCAAGATCATCTCATGACCGCGATGACAACAAGAGATTTGGCGGTTGAAATTATCGATCTGTATCGCACGCGCTAACGGGCTTGATCACACGTGTTACCAAAAGTGTTTTGCAAAATAACAGCATTTAACAATCAACGATGGAGGGGTTTTGATGTCCATACACTATGCATTTCCCGAAGGCTTTTGGTGGGGAAGCGCCGTTTCCGCGACACAAATCGAAGGTGCCGCCTCAGAGGGTGGTAAAGGCAAAAACATCTGGGATTACTGGTATGAACAAGAACCGTATCGCTTTTTTGAAAATATCGGACCAGAGGTCACATCGGATTTTTATCATCGTTATAAAGAAGACATCCAGTTAATGAAAGAAATCGGTTTGAATTCGTTCCGCTTTTCCATTTCGTGGTCGCGCTTAATCCCTGAAGGTAGAGGCGACGTTAATCCGGAAGGGGTTCGCTTTTATGATGCCGTCATTGATGAATTATTAAAAAACGACATTGAGCCCTTTGTGACTTTGTTTCACTTTGATATGCCGCTTGTGAAGCAAAATGAAGGCGGATGGGAAAACCGTGCCGTTGTTGAGGCATTTGCGGATTATGCGAAAACGTGTTTTCAATTGTTTGGTGACCGGGTCAAAAAATGGTTTACTTTTAATGAACCGATCGTTCCCGTTGAGGGCGGTTATTTATATGATTTTCATTATCCGAACGTTGTCGATGGACGCCGCGCCATCCAGGTGGCCTATCACACAATGGTGGCGCATGCGAAGGCGGTAGAAGCTTTCCGCAAAGCTGAAATCAAGGACGGGAAAATCGGCATTGTGTTAAACTTAACACCGTCTTATCCTCGGAGCGGTCATCCTGCCGACCAAAAGGCGGCGAAAATCGCAGACCTCTTTTTTAACCGCAGCTTTTTAGACCCTGCCGTTTTGGGAGAATATCCAGCGGAGTTAATTGAGATTTTAAAGGCATACGATCATCTCCCACAGACCGAGGAAGGGGATGCGGAACTGATTAGAAACCATACGGTCGACCTACTTGGCGTCAATTATTATCAACCCCGTCGCGTAAAGGCTAAGGATCATTTGCCGAACACCGAAGGGCCGTTTATGCCGGAATGGTTTTTTGATGCCTACGAGATGCCGGGTAGAAAGATGAATCCTTATCGAGGCTGGGAAATTTATGAAAAAGGCCTTTATGATATTATGATCAATTTACGCGATCACTATGGCAATATTGAATCCTTTGTTTCAGAAAACGGCATGGGTGTGCAAAATGAAGAACGTTTTATGCAAAACGGCATCATTCAGGATGATTATCGCATTGAATTTTTCAAGGGTCATTTGAAATGGCTGCATCAAGCGATTCAAGAAGGCTGCCGTGTTAAGGGCTATCATGTGTGGACGTTCATGGATAACTGGTCGTGGATGAACGCTTATAAAAATCGCTATGGTTTGGTATCAGTAGACTTAAAAACCCAAAAGCGGACCATAAAGAAGAGTGGCGAATGGATGAAACTAGTGACACGAAATAACGGCTTTTAGTATGACGCTCTTGAATCGGACGAGGGTTACAAAGAAGGTGGGCCGATGAATCATCGCTTAAAAAGCATTTTTAAGGAATTGGTCGGGGCACAAAAGCCTTTGACCAGTTCCTATTTGTCAGGAATCATCGAAGTAAGCTCGAGAACAATCAGGCAAGATATCAAGGAACTCGGCGCCATATTACGGGAAAATGGCGCAGCGATACGTTCTGAAGCGGGCAAGGGTTATACGCTGACTGTGAATGATGATCGCCTCTTCAAAAACTTTTTACAGAAGGTGAATGATGAGAAAGTCAGTCCCGCCATTCCTAATTTACCGGAGGAGCGGGTGGTTTATCTATTGAAACGCCTCCTTCTCAGCGGGGATTATTTAAAAATCGAACAATTGGCAGAAGAACTTCACGTCAGCAAAACAACACTGCAAAATGATCTGAAGGAAGTAAAGCGGCACTTAAGAAAGTATGACATTGAATTGGAGGCTCGACCGAATTACGGTTTAAAGGCCGTTGGCGATGAAATGCGCATTCGCTTTTGTATTTCCGAATATTTGTTTAACCGGACAAAATCGGGTGCAAGGCGGATGCCACCGGTAGACATGTTGACAGATCGTGAAAAAGACAGATTATGGCACCTGCTCTTGGAAGAGTTTGAAAAGAGCCATCTCTTTATAGCGGAAATCGCGCTTAATAATCTGTTTATTCATTTGGTGATCGCCATTCAACGGATTCAACAAGGCCATCCCATTGAAGGCACTCCGAAAAATGTGGATCAATTAAAACAGACCAAAGAATATGATGTCGCCAAAAGTCTAATGAAAAAAATTGAACGGCAATTTGACGTGCGTTTTCCTGAAGAAGAGGCGGTTTACATCACCTTGCATTTATTAGGAGCTAAGAAAGCGGCACAAAAAATCGAAGTGTCCCCATCCATGGATGAAGTGGTGGATCAGGAGATTTATGCGTTAATCAATGCAGGATTAAATGAAATCGAATCCCATTTAAATTTGGGTTTAGAAAAAGACGAAGAGCTCATCATTGGGCTTTCGCTTCATTTAAAACCGGCGATCAACCGTTATCGATTCCGAATGAACATCAGAAATCCATTATTGGAAGACATAAAAAACAATTATCCCTTAGCCTTTGAAGCCGCGCTTTATTTTGCCAAGGGGATTGAGAGAGTCTCCGGTGTCTCTTTTGGTGAACATGAATGCGGTTATTTTGCTTTGCACATCGGCGCGGCTATGGAACGGCAGAAAAGCCGATTCAAAAGGAAGAAGGCTTTGGTGGTCTGTGCAACAGGCATCGGGAGTGCCCAACTGCTTTATTATCGCTTAAAATCCTATTTCGGAGAACAACTCCGGCTTGTCGGTACAACGGATTTGTCACGGTTAACCAGTGAACGTTTGGAAGAGGTTGATTTCGTCATCAGCACGGTCAGAATCCACGACCAGCTTCCCGTTCCCGTCATTTATGCGAATACCATTCCGTCTGAGGCGGATTTGGCGAGGATCAAACAGCATATTTTTGAAGGGAATCATCCGTTGGCGAACTACTTTAGACGGGATTTGATGTTTTTCCGCCAGTCTTTCCGAAACAGGGATGAAGTATTGGCGCACTTTTCAAAGGTTTTAGTCGCAAAAGGTCAAGCCGATGATCACTTTCTACAAGCATTGTTGGACAGAGAAGCGGTCGCGCCGACATCATACGGTCATTTGGTAGCGATCCCCCACCCCATCACGCCGCAAACCCAAGAGACTTTTGTCGCGGTGTGCACTTTGGAAAAACCCATTCACTGGGGAGAACACTCCGTTCAGTTGGTTTTTTTGCTTTGTGTGAAAAAAGGCAGCCAAGAAGATTTGCAATCCCTTTATCAGCTTTTGGTCAAGATCATCAATCAACCAGCCACTGTCCACTCGCTGATTAAATGTAAAACTTATGATGAATTCATGAATATCGTACTAAAAGAAAAATAATGATTGAAATGGCCGGCCTTCAATTACTCTTTCACATCTACTCGCTATGCTCCATCAAAAAATGGGGCATTGTTTTTTTATGAGGAATAAAACGGGTAAGTGTTTATTCGCAGGTTAAAAAACGTTCACCTCCGCAAAAAATGTAAATTTGAGGTAATTGGTCGTCATAGAGTCTACTCATGAAGGCTTGAGGGATGGCTTGCGCGCGCTTCTCCAAGAGCCGGAGTCGAATCGGAAATTCTCCTCCCTCACGTCAACCCAAGAAAGTGAAATCACTCGGACGGATTACGGGAGTTTCCTTGTTGATATGTACGTTCGCTTTTCTTCGTCTTGGTGCTTGCCCTGTCTTTTCGGCGGCGGATTGCAAAGCCTTTAAAATCAACTGCATGGAAATAAGGGTGATTGTGAACATAATAAGCGGGGCGAAGGGGACCCACGGCGTTGTCGTCAGTTCGTTAAAGGAGCTCCCGATAAGCCCCGACCATTCTCCGGACACGGACGTGTACTCCGTCTCGTCGAATCCGAAGGCAACGGAAGTTCCCCCGAAAAACAGTTTTAAGAGACCTAAGTGGATGAGGATGACGAGCACTTGTATCATTTGTTGCGCGAAGTGTATCCATATTTTAGGAGTTAAATGTGGCAGGACATGCTTTCTTAGAATATGGAGTCTCGTAGCTCCCATAATTTTTACACCTGCCATAAATTCTTGTTTTAAAATATGTTTTGTTTCGTTACCGAAAAACAAAGAAGCTGTAGGAATGGCGATTACAGTCAGGATAGCGATTTCAAAGCCCATACGCTGTGCGAAGCTGTATTCAAACTGATTGGTGACGCCGTTTTCCATGATCACCGGAGACAATAGGATGTAAGCCAACAAGGTCATGGGCACGTAGCTGAAGGCATCGATGATTTTTGGAAGAAAGCCACTCCATCGGGTAAAATACATGCCATAAATCAGCCCGAATAGCAAGGAAAAGATCAAACGCAACCCGGCGACAAGTAAAGTAATACCGATTGTAAATTTTGCTCCGATCATTAACCTGTAAAATAAACTATAGCCTTGACTGTCTGTGCCAAACGGCGGATAGTGAAGCGGCGAGAGTGGTGCGTGATCAATCAATTGGCCATGTTTATCGTACAACAACGTTTTCTGGGGAATGTCTCCATGTAACGTTTGAGTGAGAATGAGACTTCCGACAAAAAGGATTAAGATAATAGAAAACCCTACGATAAAAAGCGGATTCTTCAGCAGAGTTTTGATCAAACGATATCCACCCTCTCTTTTGTAACCTTAGTGATGACTAACTGACAGACGGATAAAATGATGAAAATCGGTACAAAGAACAATAAAAGACCAACCGTGAACGTCACGTTGGAAGAGTACCTTAACATAAAGTTCGTTAACCCGAAGATGTTAAACACATACTCGATAACGAGCAAGTTTGATAGCATAAACCAAAAGATATACTTAGTTTCTGAAAAAATCCGCACCAAAGCGTTTCGGAAGATATGCCCGAGCAAAACCGTTCTTTGCGACATCCCTTTTCCTTTTGCCAATTCCACATAAGGCTTTTCACTTTCCTCAATGAAATCAATCAACATCATTCGATACAACATGATCACGGGCAATAGACTTAAAACAAAAACAGGCAAAAAAATGGGTTGATTGTTATAAGCAGCGACGTCAAATAAAAGCAAATGGGTTTTTTGATAAATATAGATATCGCCGATTTGCATGACGGCTAAGATCACGACATCGGGGATCGCTTCGAGAATAAATAAAATGAAGCGCACGGCCTTGATGAAACGCCCTGGAAGCAGCAAAGTGAGATACGTGAAAACCAAAGCAATGAAGCAGGCGATGATGAAAGACAAAAATAAGGTGAGCAAGGAATGAAGCCACGGGCTTATAATCGCTGGGAAAAGGGGGCGGGTCGTCCCTAAGTCGTTATATGTTAAGTGCCATGGACTGGCTAAATTTTTCGTGAGATCCGCCAACGCGCTCAAATAACCAGCAATATCCAAGTGTATGCCGTTAAACAACGAGGGTGACGAGCCGATCAGAAGCAAGCCGATGACGATACACAAAAATTTTTCTAAGATAATAAAATAATTTTTAATGATAATCACCCCTTTTAACTACAATAAATTTATTATTTTGAATTTTCCCCCTAATTTATTTACATCTTAACATCAATTTGATAATATGTAAATAATCTGAATTCCATTATCGCGATAGGTTCTAAAATCTTAAAGCCTGATTGATTACTCTTCACATGAAGTGCCGTTATCATCGATGAAATGTCATTGGACTGATATAAAAGAACACATAAAAAAATTTATAGAGGGAGGGTCAAGATTGAAAAGGTTCAGCTTTTTGCTTTTCTTTCTTTGTGTTCTGTTGCCTTTTTCGTCGGCTTGTTCGGATGAAGGGGGCCATTCAAAGGGATCTAAAGCGGGGTATACGGTTGCTCAAGCTACGAAGGACGGCCATGTCGTCATTGAACATTTGAGCAATCAATTTGATGAAATTGCTCAAGGAGCGGTGAAGACAACAAACCTCGAAAAAGCTTTTGCTTTTACAGAAGCTATCAAGAACGGTCAGGAGAGCCAGCTTAAAGTCACCATCTTTAACAAAAACGGAAAATCATACACGAATAACTTGACCTATGATGGCAGCATCATTGTATTCAATAATCATTATGGCGGCTACAAGTTACCTCCAGGAAAATATCAATGTGAAACCATGACACCAAGGAATGATATTTTTTATTTAGAATCATGTACGGATAAAAAGGGGCAAAAGATCTCAACGGTGATTGCGATCATTAGCGACAGTCATTCCTTTAAAAACGCCGAGCAAAAAGTGGGTACCAAATAATAATGGTTTCGCAGGCTAGGATAATAAAAGCATGGCCATCTCCCAATGAAAGACTAGGGAAGTGGCCATCTTATTTTGTGATTCAATTTTGTTTTCTGCAGTTGCTGTAAAACGTTTAAAAGGTTTCTCCATGCTCATTGGATAAAGTTTGGAGGTTTGTGGTTTTTCCTGATACATTATAATTAGCATCTGCAGTGACCACACCGAAGAACAACGCAGCAGCCATTGTGATACCAACTAATTTGAAAACAATTTTTTTCATTTTAACGCTCCTTTTTCTAAAAGTTTTTGTTTGGCTTCATGAGCCAAATAGAAATAATGACTACTTTTGTCATATTTCCCTTTTTCATGATAATATGCGGCGAGTTGTTCAGCGTAGTCCTGAACAAAGCCAAATAGTCCTTCGTTATTGAAAAAAGCCAATCCTTCCTTTACTGCTGACTCCAAATCGTCATCATTCGCCTCATGGTTAAACTTATTTAAAATTGTGAGATGGTGTAAATACTCTTCGTTTTCAGTTTCTTGACAAACTTTTAATCCCTCTTGCAAAAAGCGATCGGCAATGTCAGTTTCTCCAATTTTAAAATACTCGCGAGCTAAAAGATAAGTGGATTTATGTAATTGGTAACCTGATTCATACACTTCAAGGAGATATCGAATGGCAACTTTGGATAATGTGGGTTGATCGGCATACATTAGTCCTAGGTTATAACGTATTAATATGGCCAATTGTTTATTTTTGTGTTTTAGGACGATATCCAAAGCCAAGAGGAAATGTTCTTCTGCTAATTCAAAATCCTTAATTGTAGTGTATGATAACCCCAAAATGTTTTCACAACCAGCAACTTTTAATTGGTAATCATCATGTTTCACGAAAACTTCTTTTGCTTTTAAGGCATAGTGGACAGCGAGTAAGGATTGGCGAATATAGTAGTAAAGATTTGCTAATGAATAATGAAATTCGGCTTTTTCTAGTTCGTCATCTACATACATTAGCAATGATTCAGCGGTTAAATAATACTTCTTTGCTTCTGCATAATTCCTTCGATAAGAAAATAAGAGCCCTTTAAAAAAGTAATAGTAATAGTCAATTGCTTTTCTACCAGGTTTATATGTCTTTTCCAGGTGATTCATTACTTTTTCGGCTTCGTTTAGTTGATCCGTCAATAAATAATATCGGACGTTCAATAAATAATAATAAATAAGTTGAACTTCATCATTCTTGATCAAATATAATTGACCATCAATATCTTGCTTTAGTGTATGAACCTTTTGAAGATGCTGCTGTCGAATGGCTTTATACCAACGAGAGAATAAGTGGATCATTTGCCCATTGGACGTAAGAACAGACATTCAAGCATCCTCCAATTACCAATAACATTTATCTGTTACAATAATAACATTATTTTGCAAGGAATATATTGGGAAAATTATAAGAAAAATTACTCAATGGGTTAGCGAATGTGTGTTCTTTTTTCATAAACTTATGAAAGGACCATTTAAATCTCAAAATAATCGTTGCCCAAAATGGGTTACCAAATTTAAAACCCACCCTAATCATTAAAATCATACGTTAAACGACCGACGCATTAGACGACTAAACCGTCAGCTTGAAGTGAAAGGTTTATCTAGAAAAAGGGAAGCACAAGGAAGCATCATGAAGTGAAACCTTTGACCACAAAACTGTGATACTTCAAAGGAACGCTCAACCATCGGTGTAAAGAGGAGCGTATCCCGTTGAACAGTCCGATTTTATCCGCTTTGGGACAGCTTATCAAACAGTTCCAGTATTAACCCAAAATGTCGATGTGTGTGTTTGGTCTTTTAAAGAATGAAAAATAAAATAGGATACCAAGCGATAGCGCGGTAGGGAGGGGGTACAAAACTAGGGTACTGAAAGTATTGTTTATAAGACTTGTCGAGAAAATCTTGACACATACACACATATTTTGCCTTTAAAAATTGATGTAATTATTGTAAAGTTAAGAAAGAGAAAGTGACCTAGGATAAAGGAGAGTTACGATGACCGATACATTGGCAAAACGCATGGATGATTATGCGAAATTAACGGTTCAAGTCGGCCTTAACCTGCAAAAAGGTCAACGACTATTCATCAACGCACCGCTCGAAGCAGCGCCTTTTGTTCGCCGCGTCGTGGAACAGGCTTATGCTAACGGGGCGGAACGCGTCAGCGTGAATTGGCATGATGATGAAACGCAACGCGTCCACTTACAAAAAGCGCCTGAAGCCACGCTGAAAGAAGTGCCGACTTGGGACATTGAGAAATACAAGCAAATGGTCGACCACCACGATTGCTTGCTCAGCGTGACTGGCCATAACCCGCGTGCTTTTGAAGGAATAAATCCTGAGCGGTTAATGCTCACGTCCAGAGCCAGTGGCGAACAGCTGCATTTCTTTCAAGTCGCGCAATTAAAAGGCGATATCCACTGGGCCATTGTCGGTGTGCCGACGGCCGCTTGGGCGCAAACGGTGTTTCCCAATCTCTCAACCGAAGAAGCGATCGCGAAATTATGGGAAGCAATTTTTAAAATCGTTCGGGTCGACCAACCCGATCCTGTGCAGGCCTGGCGTGATCATGAACGCCATTTAAAAGAAAAAACAGCTTTTCTAAACGAAAAGCGTTTTAAAACCTTGCATTATAAAAGTGCGGAGACAGATTTACATATCGATCTTCATCCTGATCACGTCTGGCTCGGTGGCAGCCACCAATCAACGTTCGGCACCCGTTACATCCCGAACATTCCGACGGAAGAAGTGTTTACTGCGCCACTTAAAACAGGCGTTAATGGAACCGTCAGGAGCACGAAGCCGTTGTCACTCATGGGCAACATGGTGGAAGATTTTACATTGACCTTTGAAAACGGCAAGGTCGTTGACGTCCAGGCGAAAAAGGGCCTCGAAGCTTTGCAAAAGGCCTTGGACATGGATGAAGGTATGCGTTATCTCGGAGAAGTCGCATTGGTGCCGCATGATTCGCCTATATCAAACCTCAATATCATTTTCAACAATACGCTTTATGACGAAAACGCGTCTTGTCACTTAGCGCTCGGCGCAGCGATCACCATGAACATTGAAGGCTCCGGAGGGTTGTCGAAAGAAGAACTGGTAAAAAAAGGCGTCAACCAAAGCGTCGGTCATACCGATTTCATGATCGGTTCCGCCGATTTGGACATCGACGGGGAAACCGCGGATGGCGAACGCATTCCGCTGTTCCGCAACGGCAACTGGGCTTTTTAATCCAAACCAATTAGAATGGACAAAAAGGATAAATAGGTTGACCGAGACCGAAAAATAACCCTGTATCACTCAAAAAGAGGTACGGGGTTTTTGGTTTTAATGTGACTTTATATTAGTGAGGGGCTCATTGTTGGAGGATTGGCTGATGTCCCAACCCCATTCTTATAAACTGATCTGGTTTTTCAGATGTTATCCCACAAGGTCCAACTATTGGCTAGCGGATTCCTGCTGTTTACCGTCAGAATCCACGCTTTTACCGCCGGGTTTCGGTGATTTACCTCCGGTTTTTAGCCATTTCACGCTAGTTTTTTAAAGTTTATCGCCAGATGGAAACCATTCTAAATTTTCAAAAGGCAAGTTTTCTATTTCGACTCTATCTATTCTGGAACACAGAAAATGTGAAAATGAGTGCAAAAACACCGAAAATCAGAGATCGATCATTGGAGCTTTTCAACTTGAAGTAGAAGGTTGCACGATACTTTTTATATAGCTGAAAAGGGAGACCTTGCCTTAAATGATAGAATATACTTATAGTAAATGAATCGGCAAGGATGATGGGTGATGAAAAAGAATATATTAAAAAATGATTGGGCGAAGTTTCTTGAAGAAGAGTTTTCGAAGCCATATTACATCAGATTGCGCGAGCAGTTGAAAAAAGAATACAAGACGCGCACCATTTATCCTGACATGTACGATATTTTTAATGCCTTGCATTATACCCCGTTTCATAAAGTTAAAGTGGTCATCCTCGGGCAAGACCCGTATCACGGCCCGGGGCAGGCGCACGGCTTAAGTTTCTCGGTCAAACCAGGTGTGGCGCTTCCGCCATCCTTGAAAAATATTTTTCTGGAAATGCAGCAAGATCTCGGGTGCCCGATGCCGCGGGACGGATATTTAGTTCCATGGGCGAAGCAAGGTGTCCTGCTATTAAACACAGTTCTCACGGTGCGTGCAGGTAGCGCCCATTCCCATAAAGCACTTGGTTGGGAACAGTTTACGGATCGCGTCATCGAAGTGTTGAATCAAAAAGAAACCCCTGTCGTTTATATTTTGTGGGGTTCAGCGGCGCAAGCCAAACAGCCGCTGATTGACACCACCAAACATTTTATAATCAAATCGCCTCATCCAAGCCCATTGTCCGCCCATCGCGGCTTTTTCGGCAGCCGGCCTTTTTCGAAAGCAAATGCTCTTTTGATACAAAGCGGACAAGAGCCGATTGACTGGGCGATTCTCAGCCGGCCACAGTCTATACATGCAAGCGGCGAGCATACTCACGCACGCCTATAGTCGCTGCTCGATAGACCCGTTCAGTTTTTTAGCAATCGGCCGTTTCTAAGAGCGAATGCCTTTTTGAAGCAAAGCGGGCAGGAGCCAATCGACTGGGCGGTTCTCAGCCGGCCGCAATCTATACATGTGAACGGCGAGCATTCTGACGTACGTCTGTAGTCTCCGCTCGATAGGCATGTTCAGCTTTTTCACCAATCGGCCGTTTCTAAGAGCGAATGACTTTTTGAAGCAAAGCGGGAAGGTGCCAATCGACTGGGTGGTTCTCAGCCGTCCGCAATCTATACATACGAACGGTGGGCATTCTAATGCTCGCCCGTAATCTCTGCTCGATAGGCATGTTCAGCTTTTAACCAATCGGCCGTTTTTAAGAGCGACCGTTTTTTGAAGCAAAGCGGGCGGGAACCGATTGACTGGGAAGTCCTCGCTCGGTCGACGCAAACACTAACGGGCGTCCAGCATCCCGGGATTCATCTTTAGACGAGCCGCGGACTAGGAATGTAAAACCATATATGATGAAAGCCCCGCAAACATTTTAAAAAAGAGGTGGAGCAAAACATGTGGAAAGTGCTTCAGTCAACGATAAGAAAGATCCACCGTTTTACCATTGCCATCGACGAAATTGAGCTCTCCAATAAGGAACGCATCACGTTTTCGTATGCAGCCTTTGCCAGCGGGGTGTGCATCCTGCCGATCACAAAAGATGGTAGGATCGTTGTGATCCAACAATATCGCCACCCCGTGAAAAGCCTCCAGTGGGAGCTTCCCGCCGGAGCCATTGATGCTGGGGAGTCACCTTTGGAAGCTGCTAAAAGGGAACTGAAAGAAGAAACGGGATATACAGCGAAAAGCTGGATTGATCTAGGAAGCTTTTATCCATCACCGGGATCGACGAGTGAGGAAATTTTCCTATTTGCGGCAACGGATTTGGAAAGTGGACAACAAATGCTGGAAAACAGCGAACACATTAAACGTCATGAGATGAGTATGGACGATTTGATGACGCTGATCCGAAAAGGGGACTTTAAACACGGCGGTGGCCTTGCCGCGGTCATGAGATACTTAGCCCAAGACGAGGGAGTAAGAGATCGATGAAGAAAAAGCTGCTGTTAACGGGGTTTGAACCTTTTTTAAACTATGACGTCAACCCTACGCAAAAAATTGTCGAAGCGATAAATGGTACAGAAGTTGGCGGTTTTGTTATTGAAGGAAGAGTACTACCTGTTGATTTCAAGCAATCAGCGATAGATTTATTGGACCATTATGAACAAACTGCTTCGGATGCTGTCATCATGCTCGGACTGGCAGCTGGACGGCGTCAGATCACCCCGGAGCGTGTTGCCATTAACATCAATGAGGGACCCCATGATAACCGTGGTTATAGTCCGGAGAATGAACCCATCGTAAAAGATGGTCCTGCCGCTTATTTCTCTACGCTACCTATTCACAAAATGGTGAAACGATTAAAGGACGCCGGAATTCCCGCTGCAATATCTAACACCGCCGGCACCTATCTCTGCAATCACGTCATGTACCGCATGCTGCATCATCTTGAAAGCACGAACAGTGACATTCCTGCTGGTTTTATACATATCCCTGCCTCCCATGAGCTTGCCCTTTCTAAACCCGAATTACCGAGTTGGCCAACGGTTCATTTAATTGAAGCGGTCAAGGTGTTGATTGAAACTTTAGAAGAATCATCATGACATCCGATCGGTTACCCCCTAAATGATGATAGGGTATGGGGATCAGTGAAAGTGGGTAAAAATTTTGGTTAGCCGTCACACTAAAGAAACTTGGCTCTGCCAAGCTTTTCTGGTCGAAGGTGGAGCCTTAGTTGCAGCCTGAAAAAATCTTATACCTGTAAAAAAATGACGATCAATTTGGAGATGCATCACATTGAACAAAAAACAGAAACTTTTTGAGAAAATCAAAGGGAAATTAATTGTTTCCTGCCAGGCGCTTAAAGATGAACCACTCCACAGCCCTTTTATCATGGGAAGAATGGCCTATGCTGCACAACTTGGCGGGGCTTCGGGAATTAGAGCCAACGGCATTGAGGATATAAGGGAAATTAAAAAGCGCGTTAACTTGCCGATCATCGGGATTATTAAACAGGATTATCCGAATTCGGAAGTTTTTATTACACCAACGCTTCATGAAGTTGAGGCGCTCTGTCGTGAGGGGGTGGAGATCATTGCGCTTGATGCGACAAAAAGAATCCGCCCGGATGGCCAAACCATCCGTGAAGTTTTTCCGATGATTAGAGAAAAATGGCCGGACCAAATTTTTATGGCCGATTGTTCCGATTATGAAGAAGCGAAAGTCGCTTATCACCTCGGCTTCGATTGCCTGGGGACAACGCTCAGTGGATACACGGCCTACACCAAGAATCGACGATTACCTGACTTTCAGCTTATGGAAGCGTTAGTGAATGATTTCCCTGTTCCGATTATTGCTGAAGGCGGGATTTCTACACCTGAAGAACTAAAACACGCCTTTGACCTTGGTGTACATGCGGCAGTGGTAGGTTCAGCCATCACCCGGCCGCAAGTCATTACCAAAAAATTTGTAGATGCCATAACTCATTAGACTAGACCATTTGCCAAAGGTTAACTGAGGCCATTGGGGAGGGTATGGTCCCTCAAGCAAATGTTTTGAACGTAAAAATATTGAGTTTTACAATGATAGTGGCACCATTTCTTGGCTGTCGGAGTAAAAAATCGTTGAAGGAGTGAAAACATATGGCGAAGAAAATTGCGGTTGTTTTGACTAATGATTTCGAGGACTCTGAGTACACGGGACCTGCCGAAGCTTTTAAAGCAGAAGGTCATGAGCTCACTGTCATTGAAAAAGAAAAAGGCAAAACGATCACGGGAAAACACGGTGAGGCAAAAGTAACGGTTGACGCCTCAATCGACGAAGTTAAACCTGAAGACTTCGATGCGCTTCTCATCCCAGGAGGTTTTTCGCCAGACATCCTTCGAGCCGATGATCGCTTTGTTCAATTTGCTAAAGCGTTTATGGATGCCAAGAAACCGGTATTTGCGATCTGCCACGGCCCGCAACTCTTAATTACGGCCAAAACACTGAACGGCCGCAAAGTGACGGGCTATAAATCGATTCGTGTGGATTTGGAAAATGCAGGCGCAAACTTTGTTGATGAAGAAGTTGTCGTCTGCTGCAATCAACTCGTCACGAGCCGCACGCCAGATGACATCCCGGCGTTTAACCGTGAATCACTTAAACTCCTCGCAAACTAATAAGGTGACTCATCTCCGCCGCCTCCAACATGCTTGGAGGTGGCGGTTTGTTTGTATTTTATATTGGTAAGGCAGTGTATTATTTTTCAGGCCAGCATAAGGGCGACTGATCCTACCCTTGCATCAAAAGGTATGGCAGAGCTAATTTTTTTTGCGATATTTTATAGTTTTCTTTTCAACAAAAGCCCCATTATTGCAATAACTTAATCCTTAGTAAAACCTACAATTGAGCAATGACCCATATAAATATTCAAAACCACCGAGGTCAGATTTTCCATCAACCACGATGATTCCGCTAGCCAAAATCATGCTTAATCCAAGAACATTAACTTAACACCTGATTTGTTGCTTTTTTTCACAAATAAAAATCCGATAATTAGAGTTAGTAAAATTCCAATTGTACTCAACATTTTTTATACCCCCTAACCCCTATTAACGGTTACTCCAAATATTCAAGAAAAAGTTACCTACAAAAAAACAAAAGTGATGAATTTTTTTGCTGTCAAAACTCCTTGCACGGTTTAGTTTACCCATTTTCGGGATAGGTAATATGTTAAGTTATTATCAAAGGCATAGCAGAAACGTTAGATAATATGATTCTGAAAATTAAGCCTAATATCTAAACTCTAATTTTCTAACAAATCGGTTTCCCAGTTTGTACATGTATGATAAAATTTGGAATCATAGGGATTAGGAGGCTTATTAAATGCGCGTTTTGCTGGAATTTAGCATGCAGTCAATGCCTGTCGCTTACCGTTTGGGGATTTTATCTATTATTAAGGAGATGATAAGGCTAGGATCAGAGGATTATTACCATAATCTGTTTGAACTAAATCAAAATAAAATGAAGCCATTTGCTTTTTCAACCTATTTTACAAATATGAGTATTCAAGGTGATATGATTTTTGGGGACGGTTTTTCCGTGACGGTATCGAGCTCTTCTTATGAATTGATGATGCACCTTATGAATGGCAGCCAAAGGAAAAAAGTTTATAAATACAAAGACAAGGAATGGGTTTTATTACATAAAAGGTTGTTGCCAAATCCCCCCAGTTTTTCATCAGAAGTTACTTTTAAAACCTTATCCCCTTTATTGATTGAGAACAAAGAGAAACGGCCTGTATTGGCCGATGATGGGGCATTTGAAAGCGAATTCAATTATTATGCGGAAATGCAAGTACGAGAGCTGGCTCAACGTTCATTGTATCAGCCGATTCAAATATTGTGGAATGCCATGAAAAAGCAGGTTGTTAAAGAATATTTACATCAAGAGCAAAACACACCACTGTATTTTACAACCAATACCGGTCTTATTAA
The DNA here is from genome assembly GCF_000430685.1 of Tuberibacillus calidus DSM 17572. GTDB lineage: Bacteria > Bacillota > Bacilli > Bacillales > Sporolactobacillaceae > Tuberibacillus > Tuberibacillus calidus. The sequence goes on along the minus strand of NZ_AUMM01000032.1, from coordinate 6,763 downwards.
ATTAAGGGGTCATTCGGAGGATTTAAAGATCATTTATGATGTCGGAATTGGCAAAAGAAGTTCCATGGGCTTTGGCTTACTTGATGTTGAGGAGGTGGCCTATACATAATGGAACAACTTTCGGTAGGGATGGGTGAGTGGTTTTTTACTCAAGGACTAATCGGCTATAAAACGATCCTTGAAAACTATGGTGTGAAAGTTAAAACAACCTATGATGGCATTATCGTAGAAAAACAACATCTAGAAATCATGGCAGATGCCTTTTTCGATTACTATTTAAAAGTTTATAGTGTGGCTTCACGTGAAGAGCGTTATTTGCGTCGGCTTCATCATCAATTTAAAAATGGTGAAACAACCGTAAAAAAGGATCTCAATCAGCGCATCAATGAAACAAAAAAGAAGGTGGAAAAATATTTTTCTGACTCAGAAGAAGGTCTTCGCTTTATTGAAGCAGCTAATCGTTATCGACAGGAGAAAAAATATGATGAAAAATTAGATGATTTACTTGAACAAATTATTGAAAGCCTTTCTACGAAACAGATTGATGAAAAATTAACAGCCAATTTCTTTAAAACAGCCATTCTAAGATCCTATTTTGGTCAGGTTAGTTTCTTGAATGTCAGTAAAAATGCGCTAACACTCGAGGAACAAAAAGCTGTCTTTTATAAAGATTTCATTGAACCCGTATTAGTTGAATGGGCATTGATGGATGCCATTGAAAAGGAAGACGCGGAAGAAGTTCATAAAGTATTAAATGGAACTAACCATAAAATATTTAATTCTATAAAAAGCGCATTTAAGAAAAAAACCGTAAACGAGATGAAAGATTTTATTCAACAAAAAGTGCATCACTGTTCCTTTACCGAATTTCCCATTGCCTTGCATTCATTTGAGGAAGGGATTTTTACTCCACTTGCATTAAGTTTAAAGAACGTTAATGTGACGTGGGAGGCTCAAAAAACGTTTTTACCGTTATGTTCTTTAGCACGATTATTAATATTTTGTTCTCAAGCTGGGGCGACCAGATCGCAAAATAAATCTGTGTTCATTTATTATGGGGGAACTTTTGATGCCCTCTATCAAACGAACCAATTTTATGCGGATATGAGAAACCCATACAAAACCTTTGATGAGATTGTCTTTGACTTAGTTCGCGAACAAAAGTTAAAGGCGGACTACTTAACAAACCATTATATGATTTTTGAATTTACTTCTGACTATGATTCCAAAAAAACTATTTTAGACTATATGGTCATGACGCCATTTCTTATGAAGCTCTTTTCGGAGCATGGGGATTTATTTCAACAGATACACCCCATCAATCGAGGAACCTTTATAAAATATCTCTTGCAGAATATTGACCCTAAACATTTCATCTTGAATGTTCTTCGAAACAAAATTAAAAATGGTTATTCCGCTTTAGAAGTCATTCGTATGATTCAAATTCGCCATTTAAATTTATTACTTGCAAAGGGGGAAGAAAAAGTGGAAAGCGCTCAACAAAAACGCTATGTGTGGGCACTTGTGAAGAGTGCGGAGGAGGTCAGGCGTAAAATAGGCGATAAAAAAGCGCAAGGTATTGCTTATCGTTTATTAAATGCCGTTCGTTCGCACAACAAAAATACTTTTATGGATACAGTGATGCGTACCTACATTAGTTGTGATTTGCAAATGCCGGGGATATTACTCGAGGCATTACATGAAGAGAAAATGGATTTTGCAACAGTTGGCAATGCCTGGGTTGCCGGACTCATTTCCAAGCCAAATGAAATCAAAGAGGGGGAAAAAACAGATGAATAAAATGAAAGGCATCACATTTTCGGTGATTTTCCGTGCGAATTCTTTGAATTACGGAGAAGGGACTGCAAATATCTCTGAACTAAAGAAATTTCATCGCGGAAACGGAGAGGTTTACACCTTTGCGTCACGTCAAAGCCTCCGATATGATATCGTTCGATTGGGAAATCAATTATTTGATTGGAATCTGAATGTTGTCGATAAAGCTCAAGGGGTCGTTCAATTTAAGCCGGATTGTACCATCGAGGATTCCGTTGAAATGGACTTGTTTGGCTATATGAAAACGAAAGCCAATGAGGGGGCCACTAAACGCTCAGCGGTTGTACGGTTAAGCCATGCGATTTCCTTAGAACCTTATCACAGTGATTTGGAATTTCTAAATAACATGGGTCTTTCTAATCGCATTAACGAAGATGCCAACTTAGCGACCTTAGAACAACATGTCAGTTATTATACTTACACGTTGACGATTGATTTGGCACGTGTTGGTGTGGATCAGGATATTAACTTGCCAAATGCTGAGAAAGCCACTCGTGTTAAACAATTATTAGAAATTGTAAAACTACTAAATCGAGAAATAAAAGGACGCCAAGAAAATTTAGCACCATTGTTTATTATTGGTGGAGCTTATCCAATCCCGAATCCATTTTTCCAAGGACGAATCGCCTTATTACCAAATGAAAAAGATCAATTGAATCTTGATTTACTAAAAGCCACTGTAGAAACGACCGTGTTTGGTGAAACCATCAAAGAAAAGACCCGTATCGGTTATGTGAACGGCAACTTTGCCAATGAAATGGCATTTAATCAAGTTGCAGAAAGTGGCTCGGTCGACCACTTTATTGATTATCTAAAAGGGAAAATAGATGAATACTTTGAGGTGTAATCAATGAAAGCATTGCGCTTAAAAGCCTTTCAAGAGACGGCGTGTTACACCAAACCTTTCGCAAATAAGGTTACAGAAACCTATCCCTTACCGCCTTATGCGACCGTCAAGGGCATGATTCATGCCGTCATGAAAGCAAAAGAATTGATCCCCTTTTCCCTTTCTATACAAGGGGACTATGAATCTATGATTATTGATTACAGGAAGACCTATTTTTTTGAAGGTAATAAGTTTAATTTACCGATTGTCCTTGATGGGTTGGCTGTCGAAATACCAGAAATTTCCCATATGACTTCTATGCCGCTATATACCCACATGCTATATAATGTGGAACTTGTTATTCACATTAATGCGGAAGAAGATATTTTGCAAAAAATCTATGCCGCTTTTAAAGAGAATGATGCTCATCTTTCACTTGGACGACAAGAAGATCTATTGCGTATTGATGACTTGGCATTCGTTGAACTGGAGACCCCAGATTTATTTGCAGGAGTTTCTCTAAAGCATTCGGCATATATTCCTGCTGAGGCTATTGAAGTGGATGAACGGGAAAGTGGCATACCTTATTTGTTAAATTGGACATATATCATTAAAAATGGTCTCCGCGAATGGAGACGAATACCTTCCGTCTTTTTGTCAAAGAGGACATTTGTCACGGATGAAACATTTTGCAAACCTGTTTATCAAGACGATGAAGGCTATCTTGTGATTTGGAATGATAAGTAACGGCGAGCCAACGGTAAACGTTGGCTCTTGTCACAAGGAGGTTTAGACGCATGTTACTTGCTAAATCCAATCCCGTAGAAACATTGGCTGAACATACGATGGAATTAATGAAACGTTACGACTTATTGTTTAAAGCTTATGGTGAATTATTCGATGCTGATGTATGGGAACTTTTGCGGCTGGCTGTGATGTATCATGATACGGGTAAGGCGTATACATATTTTCAATATACAATAAAAAAAGCATTAAATTTGGAAGTTGAAAAACCTCTTGAACTTATTCACATTCCTCATAACTATTTATCTCCTTTTTACCTCCCGTTGTCGATTCTAAAAATGGACAAGGCGAGCAGAAAAATTCTCATTCAAGCAATTGCTTACCACCATGAGAGAGAAATCGTTCCAGATAGCCACAAAATACTGGAAATGGCCAAACTCGATATCCCCAAGCAACTCGAAGCGATTAAAGAAGCGTTTGCGTCATTCGATATGGAATTTCCAGAGGATGATCGATACTTTCCCAGAATTGCTTCACACCTTGATGAACAACGGATAAAAAGTATAGCTCAGGATAATAAAATATACCTCACGTATGTTCTTGTAAAAGGGCTATTGCACCGATTGGATCATGCTGCATCGGCTCATGTCGCAATAGAAGTTGATACCGATTTTGATTTCAACGATTTAACTCAAAAATATTTAAGAAAATTGACAAATAAAACGGTAGGTTATATGCGTCCATTGCAACAGTTTGCACATGAGCACCAAAACAAAAATTTGGTTTTAATTGCACAGACAGGGATGGGGAAAACGGAAGCAGCTTTACTGTGGGCAGGGAAAAAGAAAACCTTTTTTACCGTACCGCTCCGTGTCTCACTAAATGCTTTATTTGACAGAGTGGCTTCCGAAATGGGCTATGCCTACTGTGGATTGTTACATTCGACGAGCGCGCATTATTTAGATGACAGCGGACGTGAAGACTGGGAAGTCATTTATGATCAGTCTAAACACTTCGCAAATAAACTCATATTCACAACCATCGATCAGATCTTAAAGTTTCCTTTCAAATTTCGCGGTTATGAAAAATATTATGCAACATTAGCTCATTCGTGTGTGATCATCGATGAAATTCAAGCTTATAGTCCATGGATCACGGCTGTCATTATTAAAGCATTAGAAATGATTCATAAAATTGGCGGACGGTTCATGGTCATGACGGCTACGATGCCGCAGATTTATTTGGATGCATTAGAAGAACGTGGCTTACTTGATGAACAATGTACTCAACATACGTTCTATGATGATACTTACTTAAGACATCGCATCGAATTACATGATGAATCATTGGATGATGAACTTGATGCTATAAGTCGAAGCGCTGTAGAGAAAAAAGTATTAGTGATCGTTAATACAATTGATCGTGCGGTTGACTTTTATGAACGTTTAAAAGAAATACTGGATGATCGTGTTTATCTATTACATTCACGGTTCATTCAAAAGGATCGCCAGTTATTAGAACAATCATTAAAAAATTTTGATCGCAACCCGGAAGCAACAGGAGTGTGGATCACAACACAAATTGTAGAAGCATCAATTGATATTGATTTTGATGAGTTATATACAGAACTCTCGCCGCTAGACAGCCTTTTTCAGAGATTTGGCCGATGTTATCGCAAGCGGCCATTAAATCATCCGGAGGCAAACATTCACATTTTTATGAAGGATCCCAGTGGATCGGGGACGATCTACGACAAGGAGATAATGGCTATTTCTGAGAAATTGCTTCATGAGCATATCAATAAATTTGGCCCGGATGTTTTAGAATCAAGAAAAATCTCAATGGTTGCCGCTTTGTATTCAAAAGAAAATTTAATGGGAACCGATTTTTATGAAAGGTTTCAAAAGGCATTAATGGAACTTGATCATATGGACGATTACAGGGTCTCTTTTTCTGAGGCACAACAAATCCTTCGAGGAGATGAAACGATCATGGTTATTCCACGCAAAATATATGACGAACTTATTCCGCTTTTTGAGGCATTAGAAATAGAGGCCGATGGAAAAATGAGAAGCCAATTACGCAGGGAAATAGAGAAATATTCTTGCTCAGTTTCAAAACATATGTTTAAGAATGCATTACATCCGATTGACCATTACCGTCAAACTAAAAGTGGGAAGTATCCGGTGATGAATTATGTCTATATCCTAGAAAAAGATTATGAATTCTACCCAGACACGGTTGCCGGCAGGGGCATCTTGAAAGAAGAATCTAAATTTGAGGAGTTGTAAACATGATCAGTGGTCTTCATGTTCAATATTATTTTATCTGCCACAGGAAACTTTGGTTATACTCAAAAAATTTGGGCTTTGAGGCAGAAGACGAAAAGGTCATTGATGGTAGTCTATTACATGATCGAGCGTATAAAAACGCCGACCGTAAGGAATTATTGATTGATCAATCCTTCAAAATTGATGTGATAGATGGCGATTATGTCAGGGAAGTCAAGTTATCAAGTAAAATGACCGAAGCGGATAAATATCAGTTACTCTTTTATCTTTATCAATTGAAGAAAAGAGGTTTAAACAAGAAAGGACTTGTGAGTTATACAAAGGAAAAACGCACTGAAGAAGTTATTTTGACAGATGCAGATGAAAGAAAATTGGATGAGATTGAAAAAGCTATTAATGAAATTCTTCAGAGCGAAAAAATTCCAAAGCGTTTGAAAAAACCTTATTGCCGCCAATGTGCCTATTATGATTTTTGTTATATTTCCGAGGGAGGAGATACATAAGATGAAGAAAGATTATTTTGTTTTCAGCCCTGGAAGAGTGAAGAGATCCAATAACACTTTTTATTTTATTGATAAAGAGGATAAGAAAAAATCATTACCAATTCATCAGATTGATAATATTTTTGTTTTTGGCACGTTGGATATGAATACGGAATTTTTAGAAATGCTTAATCAACATGATGTAGCGCTGCATATATTTAATTAGGGTCTACTGAATAACAAAAAAATGTTGATTTAACAAGGGTTTTTCACTTTTTTGTCGAATTTATATGCAAGGGTATGATTCGGAAACTTATCAAAAATCTTGCACTTGGAGGGACTAACTTTGTACGAACATCATGCCGATCAACTCATCCTGCCACATGAATTTTTCCTGCCGTTTGGTGGACAATTAAATCCCAATAACCGTTGGGTGGTCTTGTCTAACCTCATCCCCTGGTCAAAAGCTGAAAAAGAATATGTCAAGTCACTGGGAGACGTCAGGCAAGGACACAAGGCCTTTTCGGTTCGTTTGGCACTTGGTTCATTGATCATTCAGGAACGCCTGAAGTTGAGTGATGAGG
>NZ_AUMM01000031.1 GCF_000430685.1 Tuberibacillus calidus DSM 17572 | reverse complement strand
CGGTGCGAAAGCCTATCCGGTATTAGCTTCGGTTTCCCGAAGTTATCCCAGTCTTACGGGCAGGTTGCCCACGTGTTACTCACCCGTCCGCCGCTCGATCCATCCGCATCACTCCGAAGAGATCCACGAATTTCACGCGCTCGACTTGCATGTATTAGGCACGCCGCCAGCGTTCGTCCTGAGCCAGGATCAAACTCTCCGTAAAAGCGGTGTCTCGGGACACCGGATATCATGAAGCTGAACATTCAGCTTAAAGATCTTACGTTTGTTTAAATCCTTGGCGTCTTGTAAAAAGGTTGCCCTTTTTACAGTTTGCACTTGGCTTTTGTTCAGTTTTCAAGGAGCAATACATCTTGAGATCGCTACGACTTGCGAGAAACATCCTTTTTATAGATGTTTTGAGCAAAGAGCGATGAGCGTTACTTCATTGAATTAACGTCGAATTGCGAGATACACACATTATACCAAGTGTATTGAGCAATACATCTCGAATCTGCTTCGATTTGCACAAAACATCGAAAGATGTTTTAAGCAAGGAACGAATCATCTTGAGATCGCTATGACTTGCGCCGCGATAAAAAGGTTATCTCGTTCGCGACTTTAATATTTTAACATGTTTTTGTTTCGTTGTCAACAATTTGTTCTTGGCATTTTAAGGTTAGAAGATTGTTGAGCAACTTCTATACAATAACATGTTCATTATCACAAGTCAATATTTTTATTAGTTGCAAATTAGCTTGTTCCGTTCGCTTTATTTAAAGCGACGCTTATTATAATAACGCGTCTTTATATATCTGTCAACATAAAATTTTATTCCCCTTTTCCCCATAAAGAGCGGATCTTAATTTGCTAGACAGCATCCTTTGTTCCTAAATAGATTTACCTTGTGTGTGCGTGAAAAAGTTTGGTTTTCATGTTTCGAAATGAATGGAAAAAACCGCCCCTTCAAACGCTCAAAATCCATAGGCGGTTCTTTCTACATCCATATTTTCCTTTTTCGGTTAACGTGATCGCATTTGTGGGAAGAGCAAGACATCGCGGATGGACGGAGAATTGGTTAACAACATGACTAAACGGTCTACACCGATTCCCAATCCACCTGTAGGTGCCATGCCGTATTCGAGCGCTTCAAGGAAATCCTCGTCCATGCGGTGTGCTTCATCATTGCCTTGTGCACGCTCGCGGACTTGAGCTTCAAAACGCTGTCTTTGATCAATTGGATCATTAAGTTCACTAAAAGCATTCGCGTGTTCACGGCCGACAATAAATAATTCAAAACGGTCCGTAAAACGGGGGTCGTCCTCATTTTTCTTAGCCAGCGGCGAAATGGCTACAGGATGGCCATAGACAAACGTCGGTTGGATCAAAGACTCTTCAACTTTTTGTTCGAAGAATTCATTGACCACATGTCCGAATGTCATATGCTCTTCAATTGAGACCCCGTGTTCCTTAGCCAACAGCCTTGCTTCCTCATCGCTCATCTCAGCCCAAAAATCTACACCGGTGGCTTCTTTGATTAAATCAACCATGTGGGCGCGACGCCATTTCGGTTTTAGATCAATTTCATATTCCCCGTATGGAATCGTCGTCGTCCCATGAACTTTTTCGCAAATATAGGCAATAAGATTTTCCGTTAAGTTCATGATATCGTGGAAATCGGCATAGGCTTCATAAAGCTCCAACATCGTAAATTCCGGATTATGTCGTGTGGACACTCCTTCATTTCTGTAAACGCGGCCTATTTCATACACTTTCTCTAATCCGCCGACAATCAATCTTTTTAGATGAAGTTCAATGGCAATCCTCATGTATAAGTCAATATCTAAGGCATTGTGGTGAGTTATAAATGGGCGGGCAGCCGCTCCCCCCGGAATGTTATGCATCGTTGGTGTTTCCACTTCCAGAAATCCTAATTGATCAAGATATTCCCGCATATAGTGAAGAATTTTGCTGCGAAGTTTAAATGTTTCCTGAACTTCCTGATTCATAATGAGATCGACGTAACGCTGACGATAGCGTTGCTCGATATCTTTTAACCCGTGGAATTTGTCTGGAAGTGGCCGCAAGGATTTCGTTAAAATTTTAAAGTCATTGGCTTTTACGGACAGTTCACCCGTGTTCGTTCTAAAAACAACCCCTTCAACTCCGACGATGTCTCCGATATCAATCGTGTCAAAGAGTTCATATTGCTCATCGCCAACCGTATCTTTGCGAACATAAATTTGAATTTGTCCATCTATATCTTGAATATGGGCAAAGCCCGCTTTCCCTTTGCCGCGTTTTGTCATCACACGGCCAGCAATCGTCACTGGGTAATTTTTTTCGGCGAGCTCCTCTTTCGTCAGTTGGCCGTATTGGTCTTTTATTTCTTTGGATGTATGGGTTCTGTTAAATTTCCCGCCAAATGGGTTGATGCCTTTATCCAAAAGGTTTTTTAATTTTTCCCTTCTGGATAACATTAGGTCGTTCATTTCGTGGTCTTGACTCATGCCTACATCTCCTTCAGTTCAATCGGTCTTAACAAAGACTATACCAATTTCATGAAAAAACCGCTAGTCGGCATCGGTTTTAATGGCCATTCGTTTTCCTATCATTAATGCTTGTCACATATATAGTCCAATGCAAATAGGAGCCATTCATTCCTTAATCAGATCTTCTAATTCATCAACCGTAACATTTAATGTATCGGCAACGCTTTTAATAATCTCTTCGCTTGGCATACGATTTCCCCGCTCAATTTCACCTAAAACGGAAAGCGATACACCGATGGATTTAGCTAATTCTGCTTGGGTATAGCCCTTTAACTTTCGAAAAGCCCGAATTCTCCTACCCCATTGTTCTTTTTCCATAACTGCACTCCTTTAATCCTTCCGAAGCCTTTTAGTCTTTCTTTGACGGTTAAGGTGTCGCAAGCGAGCACCAAATCCGGTTCCAAGTCACAGAGAGGCACTAATACAAACAGCCTCTTTGTGATTTCAGGATGCGGAATGACAAGGGAATCCGTCTCAATCATTTTATCCGCATAGGTTAAAATGTCAAGGTCGATGGTTCTCGGTCCCCATCTAATTAAACGCTCTCGTTTCAAACGACGTTCGATGTCTTGTGTGACCTGCAGTAAGTCATGCGGTGGCAATGACGTCTGGATTTCAGCCACCATATTTAAAAACGGCTCTTGTTTGACGGGACCATATGGCTCCGTTTCATAAATCGAAGACAACCGGGTGACCGCTATTTGAGGCTGTTTATGAAGTAGCCGAATCGCTTGTTCAAGAAATTGTTCTCGATTCCCGATGTTTGAACCGAGTCCGATGAACGCTTTAAACATCTTGACGCCCTCTTGTAATCTCAACAGCCACCGAATCATAATAACCGTTAATTGGCGGGTCGGGTTTAGTCACTTTCACATGACATCTTACGAGCAACGGAAACGTGACTAATAGCGTCTCGGCAATTTTTTCCGCTACGCTTTCCACTAACTTATACGGTTTTCCCTCAACAATACCTTTAACAGCCTCATAAATCTCGGCATAGTTGATGGTTTTTTTTAGATCATCCGTTTGGCCGGCTTCGCGTAAATCGCATTCTAAAACGACATCGACGAAAAAGCGCTGGCCCAGACGATTTTCCTCAGGAAAAACCCCATGGTAGCCATAAAAAGCCATCTTATTGATATAGATTTTATCCGCCATAAACCATCGCATCCATCATTCGCACCATTTTTACAATCGGTTTGACGTCATGCACCCGCACCATCTGACATCCTTTGGCAATTCCCAGGCAAACCGTTGCCCCAGTTCCCTCCATGCGCTCTTCCACCGTTGCATCGAGTGCTTGTCCGATAAAACGTTTACGCGATGTCGCAAGCAAAATCGGATAGCCCAAGCTATGTAATTCCTCGAGACGTCTCATAACGGTTAAATTGTCTTCATAATCTTTGGCAAACCCAATTCCCGGATCAATGATGATGTGCTCATCCTTCACTCCGGCTTGCTTCACCCGCTCAATGCTTTCAAGTAAATCGCTCTTCATATCCTCAAGAATATCGCCGTAATTCATATTATGGCGATTATGCATTAGAATGATTGGCGCTTGAAATTTAGCAGCAACGGAAGCCATATCGGGATCGGCTTTCGCCCCCCAAACATCATTGATAATATCGGCACCAGCAAGCAATGCTTGGCGCGCCGTCTCCGCCTTATACGTATCAATGGAGATGGGGATATCGCTAACCTCCCGTATCGCTTTGATCACGGGAAGAACGCGCCTTAACTCTTCTTCAAGAGGAACAGGTACATGCCCCGGCCGGGTCGACTCTCCTCCGATATCAATGATTTCGGCACCGTCCCTTTCCATTTCAAGGGCATGTTGAACGGCTAAATCAACGCGGTCAAATCGGCCGCCATCCGAAAAGGAATCCGGCGTCACATTTAAAATGCCCATCACTACTGTATGGTTTTTAAAACTAAGTTTCTTGCCGTTAAACGCGATTTCGTCATGATGCCTTTTCAATGCGGTCAACATTTTAGCTCTCTCCCGGTTTGAACATTGTATTTATAGTATAACAAATCTGGATGAAAAAAGGTTTTGGCCTTTAGTCATCCATGTTGTCATAAATCGCTTTTAAATCCTCTTCAGTAAAACGATAAATTTCATTGCAAAAATGACAGGTTACTTCCGCTCCATGATCCTCTTCGATCATGGCCTTTAATTCCTCTTTCCCAAGACCAACCAAGCTGTTTTCAATGCGTTCACGGGAACATGCGCATTTAAATTGAACGGGCATGCGATCAATGATTTTCACATTTTCCCCGAAAATTTCTACCAGCATATCTTCCGGCGTATCGCCGCGATCAATCATCTGAGAAACCATCGGGATTTCCTTTAGCCGTTTCTCAAGCATGTCAATGAGTTCACTTGGCGCTCCCGGTAAAAGTTGCAATAAAAATCCCCCGGAAGCCTTTATCGAATAATCCGGGTTGACTAAAACACCCACGCCAACCGCCGATGGAATTTGTTCCGAACGGGCGAGATAATACGTAAAATCATCACCGATTTCGCCGGAGACAATGGGCACGCGCCCGACAAAATTATCTTTAAGGCCAAGATCTTTCACAACACTTAATTGCCCCGTGGTCCCAACGGCTCGGGAAACATCCAATTTACCTTTAGCATTTAATTCAAAATGAACATGAGGGTTTGTCACATAACCTCTCGTTTCACCTTTTGCATTAGCATCGACGATGATCGCACCGATGGGACCGCCCCCTTCAACGGTTACAGTTAACTTATCATCGCCTTTTAATTGACAGGCAAGCATGGTGGCTGCAGTCATGGTTCTTCCAAGAGCAGCAGAAGCAGTGGGCCAAACATCATGGCGTTTTTGCACTTCGGAGACCATCTCCGTTGTTCGAACAGCCATCGCTCTTACATGGCCATCCATGGCCAAAGCTTTAATGAGATAATCGGTCAACGCCATTTCACTCCTTAATCGGTGATATTCCGTTTGTATATGAGATAAAGACCTTTCAGCGTTAAAAATGGATCGACGTGGTCAAATGCCGTCGTTTCTTTTGCGATTAGAGAGGCTAAATCCCCGGTGGCAATAACCGTCGCGGGGCCGCGCTCCTTATGCATCCTCTTTACGATGCCCTCAACAAGCCCAACATAACCGAAAACAATCCCTGATTGCATCGCACTGACGGTGTTGCGCCCCACAACATGTTCGGGGCGTGAAATTTCAATGCGCGGGAGTTTCGATGCTTGTTCAAACAACGCTTCAGTGGAAATGGTAAGTCCAGGTGCAATCGCTCCACCAAGATAGCTGCCTTTTTCATCTATATAACAAAAGGTGGTTGCCGTTCCGAAATCCACAATAATTAATGGCGCTTGATAAAAGTGGATGCCCGCAACGGCGTTGACGATTCGGTCGGCACCGATTTCTTTAGCGTTATCCACCTTAAGATTCAATCCCGTTTTGACGCCCGGACCGACGATGAGTGGTTTTAAATGAAAATATTTCACGCACATTCTTTCTAAAGTAACCATAATTGATGGGACGACGGATGATATGATAATCCCTTCAAAATCCGTAAAATCGAGGTCTGCTTGGGTAAGAAGGCTCTTTACCAGCATCGCCATCTCATCTTCTGTACGTTCTCGATTCGTTGCCACTCTCCAATGATATTTAAGGGCTTCTCCATCAAAAACGCCCCAGACAATATTGGTATTCCCTACATCGCATACAAAAATCATCGACATCCACCGACCTCACGCATTTTACTCAAGTGCTTTTATCTTAACATAAATCTTCGACCAAAAAGCAAGGACTGATATCCTTTCTTACAAGTATAAAAACAAAACCCCCAAAAAGGGGGTCTTGACTGTTACTGATCCGCGGGCGAAGGCGGATCAGTCGGACGATTTTTTACATCCGTATTTACATTATCCGTTTTTACGGAATGATCGTCATCCTTTGCCTCCGATGTTTTATTTTCGGCAGATTTTTCGGATTTAATATTTATTTTAACCTGACCTTCTTTTTCTTTCTTTCTGCGGACAGATTTCGGTTCAATCAGTTCACCAGTTTCAATTAACGCTTTAATTTGATCTGCTTCAAGCGTTTCAACTTTTAATAAGGTTTGGGCAACAAGCTCCAATTGATCCCGTTTTTCGGTCAGAATTTGTTTACACCGTTCGTAGCATTCTTTGATAATGCGTTGAATTTCGGTGTCAATTTCATAAGCAATGGCATCGCTGTAATTCGGTTCATTTTGAATGTCGCGGCCGAGGAAGACTTGCCCGTGACTTTGACCGAATTGCATCGGACCAAGTTTTTCACTCATACCGAATTCCGTTACCATTCGCCTTGCCAAGTTGGTCGCCCGTTCAAAGTCATTCGATGCGCCGGTGCTGACTTCACCAAACACGATTTCTTCGGCAACGCGCCCGCCAAGAAGACCGATAATTTTTTCTTCCAATTCCGGTTTGGTTAAGAAATAGCGGTCCTCTTTAGGGAGCTGAACGGCATAGCCGCCTGCCTGCCCGCGAGGTACGACGGTGACTTTATGGATTGTTTCCGCACTCGTCAATGTTAAACCGATAATGGTGTGACCGGATTCGTGATAAGCGACAATTTTGCGTTCTTTTTCAGATATGACACGGCTTTTCTTCGCTGGACCGGCGATGACGCGCTCGATCGCTTCATCGATGTCTTCCATATCAATGACTTTTTTGTTTTGACGAGCCGCAACCAATGCCGCTTCATTGAGCAAGTTCTCTAAGTCAGCTCCCGAAAATCCCGGTGTCAATCGGGCAACGGTAGCAAGATCAACATCCTGAGCAAGCGGTTTATTGCGTGCATGAACCTTCAGTACAGCTTCACGTCCGGTGACGTCCGGACGGTTAACCGGAATTTGCCGGTCAAAACGGCCTGGACGCAAAAGCGCAGGGTCCAAAATGTCTGGGCGGTTTGTGGCCGCAATAATAATAATGTTTTCATTGGCACCGAAACCGTCCATTTCAACGAGCAACTGGTTTAAAGTTTGTTCGCGTTCATCATGGCCGCCGCCAAGCCCGGCACCACGCTGACGGCCGACGGCGTCGATTTCATCAATAAAAATAATACACGGGGCATTTTTCTTTGCGTTTTCAAACAGGTCACGTACCCTAGAAGCACCGACCCCAACAAACATTTCGACAAAATCGGAACCGCTGATCGAAAAAAAGGCAACATCTGCTTCCCCCGCAACCGCTCGGGCCAGTAACGTTTTACCAGTACCCGGAGGGCCAACGAGGAGAACCCCTTTAGGGATGCGAGCTCCAAGTGCTGCAAATTTCCTTGGGTCTTTCAAAAACTCAACGATTTCAATAAGCTCTTGTTTTTCTTCATCGGCACCGGCTACGTCCTTAAACTTGACTTTCTTTTTATCCTCTGAATAAAGACGAGCTTTACTTTTACCAAAGTTCATGACCCGGCTGCCGCCGCCTTGCGCTTGATTAATTAAAATAAAAAACAAAATGAAAATAATCACAAACGGAATGACTTGAACAAAAAAGCTCACCCATCCGTTTGTTTGTTCGGCTGCCTTGTAAGTGATTTGGGTCGCATCAACTTTGGCATTTATTTGGTCAATGGCCTTTTCATTATCTGGAATATATGTTTTAAATGTTGTGTTTGCGTCATATGATTTCAGCTGGCCGCGGCCAACATACATGCCGCCTTCCGGCTGTAACGTTAAATTCCTGATTTGGTTTTCATTTAAATAGGTTTGAAATTGACTGTATGTCAGTGGGCGGACTTCTTTATTCGAATTATTAAAGAAGCTGACAATACCTATAATCACAAGAAAAATGAGTAAATAGATGATGGTGTTGCGAAAAATTCGACTCATCCCTTACCTCCTCCCGCATTCAAGGGAACCATAGTTAATAGTACCATACCCCATTTCCCCGTCACAAGAAATTACCTCTTGTAAATTTCGGGTTTCAAAATGCCGATGCACGGGAGATTGCGGTATTTTTCAGCATAGTCTAACCCGTAACCGACCAGAAAGGCATCTGGAACAGTAAACCCGGCCATGTCGGGAACAAGGTCCACTTTTCTGCCGCTTGGCTTATCCAGTAATGTTACAATTTTGATGGACTTAGCGCGGCGATACCTGAACAGATCGACAAGATAACTTAACGTTAATCCACTATCAATAATGTCTTCCACAATTAAAATGTCACGGTTTTCAACAGAGGTGTTTAAATCCTTAATGATTTTCACTTCACCAGAGGAAACGGTGGAATTACCATAACTCGAGACGTCCATAAAATCAATTTCCACATGGACGGTGATGCGTTTAATTAAGTCGGCCAAAAAGGGCAAGGCGCCTTTTAAAACACCGACAACTAATGGGAATCGCCCTTCGTATTCCACCGAAAGTTTTTCCCCTAATTCCTTTACCTTGGCTTGAATTTCCTCTTCAGTAATCAGTATCTCCTGTAAATCTTCCTTCATTACAAATCCTCCTGAAGTTGTCTGTTGGCTCAAAGGCCAAGCATAAAAAACGCGATGTCTCCGGTCGGATGCTGCATGCCCCGTGTGCTAACAGAGGTACCCAAAGAATATCTCCGTTCCCATCAATGACAACAGGCCATGCGTCCCTTAATTCCCGGGGAATTTTCTGATCAATAAATAACTTTTTTAACTTTTTTGTTCCAACAAGTCCTGCTGGATGAAAACGGTCGCCCGGTTTTCGACTTCGAACCATTAACGGAAAAATGGCTTTATCATAATCGCAAATAAAATATTGTGGTCCGCGAACCACCCCGGAATATGTATGGCGGACGTCGGCTTGGATTTGTCCTGACGGAAATGTCGTAAGTCCAGGAATGGTTAGAGGCACCTCATAAGCAGATGTCGCTTCTCTCATTCCCTTTTTCAACCAACATTGATCATAAGACCGTTCAACCACAATGCGGTGAGGTAAATCCAATCTCCCCGAAGCACTTTTTCCGTCCAGCCATCGCAATATAGATTCAATATGTACAAATTCAAAGGGTGCCGGTTGGTGATCATTATTATTAAGATAGTTTAATATTAGATGAATCATTCTTCGTTGTAAAGGAACAGGGGCCGCCTTCAAGCGGTTAATGGATAGGCAGAAGGCATTTGTCGTTTTTTCTTCAACAATTTTCGGCAAAGCCTCTCGTGCCAAATCATCTAAAAAAGTATAATCATCGGTCATCAATTCACTGTCCTGTTGAAAACGGAGATGGACTTTCGGGTTTTCCTTTTTTAAGAAAGGGAGCACATGATGGCGAAAGCGATTCCTTGTATGTGCCTCTGACGCATTCGTCGGATCCCGTCGGACCTCGATGCCGTGGGTCTGACAATAATTTTCAATTTCTTCTTTGGAAACAGTAAGAAATGGACGGATCAGCTCGCCTCCGGCAAACGGACGCCGTACGGGTATGCCAGCTTTAGAAAGCCCAAAACTTCCGCGAACTTGCCGCATAAGCATTGTTTCTATTTGATCATCACCATGATGGGCAAGGGCCAAAAGATTCGCCTCGTGTTTTATCATCACATCTTCAAATACGCGGTACCGCAAAATTCGCGCCGCTTCTTCGATGCCCAACTTATTTTTTTTACGAAAACCTGGTACATCGACGGACCGCATTTCACAAGGAATGCCTCGTTTCCGGCAATAGCGGGCAACATACGCCGCATCCTCCTTGGAGTCATCACCTCTAAGTTGATGGTCAATGGTACAAGCGATGATTTCCAGCTTCCAGAGTGCCTTTCGCTTATACAAATAATGTAAAAGCGCCATAGAATCCGGTCCACCTGAAACCCCGACGACGATCACAGCCCCTTGCGGAATCAGCCGATGACGTTTAATAAATTGATCCACCCGGTCATCCATGTCGGCTTCACCTTTTCTTTCAATTTCCGAACGACCTCATTAGTAGTAGAATAGAAAAACGTCCCCCGGGTGTCAAACATAACACCTCCCGTCTACATCACAAAAAACGTGACGTAGATGAAGTAAGCAAAAAAGATCGCTAATGCCAAAATGAAAGTTCCTTTCCATTCCTTCTTCTTTCTCATACGGGTTCTGGTACTCCTATTAGTATTACGATCAACATCTATTATGGTTTCACGTGTTATCGCTAACCATTCATCACGCATGGTGCGCGCATCTTTATATTGGCCTTTTAACGCTTTTGTTAGGACTGGGGCAAATGGTTTGAGCAACGGATGATCGTTTACCTTCGTCATTAATTGTTTTTCCGGATTGTTTCCCTTTTCAAATCGGCGAAAATCGGCGGCATGCAGCATCAACATCGCTGCTGCGAACAAATCATATGCGGGATCAGCTTTTCTCGACCCCATTCCCCAATACCCGCGGTCATAAAACTCAGTGTATTCCTTAACGGAACGCCCCATCTCAGTAATTCCGCCAACATCGAGCCAACGAATTTTTAGCGGCGGCCCTGTGACAATCAAATTTTCTGGTTTCAAATCACCGAAGACAAATCCTTCACGGTGAAGTCGTTCCAAATCCTTTAAAAGTTGCAACATAAAAACGGACGCCCATTCAAACCCGCGAACGCGCAGGCATTCCAGAAACGGTGTGCCAACAATAAACTCCATGGCATAAAACGAATACGTTCCTCGATGCGTGACCCAATCATCCACATCATATAAAGAAGGCCCAAGGGCGCTTCCCTGGACCTTTGCAAATTTCTTTAAAACGTTCACTTCTGAAGTAATATTGGCATTGTCCCATGAAAACTTTAACGCGACCCGTCCGTATTCTGAATGTGCCAAAAACACACTGCCTTGTGCGCCGAAGCCCAACGGTTTAATGATTTGATACTGTTTTTTGTGCCATTTTCCTGTAATGATCACACCTGGTGAAATATTAAAATCCCGATTCTTCGATATATGTGTCGGCATGCTCAATCATCCGCCTCCTTGGCAAATTCAGAAAGCTGCCAATCGCTTCCCGGATCGCCGGCCCCGTCGGTGTGACACCGCCCGAACCCAGTTTTGAAAACGCGCTGTGAATAGATTGGATTTTTGGAGTCCACGTCAGCACTTTTTCAATCGGTCGTCTTTTCCCGGGAAATGTATAAAGGCAAAATTGATTTCCGCCTATGCGAGAAGTTAGGCTGACGGATAAGTCCAATAACGCTTCTTGAACCGTCGGCAATTTGGACGCCATGCTCGCACTTGTATCCACGAGAATGCACACTTCCAAATCCACTGTTTCACCTAATTCGTCGACCACTTCCATTACTTCGCCACGTTTTTCAGGCGGTAAATCCTCAATCGTCTCCTTATCGCCTAAAATTTGCCGCAACTCCTGATTGATCACACCTTTAATCGTTTGTGTCATCGCTTTACGTGTGACCATTTGCACGGTTTGCGAAAGCTGCTTCGCCTTTACGACTTGACTGATGCCCCCACCGGCCATGGCAATGTCTTCAACTTCTTGAATGCCTCGAGTAGCCGATTCTTCATTGCCGACCACGCCAATGACATTCACGACGATGCCTTGCTCTTTGGCCAAAGCTGCCATTGCAACAGGGTCTTCCCCTTGATTCGAACAGCCATCGGTGATTAGTAAAATTTGTCGGATCGTCCCTTTACTCATCTTCCTCACCTCTCTTACCATCATCGACAACAAGAGAGGCATTTATACTAAAAATTATTGGGCTTTTCTGAATAACTTTTCCCTCCGTGTATAGGTTGGAATAGAGGCCCATTTTGGTGTATGATGGCAGATTTTTGAAACGACTACCGTCATATCGTCGCTGATGACACCTCCAGCCGTGCGAATGACTTCTTCAAGCAAAAGATCCGCAAACTCCTGTGGGTCATCCGTTTCCATCTCCAAGATTTTTCTCTTTAACCACGCATCCGGATTTCCGACATTCTTCGGCGCATCAAAGATCCCATCGCTCATCATCACTAAAAGATCATTCGCCTTTAACTGCTCGCTGACTACGTCCACATCGAAGTCTTGGATAATCCCCATCGGCAAATTACTTGCCTCAACTCGGATAATTTTATCCCCTCTCTTTATATAACTCGGATTGGAACCAATCTTTAAAAAGCGCGCCTTCGCATTTTGTAAGTCAATCATGGCCAAATCGAGGGTTGAGAAAATTTCCTCGGTCGACCTTAGGGCAAGAATGGAATTAATCGACTTGATCGCAATCGTTTCATCGATGCCCGATTTTAAAACCTTGGACAACAATTTCAGTGTTTCTTTGCTTTCGTGATACGCTCTTTCCCCGTTTCCCATACCGTCACTAATGGCAATGGCATATTTCCCGCTGCCTAACTCGAACATATCGTAATTATCACCGGAGACCCATCCGCCGCCTTGAGCTGTATAAGCAACACCGGTTGTCACGACATACGCTTTCGCTGACCCGAATGTGACTTGTCCATATCCATTCGGAACGACCGGATCAACATGCTTTTGGACGACAATCGTCTCACCTAAAATGTCCGATAGAATAGGGGCGATGATTTTTTCACATTCACTGTGATAATCCGCCGGGATCGTCATATCGATATCAACAGATCCCTCTGTCAGATTGTAAATATCAACGTTTTCAACATCTAAACCAATCTCTTGTAATTTATATAAAATTTGTTCTTCCTGCTGTTGATGGTTTTCCTTTTCCCGCTGTATTTCTTTCGCAAAATCACCCATAACCCGCGAAACACCCAGAAGTTGATCGGCAACGAGTTTATGACTTTCACGCATCTTTCTTCTCAGCCTTAGTTCTTCAAAATAATTGTGGCGCAACTCATGAATGGCTTTTACGACCTTGTCCGCTTTGACGCAATGATTTTTCCATTCGCGATTCAATGACGGGGATTGAATCACCGGTTTGTCACCCGTCTCATGCATGATTTCCGTCATTAGAGCATAGGTTTTGTCAAAATTTCTTACCCAGCAACTCTCCTTTAAGAAACAGCGCTGGCAAGTATTTTCCGTCACTTTGCTTAAAAATAAGTCCATTTCCTTCTCGGCATGGTCCTCCTCGTCACCGGCAAACGGACGGGCAAAAGTGGAGGATAACGTTTGGAAAAGACTTGAAAACTGTTCCACGCGTTTTGCTGTCACATCGCGTATTTTTTTAACATATTGTTGCTCCTGGCGATGATATTCCTGTGTGCCGGGTATAAAAGACTCGATTTTATTAAAAGGCTTTTTCGGTGTCAGGAAAAAAAGCATTATGGCTAACAGCGATTCCTCCAATGTGTTAAACACCGCCCCATACCCTTGGCCATATAAACCGATCAATAATGTTCCAACAATTAATCCTAAGGCGACGCCGAACTTCTTGCCTTCTTTTAACAAACCGCTAAGTAAACCGGAAAACGCCAAGAGGCTCATTTGATAAAGGCTGTCAATGTGGGCTAGTCCGAGTATTAAGCCGATGACGACACCGACCGTAGAGCCGATCGCCGCACCTCCAACATAAGCGAAAACGATGACAAAATATCTTGATAATACATGTTCCACCGATACGTGATACATCGACCAACCGATGGTGCCTGTCAAAACGGAAGCGAGTAAAATGATGATGCAAACGATTTCCTCATTTTTTAAAGTTCTTTTCCTGACCCCGGAGGCTAATAAAGGAAGGCTTTGAAGGAAAATAAGCGTTAACAAAAATGCCAAACCGCCCTCAATCAATGCTAAAAATAATTTCGTTAATACGACTGCCTCCCCTATCAGTGCGTCATAGCCGATCCGGCTTAATATCCCCGAACACAAAACCACATAAGGCATAACCACCGCCTCATCCTTTTTGATGAGCTTAACAGCGATGGCTCGAATAAGCGAATAGACGGAGATGGCAAAAAACATATAGAAAGCATGTTTTAAAGAGACGGTCGCTCCACCTGCTATAAGGCTGGCAAAGGCAACGACTTTCCACTTTGGCCTTATCAAGGCTACTGTGGCGAAATAAGGAATCCCGAACGGGGAAAGGCCCGCCAAAATCACAGCTCGTCCAAGCAAGATGCCGATCGCAACGCTCCATGTTTCAAATCCCCACGTCACCTTTTTGGCTTTGGCCGCAAGATGCTTCTTCCTCCTTCTAACCTTGTTTTTCCGTTCATTGATAATGGAGGGCTGAATCGTCTGAGTAAATTGTTGCATGTTACGCACCACCCGTAATGTATTAGTTTATGCATTATTTAACCACATGAGACCTAAAGAAATTGTCAAACGGGCGGGGTTTCACTAAAAAACTCTTCGACGTCATTCTTAAGAGAACAACAAAGCTTGCAAAAGGGAAAATAATGGGGGCATGCCTTAAATCAAGACCATCTGACAAGCGGACCCACCTTTTATCTGAGAGGGGGTCAGCGGAAAAATTTTGCAAGATGAAAGAGAATTATCGGGGAATGCGAAGATAAGTGAGGTGTTTCGACCTATTTTTTGGCGACGGGGAATATGAGTGGCACAATCTGCTCTGTTTCGATTTAAGATCTAAACTTGTTATACTTTTTTTGCGAATGTCGACTCATCTAATGAAAACTCGGCTCTACTATAGTAAACTCTGACCAAGCCTATTAAAAGGTATCAGAGCCAGAGCTTCCGTTTTATTAGTCAGGAAAATTTTACACTTTCATACAAGCATTAGAAAAGGCATCCTTAAACGAAGGATGCCTGAATGACGTTACAATATATATTATAAGGCAGCATGGATTAACCTCTTCTCGCACCGCGTCCTCCTCTTTTGGATTCCGTGTGCCGTTTCAAGGCTGTCAACCGATCCTCACTGTCTTTCAAAAATCGAAGTATTTTGTCTTCAAAGGTGGCATCTTTTTTCTGGCGTTTCCCACCGCCTGCGCCACCGCGTCCTGATCTGGATGGCTTTGGATGATCGACGGCCTTCCGTATTGAAAGCCCAATTTTCCCATCATCCTCAACCTGGAGGACTTTAACGGTAACCTCGGCACCAACAGATAAAACATCGTGAATATCCTTCACGTAATGGTCGGCCACTTCACTAATGTGGACAAGACCTGTTTTTCCTCCCGGCAGCTCAACAAAAGCCCCAAAATTGGTGATGCCCGTTACCTTTCCTTGCAACTTGCTGCCCGCTTCGATTGGCATAAAAAAACTGCTCCTCCTAAAAATTAGTATATAATTTATTTTATTATACAGAAGCAGAAAAGAGCATGTCAACGTTCTTCAGTCTGCGGGGTCGTAAAAATAATTTCGCCATTTTTTGACATAAAAAAGTTTTTACGGGCCAGTTTCCCAAGGTAGTCTTCATCATTTAAAAGCTTGATATCCCTTTGCAATTGCCGTTGTTCTTGCTTGACGTTCGATAATTGTTTTTGCAAGTGGGCTTTTTGGGCTTCCATCTCATGGAGTTTCGCTGATTGGGATAAAAGCGCATGAATCATGAAGGAAACAGCAAAGCCAAACAGAATAAAGAAAGCCGCAAGCCGGCGGATAAGACCTTTTCTTCTTTTACGCTGAACTTTTTCATAGATTTCTCTAGAAGCGACATATTCGGACCGGATGGGTGTGACTGATCGGGATCCTGTCTTCAATGCATACCACCTACTCACGCTTTTTGAACCATTTTCCCAAAAAGGTTCTTCCTTTTTCCGTCAAGTTCAGCGCACGATTAATCCAGGCTTTCGGAATAAGCCAATGAATAAGCCATTTAAATGGCAGAACGATGGCGGAAAACACAAAAAGTAAGACCGAAAATGAGAGTTTCAATAACATCTTACCGAAACGATATAAAACCTTCAATAGGACTAAAGTAGGTTGTACAAAAAAAAGCGTGAAAATTCGGTTGATGATGCGGATGGTGGCATGAATGACCCGGATGAATACCTCAAGCAAATAATTAAACGGCTTTTCAAAGAGTGCCTTATATGCCGAAAACCCCAATGCCAAGGCAAGAAATAGATAAAAACGGATTTCACCTTCGTTAAGATATAAAAGGATGAAAAATATAAAAAGACCTTGCGTGACCCAAAACAGGACGTCGGTGACAAGTCGCAACCACCGATGTTTTTTCCCAGGATCAATCAACCGATGATAGGCACTTAAGCTTGCTCCGATCCAAATTCCCATGGCAGTCATGGCCAGCATCGTGGCAAATTGTTCCGAGAGCGTCATTTAAACAATTTGCTAAAGAAGCCTTTAGATTGGGTGCCGTCATGATCATCAAGGTAACTGATATCATAGATTCGCCCTTCGATGACGACGACGCCCTGTTCAACATTTAAGGTTTGCATTTTTAACTGACTGCCTTTAATCGCCAAGAACCCCATGACCGTTTCTAACAAAAACTCTTCATGGTCGAAACTATCAACATGTTTCACACCGGTAATTTCAATTTTCTTGCGGCTTTTCATGACAATATCATGGGCCGGCATTTGCCGTTCTTTATTATAAGTATTGGAAGGATAAAAACTGTCCATGCTCTTCCCCCTCTCTTGTCCTATCGTATGAGGGAAATGAGCGGTTTAGAACTATCTGACGAACCTTTCCTTTTAATTAAAAAAAAGAATCTTGGTCTGGTAAAGTCTCTTAGGCGAACCTAGAGACTTAGTTGCTCTCATACTGGTCTGAAAAATGATTTCGTTCCTTACCAATATAAAAAAGTTGACTCCAATCGGGGTTTGCCCGATGAGCCAACTTTTCTAGAGCACCGTGGGTTCCTCTTTTAATATTTCATATAACTCCGCGGCTTCATCCTTTTTCACGGTTTCTTTCAAATCGGTGACTTTAACCGTCATCGTCTTCTGGCCAAAGCGAATATCAAGAACATCTCCGGGATTCACTTCGGTGGCGGCTTTTGCCGGGCGGCCGTTGACGATCACCCGGCCTTGGTCCGCCAATTCTTTGGCCACCGTGCGCCTTTTGATCAAGCGGGAAACTTTCAAAAACTTGTCCAACCGCATTGTTACTTAACGGCTTCTTTCAGTTTGTTGCCCGCGCGGAAGGCCGGAACCGTGGATGCAGGGATGTTAATGGTCTCACCCGTTTGCGGGTTGCGCCCGGTGCGGCTCGCACGCTCTCTTGTCTCGAAAGTGCCGAAGCCGACAAATTGAACTTTCTCATTGTTTTTCAGCGCTTCGGTAATTTCCTCAATGAGGCTGTTGATAACTGTTTCAACATCCTTCTTCGTTAACCCAGTTTTCCCTGCAATATTATCAATCACTTGATTCTTGTTCACGATGTTTCCTCCTTTATCGTTATAAACTTTAACCAAGCGTTGTTATTATCCTATTTTACCAAAACTTATTCTCTATTAAACGTGAAAATCCTCTTTTTTATTAATTTTCCTTTGCATGATTCCATAACTTGTCCCACTCTTCGGCTGTTAGGGAAGAAAGAGAGCGACCATTGGCTTGTGCTTCATTTTCCATCTGCTTAAAACGGCGCGAAAATTTCTCAACCGTGCGCCCTAAAGCAAGAACCGGATGAATGTCTAGCTTCCGGGCAAGATTGACCACTGAAAATAATACATCACCGAGTTCTTCTTCCATTTCTGAAACATGGCCTGCTTCCACTGCCTTTCGCAGTTCATGAAGCTCCTCTCTGATTTTCTCCCATACAAGTGACGCATCTGGCCAATCAAAACCAACCTTTGCCGCCAGTTTTTGGATTTCATACGATTTGGCTAAGGGGGCAAGGCCTCCGGGGACTTGATCCATCAAACTTTCATCATCATCTTTTTTCTCTTGTTTTTTTATCGCTTCCCAATTCTGGATCACTTCTTCGGCCGTCATCGCTTGGGATTCACCAAAAACGTGAGGGTGGCGCCGAATCATTTTTTCCGATAACGAGCGAATCACGTCTTGGATATTAAAATATCCTTCATCTTCACCAATTTGTGCATGTAAGAGGACTTGCAAGAGCACATCTCCAAGCTCTTCCACAAGATGGTCGTCGTCTTGTTCTTCAATGGCTCCGATGACTTCAAACGCTTCCTCAAGCAAGTATTTTCTTAAAGATTCGTGGGTTTGCTTTCGATCCCATGGACAGCCTTCCGGACTGCGCAGCTTCCGAATAATTTTTCGGATTCTCGGAAAAGTATGGTTCAATAAGTTCTCATCGCGCACAGGTGGGACGTAGACACAGGTCAAATTGCTAACTTGCCAATCATGGTCTAAGTCTGAAAGCGGAACCTTGGTGATCGATTCATCGGCATTACCGACGGAAGTGGCAATGACGACTTCATAATCGGGCGGCAAATGTTCAAGGAGCGCTAATTTGACCTCTGAGGCGACAAACGCATCATACACTTGGCAAATGATCAAATGTTGATCGAGCGGAACGTCATCGGCATCCAATGCGGAAGCATCCAAAAACGAAAAGCCTTCTATAGGGTCAATGTTTAATGCCGTAAACAAAGGATCAAGAAAACTTTGGCCGCCTTCAATGCGAAGGGAAATGCCGCACGCCTCTACCTTTTCACGCAGCAAGCGAACCGTTTTTTCGGCGACCATCGGATGGCCGGGAACGGCATAGAGCAGATCGCTGCGACGGGCTTCCTCCAATAAACGGGCAACAATGACATCGTATACCGCTTCAAAGTTATCCATTTGTTCATAGACAGCATCAAACGTTTCGAAAGCAATCCCCTGTTCCTTAAGCCATTCCGCCACAGGATGTGCCTTCGTCCGCAAAAAAACCTTCGGCGCTTTCTTTAGCCGCTCATAAACCCCAATCGTCAAATGGCCGGCTTCACCCGACCCCAAACCGACCACCGTGATTTGCTTGGTCATTTTCCCACCTCGTTCAATTTGTAAAAAGGATTATGTATGATGACCCCTGAGCCGTTTGACATCTTCAATGGTAACAAGTCCAAGTTTTAAAACCGAAAAGCCATAGACGACCACACCTAAAGCGACACTCGATAAGGCAACCACTGCCGCCTGCCCTCTTTCACCGCTTTCAAAATCAAAAATGATGGAAGTCCCATGTATCCAAACGAAAACCGCAAGCCAAAGGCCAGCGAGGCTTATAACTAAGGCCATCCATTCTTTGACTGTAAAAAGTGTTGTAGCCAAGTGACGGCGAATTTTTGTAACGACTAAAATCGTAAGGAAAGAAAGACCGACCAACGTAGCCAGCGCCGCACCCATGATCTCCATCTTTGGGACGAGCCAAATGTTTAAGACTAACTTTAATAAGAAAGCAGCCAAAACATAAAGAACAGGGTGGAAGGTTAGGCCGAGGCTTTGCAAAAGACCGGAACCTATTGTCACCAGTGATGCAAAGACAACGCTGAGCGCCATAATCCCCAAAGCCAAAGTTCCATCACCGTTTTTAAAAAGCATAATATTTAACGGCTTTATAATACTAAACAATCCGACAGATTGCGCCCCACCAAGTAGGATCACCCATCGTAAAGCTTGTTGAATATTGCGGCGCAACTCAGCCTCATCCTTTTGATGTGTAATCTTCGCTACAACCGGAATCATCGCAGCGGTGAGCGCTGTTGAAAAGGTCATCCCCATTTGAATTAACGGATAGGCGCGGTCATAAATGCCTTTCAGTGCCTTTGCCTCCGAAACACCAGCATGGGTTAACAATGGGACAAGGCTGATCACATCTGAGAACTGAAAAAAAACAACAGAAAGTGCCGTTAAGGTATAAGCTAAACCTTCCGCTAATAGACGCCAAGCCACTTTCCCGTCCAAACGAACAGAGCGCCATTTTGCGCGTACCACCCTTGGCCTTTTCATATAAAAAAACAATAAAATGACAGCAGCCACATAAGGGGCAACGGCTGAACCGAAAACGGCCGCCGATCCAAAAGCATAAGGGCCTGCGCCAATTGAAAACAGATAAAACGACAGGCCAAGGATGAGAGTGACCCGAACCGTTTGTTCCGCCACTTGCGAAACCCCGGTCGGCAGCATCCAGTAGTGGACGCCTTGGAAATACCCCCTGAGAAGGGCTAACATCGGCATCACCAAAAAAATCAACCCCGTGAGACGAAAGAGAGGAGCAAGACGTGGGTCTCCCATCCAGTCTGCAAGGGAAGGCGCACCGAGGAACAAAGTCAAGAACAATAGACCCCCAACGGCACCGAGCATCATGGCAGCTGTTTTGAAAATGACAGCTTGTCCTTTCACATCCGTTTTTTCAGCGGCCAATTTCGATAAAATAACAGGAAAACCAAAACCACCCATGACGCCAGCGAGCGCAAAAAAGGGATAGGCTTGTTGATAGACATAAAAGCCTACATCCCCAGCGAGATTTTGATACGGAAGCCGATAGACGGCGCTAAGAATTTTAATGATAAGGGCACTGGCTGTCAGAATGACGGTGCCGCGAAAGACCAATTTGTTCATGAAATCCCCCAAAACGACAAAATTCTCTCTGTCTAAAAGGGATTATACCACAAAGTGGGAATGGCAAGTTAAACATGAAAAAGAGAGACAAGCCTTGTCTCTCTTAGCTTTCCATTTGCCTTGCCAAAAACCCGGCAGCTGTTTCTGCGAGTTTCGTCTCCACTTCACCCAGTTCTTCATGGTCCTTGGAAATCAGTACGACGGCACCGATAGGGTCTCCTCCGGCAACGATCGGGGCGATCACGTAGGACCCAATATCCGTCGCTCCGTCTTCCAAGAGATCGACTTTACCGCCTTTATCTTTTATCGTTATTCTTCCCTCCATCGCTTTTTCGACCGTTGCTCCGATCGCCTTATCCAGATAGCTTTTTTTGGAACCGCCGGAGACAGCAATAAAGGCATCACGGTCGGCAATAAGAACGAGCCTTCCGGAATTTTCGGCTAACGAATCGGCATATTCTTGGGCAAAATCGCCGAGTTCATTGATCGGCGAATATTTTTTTAAAATGACTTCTCCGTCACGGTCGACAAAGATTTCCAACGGGTCCCCTTCGCGAATTCGGAGTGTCCGCCGAATTTCTTTCGGTATGACCACCCGACCCAAATCATCTATGCGACGAACAATGCCTGTTGCCTTCATCACAGATACCCTCACTTTCAGTAATATTGACTTTGATGCAAGAAGATACCATTCGATGTTTCCAACCTTATTATCTTTCGCCGCTTGCCTTTCTATTCATTATTGGGCAGGATTCCCCGCTGTTACAGTTAAATGTTGGTTTTTATATATTTTTTCCAAAACTTCCGAGAGCAGCATGAGTTTAACATGGTCACTTTGATTTTTGGTATACCGGGTAAATTTAATTTTGTTGCCCGACGTACCGAGAACAGCGTCGTTTCCATATTCACTTACAGTATCAAACAGGCTGAATTTGTCCAGTATACGGGTCGCCTCTTCAGAAAACAACACTTTGTAGGACGATTTTTCTTCGGAAATTTTTTCGATGAGAAGCTTTTCGGCTAATATTTTTATTTTTGTGATCTCTAAAAGATCTTCAACTTCCCTTGGATAATCGCCAAAACGGTCGATCAATTCTTCTTTTATATCCTCGAGCTCATTAAACGCATCGGCGGCTTTGAGTTTTTTATACATTTCAATTTTCTGAAGCGAATCGGGAATATAGCTTTCGGGGATATACGCATCTGCCTCGATTTCAATGACCGGTTGGCGATGGACTCTTGCCACCGGTTGACCTTTACGTTCATCAATCGCTTCTTTCAGCATTTGCGTATAAAGGTCAAAACCGACCGAATCGATAAACCCATGTTGTTCGGCCCCCAACAGATTACCAGCGCCGCGGATCGATAAATCGCGCATGGCAATTTTAAATCCTGAGCCGAGTTCTGTGAATTCTTTAATCGCCTGCAATCGTTTTTCAGTGACTTCATTCATGACTTTATCCTTTTGATACGTAAAATAAGCATACGCAACCCGATTGGACCTGCCGACACGCCCCCTCAGCTGATACAGTTGTGATAACCCCATGCGGTCAGCGTCATAGACAATCAGTGTGTTAACATTGGGAATGTCAACACCGGTTTCAATAATTGTAGTGCTGACCAACACATCATAAACCCCTTCTAAAAAGTCCAGCATCACCGCTTCCAGTTCATTTTCATGCATTTGTCCGTGGGCAAAGGTCACGCGGGCGTCCGGAACAAGGCGGCGAATCTCTTCAGCCATACGCTGGATGGACTCGACGCGATTATAAAGAAAGTAAACTTGTCCGTCCCGTGCCAATTCTCTTTCAATGGCTTCTCGGACAAGGGCATCGCTGTATTCGGTCACGTAAGTTTGTACCGGGAACCGATTTTCCGGCGGTGTTTCAATAATGGACAAATCCCTAACGCCAAGCATGGACATATGCAGCGTCCGCGGAATGGGGGTTGCCGTTAGCGTTAACACGTCAACGTTTGCTTTCATCTTTTTTATCTTTTCTTTATGGGTAACACCGAATCGCTGCTCTTCATCCACGATCAACAGCCCTAAATCTTTAAACTGAACATCCTTAGACAACAAGCGATGGGTGCCGATGACCATATCAATGGTTCCTTTTTTTAATCCCTTGATCGTCTCTTGCTGTTCTTTTCGGGTGCGAAAACGGCTTAAAACACCGATATTCACAGCAAACTCGCTGAAACGCTCCTTAGCGGTCTCATAATGCTGTTGGGCAAGAATCGTCGTCGGCACAAGAAAGGCGACTTGTTTTCCTTCTATGATCGCTTTAAATGCGGCACGCAAAGCTACTTCTGTTTTCCCGTACCCGACATCGCCGCACAGCAGGCGATCCATCGGTCGCGGCCGCTCCATATCGCGTTTAATTTCTTCAATGGCTCTGAGTTGATCCTCCGTTTCTTGATATGGAAAAGCCGCTTCAAATTCCCTTTGCTCCGGACCGTCCTTTTGGAAAGCGTGTCCGACACTCGCCTCGCGTTCAGCATACAGTTTGATCAAATCATCAGCGATATCTTGGACAGACGACCTAGCTTTCGATTTAACGCGTTTCCAGTCACTTCCGCCCAATGCGTAAAGCTTCGGTTCTTTCCCTTCAGCACTCACGTATTTTTGGACTTGGTCAATCTTTTCCACAGGAACGTAAAGCTTATCATTTCCTTTGTAGACAATTTGCAAATAGTCTTTGTGAACCCCGGCAACTTCTAACGTTTCAATGCCAACATATCGCCCAATACCGTGGTCAATATGAACGACATAATCGCCGACTTTTAACTCATTATAATTTTTTAACCGTTCCGCATTGGATATCCTTGTAGCGTTTTTCGCTGCTTTTTTACGAGGTTTATGGGCAAAGACTTCCTTTTCAGTAATGACTGCTAATTTTTGTTGAACGAGTTCAAAACCGTTGCCCAATTGACCGATCATGACATGCCTTTTCCCCGGCACGGGCGGTGTTGCACTTTCCACCAATTCCGAGGTAATCCCATAGTCCTCAAAAACGCGTACCATGCGCTTGGCACGTTCTGTATTTTCCGCTAGAAAAACGACGGCAAACTTCCCTTTTTCCCATCGCTGACATTCATTTTTAAGAACATGGATTTGCCCGTGGAAATCTTGCATGCTGCGACAAGTGACATTAATGATATTTTCTGGCTGAATGTTTGGATGATGGCGCAAAAAAAGCGATAAATAAAGCGTTGAGGCATGATCAAAGGGATGAATGTCCGACCACTTCTTGGTAAGATGCGCCCCTTGGACAATGGTCCCTCTCTCTAACATATCCGTTAGCCAATCGGCCTCTTCCCGGTCCAATTGTTCTGCGGTTTCTTGGACTCTATTAACTTCATCCACAATGATCAATGTATCTTCCGGCATATAGCTTAATAGAGTTGCCGACTCCTCATAAAAGAACGTGATGTATTTACTGATGTCATCAAACAGGCGTTGTTCGGCCAAAGCATCCGCTTCGTTTGTAATGTTTTCTGTCAAACGCTCTTTTACGATTTCATCTTTCACCTTATTAAGCGTTTGCGACAGCGCTTTTTTCAAGGCTTTTTCTGCCCGTTCAAAGTGTTCCGGATAAAGGATGAGTTCCTTTGCCGGACCAATGGAAATCTGCTGTAATTTATCTAAAGACCTTTGTGAATCACTATCAAAAAAACGAATCGAATCGACTTCATCATCAAAAAACTCGATTCTCACAGGATTTTCTTCCGTCAGCGGGTATATATCCAAAATACCGCCCCGCATGCTGAATTCTCCTGGCCCCTGAACCATATCTTCCCGCTCATAGCCAATGGCCGTCAATGTGGCTAAGGTCTGAGGCACATCAACGATGTCGCCCACCTTAAAAGATAGTAACGCTTTTTTCCAAACCGGTTTGGGGGCAACCCATCGTTTTAAGCCGCTAACGGGGACAATAACGATCCCTTTCTTATTTTCAGCAAAATAATTTAATACAGCAATGCGTTCTGAGCGCAGTTCGGGACTCGCTACGGCAAGCTCTGAGGCGATGAGTTCGTTGGCAGGATACAAAAACACTTCTTCCTCAGGCAATAACTCATTTAAATCTTCGTAAAGTTTTTGAGCCTGATAAAGATTGTGGGTCACAACCATGACGGCGCCGCTTCGCCTTTCATAAAGGGAAGACATCCAAAGCGTTTTGGCGGCACCCGTCAAACCCGATACCAATTGTTGACGCATCCCGCCTGCAAACCCATCCTCTATTAATTGTAAGTCCATGAGATGACTCTTAACATATTGCTTTAAACCAAGCAATGAATTTCCCCTCCCAAAATCGGAAAAGCGAACGCTTATTAAAACAGACAAGCCTTTTGGGCGCAAAGGTAGAACCTTAATTACCCTTATACCGGCCTATAAAAATGATCCTTTCTTACCTGTACAAAAAATAAAAAGATGTAGAGAAAAACGCTTTGGCCAAAGCCAAAGCTTGCTATTGAATGAAATTATCAAACTGGTGCAAATCTGGATTGCGCTCCAGAGCTTCCTGACAATCTTCGCAAATGGTCGATACGTTGACATGACCGTTTGCATCATAATGTATCAACTCAGCCCTTTCCTTGGGGCTTAACTTATCAAACCCGAGCTGATCCGTTCGAAAAACATCATTTTTGATATGGCCGACTTGTGTCCCACAATGCCGGCAATGATAAAAAATATCCACGCGAAATACGCCTCCAAGCGTTGATGTTAAGCATGTTGCTAGGAGTAGTATTGCCGCTATCTATTTATTTATTCAATTAAAAGCATTCATGACATTCGTAAAGGGTTCGGTAATCGCCTTTGTACATGCTAACGCTGCCTTTTTGACCGTCTCATCGACAATCGGACGCTCTTCTTTAGAAAATGGTTTTAAAACAAAATCAACGACCGGCTGACGTCCCTCTGGCCTGCCGATGCCGACCCGAATTCTCTTAAAATCTTGGGAGCCGACATGGCGGATAATGGATTTCATGCCATTGTGGCCGCCAGCACTCCCCTTCAGACGAAGTCGGATTTTTCCTACCGCTAAATCCAAATCATCATAAATAACAATAAGATCATCAAGTTCCAGCTTGAAATAGCGCATAAACGGACCAACGGCTTCACCGGAGGCATTCATATACGTTAATGGCTTTAACAAAAAGACGTCTTCCCCTTGAACATTTCCTTTTCCATAAATCGCATTAAATTTTGTTTGGGTAAGCGGGATCTCAAGCTGTTTGGCAAGTTGCTCCACCACTTCAAAACCTATATTATGCCGCGTGGATTGATATTCAGAACCCGGATTCCCAAGTCCGACAAAAAGCTTCATACCATCGACTCTCCCCAAATATGCCCTATCTTAAAAGGGCGTAACCACAGGGGTTACGCCGCCGAAGACATTTATTCTTCTGATTCAGCATGATCCTCTTTGTTTTCTTCAATCTCCGCTTTTACATCCAAGTCTTCTTGACCCCGGTCGCGCGCCGGTGGAATGACGGAGACAATCACGTCATCATCTTCATTAAGTAAAGTATACCCACTTTTTGCTTTTATGTCCTTAACTTTCAGTACGTCCCCGACCTTCAAGTCAGAGACATCGACCTCAATGGCCCCGGGTATGTCCTTAGGCAAAGCTCTTACTTTTAATTCGTTCAATTGATGTTGAATGACACCGCCCGCTTTGGTGACCACATCTTCACCCATAAAAAGAATCGGCACATCCACATCCATCTCGTGATCCATATCCACTTCCAGAAAGTCTAAATGCAACCATTTTCTTTTTAACGGATCATATTGAATTTCATGCGCGATGACGGAAATTGTTGTTCCGTCCAATTGCATTTGCACAACACCATTTCGGCCGTTTTCTTGAAAGACCCGAATCATTTCCCGTTCATCGACAGCGATGAGTTGATTCGTCACCGTCTTTCCGTATAAAACCGCCGGGATTTTTCCGTTTCGCCTTAAGTTTCGTGTGACAGATTTCTTGGATGACTCTCTTTTCTCTGCTGTTAATGCCATAGCCATGAGAAAAACACTCCTTTCCATCTATCACTATTTCCGGTTTACCCTTTTTTGAAACAAGGCAACGTTTAATCAAAAAGCTTGCTGACCGACAGCTGTTCATGAACACGGATAATGGCTTCACCCAAAAGCGGTGCCATGGAAAGCTGGACAATCTTTTCGATGCGTTTCTCTTTGGGAAGCGGAATCGTGTTTGTCACGACCAATTCCTTAATATTTGATCGCTCAATTCTCTCAACTGCTGGTCCGGATAAAACAGGGTGTGTGCAGCACGCATACACTTCTTTGGCCCCATTTTCTATTAAGGCATTCGCAGCCAATGTGATCGTTCCGGCCGTATCAATGATATCGTCAATAATAATCGCGGTTTTCCCTTCAATATTACCGATGATGTTCATGACTTCCGCAACGTTCGGACGGGGACGGCGTTTGTCAATGATGGCAATCGGCGCTTTCAGACGGTCGGCCATTTTCCGCGCGCGCGTCACACCGCCGTGGTCTGGAGAAACGACAACGATATCATCGAGGTTCTTCTTCTTAAAATAATCAGATAAAATTGGAACACCTAGCAATTGGTCCACTGGGATGTCAAAAAACCCTTGGATCTGTGGTGCATGTAAATCGACGGTAATGACCCGGGTCGCACCAGCCGTTTCTAATAAGTTGGCGACTAGCTTTGCTGTAATCGGTTCGCGAGCCCGTGCCTTACGGTCTTGCCTGGCATAACCGTAGTACGGCATGACAACATTGATCGTTTTGGCGGATGCTCTTTTTAATGCATCCAACATGATCAACAGTTCCATCAAATGTTTATTAACAGGTGCACAGGTTGATTGAATGACATAAACATCGCACCCTCTGATGCTTTCTTCAATGTTAATTTGAATTTCACCATCGCTGAAGGTGGACACCGATGATTTTCCGAGGTGAATGCCGATGTGCCTAGCAATTTCCTCTGATAGTTCGGGATTGGAGTTTAATGAAAAGACTTTTAAATCGGGATCAAGATAGCTTGGCATGCCAGGGACCTCCGTTATTTTTTCTTATGATTATATCGATTGGCGTAATGTGCTTTATTTGTTTGCCGCGCGCGGGCAATCGCGAGACTGTCGGCTTCCACGTCTTCCGTGATGGTTGAGCCAGCGGCGACGATCGCTTCTTTGCCGACTGTGACCGGTGCGATGAGATTGACGTTACACCCGATGAAGGCGCCGTCTTCTACTTTTGTTAAATATTTATACTTCCCATCATAATTGACCGTAATCATTCCGCATCCCAAATTCACATCCTTGCCAATTTCTGCATCACCGACATAGCTGAGATGGGATGCCTTACTGCCTTCACCAATCGTCGATTTTTTGACTTCAACAAAGTTGCCGACCTTAGCTCGGTCACCAATTGCCGTTTGCGGGCGGATGTGGCTGAACGGGCCGATTTGGACTTCACTACCAATTTCACTATCAGAAACAACAGAATGGCGAATAGTCGTATAGTTGCCGACCTTCGTGTTGGAAATCTCGCTGTTCGGTCCAATGGTGCAACCTTCGCCGATTTCCGTCCGTCCAGAAAGAATGGACCCTGGTAGGACCACCGTATCTCTACCGATTTTTACATCTGCATCAATATACGTCGTTTGCGGGTCTTTAATCGTTACACCGGACATCATTAAAGCTTCGTTAATTCGCTTCTGCATGATGGCTTCCGCCTGTGCCAAAGCCACGCGGTCATTGACGCCCAGCGTATCTTCAAAAACATCTGCTTGATAAGCAGAAACCTTTTCACCCATTTCCCGCAATAATGTGAAAGCGCTCGGCAAATAGTATTCCTTTTGAGCATTGTCATTATCGACACGTTTTAACACATCGAAGAGTTTGACGTTGTCAAAACAGTAAATCCCTGTGTTGATTTCCGTGATCGCCTTCTGCTCTGCCGTGGCATCTTTTTCTTCGACAATGTCAATGACTTGTCCATTGCTGTTCCGTATAATGCGTCCGTATCCTTTAGGATTGGAAGCGATTGCAGTTAGCACCGTACAGACGGCACTGCTTTCTTCATGGTGCTGAAGGAGCCTTGAGACCGTCTCCCCTGTAATTAGAGGGGTATCTCCGTAAAGAACGACGGTCGTCCCTTGGAGCCCTTCCAAATGCGCGGCGGCTTGTAACGTCGCATGGGCGGTGCCGAGTTGCTCGGCTTGAATGGCATAGGCGACGCGGTCGCCGAGTTCGGCTTTCACGGCCTCGGCCCCTTCTGAGACGATCGTCACAATGCGGTCGAAGCCAATGGGGGCGATTTGATCAAGAATATGTTTAATCATCGGTTTTCCGCAAACCGGATGAAGAACCTTATACAAATTCGATTTCATTCTTGTGCCTTTACCAGCCGCAAGAATAACGGCAAAACGTTGGGACACTTGTTACCCTCCCATTTTTCTAGTCATCCATAAATGACTATATCTTAAATGAGGTGGTTTTTCAAGGAAACGAGGCGGCGAGCAAAACAAAAGGAACCCTATTACAGGGTTCCTAGATACAGGATTATGATGCTCCTGCTTCTTCAAGTTCGACATCACCAAGCCGGTGGAATTCTTCAAGTACCGCCGTTTGGATTTTTTCTCGTGTGCTAGAAGTGATCGGGTGGGCAATATCACGGAATTCGCCATCCGGCGTTCTTTTGCTCGGCATGGCGACAAACATGCCATTATTACCATCGATCACGCGGATGTCATGAATGACAAATTCATGATCAATCGTGATGGAGGCAATGGCACGCATGCGTCCATCCGTGTTCACTCTGCGCAATCTTACATCTGTCACTTCCATTCTTTTTGGCACCACCTTTTCCCATAGATAAGAAACTATTACAATCATTCTACAAAAAATTCGAAAATCCTTCAAAACAATATAAAAAATATAAAAAAAGTTTTTACTCCTTCACAAGGGCAATGACTTCGATTTCTACATCCACATCTTTGGGCAATCCGGAAACTTCTACACAAGAACGGGCGGGACGGTGGTCAGAAAAATAGCTCGCGTACACTTCGTTGACTTTAGGAAAATCAGCCATGCGACGAATGAAAACTGTTGTTTTGACAACTGTTTTAAGTGAAGCACCGGCGCTTTCCAAAACAGCTTTCAAGTTCGCAAAGACTTGGTGTACTTGTGCTTCGATATCGCCTGTGACAAGTTCGCCATTCGGTTTTAACGGAATTTGTCCGGAGCTGAAAAATAAATTATTAACGATCACACCTTGTGAGTATGGTCCGATTGCTTCCGGAGCATCTTTGGTATAAGTTGCTTTCATTTTTATTCCTCCCTAAAATAATTAAAATAATTGCCGATTTCTATGGGGACAGCGGTGCCTTCTTTTATTTGCCCTAACTTTAGAAGCGATAAATACCGATCCACTAATTTTGGGCTTTCGCCTCCTGTTTCAACTAACACAGCGATGCCGACGGTGAGACATTCAAATTCGGCGACTAAATGCATCATGCCTTTGATCGTTCCGCCTGCTTTCATAAAGTCATCGACGATTAAGACGCGGGAGCCTTTCGACAAACTCCGCCTCGGCAAAACCATGGACTGAATCCGTTTTGAAGAACCCGAAACATAGTTGATGCTCACTGTTGAACCCTCGGTGACCTTGCTGCTTCGGCGAGCTATGACCACCGGGACATTTAATTGCGATGCAGCGGCATACGCGATGGGAATGCCTTTGGTTTCCATTGTCATCACGACATCGATGTCGTTATGTATATAAACCGAAGCGATGAGCCGTCCGATCTCTTTAATGATAAAAGGGTCACCCAAAATATCCGTCATAAAAAGATAGCCGCCCGCAAGAAGACGTTCTTGACTCGACAACATTTGGCCTAAAGAAGTTAAAAAGCTTTCTGCCGCCTTTTTCTTGATATACGGAATGTATTTTACCCCACCGGTTGCCCCGGGCAAGGTCACCAATTTTCCAACCCCTTGGGCTTCAAAGCTTTCCTTAATGATGGCCAAATCTTCGCTAATGGATGACTTCGCCGACTCGTAGCGTTCGCTAAATTCCGTCAAGGAAACGATGGTATTTGGATGCTC
Organism: Tuberibacillus calidus DSM 17572; assembly: GCF_000430685.1. Taxonomy (GTDB): domain Bacteria; phylum Bacillota; class Bacilli; order Bacillales; family Sporolactobacillaceae; genus Tuberibacillus; species Tuberibacillus calidus. Next base: position 17,262 of record NZ_AUMM01000031.1, on the reverse strand, counting down.
CATTAAATATCTTGTCATATCTACCAAACGGCCGCTTCTTTTCAATTTCATGAGAGATCCTCCGTGACTAGATTACAAAATCATCTTACACAACCGAACAAGCACCATCAAGATGGACGGCCAATGAGCCTAACCGCATAAACATCGCCGCAAAATCCTTTTAAGCTGTTTACAAGTTTTTGGGCCCGCGATTCGTACTGCGTCAATCCAAATACCGTTGGCCCGCTACCGCTCATTAAAACACCATCTGCCCCAAGCTTTTTCATTAATGTTTTAATTTGTCCGACCTCGGGGACAGCCGGTATTGTAACGGATTCTAAGACATTTCCTAAATGGCGGCAGATGTTCTCAAAGCTTCCTTCCCGCAATGCCTGAATCATGCCTTGGACGTTGGGGTGAGAAATAGCCTGTAAATTTAAAGCACTGTAAACATTTCCCGTTGAAACCGCGACGGGTGGTTTGGCTAACACAACCCAGCAAGACGGTGGGGCAGGTAAACCCTTAATCTTTTCACCCCGACCTGTGGCTAACGCTGTTCCTCCGTGAACACAAAAGGCAACATCCGAACCGATTTCAGTGCCCAGCCTCATCATCTCTTCGGTTGAAAGATTAAGGTTCCATAAACGATTTAAAGCCCGGATCGTCGCAGCTGCATCACTGGAACCTCCAGCGAGTCCCGCTGCCACGGGGATTTGTTTATGGATGATGATCGATAGGCCTCTTTGGATGCGAAACCGCTCTTTCATCAATGCCGCAGCCTTATAAGCCAAATTGCGTTCATCTTCCGGAACAAACGGCGCTGTGGCGCGAATGTAGATATCTTCTCTCTTGGTTTCTTCTATTTCAATATGGTCGGCTAAATCAACGGTCGTCATTACCATTGAGACCTCATGGTAACCATCCGCTCTTTTTCCAAGTACATCTAAAGCTAAATTAATTTTCGCCGACGCTCTTTCCATCACCTTCAAGCAGTTCACCCGCCTCTATTTCAGCACCATAATGACTTACTCATAGAATAGCGATAAAATGGCTCTTCCGCAACGAAAGAACGATTGATACCTCATCTGCTAGTGTAAAACGAAAAAATCCGGAGGACAAGCCTCCGGATGCTCAATAGTTCCTGTTTCTTTAACGATCTGCCATTTGCCTTTGCGCCATTTCAATCGCTTTTTTTACCATGTTCCCAGCGTCTCGGGCTTTGATCCCGCCCCAACCTTCTCGTTGGACCGTATCATAAAAGCCAAGCTCTTTGGCGATTTCTTCTTTCAAAGCCTCAGACATGAAACCGCGGCGTCTCGCCATGGGAAAACCTCCTTTAAACTATTGAGCCTTTATATTATTCGTTAAAGACCTTCGGAATATGAAAAAGGGTCGTTTTTGACAAAAAGAAAAAAAGCAGTGAGACAAAATTGCCTTACTGCCCGCCAGCCGCTTCTTTAAGAAAAGTGATTTCAACGGTTTCTGTTAACACATCCGTATAACTGTATGATACTCTTTCGTAAGCATTAGAGTCTCGGTCAAGTTTCACGATGAAAACCGAAGGATAAGTTTCCTCCAAGACACCGACTCGTTGGATGGTTTTCCTCCTGCCCCCATTTGCCTTCAGGGTCAGACGTTCACCAATTCGTTCGTCCAACGCGCATTTAATGTCCTGAATGGTTTTTCCCATGTTTAACCCACCTCGCTAACAAAATTATAACATCTTTCGAGCAATTTTGTCAAACCCTAAAACAAAAAGGTAATTATATCAGGGAGTTCGGATTTTTGTCAATGGATGTTTGTCACATAGTCTGCACATTTTTTTACAATGTATGTATCCTAATGCGTTGATTACAATTTATAAGGCATGCCTGTGCGCAAGAGCCCTCTTGTCTCCACACCGCCCAATCCATCCGTCCCAGATAGCGTGTTATGCAACACGTCCCAAACATTCACATATTCTGTAAACGGAAGGTAACTGATTTTTGAAACGACATAAACCGGATCCAGGGCATGGATATTGACGCGCGTCGGGGAACTTGCAAAATTAGCTCCAGCACGGATTAGTAATTCAAAATGGGACTGACAGGCACCAGCAAAAATAACAAGCTGGTCGAGGTGGGGGATGTGATAACGGACTTCCTTCACAGTTCTTATAAAATGCGCGGAGTGGCGATAGGCCTTTAAATCATCTTCGGGGCCTTTATTTTTCATATAAGCATCGTGGCCGGTTAATACCAAAATATCAGGGCGAACATGTTTAATTAGCTCGGGAACGACATTCGCCATCTCCTCTTCTTTGACATACTTACCGAGAACCGGCACATTGAGCTTTTCGTATACCCGGAGACATTTTTTTAAATAGTAAGGGTCGCCGTCAATATGAAGCACTCTTCCTGGCATTTCAAAATAAGCTTGCCTTCCGCGATAACCATTCGTTGCGGTATACTCTCGCTTTGCCTTTAGCAATTGATAATCTTGCCGAAACAATTTGGTAGAATAAGCTTCAAGTTCCTTTTGTTTCTTCTCGTAATTTTCCCTTTCTTCACCTGCGATGATCACCAAATCCTCGATCGGCGCGTCAGCACAAAGGCGCATATCTTCACCGGCGAGTTCTGCCACACCATCTTTAATGTTCAATTTTATAACCCTAAAAACAATGTCACATCCATACGACTTTCGCCCAACCAAATCCCCAATACTGATTGCCACTAAAGTCCCTCCCAGCCATCCGAAAAAAGCCGCTGCTTGAAATGAATAAGCTTTTGCAAGCGCCATAAATAGAAAAGGCCCCCTTGGAAGCTCAACATCTTGGAGGCAACGGCCGAATCATTTAAAGGCTTCCTAAAAAGGGCCGTAAACAGCAGCCTTTATGACAGTTTATGCACGAACCATCATCATGATGACAGCTTTTATTGGGACAGCTTTAACAACGCCTTACTTAAGGCGGCAAATTCCTCGATGGTTAACGTTTCCCCTCTGCGCCCGGGATCTATCCCTGTTTCGGCGAGGGCGGACAGGACCTCGTCCTTCAGTGACCGATCAAATAAATTATGAAGGAGATTATTCAGTAATGTTTTCCTTCTCTGGGCAAAAGCCGCACGGACAACTTTAAAGAAAAAGGCCTCATTATCAACGTGAACCCTTTTCTCTTTTAAAAATTGAATTTTAACCACGCATGAATCCACGTTCGGCCTGGGGATAAAGACCGACTGCGGCACAACAGTGAGAATGTCCACATCCGCTTGATACTGGATCGCGACGGATAACGAGCCGTAATTTTTATTCCCTGGTTTCGCTTCCAGTCGTTCTGCGACTTCCTTTTGCACCATAACAACCATGGCTTCCAATAGTGGTGCGGCTTCCAAGAATTTAAACAGAATGGGGGTCGTCACATAATAGGGAAGGTTGGCGACGACCATTACGCGCTCCGCCGCTTTAAAATGCGTTTGAATGACCGTTTGAATGTCCGCTTCCATGACGTCTTGAAAAATGACTTCGACATTGTGATAGGGCTTGAGCGTCTCATTTAAAACGGGTTCCAAGCGCCGGTCGATTTCAAAAGCGACAACGTTTTTAGCTTTTTGCGCTAAATATTGCGTCAAGGCGCCTGCCCCCGGGCCCACTTCGATCACGCCCGTCCGCTCGTCAATCCCCGCTTCCGCCACAATCTTTTTTAAGATATTATCGTCAATAAGAAAATTTTGTCCCAAGCTCTTTTTAAATTGAAAACCATATTTATTGAGAATCTCCCTGGTGTTTTTGGGCGTTGATATGCTCTCCATGCTTTTCCTCCTCCAACACGACACGCAACGCGTCATCAAATGCTTCCGGTGTAATTTGAAACATATTTAGTCGTTTGTATAATTGTTTACCGTTCGTATAGCCGATCCGCAATTTTTCACCAAGACGCTCCCGGCGTTTTTTGGCCTGTTTCCCAAAAAGGAGTCCAGCCTTGATGAGTTTTTCCTGCGGGATGGTTTCAACGGGCTGTTCATACACTGTAAAAACCTTTTCCAAAGCCTTTCGAATGACATCCGGTGAGGCGTGTTCAATGCCTAAACTTTGGTTTTTGCCGCCAAAACCCTCGACTCTTGAAATAAACGCCTGCTTACAACCCGGAACGTATTGATTGACAATTTTGCGAATGCGTTCACCCGGCACATCAGGATCTGTAAAAACAATGACCCCTCTGGTTTCTTGTGCCAAGCGAATCGCCTCGAGCGTTGTTCGGCTGATTTCCGATCCATTTGTTTCTATAGTGTCGGCATCAATCGCCCGCTTTATAGCTGCCGTATCGCATTTTCCTTCAACGACGATCACTTCTTTTACCTTCACCCAAGACCCTCCAAAAAAAAATTTATAAATAATTTGCGTCACCATGAAACATTATTGTAAAACAAATCGTCTTAAAAGTGTAATAAAAAAAGAAGTGCAGCTGACCTCCCCTCTGCACTTCAATCCAATATCGTTACTTTGACCGTACGCAGTCCCCATCTAACCGCCTGGGACTGCGTCGGGAAAAAGATATCAATCCGGTTTCCGTGAATGCTGCCACCTGTATCGGCAGCAATGGCGTTACCGTACCCTTCCACATAGACTCTTGTCCCAAGCGGTATGACTTTCGGGTCAACCGCTATAATCTTTGCATCAGGATGCGATTTGAGATTGAAACCTGTTGATGTAATTCCACGGCAACCGCCGCAGTTAGCCGTATAAGCCGTGCTCTTCATGTAAAGGACTTTTCCGGACCTATGATAGGACAATTGTTGGACGTTTTTTGTGCCAACGGCGATAATTTTATCTGTCGGCTCTTGTTGGACATCCGTTTGGATCACACGCCGTTTGACTTCTTTTCCGTTTTCAAAAGTGACTTCGTACGTCTTTTCTACCTTTCCTTGGCGTCCAGCTTGGATGACTTTGCTCGTTCCCTTCGGCATAGTATCGTCATACCTTTTGACAACTTTAAAATCCAAGGGTTCGAGTTTTTGTTCCTTCTTTATCTCCACGCGAATGACATTGACTTTATCGCCGTACGTTAAACGCGTCGATAGGTCCTTGGGCTCCAACTTGTCATCAGCATCGACCGAAAGATGTTCAGCCTTTAAAAATTCCGCAACGGTCATCGGTGTTGTCCAGACGGTCTTTACCTCTCCGCCATTAGATAAAGTGACTTGAATGCCGCGTTCAACTTTGATCGTCATATTCCGGTCAATTTTTTGATCTAAACCGGGTTCGACAACATCATGCGAACCGACCTTAATACCTTGCTTGTCCAACAGATCACCAACTGTGGCTTCCGTCGTCCAAACCGGTTCTGCATGATCGTTTGCCTCAATGGTCACATGGTAAGCCTTATCCCAAACGACTGTCATGTTTTTGTCCAATTCCGTTTTTAAACCCGGTTTAATTTCGTCATGGTGCTTGTCCACCTTAATGCCTTGTTCATCCAATAACTCAGCGACTGTATCACTCGTTGTCACTACGGTTCTTTCGATACCGTTTTTTACAAGTTTGATAGTTTTCTTATCATAAGCATAGGCCGTATACCCGAACAATGAAGTGATGGCGACCATCACAGCAATGCCAACGGCCACATAAACTTTGTTTTTCGGGTGTTTCAGGAGCTGTTTTATTTTGGGTATCATCCAACCCCTCCTTGAATCTTCGGTTTCCCCCATTATTCCCATAATCTAATGAACTTATAATCTATTTTCTGACTCTTATTATTTTTCTATACCAAAGAGTGTCTTTGCATTAGTCATGGTCACTTCTGCCAAAGCTTCATAGGACATTTGTTTAAGCTCAGCCAAAGCTTCCGCAACGAGCTTTACCCTTGCCGGTTCATTTCGCTTGCCTCTAAACGGATGTGGACTTAAATACGGGCAATCCGTTTCAATTAACAAACGCTCAAGAGGAACTTTTTGGGCCACCTCTTTGGCAAGCTGCGCATTTTTAAAGGTCACGGGTCCGCCAAACGAAATATAAAAATTCATATCCAGGCATTGTTTGGCCGTTTCCCAATCGGCACTGAAGCAATGCATAATGCCTCCAACGTCTTCGGCATGTTCCTCTTTTAGAATCTGTACCACATCATCGGTTGCCTCCCGATTATGTATAATAATTGGCAGTCTTAAACGTTTCGCTAAAGCAATTTGCTTTCGGAAAACGTCTTTTTGGATTGTCTTCGGTGATTTATCCCAATGATAATCCAAACCCATTTCACCTAAGGCCACCACCTTGGGATGATGTGTCAATGACTCAATCCACGCCAAATCGTCGTCGGTCATATCCACTGCATCGACAGGGTGCCAACCGACACTCGCATAAATATCATCATGCTGATCGATGATTTCTAATGCCTTCGTGATCGTTGGGCGGTCAAAGCCGACGACCAACATACGCGTCACACCGGCGTCTCTTGCTCGTTGAATCACTTCTTCGCGATCCTCATTAAACGCCTCGCTATTGATATGGGTATGCGTATCAAAAAGCATGTCCCTCAGTCCTATCCCTTGGCTTAGAAATTTAAAAATTACTTTGTAAAGTTTACCACGTAAAAATGTTAAACATACAACAGGGATATGTCAGGAAGATTAAAATTATGTAACAGATTGACCGAATCGCCATAATTTTCGATTTATAGATAGAAAACCCCCTTTTGGTTTTAAGGTGTAAAAAAAGAGATAGGCGAAAGGCCTATCCCTCTTTGGATGGTTATTTAATTTTGGTACCGTTAGGAATTTGCGGGTCAATGGTGGCAACCTTTAATACCCCATTTTCTTCACCGGCTAAAATCATGCCTTCGGAGCGTTCCCCGCGAAGGGTGACCGGCTTCAAATTGGCTACAACAATGACTTTCTGACCGACTAACTCTTCTGGAGTATAATACTTTGCAATACCCGAAACGACTTGGCGCGTCTCAAAACCTAGGTCTAGCTTAAGTTTCAAAAGCCGATCCGCTTTTTTCACTTTTTCTGCCTGAAGCACTTCCGCCACCCGTAACTCAACCTTGGCAAAATCATCAATCGTAATTTCCTCGACGTCCGGTTTTTCGATGGTAGTTGCTTTGGTACTTTGTTCTTCTTGTTTCGGAGTGGTTCCTCTCATTTGGCTTAAAATATAGTCCATTTCTTCTTTCGCATCCAAGCGCGGGAAAATTGGTTTTCCCTTTTGCACTTTCCAATCTCCAGAGCTTATGCCAAAAGTGGCTAGCGCCTCCCACGTTACCGCGTTTTCTTCATTGATGCCTAATTGCCTAAAGATTTCTCCCGGTGTGGACGTCAGGAACGGACGGAGTAAAACACCTGTCATCCGAAGCGCTTCAACAAGGTGGACCATGACTGAGGCCAGTTCTTCTTTTTTGGTTTCATCCTTTGCCAAAACCCAAGGCATGGTCTCATCAATATATTTATTGGTTCGCCGAATTAACTGCCATATATCGGTCAACGCAACGGAAAACTGGAGATTTTCCATTTCGGCTTCAACCTTTTGCACCGTTTCCAATGCGACGCTTTCCAAATCTTGATCATAAGCCGTCACTTGTCCTTTATACGCGGGAACGATGCCATCAAAATACTTTTCGACCATGGCTACGGTTCGATTCAATAGATTACCGAGATCATTCGCTAAATCATAATTTAATCGATCGATAAAGCCTTCCGGCGTAAACACCCCGTCGGCACCAAATGGCACTTCGCGCAAAAGGTAATAGCGCAAGGCGTCCAGACCGTAGCGGTCGATAATCGGTTCAGGGTCAACAACATTACCTTTAGATTTGGACATTTTTCCGTCCTTCATTAAAAGCCAGCCGTGACCGAACACCTTTTTTGGAAGCGGTAAGTCGAGCGCCATTAACATAATCGGCCAATAGATGGTATGGAAACGGACAATTTCTTTTCCCACTAAGTGAATATCGGCCGGCCAATATTTATAAAACTTTGATTCGTCATCCGAGCCGTAACCGAGTGCCGTAATATAGTTGGTTAAGGCGTCAATCCAAACATAGACCACGTGTTTCGGATCATCCGGAACTTTGATCCCCCATTCAAAGGCGGTTCGGGATACCGCTAAATCTTCTAGGCCCGGTTTAATAAAATTGTTGATCATTTCATTTTTACGTGATTCCGGTTGGATGAAGTCCGGATTTTCTTCATAATAAGCGAGCAAGCGGTCCACGTATTTGCTCATTCTAAAGAAATACGATTCCTCTTTAACCTTTTCCACAGGACGCCCGCAGTCCGGACATTTGCCATCCACTAATTGATGCTCGGTAAAGAACGATTCACAGGGCGTGCAATACCAACCTTCGTATTCACCGAGATAGATATCGCCTTGATCCACTAAACGTTTAAATATTTTTTGAACAGCCTTGGTATGACGTTCTTCCGTCGTGCGAATAAAATCATCATAGCTGATATCGAGCTTGTCCCAGAGGGTTTTAATGCCGCTGACGATGCCATCGACATATTCTTTCGGCGTAACACCTGCTTCGGCTGCCTTCCGTTCAATTTTTTGACCGTGCTCATCGGTGCCAGTCAAATACATCACATCGTAACCGCGCAGCCGCTTATATCTCGCCATTGCATCACCGGCCACTGTCGTATAAGCATGGCCAATATGTAAACGATCGCTTGGATAATAAATGGGTGTTGTTAAATAAAAGGTCTTCGATTCCTCCGGCATCGTTTGTCCTCCTTGTAATGTTTAATACTTAACTATAATTATCATAAATCATCGTGTCAAGAATGCGGTTGACATACCAATTATTACAATTTATTTACTTTTTGGAAAAACCATTTATATTTTTTCTTTTTTTGTTATTATAGAATGAAAGGGATTTAATGACAAATGTTTGCTGATGGCGTCAATGTTGAAGGACTTAGATAATTCGTTTGAATTTTCCTTCAAATTGGACAAAACTCAAAAAAAAATAATTGACGGCATTGGGAAACGCTGGTACGATGGAAGAAAAGAGAGATAATGTCGAAAAATGACGGTGCAAAAAAATGATTTGGGGAGGAGATTTCTCATGAAATCGACTGGTATTGTAAGAAAGGTCGATGAACTCGGCCGCGTCGTGATTCCGATTGAATTGCGTCGCACACTCGGCATCAACGAAAAAGATGCGTTGGAAATCTATGTTGATGACGAGAAAATTATTTTAAAGAAATATAAGCCAAGCATGACTTGCCAAATTACCGGGGAAGTTTCCGATGATAATCTTTCATTGGCCGGTGGCAAGTTAGTGCTCAGCAAAGAAGGCGCCGAAATCGTCCTTCGTGAAATTCAACAATACCTCGCTGAAAGCAAGTAATATAAGGTTGACTCATACAGGGTTTCTTCCTACAAAGAACGGGAAGTAACCCTGATTTTATGAGCCAACCTTCTTTATTTTTATGATTGATGTATTAGATTATAAATGTCCCGCTTCGGGACGCCGCGGTCTTTCGCTGCTTGCTTGATGGCATCTTTCATGGATAGTTGTTTTTCTTTTATGTAAAATTCCACATGCGCTTTGGGGTCAAGTCCCTCCCACCATAAATCGCCTTCTTTCTCAAGGCTTCTACCTTCAACGATGAGGCAGCATTCCCCTCTAACTTCCTCTTTCTGAAGGTGCGCCGCCAAAGACTCGAGATCGCCTCTAAGAAACGTTTCATATCGTTTCGTCAATTCCCTCGCCAATGTCATCTTTCTATTTCCCAATACCTTTTTCATTGTCATAACGGTATCCTTCAAGCGGTGAGGAGCCTCATAAAAAATAAGGGTGTGCGGATAATCTTTCAGCTCTTCCAATATTTGCACCTTTTCTTTGTCACGTCGCGGTAGAAATCCCCAAAAAAAGAAATGATCTGTGCTGAGACCAGAGGCCACCAATGCCGTGATGGCTGCATTTGGTCCTGGGAGGGGAATCACTGGAATGGCTTCATTAATACAGTCAGCGATGAGGTCGACCCCTGGATCCGATATCCCGGGCATCCCAGCATCCGTAACAATGGCGATGGTTTGCCCCTCTTTCATCATCTGGATGAGTTTCGGCCCGCTCGTTTTTTTATTATGTTCGTGATAGCTGATCACGGGTTTGGCAATCTCAAAATGGCACAATAGCTTCAGAGACTGCCGCGTATCTTCCGCTGCTATGACATCTACGGATTTTAATACATTTAACGCGCGTAAGGTGATATCTTCCAAATTCCCGATGGGCGTTGGAACAACATATAACCGCCCCGTCTTCAGCTCTTGGCTATAACTTGTTTGTTCCTGCATCGGCCCCACCCTTCATAATGAGCATTTGTTTTTCTTTCCGCCTCATCGCTTTGATCGCATATTCCCTTCGCAATGCGTCTCCTTTTGTTTTGCAGCTTTCCATATATACGAGCTTGACCGGCCGCCGGCTTCTTGTATATTTCGCTGCTGTACCGTTTTGGTGCGCTTTTAGCCGCCTGACCAGATCATTCGTGATTCCCGTATAAAGTGACCCGTCTCTACATTCCAAAATATAAACAATATAAGGTTTATCCATATGTAAGTTGCTTAAGCTCCTTAGTATAATCCCCATGATCGTTATAAACAAAAATGGGGTTCAGGACTTTCAAGCCTTTACGCCCATCTTTCACCCCTTCTATAAGCAGCATATTTGCCGGCTCTCCTGATCGGGGATGGACAAATTGCAAGCGTTTCGGGGCGATTCGATAGGTTTCCATTAAAGTCAGTATTTCCGCTAAGCGTTCGGGACGATGCACAAAGGCCACTTTCCCTTTTTGTCTGACGAGTTGTGAGGAAACGCGGATGGCATCTTCCAAAGTCATATGCAATTCATGACGAGCTATCGCATAATGCGGGTTTGGATTTTTGATATGGGCTTGTTCACGCGTAAAATAAGGGGGATTGCAAGTCACAACGTTAAACATGCCCGCTCCAAACGTTTTCACAGCATCCAATATGTCTCCGCAATGAAGCGTGATGCGCTTTTCCAGATGATTCAAAGCAACACTTCTTCGAGCCATATCGTATAAACGGGGTTGAATTTCAATACCGTAAATGGGTCCTTTGGTGCGCTTAGAAAGAATCAGCGGAATCACTCCGTTACCAGTGCATAAATCCATCATCCCGCCCTTTTGGATAGGCACATAAACAAACTTTGCCAGCAGGACCGCATCTAACGAAAACGAAAAAACGTCCTTGCTTTGAATAATTTTTAAATCCGTATCCAAGATAAAATCGATTCTTTCTTCCGGACCGATGTCGACCACGTGCTTCCCTCAATTCATGCAAATGGAAAGGCATCCGACCCACACCCATAAAGGCAGACAGCCAGATACCCCTAATTTCCGCTTATTTTTTATTTAAAAATGATAAACAGAACAGGCAATCACCGTCTTTACGGATGCTGCCATAATGTATATTGCATATATGAAAGCCTTCTTGATATAAACGGGCGAGGTTATCGTAACCTTCCCCAATTTTTAGCTCTTTTTTTTCAATCTGTTTTTCTTCGTTTTGATGATGGAACTGTTCGGCCCTTTGGCGTAAATTTTCATTTTCTACGGTCAAATGCTGATTCTCTTCTAGGACTTGGGTGAGTTCTTTCCGCAAAACCCCCAATTGTTCGTAAAGGGCCCCGATTTGTTCCTCCAGCTTTGTGACAAAGACCAATAAATCTCTGTTCTTCAAGGCTTCCACCTCTTATTTAGTGGCTGTGTGAAGATACGGCTCCTTCGTTAATCAGCTCGTCTAACGTATACTCAATGACTTTTCCATCTTCATCCAATTCAATTTGGACGAGTTTTTCAAGGATATTAAGCCCGACCACTCGCCCTGTGCCATAGCGCACGGTAATCGGCTCGCCGATATCCGGTAACTCGCGCTTTGCGGTTTCGTACAGTTCGTTTTCATATTTCAGGCAGCACATCAACCGCCCGCAAACACCGGAAATTTTGGCAGGGTTTAAGGATAAATTTTGATCCTTAGCCATTTTAATTGAGACTGGTTCGAAATCACCCAAAAAGGTTGAACAACAGAGCATACGCCCACAAGGTCCGATGCCGCCGAGCATTTTCGCCTCATCCCGAACGCCGATTTGCCGGAGTTCAATGCGGGTGCGAAAAACGCTCGCCAAATCCTTGACGAGTTCCCGAAAATCGACGCGACCTTCTGCCGTGAAATAAAAGATAATTTTATTGCGGTCAAAAGTATATTCGACATCGACCAGTTTCATCTCTAACCCGTGTTCGGCAATCTTTTCATTACAGATTTGTAAGGCTGCTTTGGCATCGTTTCTATTTTTTTCAACTTGGAGGTGATCTTCTTTAGATGCTTTTCGCAACACTTTTTTTAACGGTTGAACAACATCTTCTTCTCCTACCGTTTTTCGAGCGATGACGACTTTACCGTATTCGATCCCCCGGGTCGTTTCAACAATGACCGCATCGTGATTCTCTAATTCCCAGTCGCCGGGGTCAAAATAATATATTTTACCCGCTTTTTTAAAGCGAACACCTACGACATCAAGCATAAACGCCGGCCCCCTCTTGCAACTTCAGTGACACGTATTCCAAAACCGATAATGGGTTTCCATTGGATTGAAGCCGCCTTTGAGCCTCCATGAGGAGGGAAAGGGCGCAAGCCGCTTGTTCCGCTGTCATTTTTTCCGCCGCCTCGGTCAATGATTCCATCCTGTCAACATAAACGACGTTATCATTTTGACCGATATGTAAAGCCATTACATCGCGGAACCAGATGAGCATCAATCTCAACATCATCTTCATCTTGTCACTGTCATTAAAATGTAGTGCACATTTTTCATACATCGTTATTATAGCATGATTTGGCCGAGTAAGAAGGTCTTCCATAAAGTGTAGCACGATGGAACGGCTGTTGGCAAACCATTCATCCTTTGATAGGGTTGTTGCTTCTTCCGCATCACTCGTCACGGCAGACACCGTTTTTGCCATTACACGGCTCACACCGTTCTCCAGCAAGTGGTGCACGAGCAGCTCTTTTGATAACGGTTTAAAATGAAGAACTTGGCATCTTGAAAGGATCGTCGCAAGTATCTTTTGACTGTGTTCCGTGATCAAGATACATAACGTATTTCCTTGTGGTTCTTCGATAAATTTTAATAAACTATTGGCCGCTTGAGAGGTCAAAAGGTCTGCTTGCTCGATGATAAAAAGTTTCTTGCTCGTTTCCACACCCTTATATGAAAAAGCCTTAATGAGTGAGGCGATTTGCGGTTTCTTTATGGACCTGCCGTCTGGCTGAATCACGACAACATCCGGATGATTACCTGAGTCGATTCGCTTACAATCGGGACATGCACCGCATGGCTCAATCCCATCACGTGCGCGGCAAAAAAAAGCGCGGGCAAGATGAGACGCTGCTTCCCGCTTTCCAACACCTCGGCCCCCAGAAAAAAGATAGGCATGGGCCAATCGGTTATTGCGAATCCCGTTCATTAAAATGCGCATGGCAGCGGGCTGTTTTTTTGCAAGATCACTCCACGTCATAGCCATCACAACTTTCCGTTAACGGTACAAATTAATCAATAGACCTTTGATCTCATCCAAGGCAGCCAAGATGTCGATCGACTCCGTTCCGGCTTTTAACACATCATCTGTAAGTGCCAAAAGCCGCTCATCAATTTGCTTGACGACGATTTGCACCGGTTGCCCAGGATCGTAAAAGGAATGGGATTCCGAAAGAGCCAAGCCATATGATACCGCCTTTTGTAAAAAATCTTTGATCAGCCGTTTATAAATTTGCAGATCACGCACGGTGCGAGATTTGGCAAGCCTTCTTCCCTGTTCATCAATTTCGGCAACGAGAGCCTCAAATATTTCCGCTTGATAGTTTTCCTTTTCGCTTTGTATAAAGTTTTTAAATGGGACAGAAGATTTTTCAACTGGCTTCACCGGTGTCCGTCGTTCAAGCACTGTCCCTCTATCCTGCTCAATTTTTATCGCCATAACATCCTCCGGTATTTATGTTTAAAATTGTTTAAAGTCATCCACCTTTAATACAAATACCGTTGCACCCCCGACTTCAACTTCTACGGGATGGGGAATGTAGGAATCGGCACTACCTCCCATCGGCGAGATGGGTGCGACCATTTGATTACGGCTCTTACAATTTTCCTTAATGACATCCAAAAGCTGGGGAACGCGGGCATCATCTACCCCGATCAAAAATGTCGTATTTCCCGACCTTAAAAATCCTCCTGTGCTGGCTAATTTCGTCGCTTGGAAGTTTTCCTTGATAAGCGCTTGTGATAGCCGGTTGCTATCCTTATCTTGGACAACGGCCATAATTAACTTCATTCTCAATCACCCCTTAAATGAAATTGTTGTTCAAGCATGGATTCAAAATCGGATAAAATGGCTTTAAAAACATCCTCAGGCGGCTGATTTCCGTTCACTAGACAGATTCTTTGTTTATTTTCGATATAAATTCGTTGAAATCCTTCACGCACACGTTGGTGGTAATCCAAATTTTTCTGCTCGATGCGATCCAAATCCTCCGACCCTTGACTGTGTGTTTGTCTTTTCGTCATGCGCTCACGGCCAATTTCCGGGGAAATGTCAATGAGATATGTGCGGTTCGGTTCTAATTCACCAACGGCAAAACGGTTGATCGCCTTTACCGCCTCCATTGATACGCCAAGGCCGTACCCTTGATAGGCGATGGAAGCATCGACAAACCGGTCGCATAAAACGATCTTCCCGTCATGAAGAGCGGGCAAAATCACTTCCCGAATATGTTGAGCTCGCGATGCAGCATAGAGCAACACCTCGGTTTCATCAACCATTTCTGTATGATCCGGATTTATCAAAATTTCACGGATGGCATCACCGATTTTTGTTCCGCCAGGCTCCCTAGTTAAAATATAGGGATACCCTTTATCATTAATATATTGAGCCAATTTTTGTATTTGTGTGGATTTTCCAGCACCGTCAGGACCTTCAAAAGTAATAAACATTCCGTTCACAAAAAGGCACTCCTCTTTATCACATAACTGTTCTGTTCATTTTATAAACCCAAAGCGAGTGATCCCCGTTTAAACCATGAAACCGGGCACCCGCATCGAGCAGGGCTTTCATATGATCAAGATGGTCATCGGTTATCCTTTCCCCATCCAAGAGCAAAGGAACGCCTGGCGGATAGGGGATAACCATTTTCGCAGCTATTCTCCCCTCTGCTTGCTGAAGCGGAATCAATTCCTTTTCCAACCTCTCGGACGCTTCATAACTGATCACTGGTGTCGTCATCGGCTGGCTTTGCAGATCATAAGGGACACCTTCGGCCAAACGGTTCGGGTTAAAGTGGCTGAACACTTTTTCAAAGACGGGCAGGATTTCTTTTACCGGGAAACGTCCGCCAATGGGGAGTGTTAGTAAAACATGATCTCGATCAGCCATCTCCGGATAAAGGCCGGCCGAAAATAACGCTTCCTGAAGGTGAAATCCCTGTCCATCCGCCCTTAAAATCACTTTAAATGGGTCTTGATCAGCCAAATCTTCTTCAACACAATCGAAACCTTTTTCCATTATCCCAAGCTTAAATGCATCGATATCTTTTAAAATGGATTGCAGTTTTTCTCGATCGATGCTTGCAAGATGCGCACGCGCTAAATCAAGCGAAGCCATGATGGGATAGGAAGGGCTTGATGTTTGCAAGCGTTCCAAGTATTCTTCCACTTTTTCAATATCAATCCGCTGTGAAAGGATATGTAAATAGGATCCCATCGTCATCGCCGGCAATGTCTTATGCGCCGACTGCACGACGATATCCGCACCCATGGACAAAGTGCTTTTCGGAACGGGTGACCCCATTATAAAATGAGCCCCGTGCGCTTCATCCACTAACACGAGGAGCCCTTTTTCTTTCGCATACCTTATAATTTCTTCATAATCTTTTTTTGCCATGCCGTAGTAATTGGGGTACGTTAAGATTAGAGCCTTCGCGTCCGGATGTTGTTCCAAGGCATCCCGAACCGTTTCTCTACTAATGCCTACAGGAATGCCAGAACGCCCTGACTCTGGGGCGATAAAGACAGGATTGACCCTCGCCATCTTTAAAGCATTAAAGATGGACTTATGGCTGTTTCTTTGAACCAACACTTTATCATGTGGCCGGCATGCAGATAAAACCATAACCAGATTGCCGACCGTTGTGCCGTTCACCAGAAAATAGCTTTTTTTCGTTTTATATAAATCAATTAATAATTCTTGGGCGCTTAAAATGACATCAGTGGGGTCATAAAGGTCATCGAGGCCATGAACTTCCGTTGCGTCGATCTTCAAAATCTCATGAAAAAGCGCTTCTCCGCGTTCCGGAAATGTAAAGCCATCTTTATGACCGGGGACGTGAAAGGAGTAAATTTGTTTTTTTCCATACTCTATTAAAGCATCGAATAGTGGTGTTTCCTTTTGATTCATGTCTCGGTTTCCTTAAAAGCTTTTCTTTTATTTTACCATATCTCGCAAATCAATGTCTCTTAGCTATCCGTTAGACATTTCTCTTTGGAGAGGCGCGTGTTACATTTTCATTTTTTCAAAGAAAAAAGGCCAAATGCTTTAAGAACATTTGCCTTCATGGACTTCTTCATCTTGGATGATTTTTATGCTTATCTTTCCGAGCTTTTTAATGAAAAATTGATATTTATCTTGATCTACACCAGTTTTCACCATTTCCCTCTGACAGGAATCACAGATCAATTGATTGCAAATCCGAATGCCGCTTGGCTTCCTCTCTTCGCAAATAATACAAGTATCGAAGTCAAATTGGTTTAGGGCCGTTTCCATCGCATCCACCTCCACCACACAGCATTACCCATCTTAACAAAAATTATTCAATGTAAAAGAAAATTCGCAATCGAATCTCTCCCACATCAGCCATAGAACGATGGCTTTTGTTTATTCATATGCTATTGGGCAAGATTTGGTGGCTAAAAACCTGATCTTATCCTTTATCGACCGCTCATTATGGACCACCAACGGATAAAGTAAGTTTTGTCCTTGTACACAATCCATTGGACTTCAACCTTAGGATGGCTTTTTTTTTACTTGATCAGCGACCCGCGGAATTCCGGATTATACGGCCAACTTATTTTTTATACTCTTTGAACAAAAAAAGAGAACAGCTTTCGCTGTTCTCTTCCATTGCCCGGCAACGACCTACTCTCACAGGGGGAAGCCCCCAATTACCATCGGCGCTGAAGAGCTTAACTTCCGTGTTCGGGATGGGAACGGGTGTGACCTCTTCGCCATTGTCACCGGACAGATC
>NZ_AUMM01000030.1 GCF_000430685.1 Tuberibacillus calidus DSM 17572 | reverse complement strand
CAAAAATGGGAAGAACATAAAGAATTCATTAGGCAGAAGCTTTCGGAAAAAGAAACTGGTGAAATCTACGGCAAACGTAAAATTGATGTGGAACCAGTTTTTGGATTTCTGAAGGCTAATTTGCGTTTCACTCGTTTGTCAGTGAGAGGCAAAGAAAAGGTGATAAATGAATTGGGATTTGCATTCATGGCGGTGAACTTGAGAAAGATCACCGCCATGAAAAGTTAATCCACCTAAATATAAGGGAAAATAACACCTGAAAAAGGTTCCGACCATCAAAAAGCGATAATCGGAACCTTTTTTACGTTATTTTGGGCTAGTTATGTCCCGGCCCCTTTTGTTTATCCATATCATTCCAAATATGAACAAAATGCACTCAATTTTCGAAATAAAATTTAATGATCTTAATTTTGAAAACGGTTACATAAAGTGTAAGAATGTTTAAAATGGTAGTAACTCAGGTTCAGTAGTTTACTCATATGTTATAGGGGGAGATTTTATTGAAGAAATTAGTAGGTATATTATTGTTAGGTCTTATCATGATTTTTGCAACAGCTTGTTCCAACAGTTCTACAGGAAATAAGGAAAATGGAGGTAAATTTGAGCCTAAAAAAGCTATCGAAATTACTGCACCTGCTGGAGCTGGAGGTGGTTGGGATACAACGGCTAGAATGGCAGCAAAAATCTTTAATGATGAAAAAATTATCAACCAGAATATTGGTGTTGTTAACAAACCTGGTGGCGGTGGTGCCGTAGGATGGGCATATATACATTCCCAAAAGGATCCTTACCATTTATTCGTGGCTTCACCACCGCTTTTACTTGTACCTTTAAATGGACAATCGAAATATGATTATAAAGATTTTACTCCGATTGCAAACTTAATTGCCGATTATGGCGCTTTTGTTGTTCGTGCAGATGCTAAATGGAACAATTTAAACGATCTTTTTGAAGATATGAAAAAAGACCCATCAAGTATAACCGTTGTCGGTGCTTCTTCGCCGGGGAGTATGGATCACATCCAATTTGTAAAAGTTGCTAAAGCAGCAGGTGTAGACATTAAGAAAATAAAATATGTATCCGATCAAGATGGTGGAGCCTTAACAGATTTGTTAAATGGTAGTGCTGACGTTTATTCCACAGGTATTGCGGAATCTGTAGAACAAGTTAAGGCTGGAAAAGTGAAAGTATTGGGTATTACAGCGGATAAAAGGCTTGAAGGAGATGTTATTTCCGACTTCCCAACCGCTAAAGAACAAGGTATTGACGCTACATTTGTGAACTGGAGAGGCTTTTTTGGCCCACCAAATATGGATCCAGCTGCACTTAAGTATTATGAACAAAAGTTTAAAGAATTAAACGATTCAAAGGCCTGGGCTGATATTAGAATGAAAAATGGCTGGAACGAATATTTCATGGGTCATGATGAATATATAAAATTCTTGGATCAAGAAAACAAAAGCATGAAAGCATTACTTGATGAACTAGGTTTAGCAAAATAACGGGAAACGGGCCAGTGTTATCTCTGCATTGGCCCTAACTATTAAAAGAGGTGAGTGATGTGTTTAAATTTAAGAATCAGAAGATCGCTCTTGTTTTATTTTTATTTTCTCTCTTTTATTTGATTATGAGTTTCAATTTACCGCGATATCCTTATGTTCCTGTAGATTCTAACTTTGTTCCTATTGGTTTGGGTTTCATTCTAATGGGGTTATCAGTTGGACTATATTTTGTTAAAGATAAACCAATGAATGTTAAAGATAAGATGAATAACAAGATTCCTAAACAAGATCTTTTTGTTTTATTAACAGTCACTTTTATGGTGATTGTTTATATTTCATTGATAGAAGTGCTGGGATTCATTCTTTCAACAGCAATTTTTGTTTTTATATGCTCGTGGTTTCTAGGTTACAAGAAACATGTTCTCAATCTTCTAGTTTCCTTTATATTTCCGGTAGCGGTTTATTATCTATTTACGGTGGGACTCCAAGTCCAATTACCAAAAGGAATATTACCTTTTTAATGATTTCCACCAATTCTGATTTACAGTGGGTATAAAATTTCAAAAGTATGCATTTTATTGGGGGATAGTTATGGATGCCATACACGGATTACTGACGGGATTTCAGGTAGCATTAAGTATACAAGGTCTATTATTTGTGTTTATTGGTGTTGCCGTCGGAACAATAATCGGTATGATTCCGGGGCTAGGACCTATTACGGCTATTGCTGTTATGATTCCTATTACGTACGGCATGTCCCCGGCCATCGCTTTGCTTTTAATGGCTGGTGTTTACTATGGAGCGGCTTATGGTGGATCTGCATCCTCTATTTTACTAAATGCGCCGGGTGTATCAGAATCGGTTGCCACAACTTTTGACGGTTATCCACTTGCCAAACAAGGTAAAGCGGGTAAAGCGCTGGCGGTTGCTGCAATCGGCTCTTTCATCGGTGGTACCATAAGTATCATTTTATTAACCTTCTTGGCACCATTTCTTTCTAAAATCGCAATATCTTTCGGTCCACCGGAATATTTTGCACTCATGTTATTAGGGTTAACGGCTTTGGCAAGTTTAAGTGATGGATCAACAATTAAATCACTCATTTCTGCTACAATCGGATTTATGTTTGCCACCGTTGGTATTGATGCACAAACCGGGACGCCGCGTTTTACTTTTGGCAACATTCATCTTTTACAAGGCATTGATTTTCTCATCATAGCCCTTGGCCTTTTTGCCTTAGCTGAAGTGGCTTCTCTCATTCTAAACAGAAACGAAAAGGCTATTGATCAAAGCAAGATAGGTAGTCTTAAATTAACGAAGAAGGAATACAAAGAGGTAGCAGGAACAATAGGACGGCAATCGCTTTTAGGGTTTTTAATCGGTGTGTTACCGGGAGCCGGGGGTACCATCGCATCGTTTTTGGCTTATTTATCGGAAAAAAGATTATCAAAACACCCCGAGGAATTTGGAAAAGGGTCATTGCGCGGTGTTGCCGCTCCTGAGACGGCAAATAATGCGGCATCTAGCGGTGCGTTCGTGCCCCTCTTGAGTTTAGGTATTCCAGGTTCTGGATCTACAGCGGTCATGTTGGGGGCATTAATTGTGTTGGGTGTACAGCCAGGTCCACTTTTAGTCAATGAACATCCCGATATTTTTTGGGGCGTTATTGCCAGTATGTATATCGGAAATATTATCTTGTTGATTTTAAACTTACCGCTTATCCCCTATATTTCAAAGGTATTGAAGATTTCGAAACCGTTGTTAATTTCTTTGATTATCGTTTTCTGTATTATCGGGGTTTATGGAGTAAGTTTCAATGTTTTTGATCTTTATTTACTAATTGGCTTTGGAATTTTGGGCTTTGTTATGCGATTAATTGATTTTCCCGCCGCTCCCTTTATTTTGGCTTTTATTCTTGGTGGTATGATGGAACAGTCGTTGCGCCAATCGTTGACCATTTCCAACGGAAGCATAAGTATCTTCTTCACAAGCCCTGTTGCATTAGTGTTTATCATACTCTCATTCCTGTCGTTTTTAATCCCGGTTATCCAAATTATAAGAAGAAACAACAGAGCGAATTCAGCGATCAGTAAAGGTGCATAGAAAGGGGAGTGTTAGTATGGTGGAAACAACTTTAAACTATAAAACAGACGAAGTGATTGAAGCAATAGCCGACTATGTCATTAACAAAAAGATTACAAGTCAAGAGGCGTTGGATACGGCACGACTCGTTTTAATTGATGCGCTCGGCTGTGGTATTCTAGCTCAACGGTACCCGGAGTGTGCGAAACATTTGGGTCCGATTGTTCCGGGGACAGTTGTTCCGAACGGTGCAAGAGTACCAGGCACTCAATTTGAACTCGATCCTGTGCAAGCCGCATTTAATATTGGTTGCATGATTCGCTGGTTGGATTACAATGACACATGGCTGGCGGCTGAATGGGGGCATCCTTCAGATAATATTGGGGGAATATTGGCTTGTGCAGATTATTTGAGCCGGAAACGCATTTCTGAAGGACAGAAGCCCTTGTCAATGGATGTTGTGTTACAAGGTATTGTCAAAGCACACGAAATCCAAGGCGTTCTTGCTTTAGAAAACAGCCTTAATCGCGTTGGGCTCGATCATGTCTTATTTGTAAAAGTGGCATCAACCGCTGTTGTAACTGCTATACTTGGCGGCACTAAGGAAGAGGTCGTCAATGCGGTATCCAATGCTTGGATAGATAACTCAAGTTTAAGAACTTATCGTCATGCTCCGAACACTGGATCGCGTAAATCATGGGCGGCTGGTGATGCCACAAGTCGAGCGGTCCGCTTGGCGTTAATGGCATTAAAAGGGGAAATGGGTTATGCGACGGCTTTGACTGCTCCGGTTTGGGGGTTTCAAGATGTCCTTTTTAAAGGACAATCTATAAAACTTGCACGGCCACTGGACAGTTATGTAATCGAAAATGTTTTATTTAAAGTATCCTATCCTGCGGAGTTTCACGCTCAAACCGCTGCGGAGTGTGCTATAAAACTGCACCCTGAAGTTGCTGACCGCTTGGATGAAATCGATAAGATCATTATTACAACACAAGAATCTGCAAAACGTATCATAGACAAGATAGGGCCGCTCAATAATCCAGCTGATCGTGATCATTGCATTCAGTACATTACGGCTGTGGGCCTCATTTTTGGCAATATTACCGCCGATCATTATGAAGATGAAGCCGCAAAAGATCCGCGAATTGACCTTTTACGAGACAAGATGGAAGTAATAGAAGATGAGCGGTACAGCAAGGATTATTTGGACCCTGATAAACGTTCTATAGCTAACGCCGTGCAAGTCTTTTTTAAAGATGGCAATAAAACGGAAAAAGTGGAAGTGGAGTATCCGATCGGTCACAAACGCCGTCGAGAAGAAGCAGTTCCCCTTTTATATAAAAAGTTTTTAGAAAACTTAAAGACTCGTTTTACGTGCGGTCAGAGTGAAAATATTTTTAATCTTTGTTGCAACACAGCAGAATTAGCTGAAATACCAGTAACCACATTTATGGAGGCTTTTGTTATCTAGTTAAATGGGGGAAAATGAAAATGACATGGATCCTTGAGAAGGACGCAACTCAAGTTGAACTTGCGGAGCGTTTTCATTCACTGATTAAAAGATCAGAAATTCTAAAAATTCCCGGAGCCCATGACCCTATGGCGGGTCTTATTGCTAAACAGGTTGGTTTTGAAGCACTTTACCTTTCGGGTGCAGCGTATACGGCGAGTCGGGGACTTCCGGACCTAGGTATGATTCACTCGGAAGAAGTGGCTGAGAGGGCCCGAGATATTATTAGGGCGACAAATCTTCCTCTTTTGGTGGATATTGATACTGGATTCGGCGGTGTGCTTAATGTTGTTCGCACAGCGAAGGAAATGGTCGAAGCACGGGTGGCTGCTGTTCAGATTGAAGACCAGCAATTACCAAAAAAATGCGGTCACTTAAATGGAAAACAATTAATTTCTCCAGCTGAAATGGTCCAAAAAATTCAAGCGATCCGAGAAGTAGCACCGACATTGATCATCGTAGCCCGAACCGATGCCAGATCGGTCGAAGGGCTGGACCAAGCGATTGAAAGAATAACAAGTTATGTTAAAGCTGGGGCGGATGTCATTTTCCCGGAAGCCCTAATCAACGAAACGGAATTTAAAGCTGTAAAAAGAGCCGTCAACGTGCCACTGTTAGCGAACATGACAGAGTTTGGTAAAACTCCGTATTATTCGGCGGAAGAATTTCAAGCGATGGGGTATAAAATGGTCATTTACCCAGTCACGTCCTTAAGGGTTGCAGCAAAAGCTTATGAGCGCGTTTTTCAAGAAATTATGACTAAAGGCACACAAAAAGACTATTTGAATCACATGCAGTCCAGGGAAGAACTTTATCATACTATCGGATATTATTCTTATGAAGCGTTGGATAATAAAATTGCAAAAACAGTTTTACCGGTAATCGGTAAAGACTGATACAAAAGGTTAAGCCCTGTCCAGAATGAACAGGGCTTCTCCATATACTATTTTAACTCCGCCAACTGTTTGCGAAGGGTTCGGAGTTCCTCTTCAATCGCGGCGAGCTGCCTTTCGGTTGGGGCAACGTTCTTGCCGAGCGATTCAATTTTTTCTAAGTCTCCCTGGAGCCTGATGTAATCCGCTTTTAATTCCGCAATTCTTTCTTCAATTTGTTTCTTATCCATTATGGCACCTCTTTACCATTATCTTTTTATTTTTTATTCAATCCATATCTATCGTAGCG
Organism: Tuberibacillus calidus DSM 17572; assembly: GCF_000430685.1. Lineage (GTDB taxonomy): Bacteria > Bacillota > Bacilli > Bacillales > Sporolactobacillaceae > Tuberibacillus > Tuberibacillus calidus. Next base: position 42,738 of record NZ_AUMM01000030.1, on the reverse strand, counting down.
TCATGATCATGATCGCCAATCACGACCTTAATCCTTATTCGCTTTTCAAACCAAACGCCTCAGCAATCAAGCGATAAGAGGTTAATTTCGCCTCGAAATCATATGTAATCGTGACGATCATGCATTCATCCGCATCGTAGGCGCGGCACATCGTTTCAATTTGTTCTTTAACCTTCTGAGGGCTGCCGACAATCATCCGTTTGCGATTCTCATAGATACGAAAACGGTCGTAGTCCGTGTACGGATATTGTAAAGCCTGTTCAACAGACGGCGTGCCTTTTGCTGGGCTTCCTTTTTCAAGAAGCAAGAGAGAAAGGTCCAGACTCGACGCTAAACGTTCCGCTTCTTCATCGGTCTCCGCGCAAACGACAAACACAGCGACAATGATATGCGGTGCTGAACCAGCGATTGTTGACCGAAAGCGACTTTTATATAGGCGGGTAGCTTCTTCACCGCCGTTTCCATTAATAAAATGAGCAAAGGCATAACCTGCACCATGATAAGCAGCGAGCATGGCGCTAGCCCCGCTAGAACCGAGCAGCCATAATTCCGGGGCGGTCTCAATGATCGGAGTAGCCCGCAGGCCGGGAAAACGATGTTGATCATCGGCGAGGTCGTACAAATATGTTACAAGATCTTCAATCTGCGTGGGAAAAGGATCTCCTTCATGAAAATGTCCCTCTTGCAGTGCCCGAGTGGACAGCGGCATGCCGCCAGGCGCTCGGCCAATGCCTAAGTCAATCCGATTGGGATAAAGGGCTTCGAGAACGCGAAAATTTTCTGCCACTTTGTAGGCACTATAATGCGGTAGCATGACGCCGCCGCTGCCGATGCGAATCGTTGATGTTCTCGCTGCCAAATGACTGATTAATACTTCAGGGCTTGCCCCCGCCAAGTTTTCGGAAAAATGGTGTTCTGCTACCCAAAAACGGTGGTAGCCGAGTTTTTCCGTCTCCTCAGCAAGCCGACCGGTAAAAGCGAGGGCCTCCACCGCTGTTTTTCCTTCGGGAATAGGGGACTGGTCCAACACACTTAAGCGCAACATGGAATCACCTCTATTCCATTTTATCTCAAAATCAGTTTTTCTAAATGTTTATGCTCATAATGAGGCTCCACACCAACTTAAAGACATCAAAGCATTAAAACATGAAAAGAGAAGAGTTCCCCCATTTAATACGTACAATATAACCATTCATCAACGGCTAAGGAGAAATGGCTGTTTTAGGTAAAAAAGACCGTCATCTCCCTTTAACCCCCAAAATAATAAGGATCACACCGGTAAAAATCATGGCGATTCGCGTCATTGAAACTTTTTCGGCAATGCCAAACAAACCGATGGCAGTAGTGGCTATTAAGATCATCGGACCGACGAGTGCCAAAGAACTGTTGAGAATGAGCGCTTTTCCGACATCATTGAGTTTTAAAAAAAGAATCGCAACCGTCACTTCAATCATTCCCGATAAAAACCGCAATAAGGACATGCCAATAATTGCCTTGTCGAATAAGTGAAACAAAAAAATCGCCTCCGCGCTAAACATCTCTTTTGTCATTATATGCGGGAAAAAAATAAATAGGACGAGCCGCAGGGGAAAGGAGTGGAAGCATCCAGTCTTTTTAACCCCTAATATTCATGCATGCAGGAATAAATGCCGCGGTTTCGGTTATTCTACACAAGGAATGAAGATTTTTTATCCTTGGAAGGAGCATGAACGGTCATGGCCGGTAAACAAAATACAGCGATGACGGTGGCGGCGATTGGATCGATTCCGCTGATCATGACGTTAGGCAATTCGATGCTGATCCCGATTCTACCGACAATGAAGGCCAAACTGGATTTGACCCAATTCCAGGTAAGTTTAACCATTACCGTGTTCTCCATCGTGGCAGCCGTATTCATTCCCATTCTTGGTTATTTATCCGATCGGTTTTCAAGAAAACTCATTATTCTTCCGTCATTATTTTTATATGGTATTGGCGGCATCTTAGCTGGACTTGCCGCCGCTTGGTTTTCTGCGGCTTTTGTTTGGATTTTAATCGGGCGGACATTGCAAGGGATCGGCGCAGCCGGAACAGCATCTATCGCCATGGCATTGACCGGCGATCTTTTTGATAAAGCTCAAGAAAGTAAAGTATTAGGGATCGTGGAAGCTTCAAATGGGTTTGGAAAAGTGCTTTCTCCAATTATCGGGTCGCTTATGGCTTTAATTGTTTGGTATGCGGCTTTTTTCGTTTTCCCTGTCTTTTGCGCGATCTCGATTTTCCTGACATGGCTTTTTATCAAAGAAAAAGCCAAAAAGAAAGAACCGCCGTCACTCAGACAGTATGTCACAGGTATAGCGGGGGTATTTAAGAAGGAAGGGCGATGGCTTTTGACGGCCTATTTGGCGGGAGCCGTGTGCCTTTTTACACTATTTGGGATTTTATTTTATCTTTCCGACGTATTGGAAAAATATTATCACATTGATGGGGTAAAAAAAGGTCTGATTCTTGCTATTCCGCTATTAGTGATGTGCACAACATCCTACCTTACCGGAAGTAAAATAGGAAAAAATCAAGCACGCATGAAAAAGTGTATCGTCACAGGGCTCGTCTTTATGACAATCTCTTATGGCATATTGGCGTTTGTCAGCGGGCTTGTCTTATTTCTTTCCGTCCTCGTTCCGAGCAGTGTGGGCACGGGTCTCGTTCTACCATGTTTAAACAGTTTTATCACGAATGCGGTCGGAAAAGAACGGCGGGGGTTTGTCACATCGCTTTACAGTTCCGTTCGCTTCCTAGGTGTCGCCATCGGTCCGCCGGTTTTTGGCAAATTAATGGATTGGTCGGTAAAAGGGATGTTTTTATCGATCGCGGGTTTAACGCTTGTCTGTGGGATTTTGGCTTTCTTTCTTATTCGCATTAAACAAAGCGAACCGGAAAAAAGGACAGAAAGGAAAAACATACCCCCGCTTCGACCCATTGGCCAAGGCTGAACGCCTTTTCCATTTTCCGTTGACCATGCGCCTAGCGTGATTTTCAATGGTCCCTGTATACGCTTTTTCTGATGACGTGATGTTTTTCCACTGTCAGGTATTGACCGTTATTTTTTTCGCCACTGTGGTTTGAAGGTGGTTAGGTGTGGGCGCTCTAACTGAAAAAGGTAACCCACGATGCGCGTGGAAATCCATTGACTGCAAATGGCTAGGATAATGATTTTCCACTCGATGATATAGGCGGTCAGAACAAAAATGGAAGCGTTAATCCAAAATAACGGTTTTCCGGGGTCGATGTTTTTCTTTCGGGAAAGAATTAACGCGATGACGCCAATCCCACCGTTTGAAACACCGTTTCGGAGCAAAAGCGCAATCCCCGTTCCTAACAGGACCGATCCGCAGACGAGGTCGATCCATTCGTTGGTCGAAGGCATGGCCACATTCGTTTCAAAAAAATAAACGGTTGCCGACGTCACAGAAAATCCTGCCAAAGTTCCGAGCACATTCGATAATCCGAGATATCGGAGCCCGATAAGGAGCATGGATGTATTCAAAAGCCAAAGCGCAATGCCGGTCGGAATATGAAAAAGATAATGGAATAAAACAGTAAGCCCTCCGGCGCCACCGGAGGGAATATCATGAGGAAAAAGAAATTCCCCCATGCCGATGCCTTGTATGAAAGATCCAATCATGACCCAAGACATTTTTTTTAACCCGTAGGTAAAAGGCGGCATATCATCATCCCTTGGAACATGTCCAAATTGATATTGTATTTATATGCTGTAAAGTCAGGGAGCATGACCGGATGCGTCAGCCGGGTGTCTCTTACCGTTAATGAAATCATTTTTTAGGTTAGTTTCTCTGCCACCGTCCAAAGGGCTTGTCAGCTGAAGTACTCCTCGAGCTCTGCCAACATCCAAAAAGTTTGCAATGGCTTTTTATTGAGCCAAAAAAGGACAACTCAGGGTCTGCCTTCGTCCTAAAGGCTTGCAATGGCTTATTATCGGGCCAGTATAAGGACAACTCAGGCTCTGCCTTCACCCTAAAGGCTTGGCAGAGCCAAGTTTTCCTTAACAGAACCGGGTTTTCTAAAACTTTCCGGATTCATACATACCCTAATGATGCTGAAGTCTTCTCTGATTTTTTCTCTAAAATTTGTTGTAAGATATGTTCCACGATCGCGCCAAAGCCGATTTGGTTTTTATGTCGGGGCCTTTTTAGCGGGACGCGAACATCGGAGTCAATTTTTCCATCCTTAATAAGAACGACGCGGTCGGCAAGTAGTACCGCTTCCTCGACATCGTGCGTGACGAGAAGGGTCGTGAATTGGTGTTTAAGCCACAGGCGCTCCATTAATTTTTGCATTTCCATACGGGTTAAAGCGTCTAAAGCTCCCAGAGGTTCATCAAGGAGAAGGATTTTCGGTTTATGCATCAGCGCGCGGGCAAGAGCGACGCGCTGCTTCTGGCCTCCGGACAGTTTCCCGGGCCATTCCTCCGTGCGTTCGACTAACCCGACGTCTTCCAATACCTTCATTGCTTCATCTTTGGCGCTTTTTCCAAGTCCTAAAATGACATTATCCAACACCCGTTTCCAAGGCAAAAGTCTCCCATCTTGAAAAACAATGCGGGCCTCGCGATTGAGGGTAGTTAAAGGTTCACCCGCGACAAAAATCGTTCCCGAGCTTGGCTTGTCGAGGCCTGCAATTAAGCGCAACAACGTGCTTTTGCCGCAACCGCTTTTGCCGACGACCGCCACAAATTCGCCTTCATGAATCGTTAGGTCCAATCCTTTAAGGACTTTTATGCTGCCAAAGCGTTTTTCGATGCCAGACATTTGTAAATGGGCTGTATTTGTTTTCACCATCATTTCCCCCTATCACTGGTATTGCCGAATTGATAGCTCGGATGCCAAACAAGCCATTTTCGCTCCATAAAACGCGCAATCATATCGGATACCTTTCCGAGCAGGGCATACATGAGGATGGCTAGCACAATGACATTCATCTGATAAAATTCTCTCGCTGTCATCGCCATATAGCCGATGCCCGAAGTGGAAGAAATCGTTTCAGCGACAATGAGGGTGATCCACATGACGCCGAGCGAGTAACGGACGCCGACAAGGATGGATGAAAGGGCGCCCGGGAAAATGACTTGTGAAAACAACGACCAACCGCTGAGTCCATAGGTTTTTCCCATTTCCATTAACCCTTTATCCACATTTTTAATTCCATGGAACGTATTTAAATAAACGGGAAATAACACGGCGACAGCGACGAGAAAAATTTTCGCCTCTTCGCCAATGCCAAACCAGAGAATGACCAATGGTACAAGGGCGAGATGGGGGATATTTCTTAACATTTGGATCGATGTATCAAACGTCATTTCCGCCGGCCGGAAAAGCCCATTGAGTAATCCGAATATAAACCCGATGCTTCCGCCGATGGCAAACCCGGTCAGTGCCCGCCATAAGCTGACCCAAACGTGGTGGATCAACTCACCGGTTTTTAATAGATCGATAAAAGCTGCCAACACTTCCGTCGGCGCGGGAAGGACTCTAGCTGAAATCAACCCCCATTTTGTAAAGAGCTGCCAGCTCATTAACAACAAAACGGGGATGGCCCATGGCCTGAGGTTCATGGCCGTTTGTTTGATACGCTTTAACACTTCCCTTCATCCTTTCCCGTTGTTTTAATGATAGACATTTAAGACACGGTCTTTCACGTTGATCTTATTAGGTAAAATTTTCATGTCATAGAACATATCCGCAATATCTTGTTCTTCATTCATAATGTCCGATGTTAATGGATCAACACCGTAAACCCTTCTTTGTATCGCTTTTAGCATAGATGATTCGTCAATTTTTATAATGGAAGCGATCATTTTGGCGGCTTCTTCTTGATGGGTATTCGTCCAATCCGATGACTTTTGCACTTCATCCATCACGATCCTCAACAGTTTCTTATTCTTCTTCGCGTAATCCGGATTAACCACGAAGAAATCGCGATCGGTCGTAATGCCCTTCCCATTGACAAGAAGATGGCAACCAATGGAATTTTCGGCATCGGCCGTAAATGGATCCCAGACTACCCAAGCATCGATATCTCCTTTTTCAAACGCCACACGAGCATCACCGGGATTTAAAAAGGCCGGGGTGATATCGGAGTACTTTAAACCCGCCTTTTTCAATGCTTTAATGATTAAATAATGGGAGCTGGAACCTTTTGAAAATCCGACTTTTTTGCCTTTGAGGTCGGCCAGTGTTTTGATGGAAGAGTTGTCTTTAACGAGAATCCCTGAACCCTCATATTTTGATTTACCCGCAGCGATAAAAACCAGGTCTGACCCGGCGGATATAGCAAAAATGGGCGGAGAATTTCCCGTTCTGCCGACGTCAATGCTACCGGCATTTAAAGCCTCAAGCATGGCCGGGCCATCTTGAAACTCGTTCCACTCCACCTTCATGCCCATCGGTTTCAAACGTTTTTCCAATGTTCCTCTTTCTTTTAAAATCATGAACGGGTCATTTTTTTGGTAACCGATGCGAATGACCTTAGAGGAACTGTTCGACGAAGCTCCTTCGGATTTAGCGGCACAGCCGGTAAGGACTCCGCCCAAAAGCAAAAGGACACCTAATGCCAAAAAAGGTGCGATTCGTTTGACGGCACGATTCATCGTTTTCTCTTTCCTTTCCAAAACTTCTGGGTTAATGACTATTTCTCATTTAGAATATGTTTTCAAATGATTTAGGTACTTGTACTGGGGGGATTTAGGCTCATCCACTTTAAGAAAAGTCAACGGGAATACAAACGCTGGTCGCCAAAGAAGAACGGAGGAGAGGGATGATCAAAATATTTTTCTTAAAGCATGTCGAAAGCCAGAATGAAAGAAGCATCTCGCGCGACATTGGAGAGATTAGGTAAAAGATGGATGGGTTAAGTGTGTCGCTCCGTGAACGAAATCATCCTATATGTGTTTTTGAACGGATGCCATACTGTTACCCATGCTGTCTTCGTTTTTGTGATATATATCATAAAAATGCGTTGACAGTTTACAAAGTGAATGGTACTTTTGTTATAATTTTAGTTCAATAAAGCGAACAAAAACTATGGATAGATATGACAAAGAAATCCATGTTTTTCGATGGTTGAGATTGCCGAAATCCCGCAAGAAAGCCAAGCGCAATATGCAACTTGAAAAAAAGACACTTTTTTTACTGACGAAGAATTCGAAAATACAACGAATGCGGTTATGCTGATGCGCAACAGCCTCCGATAATAATATATAAACTACAATGCTTATAATAGATATGGAGCTTTTTTCGGGATTGGAGAGCATTTCGAATGACGAAGAAAAACGGGAGATTCAATATGAAAAAATCAAGATACATTTTGATGACAGCTTTCGCTCTGGTGCTGGTGGTCGCGCTCTGGTTTATCTTTCCTAAGCTGGACCACCGTCAACCGCCGCGATCAGAACCCCAGCTCAAAATAAAAACAGACAAACAAAATGCAAATGAGTTGAAAGGTGTCATCAGACCGGATCATATTGTCATTGTCGTTGAGGAAAATCACTCCCTTGAACAGATAATCGGAAACGAGAAAGCCCCTTACATAAATGAGCTCGCAAATAAAGGGGCATTGATGACGAACTCACATGGAGTGGTGCATCCGAGTCAGCCCAATTATCTTGTCTTATTTTCCGGCAGCACCCAAGGGGTGAAAAATGACAGCTGTCCGCATCAATTCACTAGCAATAATCTAGCGCTGCAGTTAAAAAAAGCGGGGAAGACATTTGCGGGATATTCCGAGGATCTTCCCAAAATCGGTTTTACCGGCTGCTCAAGCCGCGCCTATGTCCGGAAGCATAATCCATGGGTGAACTTTAAAAATGTGCCGCAGGAAGTCAATGTGCCGTTTCATCTCTTCCCAAAAGATGATTTTAGCAATTTGCCTACTGTTTCCTTTGTTATTCCGAATCTGGATCACGATATCCACGATGGCACCATTGCCGAAGCAGATCAATGGCTGAAAAAGAACATCGGTCCATATGTTCAATGGGCTCAGAATCATAACAGTCTTTTGATCCTAACCTGGGATGAGGATGATTTTCGCCGGGCAAATCACATACCGACGCTTTTTGTGGGGCCGATGGTGAAACCTGGTAAATACAGCGAGTATATTGATCACTATAATGTTTTGCGGACGATTCAAGCGCTTTATCGGTTGCCGCCGCTCGAAAAAAGCGAGTCAGCTCTGCCGATTACAAACATTTGGAAGTGAGTTAGAGCTTTCAGGCATCCGCGGTCGTCTATTCCATTGTTGAAACTTTTTTAATAGATGGAGGACATGTTGAATCACTTCGATTGATCACTTGACCAAAACATTTAAAGTGTATCCGCGCACGTATCTTGAGCGGATTGGCTGATGGCTTTTTAGCTCAGTACGGGTTTGAAATTTGCGCCGCACAGTTTATTGCGGCATAGTTTCCCTACCGATTCGTTGTCAATAGGTGAACCGCCGACCATCGGCGTTTTTTATTATGGTAAGAAAATCTATCATTTTTAGATTTACCGTCGGATTTTAGGACTTTACCGTCAGGATTCGCTTGATTACCGCCAACTTTTTAAGTTTTACCGCTCATTTTAAAGGTGGCCATGGTCATCGCTTTCATGGATGACCCCGATGTCCTCATCCTAGATGAGCCTACATCCGGCCTCGATCCATTGATGCAGCGGCTTTTTATCGATCTTATTCTTGAAGAAAAGCAAAAGGGCAAATCGATTCTCATGAGTTCTCATAGTTTTCACGAAATCGAACGCACGTGTGATCGTGTTGCGATCATCAAAAATGGGCGGATTGTTGCGGTTGAAAAGATGAAAGACTTACAAGCGAAACAGCGGAAAATTTTCCAAGTGACGCTTGGGTCTTTGGAAGATGTGACAAAGCTTAAAAATGCTGGTTTAGATATTATTGACCAAAAAGGCGTGCAACTGCGCATCGCGGTGACGGGTGGCGATCACGCTTTGATTCAAGCGCTTGCTGCATGCTATGTCAAAAACTTAACGATCGAAACACAAGACATCGAGGAACTCTTCATGCATTATTATGGAAACGAGGTGGCTAAGGGTGAACGGTAAACTTTATTTGACTATGCTCAAGACAAATGGCCGAACACTCAGTAGTTATGCCTTAGGAAGCGCGCTCTATATTTGGTTAATCATTTGGATTTACCCATCCATCGCCGGGGCTAAAGGTTTTAATGAAATCATTCAGAAAATGCCAGAAAGCTTGCTTAAAGCATTCGGTTATTCCCACGGTTTTCAAGATTTGAACGGCTTTATGGCTGGGGAATTTTACGGGTTGTTGTTCCTCATTATTCTCTCAATCTATTGCATCATGATGGCGACACAATTAATCGTGCGACTCGTAGACCGCGGAGCGATGGCGTTTTTGCTCGCTTCGCCAACGTCAAGAACCCAAGTCGCTTTCACACAAGCCATGGTGATTCTGACGGGACTCCTCCTCATTGTTTTGATGACTATTATCGGCGGTCTGACCGGAGTCGAATGGTTAGTCAACGACGTGTCGCTGAAAACCAAACCTTTTATTTGGCTCAATGTGATGGGGTTGTTACTGTTTTTCGTCGTCAGCGGCTATTCCTTTTTGTTTTCCTGCCTTTTTAATGATGAAAAACGGGCGCTCAGCATGTCGGCCTTGTTGACGTTACTGTTTTATATTTTGGATCTCATCGGTAAAATGAGTGACAAAATGGAAGCGTTGCGGCATTTTTCAATCTTTTCCCTTTTTGATGCTCAAGCGATTGCCCTTGGGACGGAATCGCTCCCATTAAAAGCAGTCGGCCTTTTGGTAAGCGGCATCTTGCTTTATATAATCGGCATTCTCGTTTTTCGAAAAAAAGATTTAATCATTTAAGTTCAGCGGCAACACTCAAGTAGTGGGAGCCTGTTGCGGTATGTTATGATGGGGGAAAAGACCGATATAAGGAGTGCGTGAGTCCATGATGCCTTGCCGGGAAGATGTGTTATTTTTTACGAAGCAGCTTGTGGAAATTCCGAGTGTCGTCAATACTGATGGTGAGCGGGAAATTAGCCAAGTCATTTATACTCTACTAGCCTCATTCCCATATTTTATGGATCATCCGGACTATATCATCAAGCAGCCGACCATCTTGGATGATATCGAGCGCTATAACGTCGTGGCCTTTGTCAAAGGAACAAAATGTCCGAGCGAACAAACGGTCATTTTAATGGGGCATGTGGATACCGTTGACATTGAGGATTTCGGCCAATTGCGCGCGAAAGCCTGCCAGCCTGAGGCGCTGATGGCTGCATTGCAAAAGGAACCACTTGCTGAAGACATAAAAGCCCAACTATCTTCCGGCGACTTTTTATTCGGCCGCGGGGCTTTAGATATGAAAAGCGGTCTGGCGGCGCATCTTTACCTATTAAAATATTATTCCGAGCACCCTGAGGAACTCGCGGGGAATCTCGTTTTTGTTGCCGAATGCGATGAAGAAGACAGCTCTCACGGTATCTTGTCGGCGGTCGAGCTATTAAATGAATTAAAAAAAGACCACGGGTTTGACTATGTTGCGGCCATCAATGCTGATTTTGTCGCTCCCCTTTATGAAGGCGACCCGCATCGCTATATTTATACGGGAAGCGTGGGGAAACTTCTGCCGACATTTTTTGTCACGGGAACGCAAACCCATGTCGGTGCGGCCTTTGAAGGCATCGACCCGAACTATTTGATCAGTTTCTTAACAAAACAAATCAATTATAATACGGACCTTTGTGATGAAGCCCACGGCGAGTGGACACTCCCCCCGGTGTCATTAAAGCAAACCGATCTGAAACCGTCCTATGATGTCCAAACGGCACATGCTGCTGTCGCGTATTTCAACTTTTTCACGCATTCCCTGTCACCTCAGGATGTATTAAACCGATTAAAAAAACAAGCGGAAATCGCCTTTCGCGAGGCATTGGCAGAATATAAAAGAAAACGCGAAGCCTTTTATGCAAAAACCGGATTAACCCCTCGGGGGCAACTTTGGGCACCGAGAGTTTTAACATTCGAGGAAATGGTTGCGGAAATTCACGCCGTTCATGGCCGCAAATTCGAACAACACATGGCGGCGTTCAAAAAGGAATTGCTGTCGGACCCAGCCCTTGATTTGCGCATGTTTAACATCCGAGTCGTCGAGGAAGCGTGGAAGTGGATCCCGGACAAAAGCCCTGCGATGATTCTGTTTTTTTCCTCCATCTATTCTCCACCGGTCGACGTTTCGGGAAAAGATGAAAAGGAAGCACGGCTTTTAGCAGCATTAGATGAGGCTGTGAACACGATACAGCCCCAGTATGAACATCCGATTAAAGTCAAACACTTTTTTCCATTTATCTCGGACATGAGTTTTGTCACATTAAATGATGATGAGGACGCGATCCAAACGGTTGTCAACAACCATCCGGCCTGGGGAACGAAACATATCGTTCATTACGACCAAATCCGTGCGCTGAACGTGCCCGTTATTAACATCGGCCCCTACGGCTTCGATGCTCACCGCCAATACGAACGAGTAGAGATTCGCTATTCGATGGAGATTGTCCCGAATTTGATTAATGAAGTGATCGGCCGAATATTACATTAGTTCGTACGCCTTCCCCGATGAGCCCCCTGGCTCCATTCGGGGTTTTCCTGTTGTTCTGAAAATCGGGAACAGAGAAGGGCTATTTGATTCTGTTTTGAAAACCTACCATTTCGCCCGGCATAAGGGTAACATCTTAACCAAACTTTGAGTTGGTAAAAAAGAATATTATTTTTCAATCCAGCATAATAGCCGTTACGGCTCCTCTTTCGCTTAATAACTTGCAAGGGCTTTTAAACCTGGCCTGCATGAGGGGGACTAAGTCTCCGCCTCGCTTAAAAGCCGAGCAGAGCCATGTTTTCATTATATTAGTAAAAAAGGAATCTGGGCTAAGCAAGGCGTATTGTTATAATGGAAGGAAAACGGAGGTGGATGGAATTGGATAATCGGCAAAGATTATTAACAGTGCTACAAATCTTGCAAAATGAAACGGATGAGGAAAATGAGCTTTCAATCTATGATATAAAAGAGCGGCTCAAGCAAGCTTACGGGGAAGATCTGAACATTAAAAATGCGATTTTAAAAGAGGATATTGACGCCCTCAATCGCGCCGGCATTGACATCGATGAGAATATCGGCGAGCGCGGCAAGAAGTATTACCGGCATGAAGGGCTCTTTGAATTGCATGAAGTCAAACTTCTTTTGGATGCCGTCAGTTCAGCGCGCTTTTTGACATTAGAAGAGACAAGCATTTTGGTCGAGAAAATTTTAAAGCTAAAAAGCCGGAACACCGCCAAAAAGTTGCGGAAAAATGTCTACCTGGACGGAATGATTAAAGCGAAAAATGCTTCCGTCCGCTACGGCATCGACCACATTCAAACAGCGATCGCTGAACGCAAAAAGATTGTTTTTCAGTACGGCCGATATAATATTGAGAAAAAATTTATTTTGAGCCATGATGGCGCGTGGTATACCGTTCATCCCTATGCGCTCATTTGGAACAGTGATTATTATTATCTCATCGGTTACTATGAACAAGCAGATGACATCAGGCATTACCGCGTGGACCGGATGCGCCATGTTCAGGTGAAGGATGAAAAATACAGACCGCAGGCCTTAAATATTCCGGAATATGTGAATCGGTCTTTTCATATGTTTACGGGCGACGAAGAGCTCATACGCCTACAAGTAAAAAATGAATTGATCAACGTCATGATCGACCGCTTCGGTTTAGATGCTGATATCCGTAAAGCCAGCGAGGATGCCTTTTTGTTAACGACAATGGCTTCCATAAGCGAAGGTTTGGTCAACTGGATTTTAACTTGGGGCAGCAAAGTGAAAGTCATTTCCCCGGACCACCTGAAAGACCGTTTAAAAGAAGAGAGTCGAAAAATGTGGGAACAGTACAATATTTAAGCCGACTAGGGTTCGCTTCGCTCGTGTCTTATATGCGGGGTTCTTTCCCCTCTCTCACTTATCGATGGAAAATGTAATCAAAAGAAAAAAGGGTAATCTTTAAGGGGGTTGAGGTGATTTTGCCAATATCTGTATTCAAAAGGCCATTTTGGAGTAGGAAGCGCTCCAAAATGGCCTTTAACGCGGTTCTATTGACAATTTTGGGCGGAAAATTTTTTTGAAATGGCATTTATCTTGAATTTATTGGAAAAACAGGGTCGAATCGAGGGTTATTTTTCCTATATCTGAATCCAAAAAGCCATTTTGAGAGGGCAGGGGACTCAGAATGGTCTTTAGAGAGGTTCTATCGGCCATTTTGGGCCGAGAAATTTTTTGAAATGGTATTTGGCTTGAATTTGCTGGAAAAACGAGGCTGATTTAGAGGTTGTTTTTCCAAAACCTGTATTCAAAAAGCCATTTTGGAGTAGGAAGCGAACCAAAATGGCGTTTAGCGCAATTGTATCGGCCATTTTGGGCCGAGAAATTTTTTGAAATGGTATTTGGCTTGAATTTGCTGGAAAAACGAGGCTGATTTAGAGGTTGTTTTTCCAAAACCTGTATTCAAAAAGCCATTTTGGAGTAGGAAGCGAACCAAAATGGCGTTTAGCGCAATTGTATCGGCCATTTTGGGCCGAGAATTTTTTTGAAATGGTTTTTAGTTTTAAATTATTGGAAAAACAAGACCTTATCAAAAGTTGATTTCCCAATATCTTCAATCTATTGACCACTTTGAAGTGAGAAATGGGTCTTAATGGCCTTTAAATTGGCACGACCAGCAATATATCACTAATCAATGACGACGTGCTTATGCCCGGTTTTTCTTAGCAAAGCGAAGTTTTCTTTAGTGGGGTCTGACCCCAGATTTTTGCGACTGCCTCTTTGCTGCTATATTAACCAGCTTTTCGCTCAGTGACGGCTGGTTTAACTTTTCCGTAGGCATTCACCATGATGACACCGATAATCGTCAAGAACCCGCCCATCCACACAAGGAGTGTAGGTGCTTCACCGATCCAGAACCAGGCAATAATGATCGCGATAAACGGTTCAATATACAATGTGCTCGTGATCAAGCTCGCTGGGGCATGGGATAAAGCGACAGACCAGGTGATGTAAGCGATCGCCGATGGTAAAACGCCGAGATATATTCCCGATAAAGTGATTGAAACAGGCGCCGTACTGACCGTTTCAAAAAACCCGGGGAGAAAGACGAGCATCGGGATCGTGCCGAACCATGTAAAATACGCCGTCAATTCAATCGCATTATATCGAGTAAAAAAAGGCTTTTGGTAGATAAAGAAAAAAGTCGTGGCGATGGCCGCGATGAGGATTAAGACGGCGTGGCCGGTAAAAGCCAACCCATTTTCGTTTCCCACACTGATGATGGCCACGCCGATGAAACCGATGAAAATCCCGCTCCAGCCAAAGGCATTTAACTTTTCCTTAAATAAAAAATAGGAAAGAAATGCCGTAAAAGCCGGCACGGCCGCAACAATAAGAGCGGAAGCGCCGGCAGGCACCACTTTTTCTCCAAACGTAAGTCCAATGTGATAGGTTGTAATGCCAAGCCAACCAAGCCCTGCCAGTTTCCAAACATCTTCCTTTTTCGGAAGGTGAATGCGTTTAAAACAAGCAAAAATCAGAAAAACAGCGGAAGCCGTCAAGAAACGGAGCAACACAAAATGTCCCGCCCCGTAAAAATCAATGCCCTGCCTTAAACCGGCAAATGATGAAGACCAAAACAACAATGTAACGGCAACCAGTAAATACGTTTTCATCTGCCCCATCCCATGCTATTGAAAATGTTACTCCAATTATACAACGTGTCTTTTGGTATTTGACAATGTTTTTTCATTTTCCGGGAATGATAAGAAAAAAGTAAAGGGGATTGTCCGGCCAATGATTCCGCGCACGATGGAAGAACTAGAAGAGATCAGGCAACAATGTATGGCAATGGTTAAAAGAAGGGCAGCGCTCTCGGCATTTGCGGGCGCTCTACCTCTACCAGGAGTGGATGTTGGCATGGATGTCGCCATGATGATGAAACTGCTTTCGGAAATCAACCGCCGATTCGGTTTGTCTGCTGAACAACTCGCAAAGTTAAATCCGGAATTGCGGGCCAAAATTGTCGTTCTGGCGACATCCGTCGGCAGCCGGATTGTGGGAAAAATCATCAGAAAGGAAACCGTCGCCTTTTTATTGAAAAAAGTCGGCAGACGGCTTGCAGCAAGACAAATGACCAAAATCATTCCGATCGTCGGATCTGCCGCTTCGGCTACCTTGAGTTTCATGGCTATGAGGTATATAGGGCGCGCACATGTCAATGATTGTTATCACATTTGCCGCCGCCTCATCGAGGAATCGAACACCCCCGTGGACGATGACTATGGAAAGATTTGATTTTCTCCCACTGTACCGCCCAAATGACGACGTTTCCCACTCTTATATATCAATAGCTTTCCAAGTTTCCAAAATTAAATTTCCACCATTCAGCCGCAGAAAGTTTAACACTAAGCGAACGTAAATCCACCCTGTCCAAGGTGTTTTTTTGTATCGAGAAAAAAGATTAAAATTTTTCAAGTCCGCTTAGATGCGACAAAAGCACCTCCACCATCTAAAAGGCTTGTATTGGTAAGTAAATATAACATTTATGAGGCATGCAAAAGGGCAACTACGGCACTGTCTTCACCATAAAGGCTTGCACTAGCTTTTTCAGCATAAGGACAACGAATGCTCTGCCTACTCCTTAAAGACATGACAGACCCAAGCTTTTATTCAGCAATATCTTTTTAGTTTTTGAATATTTAAAAAAGGGTTAATAAATTTTGTATACAATGCATAGGATTGAATACAAAACGGTTGGTGAGGTTTAGTGACCAATGATAAAAATGGCAGAAAAAAGAGCTTGCATGAAAAAGTTTATCGCTCGATTAAAGAAGCGATCATCACCGGGCAGTTACTGCCAAACGAGCGGCTGAAAGAAGAAATGTTGGCCAAGAGATTTAATACGAGCCGGACACCTGTAAGGGAAGCGTTAAGAAATTTGGAAAAAGAAGGCTTTGTCACTTTTATCCCATCCATTGGCGCGAAGGTTACCGATTTAAACCAAAAAACAATAAAAGATTTGTATGAATGCCGTGCCGAATTAGAAGGATTGGCAGCGGAAAAGGCGGCGTTGTTTTTAGAAAAAGAAGAATACAACATTTTGGAGGAATCCGTAATTTTAGCTAAGCAATATAAACAACTCGGTGACCTCGAAAAAGTCATAAAAAGAAATACGTTGTTTCACGAAACGATCATTCAAGCGAGTCATAACGAGACGTTAATAAAACTGATGGAGCCGATCCGCATGCAAATATTACGATATCGGACGATTACCGGATATGTCGGCGGGTTTAAACCTATGTTTTTCGATGCCCATGAAATGATTTTGGAAGCCCTTAAGGAACGCAATGCGGAAAAAAGCAAACAGCTTATGAGAAATCATATTTTGGAAGATCTGCAGAACATTTTAACACAACTCAAAACCTATCACGCGCAAAATTGAAAACGCTTTAAAAATTTAAATATAAGGGGTTGGGGGAACATGTCTCAAAACAACAAGAAATTACCTCTCTCTGGGATCAGGGTTGTGGAACTCGGAAACCTGATTGCGGGCCCTTTTTGTACGAAGATTCTCGCGGAATTCGGAGCGGAGGTCATCAAAATCGAATTACCAAAGGTTGGTGATCCGCTGCGCAATTGGCGAATTCTGCACAACGGAACGTCTCTATGGTGGTATGTGCAATCGCGCAATAAAAAATGCCTCACGTTGGATGTGCGGACGCCTGAAGGATTGGAAGTCATCAAAAAGCTATTAAAAGAAAGCGATGTGTTAGTGGAAAACTTCCGCCCGGGGACCATTGCGAAATGGGGGCTAACACCGGAAGTTTTAGAAGCGTTAAATCCCAATTTAATCGTAAGTCATATCTCAGGATACGGCCAAAACGGCCCTTACAGCGATCGTCCTGGTTTTGGTTCAATCGGTGAGGCGATGGGGGGATTGCGTTATATTACCGGTTACCCGGATCGGCCGCCTGTCCGAGTCGGAATCAGCATTGGGGATTCCGTCGCCGCGCTGTATTCTGTGATCGGTATTTTACTAGCGCTTTATTATCGTGATGTCAAAGACGGAGGCGGTCAAGAAATCGATGTCGCTTTATATGAAGCGGTTTTCAGCCTTATGGAGGGAATGATTCCGGAATATGACAAAAAAGGCGTCATTCGAGAGCGCACGGGGTCTAGTTTTCCGGGTATTGTCCCAACGAATACCTATCAAACAAAAGATGGGAAATATCTTGTTCTTGCGGCAAATAGCGACAACATCTTCCAAAGACTGTTAAAAGTGATGGGCCGGGAAGATTTAGTCGGCGATGAAAGATTTTTAACAAACGAAAACCGCGTGAAAAACCAAGATTTCATCGAGTCCATGATCGAAGCATGGGTTCAGGAACGAACGCTTGATGAATGCCTGAAAGTGTTGAATGACCATGCGATACCTGCCGGTCGAATCTACAATGCCGAAGACATCATCCACGATCCCCATTACCGAGCAAGAGACATGATCGTCGAAATGGAAAATGAAGCCCTAGGGACTGTGAAAGTTCCCGGCATCGTGCCAAAGTTAAGCCGCACCCCAGGGGAACTCAAATGGCTCGGGCCGAAAATCGGAGAACACAATCTTGAAGTATTAAAAGCCATCGGTTTGAGCGAAGAGCAAATCAACCAGATGAAAGAAAGAGGGGTGATTTAGGTTGGAGGGAGGAACCAACAGTAAACATCCAAATGAGATATCGCAAACACAAAAGGCGCAACCTTCTGAGAAAACGGCTGGAACTGAAAAACCAAATGCTGCTAACGGACCGCTTACCGGATTAAAAGTTTTAGATATCGCGACGGTTTATGCGGCCCCCTTTGCGACAGCATTACTGGGGGATTATGGGGCAGATGTCATCAAAATTGAACTTCCTGGTAAGGGAGATCCGGTCCGCGGTTTTCATCCATTTAAAGATAACGAATCTTTAGCCTGGGCCGCTATATCAAGGAATAAACGCGCGATCACGCTTAATTTAAAAAAAGAGAAAGGCCAACAACTTTTTTATCAATTATTAAAAAATCAAGATCTTCTCTTTGAAAATTTTCGCCCGGGAACGCTTGATCAATGGGGGGTTACCGTCCAAAAAATGAGGGAAGTAAATCCCCGACTTATTATCATCCGGGTCAGCGGTTATGGGCAAACCGGCCCGTATCGGACAAAGGCGGGGTTCGGGACACCGGCTACCGCTTTTAGTGGATATACCTATATATCCGGATATCCCGACAAGCCACCTTTATCACCGCCCATCTCGCTAGTTGACTATGTAACAGGATTATTTGCCGTGATCGGCGCGCTTTCCGCTCTTTATCACCGCGATGCCAAAGGAGGAGCCGGTCAAGAAATTGATGTCTCCCTTTTTGAATCCATGTTTCGTCTATTGGAGGTGGCCGTGGCCACTTATGACCAGACCAACCACATAACGGAACGGTTAGGCAATGACAACACGTCCGCCGTTCCCGTCGGCACTTTCCAGACGAGGGACGGGAAGTGGATGGTGTTGACAACAAGCACCGACCGAACGTTTTACCGGTTGGCGGATGTCATGGGACGTTCCGATATGAAAACCGACCCGAGATACGCCACAAATATTGAGCGCGTCAAAAGGCGCACGGAGGTCCATGCAATTGTCCAGGAATGGTTTAAAGCCCATGATGCGGGAGAAATCCAGGAAATTTTCGACAAAAACGGCATTCCCGTTTCTCCCATTTACAATATGGCAGATATCTTTCAGGACCCACAGTACAAAGCGAGAGGAGCACTCGTCGAAGTCGATCATCCCGTTCTCGGAAAAATCAAATTGCCGAATGTTATTCCTAAGTTTTCACAAACACCCGGTACCGTCCGAAAAACGGGCGCCTCGATCGGTGAACATAATTTTGAAATTTTTACCGAGTTGGGATTATCTCTGGAAGACATCAACGAATTGAAGGAGGAGGGGGTGATTTGAACATGTCGTGGTACTTGCCTGAGAAGGTTGAGATAAAAGAAGTGGGTCCGAGAGACGGGTTTCAGATGGAGAAGGCGTTTATACCGACAAAGGAAAAAATCCGCATCATCAATGCCTTGTCAGAAACAGGCGTGAGCGCCATACAGGTAACATCCGTCGTCCACCCCAAAGCGGTTCCACAATTGATCGATGCGGAGGAGGTGATGGCCAATATTGAGCGAAAGGAAGGCGTTTCATACAGCGTCTTAGTGCCAAATATCTGCGGGGCAGAACGAGCGATTCCGATGAAGGCCGATGAGTGGGAATTGATGTTATCCGTCAGTGAATCCCATAGTCTTGCTAATGCAAATCGAAGTGTCGATGACAGCCTAAAAATCATGGAAGAAGTCGTTCATCTGGCAAACGCGCATAATGTTTCCGTCCGTGGGGGCATGGCAACGGCATTAGGGTGTCCATTTGAAGGGAGAATTCCTTTTGAAAGAATACATTATGTCGCCGAGGCGTATTATCAAATGGGTGTCCGTGCGTTCAGCGTTGCCGACACGGTGGGAGTTGCCGATCCGAAGTTGGTCTATGAAACGATTAGTCAATTAAAGGCGCTGTTCCCGGATGCGGACATAAACCTTCATCTTCATAACACAAGAGGGATGGCTCTAGCAAACGTCATAGCAGGTTTGCAAGCTGGTGTCACGTCCTTTGATGCATCAGTGGGCGGTTTGGGCGGATGTCCTTATGCTCCAAATGCGACTGGCAATGTGGCTACCGAAGATATCGTCCATATGTTGGAACGCATGGGGGTGCAAACCGGGATTAACCTTCGAAAACTGTTAGCCGTTTCTCGAGATGTTGAAAAACTTGTCGACCATCCGTTGGAAAGTGCAGTCAGCCGGGCCGGTACGGCAGATGAGCTTCATCAAGCACCGACCCGTCAAATGAAAATCGGTGAGTAAAGGAGAAGGATGATGTACATGAACTGGTTGGGGAAAAAGGGGCGTTGGCTCTCTTTTTTGGCACTGGCCGTGATTTTATTGCTAAGTGCTTGTAATAGCGGGACCTCCGGGTCTACGAAGGAAAAGAAGTCCAATGCCGACAATTTTTATTCTAAAGGAAAGCCTGTGACCTTAGTTGCTCCCGCAGCGCCGGGAAGCGGCTGGGATGTGACGGCACGGGCGCTTGCCGCTACTTTTGAAAAAGAAAAACTCATTCATTTCCCGATTCAAGTGGTAAATGAGGCCGGTGCAACCGGAGCCGTTTCACTTTCACAGTTGGTTACCCAGCATAAAGGTGATGCTTATAAAATCAGTGTGACGTCTACGCCAATCATGTCCAACTATTTGAGAGGTGATTCCGACTACAGTTACAAGGATGTCACCATGATCGCGCGTTTGATGACGGAGTATTACATGGTGGTCGTACCAGCTGATTCGCCGTACAAAACATTAAGCGACTTGCTTAGCGCTATCAAGAAAAACCCCGGCTCTGTTGCCGTTGGCGCTTCAGGGGATGACCGTCTGCCGTTTGCGTTAATGGTAAACGCGTTCGGTGGGGATCCAAGAGCTATCAATTTTGTTGCATATGAAGGCGGCGGGGAAATTTCCAATGCTTTATTAAACGGTGATCTTGATGCGGCGATTTCCGGTGTGAGCGAATTCCGCGGCCAAATCGAAGCGGGGACATTTCGTGGGCTTGCGATCACAAGTGACAAACGGTTGGGCGGTGTGGTCAAAGATGTTCCGACAGCTAAGGAAGCCGGTGTCGATGTTGTCTACGGTAACTGGCGCGGCCTTATGGGACCGCCTGATATGCCGAAAGAAGCCGTCACTTTCTGGCAAAGCACCATAGAAAAAGCGCTCAAAACCCCGACATGGAAAGATTTTGCCAAGAAAAATCAATGGGAGATCACTTATATGAAAGGTCAAGAATTTGATCAGTATCTGAAAGAGGCCAATGACGCCATAAAAACCGGATTGGAGAAAACCGGCGAAATTAAGTGATGGACAAAGGGTGCTTGTAAAATGGGGTGAACGGATGAATAAAAATATTATAGCTGGCGGGAGTTCCTTCATTATTTCGCTCATTTATACCCTGTTGGCTTTTCAGATTCCAATGTCTTCTTATAAATCGGCTGATATCCAACCTGGTACCTTTCCGATCATCATAGGTTGTCTTTGGATGCTGGTGTCCCTTGTCCTTCTCATTCAAGGGATACTGGCCAGCCGCCGTAGAAAGGAAGATACGGGAAAGCCATTGGAATCCACCATTATTTCCGATATGGAAGAATCCGAGCAAGATGGTAAAAAATTATTGATCATTTTACTGTTTATCCTTGCTTATATCGTTTTGTTTGTGTCATTAGGTTACCTTCTTTCAACGGCCTTGTTTATCTTCGGGGTAACCACTTATCTCGAAAGAAAAAAGTGGGTTCGCAATTTGATTTATGCCATATTATTTCCCGTCATCGTCTATTTGGTCTTTAATGATTTGCTTGAAGTTTACTTACCGAGCGGCCCCTTTTAAAAACCTCTTAAAGGGTTAAGAGGAAACGTGGTTCTGCATTTCAATGGTGTTGAAGGCTAACGATGGCATGGGGAAATCCCTTTAAGACTGCCTTTATGTTGGGGGTGATGATTTGGGCGATGTGTTCTCGAATTTATTAGCTGGTTTCGAGCAAGCGTTAACATGGAAGAATCTAGGATTTGGCTTTATAGGTGTATTCATTGGGACACTTGTCGGTGTATTGCCTGGGATTGGTCCCATCACTGCTATAGCGTTATTGATTCCGCTGTCTTTTGGCTTGCCGCCGGCGACCGGACTGATCATGCTGACCGGCGTCTATTATGGGTCGATGTACGGCGGATCCACAACTTCAATTTTAGTCAGAACACCGGGAGAAGTGGCGTCCATCGTTTCAACGATCGATGGGTATGAGATGGCGCGGCAAGGTAGAGCCGGCCCCGCATTATCGACCGCAGCCATCGGTTCATTTATTGCTGGAACGCTTTCTATTGTTGGGCTCATGTTTTTGGCACCGGTCATCGCCAAGGCTTCATTTTATTTCGGTTCGGCCGAGTATTTTCTATTAATCATTTTATCCTTATCCATGATTTCAAGCTTAACGACAGGGTCAGTACTAAAAGCGTATCTTTCTACTTTTATCGGGTTGGCAGTCGCAACTATTGGAACGGATCTCCAGTCAGGTGTTCATCGTTTTACATTTGGCAGTGCTAAGCTGCTTGATGGCATTGATTTTGTCTTGTTTGCCATAGCGCTTTTTGCCATTCCCGAAGCGCTGAGCAATATGGCGAAAAAGGGTGCGGACTTTAAATTAAAAGTTCAAGAGATTAAAGGTTCGTTATGGATGACACGAGAGGATTGGAAAAGATCCATCGGTCCCTATGGCCGCGGGTCGGTTCTTGGTTTTCTGATTGGTGCTCTTCCAGGCATCGGACCGTCGCTTGCCTCCTTTCTTTCCTACGCGATGGAAAGGAAATTGTCCAAGAAACATCGCCATGAATTCGGCAAAGGGGCAATTGAGGGGGTTTCCGGTCCGGAGGCGGCGAACAATGCGGCAGTAGGTGGGGCCATGGTCCCTCTGTTTACGCTTGGGATCCCCGGTTCTGCAACGACAGCTCTGCTCTTATTCATTTTCATGATGTACGGTTTGCAACCGGGTCCGGGTATGTTCCAAACCCATTCAGATCTCATTTGGGCCATCATTGCCAGCATGTATGTCGGCAACGTCATACTGTTGATATTAAACTTGCCGCTCGTCGGCGTTTTCGCTTCGATTTTGAAATTGCCGACCATCCCGCTTTTTGTGGGCGTTATCGCATTTTCCGTATTGGGCACTTATGGCCTCGATTTTAGTCAGTTCGATTTGTTCATGTTATTTATTTTCGGCGTGGTCGGTTATGGCATGCAGCAATTGGACATACCACTTGCACCAGCTGTCATGGCGCTTGTTCTCGAACCACTCATGGAGCAAAATTTCCGTCGTGCGATCACCATCGCAAACAGCCATTATCTCGTCTTCTTTGAACGACCGATTTCTTTGATTATCATTATATTTATTGTACTAATCACTGTTTTGCCAAAATTGATCGCTTTTGTGAAAAACCGAGCCAAAAGAAAACGCCTTCAACCCGAAATGCGATAGACCAAAACCAGTCCAGTTTCTTTGGGCTGGTTATTTTAATTGGTGAGAAAGTTTATCATTTTTAGGCTGAATTAAGGCCAATAGGAGACAGCCAAAAGGGTTGTTCTGGGCAGGAATGAGGCCGACAATAAGAGTGAAGATAGCGTTACCATTGCCAAAATACGTGTACTGGCATATGATTGACGAAAGCCCTGTCCGTCCCTAAAAAGGGCTTTGCCAACTCACTGTTTCGTGTGCGGAAATAATACGATTGTGTATTAAAACTCCGGTGAACAAGGATCAAAATGATAAGCTTTTGGAGAAAAGGGCTAAAAATGTCACCTAAAATTTCCAAATCTATGGATTGCGTATTATTTCAAGGCGGTTCGTTTGGTGAACTAATATGCTTTTTCCAATTGCATATCAAAACGTCGGGTTAAATGGGCCGAAATAATATGCTTTTGGCAAAAACGGTCCAAATCACCGCCCGAATATTTCCAATTGACTGGATTGCCTATCATTTTAGGGGCGTTCGTGTACAGAAATAATATGCTTTTTCTGATTGCGCATCAAAACTGGAACGGGCCAAGTGCCATGGGATACCGCCGTTTATACATTATGAGGGCTTTTACATGCATTTGTAAAAAAAACATTGGTATGATAATTATGAAAATAAATCATCTGCTGGGAGATGAGAAAATGGGGCTGATTGAAGAACTGCAGCAAATTTTGGCGCCTGAACGTGTCAGTCAAAACCTGACGGTTCTTGAACAACACAGCAAGGACGAATCCTACCATACCCCGTATTTGCCGGAAGCCGTCGTTTTTCCAGAGACCGCCCAAGAAGTGAGTGACATTATAAAACTCGCAAACAAACATCGTGTGCCGGTCATTCCATTTGGCATGGGTTCAAGCCTGGAAGGGCATGTGATTCCGCGCGGACGAGCCATTACCATCGATTTTACTCGAATGAATAAGATCGTTGAAATCCGCGAAAAAGATTTTCTCGTCCGCGTTCAACCTGGGGTCACTCGTAAGCAGCTTGAAAAAGAACTTAAAAAATATGGCTTGTTCTTCCCAGTTGACCCAGGGGCTGATGCCTCAATTGGCGGCATGGCAGCAACCAATGCCAGCGGAACAACGACCGTCAAGTACGGGGCCATGCGTGATAATGTCCGCGATTTGCAAGTGGTCTTAGCAGATGGTCAGATCATCCATACAGGTAACCTCGCGGCGAAATCGTCTTCGGGTTATCATTTGACAGGGCTTTTTGTCGGCTCGGAAGGCACCTTGGGTTGTTTTACGGAAATCACCTTGAAAGTGTACGGCATACCGGAACAAATCATGGCGGCAAGAGCTGTTTTCCCAAATGTTGATGAAGCCGTGGAAGCGGTAGTGGACATTCAGCAAGCCGGTATCCCCATTGCTCGAGTGGAACTTGTGGATGAACCGTCCATTAGACAAGTTAATAAGTACAGCCAAACCAATTATAAAGAAGCACCGACCTTGTTTTTGGAGTTTCACGGGAATAAGGACGGCCTGAAACAGGATGTCGCTTTAACCAAAGCCATTGCCGAAGATCATTACTGTCAGGAAATTGTGTTTGAAACGGATCAAGCATTGCGTCATCAACTCTGGGATGCCCGCCATAACTTAGCGTATGCCTTCCTTCATGCCCATCCGGGAAAAAGACAAATGGTCACCGATGTTTGTTTGCCCATTACCGAACTTGCCGGCGCCATTCATTTTGCGAGAGAAATTGTCACCAATTCCGGGCTTCCGGCGGGGATTGCCGGGCATGTCGGCGATGGCAACTTTCATATTATCATGATCGTCGACCCAAACAGTGCGGATGATCTGGCACGAGCCGAAAAAGTTAACGAACAAATCGTGCAATATGCGCTGGAACGAAAGGGAACGTGTACAGGCGAACACGGTGTTGGCATCGGTAAATTAAAATACCAAGCGAAAGAACACGGCGGTGCCTATCAAATCATGCAAACCATCAAGCAAGCGCTCGACCCGATGGGCATCATGAATCCATATAAAAAAGTGGAAAACGAAACGGTGACGCACGGGTCATAGAAACTATTTTTCATACGAAATCCGGATCATTTGACCAAAAAACTTTTGTGGTTCGTGGGAGTGAATAGGGGAACGTGATGAAAAGCGGGTGATACTTCCCAGTGCAAAACCCTAGGCATTGAAGAACTAGAGGCGCGCACCATTTGAGGATGAAATGGCTGGCGGATTGGGACACGACACGGCGAGAACCTTCAAGAAGATCAAAAAAATAAAAAACTAGGCTCTGCTATAGAAAACTTGGCTCTGCCAAGCCTTTTAGGCGAAGGCAGAGCCTTAGTTGCTCTTATGCTGGCCTGATTAAAAAGCCAGTGCAAGCCTTTAAGGCGATGGCAGAGCCTAGTTGCCGTTATGCGCGCTTGATAAATGAAAAGCGTTCTAACCAGTGCAAGACTCTTAAATGAAGGCAGTGTCATAGGGGCCTTTATGCTTGCCGAAAACCTTTATCCTTTCATTCCAGAACAAAAAAGCCGATCGGAACGATCAGCCTGCATCCAATAAATTTTCATGGCACCTTGATCGATGGCGTGTTAGGTTTCACTCACCCTTTGAGGCGACTTGGAGTTCGACAATTTTATGCAACATTTTTTCATGGAGTTTTTGGTATTCGAGTTGAATGTCGTAGTTTTCCGAGCTTTGTTCCGCGAGATTTGAGAGTAAAGCCTTGAGTTGTGCCAATTCATCCTGTAGTTTTTGTTCAATGGCTTCCTGCCGTTTGGAGATGTCCTCCAAAACGACACGCTGCAGGTCACTGGATTCCAAAAAGGTCGAAACCGTTTCCGTTTCCTTTTGTTGTAAGGCTTCTATATATTCATTAATCGTCTCTAACAGGTTTTTCAGACGCGCTTGGTGTTTCTCATGTTGTTGGTTAATCAGGGCGTGAATGCGGTCCAATTCGGTCTTTAATTCCTGTAATTGTTGATCGGTTTTATTTTGTTCTTCTTTTGCTTGTTTTTGGTTGAGTCCTAATTTGCTGAGCCGCTTCATGACCTTTCTTTTAAATTCTTTTAACTGAACGACGATTTGTTCGGTTAAACCTTTTAACTCATTCAACTCATTTTTCGTTTCCTCTTGTGATGTTTCGAGCTTTTTTAAAGCCTCCCCAAGTTGATCCGTATAACAATACATCTGCGATTTGGTTCGCGGCGGTTTTAACTTTCTTATGGACGGTGACACGTTAGGATTGAAATAAATCTTGTTACTCATGTTCATCCCCCTGTAAACCGGACATTTTAATCTTTTTATGAAAAAGGAAAAAAGGGTAATGAAAGCTGGTGCTGCCGGACTTGAATGTCTTTGTTTGACCGATATTGTTACGGCTTAAAATAGCCCGCCATCACAATGGCTTAAAATCCCAGGGCCAGGGCAATTGCGTTGTCGGCGGCAATGCATTTAGCGTGAGTGGCATAATTGGTCCTTTGTTTTATACACATTGTATGTGGGTCTTCATCCCTGTGCCATAAAATGGGTCAATGCCCATATCCATCAGGAAAAAATAGATTCAGAGTTAATTCAGAGTTAATAGTAAAACAAAAAGTTGGTTTCTAAAAATCGGACAAGGATACCTTTTGAGGCCATCACTGTTTTTCGGATGACACATCCTTCATTGGGAAAACCAGTTTGTCCATTTTTCGTGATGAAACTATAACGAAAAGGCAGGAAAAATTAGAATTTTTTACCTTAACAAAATATGGACAATATGATATTTTTATAGAAAAATAGTTCTTTAGGAGTGGGACTTTTGAGGGGAACTATATGTTTCTTACTTTTATTTATGTTCATTTTGGGATGTGGCCATCAGCAACAAATTAAAACCATTTCAAAGAGCCAATCACCGAAAGTGAGTTCATACATAAATGGTGATCAACAAGTTCAAACGATTTTAACATTAAAAATGGGCAAAAAAGCGTCACGCACTAGCCAATCGGTCAATCTCAAAACACTCATTAAACACCTCAGATTTACCTGCACGCATTGATAAGTCCACAAAAGACGACCATCCCGCCAAGAAAGATTCCATCACAACCCTTCAACATGAAACCACCCATATAATTAATGCACCGCTCATCAAGCAATTGCCTGAATTGGCAAGAGGTTGTGAGGTCACGAGTTTGGCAATGCTCCTACAGGATGCTGGCATTTCAGTCGACAAAATGACTTTAGCCAAACAAATCAAAAAAGATCCGACACCCTATCAAGTTGTTGATGGAAAGGTTCATTTCGGCAATCCCAATATTGGTTTTGTTGGTGATATCTATTCTTTTAAGAAACCTGGATACGGTGTTTATCACGGGCCGGTTTATGATCTTGCCAAGAAATATTTGTCGGATCGCGTGATCGACCTTACTGGTAAAGGGTTCGCAGCAGTCAAAAACCAAATTGATCATGGCTTACCCGTCTGGGTCATTACAACGAGCTGGTTTCGGTATGTCCCCGACAACGAGTGGGAGACGTGGTACACCGAAAGCGGCCCGATACGGATTACAATGCATGAACACGCAGTGCTGATCACGGGTTACGATAAGGAGTTTATCTACTTTAATGATCCGCTAAGCGGTATCAAAAATCGTAAAGTTGCGAAAAACGACTTTTTGGCAGGATGGAAACAATTTGGGGAACAGGCGATTTCATTTCAGTTAAAAAGTTGATGGATTGCCAGCGGTTCAAACTGGAATTGATTGACTATGTTTTGTGCTGGGAAAAATACAATTATTTGTGCATCGGGAGTTCCGCTTTCGCCTAAAAGGCTTGGCGGAACTTTTCATACACCCCTACAGCATGCCAAAAAATGTAAGGCTAATGTCCCGCTTTTTAGTTCATTTTTTTCAAACAAAGGGACTGATAAAACGGTATAATAGAATCATAAAAACAATAGGAGGTCGGAAAGACGAATGACCTAAAAGACGATATAAAGACAAAAATTTGAGGGGGATACATATGGGGAATGCGACTCAAGAGGAGCATCCATCCATTCTTGACCAAGATACATTCCATGACTTTATGGAACTATGTAAAAAAGAGGATCTCATCAAAATAGCTCTTAGTGCAAACCTTAAAATTCCGGGCTTTACGCCGAAAAAATATAAACAAATACCGATTGCTATATTTAAACACCATTTGCTTCGAAACTTACAAAATAAAATCAAGGTGGAAAAGTTTTTACAGGATTTCGTCAAGGGGACGGAGGAAGCCTACCAGGGCTTATCGGCGCAGGAATTTTTCTATCAAATACAATTTGACGAAAAACGATCACAAGCTCAAGCGTTTGCGTTCTTTGTCCTCCACTACGGCGAGCAATATCAAAAACATAAAGCCCTCATCAAGCGCAATATCCAAGAAAGACGGCCTTTCTATACGGATTTAATGGATGTGACGTTCACAGATAAAATCCAAGCCTATTACCAAAATACCATGGCGCATTTTGCGGACAATCTGGAAAAACTCCTTGATCACCATCCTATGAAAGAAGCTTGGGATGACTTTTTCGAGGGCAGAGAAAAACTCAAAGACCGTTTAGAAACCTCTCTCCCACGCGTTTCCGAAGGGTATTACTTAAAGATGTTCAGTCAATACCGAAAAGAAATATCAAGATGGAAAACGAAAGAAAAAGAAGCATTAATCGGTCTCGCCCTTCTCGATGCCATCCACCTCGCTGACACATATCGAGATAGAGAAGCTATAGCCATTCATCAACATGAAAAAGCAATGCGGAAGATCCAGTCAGACCATGATAAACTTCATAAGAAATTAGAAGAGACGAAAAAAGATCTTGAGCGCGTTAAATCGGCATTTTCTTTAGCACTGGAAGAAAAAAAGCAACTAAATAAATCTTATCAGCAAGCCTTGAGCGAACTGAATAATAAAACAAACACCATCGAAAAGATATCTGCCGAATTGGCGCAGTTGCATAAAGCAAAATCCGATTGGGAGTCGGAAAAGGCTAATGCTAAGTTATGGAAACTATTTAAAGAGGAACTGGTTTTTCTAAGTTTGGTCGATGACCCTCTCTTTGAATGGGTGTTTAATGAAACACAACGGGTTATCGTTGACCGGCCCGAACAAATAATAGACTATGTGAAGACTTTGCCCGAGCCGTTTCATGGCGCTATTTTCATTAACACAGATGGCATCAACAGCAAATCGTTATTCCAATTGGAAGCCTGTGTTCAACAACGGGCCCTGATCTATAAGCTTGTCGGTGGCGGAGCAACACGAATTGTACGGAGAATTAGTTTTTACTTAGAAGGGGCGATGCATAGTGAAGTTGAAACGGCGCCTTAATCCCGAAATCCAGAGAAAGCTCGATGACGCCTTTTTTGTCGGAAGGCTGGTTACCGAAGACGAGTTGGCATTGACACCCAACTTCTACGAACCTGTCGAATACCAAGGTGAGTTACAAGATTACATTCAATTTCATATAAAGTGCCTATCACCGATTCCGCACGAACTATCCAAGCAATTCTATTATTCTAACGACATTTTTACGGGAAGTACGGCTAGTGATAATAATTATGATAAATTTAGGGAATGGATTCGCATCGATTACCTTCCCCATGTCGAAGTAAAAGAGAAAATTTTTGAATGCCTTCAAGATAAATTAATAGTCTTTCAGTTGAGTTGTTACAATGACTATATCAATGTTGAACTCGTCCAGGTTGAAAATATACAGCCGGCCGCTGGGGGATATACGCCGATTCCGGGACCGCAATTGCGCTTGGATGAGACAAAAAGCGATTTTGAAAATAAACTTTCCGGAGACCGTCGTCCAATTGTTTTAAAATATTATCCGAGTTTATTCGAATTACCGGAATTTATCTATTACCAAGGCACCCTTTACCACGTTGCTTTAAAGACGAACCTTAATGCGACGACGTATTCCCAAGAGGAAGGTGTAGACGTCCTTTTTCTCGAGCACATGGAAGGTGTCTTCAGCAACATGGTGGATGCCCGGGTGGATGATCTCCTTTACTTTGTGCAAACGGACGCGCTAAAAACGCTTAAAGCCCGGTTCGAGCAAGAAGCGAATAGTTTGAGCCGGAAGTTGACTGTTGGTGAAACAGCGACTCAACCCGGAACCGCAGACGTCGTTCAGGGCGATTATTCTGATGCCGCATTAACGAGCAGGTACGTTTTTAACGAAAGCGAATGGAACTTTTTAAATCTTTTAAAGATGAATGCTAGGAAAAAAGCGTTGTTTTTCCAAGATGAGGATTTGATCGCTTTTCATATCAGCGTGAAAACAAACATGTTGAGCATCATCGGCGGCATGTCAGGTACGGGAAAGTCGCAGTTGGCTCAGCTTTACGGCGAAACGATGGGGCTGACTTATGGAAAAGAACTGCTGTTAATCCCGGTATCTCCGTCATATCATGAGCCGAATGACGTCCTCGGATATTACAATCCGACGACCGGCGTCTACCATGAGAGCGAGACGGGATTGGTACGGCTGCTTCTTGAAGCCGAAGCCCACCCGGAGCGCATGTACATGGTCGTCTTCGATGAAATGAACTTGTCACAAGTTGAGCATTGGTTCAGCCCGTTTATTTCCTTACTTGAGGTTGACCCAGACAAGCGGTACTTAACATTGTTTCACGCGGATAGCCGTTTTCATGATGAAATGTATAAACCGAAAGTGAAAATCGGCGACAATATCATCTTTGTCGGCACTGTGAATTTTGATGACACCACAAAGGAATTTTCCGATCGCTTGCTCGACCGCACGAATGTCATCCGGCCGTCAAAGCTTTCTTTTAGGGAGGCATACAATATCGTCTCGACTTTTGACGACACAACAAATGTCCAAACCATGGAGGTGTCGGCGAAGTTGTTCCGGGAAGAGTGGGTGTCGGGCGCACCATCCCTGAACAGTTTGACGGAGGCGGAGCTCACCTTTTTAGATGAACTTCATACGCTTTTAAACAACGATGATTCGCAAAAAGGCGTATCCTTCCGCGTCGTTCTCGGCATTGCCGGCTATCTGTCGAACATTCCGGTAAATCCAGATGGCCTGTTGATGATCTCCCGGGGACAAGCTTTCGATCGCCAAGTGGAACAGCGCATCCTCACAAAGATCAAGGGCTTTGAATCATTTGTCACACCGCTTGTGGGGAGTTACTCGGGAGATGAATACATCGAAGGTGACATCATGAAACTGATCCGCTCGGAACTCGGTCAGAAGGTGTCGACCTTCGAACGTTCGGCGAATGCGTTGAAGCGAAAAGCAAAAGAGTTGATGTTATATGGCTTTGCGCACTAGTGTTTCAAAAGGCATTCAAGTCGTCGAATCAGGCCGTCACTTGCCGTTGACATTGCACCTCCATGTTGGCCATACGATCATTCCCATTGAGCGCCTTGCCGAATCGCCGGAAAACGTCCGAAGTTGTCTCTATGATGTGATGGAGTATAAGGACGTTAAACTCACCTTTAAATGTGAAACGGCGGAAGCGGCAAGATTTTATTGGATTCATACGCGCGATGCGGATGAAGAAGCGGACAACGAAGGTTATGTTTTGTCAGGCGTCACAGGGGAACATGTTTTGTACCAATACCGGGATGGCGCAACGTACCCATGGCGGTGTGGGCTTTATCATTTTGAATTACATTATCAAGGAAAAACGTATTTCGGCGCTGTGGCCATTAAGCCGAAAAACGTTAGTGACCGGCAGATGGCGCAAATTCACCAAGTGATCAACCAGGAACTGCGCGGGCTTGTGCTCGATTATTATCACTTTAAAAGAACAATTGGTCACTTCAACCATGATAGGACGGAACCTCACCGGCGCTTTATCCGCTGGTATCGGGAGAATGAAGCGAAACTGCTCCGGGCCATACGCGATATCGAAACGCGATGCATGCTGCAAATTGAAAAAGCGTACAAGCTGGAGGACATTCCCCGGCATATGGATAACCGCTGTCTCCGCCTCCAGCATTCTTACAGGGGAGTCATTTACCAAGGCACAAAATTTTATAACCGCCATTGGCAAACGAATTGGGACAATGATGAAAACCGCTTGGCCAAGTACGTCATTTCCCAAATCGCCCACGAACTCATGAAATCCTTGCGTTCATTGAAAGTGCTTGAACATGAGGCGGGAGAGATTAATGACTCATACAGTAACGTCCCACAGTTTCCGGAAAAAATAGAGAGACACACCATTCGCATCCAGACGTCGGAGGGGGAGAATCAAGGGTGGGATGATCCCGCTCTAGACAGCAGTGGATACCGAAGATGGCAGACGTTGGCGTTTGCTACTTTCCCAAGTGACCAAGCGGAAGCTACGAAGCACCTCTTGAAATTGTCGGCACGGCTCAATACGCCTTTTTGGAATAGAGTGGAAAACCGAAGACCAAAAACTTTTCGCCTCGGCACCGGAACGCCAAGCTATCGGCTGCTTTACGAGCTATGGAAAGAGGCCGCAAGCCAAACGCGCGAAACCGACGACACCCTTTCAGATATGCCGGCGTACAAACCGACTTCGGTTTTGTATGAGTATTATGTGTTATTTGGTGTACTGCGAGCGCTTCGGGAACTCGATTTTTTACCAGACCGCGAAGCCATCACGATCCAACTGCAAAAATCGTTTTTTCGCGATGGGTTGAAGGAAGGGACGAAGGTGTCCTTCGTCAAAGGGGATTGCAAAATCGACGTGACGTACGATGAAACGCTGGCTCCGAACAGTCAGGTAGCCTTGCAGAATCGGACGCATTTTTACGGCCATCTCCGCCGAAAACCGGACATTCGCATTGACTTATATAAAAATAGCACCTATGTATCAACGTTTATTATCGAAGTGAAATATCGGCCGTTTTACAACATCCATAGTGAATTCGGATGGACGAATACGATGGAACAAATGAACGAGTACCGTTTGATTTCCTATGTGAAAAGAAACTCCGATGGCCAAAAAGAATATAATCTGCGTGCGGTTTACCAAGTCGTCTGCGCCTATCCCGGCGACGACGACCAACCGATCGTCACGCCGGCCGATTGCGGCACGTTCCTGCAATATTACCCGAATGAAAACACCGATGATCCGAATGACATCGTCGGATTTCCCCAATTGCGAGAAATGATGAAAAAATGGATTGATTTGTAAACATTGTTATAATATAATAGAATTAACTGAATCATGGCTTATCAAGAGATGGGCGAGAGATCTGGCTCCATGACCCCACGGCAACCTACCCATTGCGGCAAGGTGCCAAAACCAGCAAAGCACTTTGCTTTGGATGATAAGGAACGGAAAGCGAAACTCCTTTTGCATCGAAGCAAAGGGAGTTTTTCTTTTACTGGGAGAAAATTTTAACGTCATTTTCAAAGAAGTCTCCTGCCTCTCAGTAGAAGGTTTGGCAGAGCTATGAACTCTTTATTAGTGGGACCATTCCTCGTATCGTCTAACCAAGGCCATCAGCAATATCTTTCAAGACAGACATTCAGTTAGAAATATTACCTCAGTCCGGCGGATTCACGCCAAACCGTATAAAAAAAACAAAACAGGGGTGTTAGATATGAATATATCAGGGTGGATTAGAGGTATGATGGCTAAGAGTTATCGAGTGGATCGATTTTTCGAGCTTGTCATTGACTGCATCGTTAAGGAACTTGAGGAATGGGAACATGACACGATGATCCCCTATGACTGGGATGCGCAAAACCCAAATGTCAACATCACCTTCATCATTGACCTTTCTCTGTACACGATGCAAATGAGCAAAACCGACATTGAACAAAGGAAAAATCAAGGCCCGTTCAGCCTTGACCGAACACTTTGGCGTTTCTTAGAAAGAAAAGGCATCAAACTGCGTGATGACCAATATATCCGATACGTTTATGGGATCTTTAATGTGGATTGATGGATCATCACTTTATTCCCTAATCACGGAACGTTTGCCAACAGAAAAAAGAAAAGTCATAAGCCCGGTGGTGTCCTTTAAAGGGCGTAAGTCGGTCTTTAGACTCATTTTTTACGGAACCATCATAAAAACATTGCCACACTTATTGGTCTCTTGTATTATTGTAAATAATCAGATAATTACTTGAGGGTTGAGACAGGAGAACCCCATGATCCTTTATTTGTACTGCTTAACACGCCGTGCAAATGAGGTCATGGGGTTTTTATTTAGGTCCCGCATTGTGGAAAAGGTTAACGTTCTGAAAGTGTGAGTAAATATTATTTTAAGGAGGAGAAGGAATGCGTATCAAGTATCGAATTTGTTTTATCTATGTGGTTGCTCTGCTGCTCGTCATGGGAAATATTTTTGTGTTTCATACCTCTCAATCAAAAGCAGTGGATGACATGCAAGCGCCTCAGTTGCTCATCACGGAACTGATGCCGAATACAGATAACTACGATGGTTATGACGCCTTTGAGTATCTGGAAATCTATAATAACAGTAATAAAGAAGTTGATCTTAAAGGCTACCATGTTCAATCAGGAAGTTGGAATGTGGAAATTGAAAATTCGTTGAAGATTGCTCCGTGGAGTACGAAACTTTTTTGGACTAGAACGCAATCCGTTCAGTCCATGACTTTGGAAGGCTTTAACCATTACTATTTTGCGTCCTATAAAAGTAAATATGTCAATGAGGACCAGCTTCTAAGATTGGAAAATATCGGTGGGTTGGTTAACAGCGGTAGCCAAACGGTGAAAATCATTGACCCAAATGGCAATGAAATCGTTAGAGCCAATTACACAGGAACTGATGTATTTGCCAATAAGTCCGTGACATTCCGCTTTCCTCTAGACGGAGGTCAAACGATGACGAAGATATCGGGAAATCAAACTCCAACACCAGGATGGGTTATTGCCGATCAAGTGCCGCCACGACCGAAACTGGATGATGTTGCACCGCTAACGCCGACAAATGTGATAGCTGAAGCGGGTAACGGTGAAATAACATTAACATGGAATGCGAATCCGGAACCAGATATATTCAGATACAATATTTACAGAAATGGAGTTTACGAGTTTTCGGTACCCTCTACGAAACAAGAATTTACACTTTATTCACTTATGGGTAATCAAGATTATGTCCTGCAAGTGGCAGCGGAAGACATTTCGGGAAACGAATCGGCAAAATCATCGCCGATCTCAGCAAGGCCAGGGCATCAGATCATCACGCAAGAAGAAAGATCACCTAACAATAAAGATCCGAAATACAATGATTTGTGGGACATCAGCGAGGACGGTCCAGTCATCCCCGGGCTAGCACAAGACCTTACGCCTCAGGGGTTAGGTTATTACAAACCGAAGGATTGGCTTTTGACCATTAATTATTTAGATGATGGAAGACCAGGAACGTTGTGCATTATTGATGCCACTACGGAAAAACTCGTGAAATCGATTCTATTGTACAATGTGGACGGCACACCCTACACTGGTCATGCAGGGGGAATTACCGTCAGCCGTAATCATGTGTGGATCGCCTCCGAACAATACTTGTTCACTTTAAATCTCAGCGATGTGCTAACAGCGCAAAATAACGATGAGCTCCGATTTACAAATCGGATTCCCGTGCCTGTGGAGGCTGCCTATGATGTGTACGATGATGATTACAGCATCCTTTGGGTCGGGGAATTTTATGAGCCAAACAGTTATCCGACAGATCCTTCTCACCATCTCCTCAACCGACTGGGTGAAATGCAATATGCGTGGATGGTCGGTTACAAGCTAAAGGCGAATACGGATATGCTGACACCGGAGCAATGGAATAGAGAATCCGGAGAGCCGGCAATACCGGATTACGTCTTATCAACGATTGGAAAAGTTCAAGGAGCCGTTGTTCAAAAGAAAGGCATTTCCTTAGTCACTTCCTACGGACGGGCTAATGATGCCGTTTTGTACCGATACAATGATCCGTTAAAAGAAGAACCTCATCAATATGTGAACATCGGCGGGAAAGAAGTGCCGCTTTGGTTCCTTGACGGGAAAACAGCGAAACCAAGAGAAAGTATTGTATCTATTCCAATGCCGGAAGGAGCCGTGTTAGTTAAAAAACAGCTCTACGTATCGTTTGAATCCGGTGCAAACAAATATCGTTACACGACGACTTACCCGAGAAACCGGATGCTGAAAATAGATATGAAGATCCTTATGAAAGATGATCGGGATATTATAAAAGGCGAAAGAAAAACAAATTAATCCTGATGAAATCTAAATTGTACATTGACGGCTCGAAGGTGTTTATATACACTAAAAATTATAAAAACATGATAAAAGGTTCGAGAAACGAGAAACCATAGCGGCAGTCATTTTTATAAATGACTTGCATGTCTATGGTTTTTTGTTTTGTAAAAATCAAAAAGATCCCAGAACGTATATACATATTTTAATCGTTATTTTTTTAGGAGGCAGGATTATGTGGGGAAAAACACCATCAGCTTTTATCTTCGATTTGGACGGGACACTGTATATCGGAAATCAAGCGATTGAGGGTGCGGCTGACACCATTAAATGGGTGAGGGATTCTGGAGCAAAAATAAAATTCGTCACGAATAACCCTAGACACAGCAGAAAATTTTACAGTGACAAACTAGTCAGTATGGGCATTCAGGCGACAGTCGAAGAAATTGTCACATCTGCACAGTTGACAGCGTTATACTTAAAAGACCACCCAGAATATGGCAAGCTTTATGTCATTGGAGAAGAGCAGCTTTTTCAGGAACTATGGGCAGAAGGATTACCCATTACGGATGATGATCATGCGGATACCGTTATTGTCAGCTTTGATACGACCTTAACCTACGCCAAACTCTTAACGGGTTACAAGGCATTATTAAAAGGTGCTCATTTTATCGCGACAAATCCGGACACAGTCTGTCCGACACCCGATGGCGGATTGGTGGACGCAGGGGCAATTATCGCGGCATTGGAGGTGGCAACAGGACGAAAAGTCGAAACCGTCATCGGCAAGCCATCGAAGCTGTTGGGTGAATTGCTCCTTGCTGATTTTAAAGTCCCACCCGACCAGTGTATGATTGTCGGCGATCGGTTGAATACCGACATCCGTCTAGGTAAACAAGCGGGGATGATGACCGGTTGGATCAATCCTTTAAAGCCAACTGATATTCCTGATGAACTGAAACCCGATTTTATTTTCCACTCCATCGCGGAGCTTCCGTCAGTGTTTATAAAAAACAGTAAGCAAAAGGCTTAAGGCGGAGGAGGACAAACTAATGGATACACAAGGCGTTACATTTTTAATGGTGATTGGTTGGGCAATTACCTTTATGCCATTGAATACGATTTCTCAAACACAAATCCAAAGGGTTTATGCTGCAAAAAATGAGAGAAGTATCCAAAGAATTAGTTCCGTCATGGCTTTATTTATTGTTTTATTTGCATTTGGCTTAGCTCTTGTCGGATTACTTGGCAAGCTATCCCTTCCAGGTCTTGAAGATCCGGAAACGGTTTTTCCTGTTATGGCATTAAAAATTGTCAACCCAGTTGTCGGGATGATTGTTGTTACAGGCATTTTAAGCGCGTGTATGTCAACAGTCAGTGGTAACTTGCTAGGTGCGGGGATCAATGTTTCCAGAGATTTATATGAACGTTATAAAAAAGGAAACAATCAAGCCATTGAAGAAAAATCTGCTTTGAAGGTGACGCGAATCACATTAGTGGTTATCGGAGTGTTAAGTACCATTGCAGCTATTTTCACTCCTTCTATTATGGATTTATTACTCGTTACCATGCACATTTTTGCAGGAGCCACATTTATTCCCATACTATGTGGATTGTATTGGAAACGCGCAAATTCAATAGGTGCTATGTCCGGTATGGTTATGGGAGGAGTTTCTACCATTATATCGGAAATTATACACACCTCTACTGATCCCGTTATTATCGGCATCCTATTTTCCATTATTGGAATAGTCTTAGGTAGCATTTTATCAAAACCACAAGCCCAAAAAACAACAGCTTTTCAATTCCATTCCGAAAAAGATATCCCATACTTTATCACATTTGCTTTATTATTTATCCTAATTATAGCGGGGATTACCAAATTAGAAATCTGGGGCATATTAATAATACTGACTGTATTGGCTTTAATTTTTAGCTTAGTCATTTTATTAGTTTTCATATTCCCAAGAAGTAGGAACAAAAAGATTGATGAATCTATTGATCAAAAAGTGAAAAACTTAAATTAGGTTAACCTGTAAAAGAACCTGAGCCCTTATAAACATAGGAGACATGACTCAGGTTCTTTCCTTTTTATTTATTGCTCTATAATATTTGTTGGGATATGATGGGGAATTCGGACAAAATCATACACGCAACCTCCTATATCCTTTAAACTTGAATTGTCCATAAACAAGTTAAAGATAGGGGTTGCGTGTACATGAATGTTAACATGATTTTACCTGGATTAAAAGAGGCAGTAATTACTGAGGCTAAAGAAGTTAATGTGATTACCATTTACATATTCAGTTACCAAAAAAACCTCAGCTTGTGTACTCATGCCACTTAGATACATCTTAATGATGATTTTCTCCATCCAGAAGCTGTGGCGTTGGTAAGGGGCGAACAGTTGTGTTTGAAATTCTCCGTTTCGGTCTCTTGAGATCGAAAGCTCTTCTATACGACCATATTGTGTATCTATGTTTCGATGTTAATAGACATTTTCTCTATTGGCTGTTCAGTTTCGAGGAAACTCTTAATTTCTTCTTGCATGATAAACTCTAATTTTTCCTTTTTTACAAACTGCCGAATCGCATCTCCAGTTTTTTGTCCATTCTAGGTTCGGTATACTTTTAGACATAGGTTTGATTCTCCTTTCTTTAAGGTTTTTGGTCCAATCAGTGAATACCCTACCTTTTTTCTTTTGTTCTAGTAAATTGTTTTACATAAAATTTTATACATTATCACCATATTTTATATAATAGATTTTGTATATCTCCTCTCCTAAATAAATACAGAGACAGGTTTTATTTAATCATGCGAGAGTCTACGATGTTAACTACACAGTTGTCCTAGGTGTGTAGACAGCATCGGGTGTTACTGACACCTTATTTTGACCCAAAATTGACGGAGTCTTTTGTCCATAATCTGACGATATTATTGACCGATAGAAAGGGGAAGCCTGCACTATTCTCAGCTTCCCCGTATAACGCATACTAAATTTTAACTTGATAGGTTTCGTTTGGATTTAAATAGAATCTTGTATCATTTATACCAACAATAATATACCAGTCAAACCCTAGTTCCATTCTACATAATATCTCATTTCCATCTCCAAGGTGAATTTTGAACGTTTCGCCACATCGTATTCTATAATCTCTATTACCACCATCCAAAACAACCATCCAACAATCAAGGAACTTATCATATACCATGTCTCGCCATTGTTTGGTCATGATAGTTCACCCTCAATGACATGCTTAATCATATGATCATCAATGATCCTTCGTCCATTTTGGGCTCCGTAAAGCAGGCTATGCGTACAGACCTTATTAATCAGTCTTGGCGTGCCTCCTGAAAACTGATGGATTTCTTCTAAGGCTGCATCGGAAAAGATGTGTTGTTCAACTCCGGCATACTCAAGATGCCGTAAAACATAATCATTGACTTGTGAACGATCATAACGGCTTAATTTGAACTGAATATCAATTCTTTGGCGTATGGCTGCGTAGGATTGTAAACGAAGACGGTCCCATAATTCGCTTTGACCCACGAGTATTAAAGCCATTGGACTTTGCGCATCCATCTTGAAATTGAGGAGGAACCTCACTTCTTCCAGCATCTCTCGATCGAGTAGATGTGATTCATCAACCACGACCACCGGCTCAATCCCATGAATCCCTTTCATTAACTCAATTTCTCGATGAAGTTGCCGTTTGGCATCACCTCTATAAAATTTAGCTTCCGATCCTAACTGTTCTAACAATCCCTTATAAAAATGTCGGGGTGTTAACTTTGAATCGGATAGATAAAGCACCCGAAATTTCCGATGATCCAGACCGTCGGCAAACTTCCGAATCGTGGTGGTTTTACCGGTACCGCAATCTCCAGTTAGAACGGCAAATAATTGTCTTTCTGCCGTATACTTTAATCGTCCCAAAACTTCCTGCATCGTGAATGAATCATACAGCTGATCAGTAGGGACATCCCTGGTAAAAGGCGTATGTTTCATTCCGTAAAAGGTTTCAAACATTCCCCCCATCCTCCTTCCAAACAGCACGGAAAGAGACAGCCGGAGCTTGTTCAACTTTTCGTTCTTCATATTTTTGTGTGGCAGCTTTCAGGAGTCTTGAAGAATGGGCCTGATGCGCTTGAAGGTGTGTGGGCAATGCGGGGCGTCTCCCGGCCCTTTCCCCGATTACAAGCTTCTTTGCCTTCCAAGGTGGGTGACCCTCATACTCAATGGTTAATTCCTCAAGATCCGAAGGATCATATACAACGTCCACTTTGCGGCCGATAAAGGGAAGTCCCACTTCATATTTTTGATCCATAAAGCTAATACATCCTGATTTATCCACTTTTCTTGTTTCACAATGTAAGAAAGCGTGAGCGAGTTTTTCCGCGTCTATAAATCGAAGGGCCTTTGTATCACTTCGGAATGCCGCTTCAGGGCTAACATTATCCAAACCTGAGTGTGGTTTATTTTGATAACACTCTGATAACCATACTTGAAAAAGCTCATTTAACTGATCGAGTGAATGAGGCTTTTCGAGGGCTATTTCTCCCAAAAAAGAATCTACGATTCTATTAAAGCGTTCAA
This sequence comes from Tuberibacillus calidus DSM 17572, assembly GCF_000430685.1. Taxonomy (GTDB): domain Bacteria; phylum Bacillota; class Bacilli; order Bacillales; family Sporolactobacillaceae; genus Tuberibacillus; species Tuberibacillus calidus. Next base: position 1,688 of record NZ_AUMM01000030.1, on the reverse strand, counting down.
CCTTTCCTTTAGACTCAGCGGCATAAGGTTTGGCGTAAAGGAGTCTTGTCCCAAATTTGGAACAAGTACGAGACATCCACTTCGTCCGATACTGTTTTCCATTATCAAAGTAAACGGCTTCAGGCACGCCATATTTTTGAATGGCATGTCGAAAAGCATCCTCGATGATTCTGGAATCAAGGGTCGGATAGAAGGCCCCATGAAGAATATAACGCGTCGCATCATCGATTATAACGACTAAATAAACCTGTTTTTTCATTCCATTTGGTCCAATGGGCAAATAAGGTCCAAATTTAATGTCAGATTGCCATAGCTGATTACGGTGACGTTTTTGAAATCGTCGAGCAGCCACTCCTGTTTGAGTGTAAAGCCTCATTTGGCGAGAACTGTATCCTCTTTCGGTTAACTTTTCTTGGAGAGTCGATCGTTTAAGCTGTCCTGGTTGGGCTAAACCCTCCCATTCAAGAATTTGGATGATTTGCGATACACTTCTTGTCGGTGCTTCTTTCCGAAGGAGAATGGCCTGTTCCAATAAATGCGGAGGTATAGCTTCCTTTTTAACCTTTCCCGAATGGCCTTTTGGTTTTAATCCTTCAAAACCTTCCTTACGGTACTGTGTAACGTAACGTCGAATGGTCCTTTCGGAAAGGCCGCTCATCTTACATATTTGCGTTTTTAATTCTTTTGCCTTTCCGGCATCCAAGCCTTCCTCCAAAAGAGGGGCAATAAGCTGGAACCGTTGAACCGCAATTTCTTCCGCCTTTTTTTGATCCCTCATGATAACACTCCTCTACATAAGTGATTATCATGAGTTTAAATCAGCTGTCTTCGGACAAGAATGCAGAACGGGTATGTAGCCATAAATTAAAATTTACAATGGGGCGGACAATTCTCCCCAGCCATTTGGGGGCATTCCCCACCAGTCGTCCTATTCTAAGAAGTGCAGTCTCTGAATTTGCGGACGTCAAATTCAAAGGGACCTTTTCCAATGTTGTGCGAAGCATAATGGATTTGAGACAATGAATCCAATAATCGACAAAATGATTGAACCATACAAACCAACGATAGAGGGTAGATTCATCGGCCGGAACAGCATGTGTCGAGGGGTTCGTAAGAACCGACTCAATGCATTCTGCCTCATACCTTTTATATGGAATTAAGAAATCTGGTAATTCATGATGAATCCGGCAACAATGATCACAGCGCAATCGCCGTATATTATATACTTTTGTCTCTCCAGAACTTTCTTTAGATTTTCTATTTCTAGTCCCTATAACGCTCATGCTTTTCCCGCAACACGGAGAAGGAATCCTTCCTGCACCCCTAACAAAAAACGTTAGAGTAAAATTTTTATGGGCGAAATGAAAGGTATTAATGGGACTCTTTGGTATAAAGAGGAGTCACAGCGAAGCTGCTTGCCTTTGACCGCAGATCGCCCGATTCTTGGCGTCCGGCGGAAGGGGTCGGGGCCCCGCCGACGGATGCTTAGAATCGATTGCCCGTGTTACACTGGCCACTCGTTGAGCCGCTTAGGCTAAATTTTTCGGTGAGACTGTGGCGTTAAGCGTAACACGGGCACAGACAAGGTCAAAGGTGACGGAAAAATGGGATAGAGATTTCGTAAAGGTGGTCACGTAAGGAGGGTAAAATACAAGAAAAGAGGGCCTCTATTTTGTACAATAAGTTTG
>NZ_AUMM01000029.1 GCF_000430685.1 Tuberibacillus calidus DSM 17572 | reverse complement strand
ACTTCAGGCGTTCCTGAATGATCAATGAACCAAGTGCCAAACGAACCGAAAAGGCCTTGTGTCCTTGCCTGACGTCTCCCAGTGACTTGACATATTCTTTTTCAGCTTTTGACCAGGGGATGAGGTTAGACAAGACCACCCAACGGTTATTGGGATTTAATTGTCCACCAAACGGCAGGAAAAATTCATGTGGCAGGATGAGTTGATCGGCATGATGTTCGTACAAAGTTAGTCCCTCCAAGTGCAAGGTTTTTGATGAGTTTCCGAATCATACCCTTGCATATAAATTCGACAAAAAAGTGAAAAACCCTTGTTAAATCAACATTTTTTTGTTATTCAGTAGACCCTAATTATTGAAGATGACAAGAGCATCGGGGAATTGGAACGCGATTATTTGGAAATTGAAGGCTTCGTGGTTGAAACGGAAACGGACGGGCTTTTGGGGCTGTCCAAGGCCCAATCGGAACCTTTTGACCTCATCATCCTTGATGTGATGCTGCCGGGCATCAATGGGTTTGAACTATGCAAAAATATTCGCCAAACGAAAGATATTCCGATTTTTTTGGTCACAGCAAAGCATGAAGATATTGATAAAATACGCGGCTTAGGGTTAGGCGCAGATGACTATATTACTAAACCCTTCAGTCCCAGTGAATTAGTGGCGAGAGTCAAAGCTCATTTGGCAAGGTATGAACGACTCACAAGTAAACCGTCACAAAAGGATATCATCCATATTCGCGGGCTCCGTATCAATAAAACTTCCCGCCAAGTTTTTCTTGGTGACCGTGAAATTGTATTAACAACAAAGGAATTTGACTTGCTCACTTTCCTAGCTGAACATCCAAACCAAGTCTTCAGTAAAGATCACCTGTTTGAACGCATCTGGGGCTATGACTCTGTCGGCGATACGACCACTGTAACAGTTCACATCCGAAAAATAAGGGAAAAAATCGAAAGCAACCCCGCCGAGCCTCATTATATCGAAACGGTATGGGGTGCCGGGTATCGCTTCAGGGGTTCTTTTTAGCTGTACGGTTCATTTTAGGAAAACTCAGAAACGGCAACAAAACTGTTTAATAAAGAGCCATATTATGTTTAATTTAATCTATCCGGAATGAAGATTGGCTGCTGGTATCAGTCAATCTTTTATTTTTTTTTTTGAGGCATCCATGTGGTGTCCGTGAATGACTGAATGAATTAAGAAAGTTTTAAGGTTTCCTTAAGGGGCAGTTTAGATCTTAGGGTTAGACTGAAAACAGTCAGGAGGTGAGGATTTGAAGCTGTCACTCAAGGCGAAAAGAGGGTTATTGGTTATTCACTGTATATTTGCCGCAATTATGCTCGGAAATATGGTCGTCTTTTTGATTTTTAGCTTTACGATTTCCGCATCGAACCAGCAAACGATCATTGAGGCATGTCAGCAGAGCATGCATCTATTATCGAGAACTTCGGTAAAAGCTTCAACGATTGGAACGACCGTCACAGGCATTTTGCTATCAGTTTGGTCAAAATGGGGACTGTTTAAGTTCTATTGGATTATTGCCAAAGAAGGTCTCACGGTACTCTGTATAGCCATAAATTTTTGGGGCATGTATGCATGGACGCTCGCATCGTTGCAACAGAAATCGGCAGACGAACTTTTTATCGTTCATGCGGAATTATGGACGGGCATCATCATTCAAATCCTATCCCTTGTCCTCATGTATGTTCTATCCGTTTTTAAACCGTGGGGAAGACGGGTCGCCTGAACATCCATTGAGGAGGTGAAGCTGTCAAAGCCTCATCTTGTGTATTAACACCGTTTGTAAATCAATTATTTTAAGGAGTTGAAAAGACATGCATCATTGGGTTTTCTTTCCGTTCTGCGGGATATTTTTCTTTTTGCTGTTAATGGGGTTACTCGTCGCTAATATTGTGTCGTGGAGAAGAAATAGGTGGCGCGGTTACTCAAGCTCACATACTAATACGCCGGAGCTAATTTTGGATAAGAGACTGGCATCTGGCGAAATCACCATTGACGAATATCGAGCTTTAAAAGCCGCGTTACTCGAAAGAAAATAGTCATGGGAGAGGTTGGTCCTTGTGATCAACCTCTTTTAACTGTTTATCAATGTTATTCAGCAAAGTAAGATTGTGTCCAAATACCTTCCTTTCAACACCATTCCAGCACCGAGTACATTAGTCATCCACTTGTAAAAAAAGCTGCCTCGCACAGCCCAATCATACAGGCTTGTGAGGCAGCGTTTTTGTGAATCCTTTATACCCCGCCTGTTGGTCCAACAGGCGGATTTGGGAGATGAAACGTGCGTTAACCTTTCATGCCAGTATAAATGTGTATGGCATCTCTGAAAAACTCGGTTGTCCCTGGCCGGCCTTCGTCGTAATAGGCTTTAAACCTTTCATCTTCGACATACATATCGGCCAGTCTGGCGTGAGCTTCTTTGCTATAATCGTTCCAAAAAAACGTGAGCCACTGCCTGTGCAAATCGGCTGCTTTTTGAGCGAGATCGCCGCTAGGGTCTCCTTCAGCAAACGCCGCAGCTAGCGTTTCCTTAATCTCCTTATCCAGGCGGGTCACCTTTTCATAGTCTTCCCTAGACATGTTTTTAAAGTTGGCATTGGAACGATCAACGACATCATCCCCGTATTTTTCCCGAATTTCCTTTCCGTAACGCGCTTCATTTTCGTTAATGAGCTTTTCCTTAAAAGCCTCAAATTTTTCTTCGTCAGACATCTCTTGACCTCCTGTCTTGGCGGCAATCGTCTTTTCCACATTTAACAAAAGCAAATCGATTTGACGCCGTTTTTCGAGGAGTTTTTGGCGATGGTCTTTCAGCGCTTCGATCTCATTGAAAGTATCCGATGACATGATTTTCTTAATGACTTCCAAACCGATGCCCAATTCCTTGTAAAAAATGATTTGTTGAAGCCGATCGACTTCCCTCGGGCCATAAATGCGATATCCTGACGAATTGATCCTTACCGGCTTAAGGAGTCCGATTTCGTCGTAATATCTAAGGGTTCGGGGACTCACCCTGACAGTTTGGCAAGTTTCTGGACGGTGTACTCCATCACGTTTTCCTCCTCGTAACTCGACCATACACCTTAACGTAACGTAAAGGTCAAGGGCAAAAAAAATTTCTTTTTGTGATCCCAATTTTAAACCTTGGCAGGATTTAATCCTTCATGTACATGTTTTTCTTAACACCCTATGTTCCTTAGTAAATTGTAACAAAAGCTTGTATGCTCTTTGACCCGCGCGATACTTAGTGGTAAATGGATTCATCTTCCACTTTTTTTAATATATTTTCGAATAGGGAATTAAACTGAGAAACAGCAGAAAAAGCCTTTGATTTTCAAACATATTTGTGATTTCAGTCATACGAATACCATGGGTAGCTCATGTATAATGGAGCGAGGGATATGGTGCTATGGTTATTCATAGAGGGATTTCTTTTTTGAAAACGATTTTCTACAGGAAGGTCAAACCTGAAGCGCGGCCGTTTGTGTGTATGCCGATTCTAACAGGAAGGTATTCCGTTATTTTTCATAGGCCGTTCCGATCTCAAGTTTTCCATCATGTGTTTTGACTTCAGCGAAATCAGCTTTTTCGGTCATAGAACGTTTCGTTAATACCCATATTAACAGTAAAGATTCGGTTGCCGTTGACACTATTTTTCAAACATTCCCACTTTGCGTTTTTTGACAGATATCATTAGTATGTCACGAAAAATAGGAGTATACTTACAGATAGTGAGCCATACCTTACGTGCGGCGGCTACATCGAACAAGGGTGTGAAGCGGAATATAGCCTTTTTGCGGGAATGATTGTAAAATTCTTCACAATCTCTATCTTTTAAAATGTGGCCACCTTAAAATTTTGAAAAGGAGAATCCGTATGTCAGAAGAAAAAACTTTACAGGCGGAAACCCAGACGCTTGACAAGCATGACGTCATCGATCAACTGTTGAAACCGGAAGTTCAAGATTCCATCAACCAACTGGTGGATCAACTCCCGAAATTAACCGAACTTATGACCTTATTAACCAAAGCATACGACTTTATGCAATCGGTGGCAACCGATGAAGTATTAAAAAATGACACGGTCGGCGCGGTAAAAGAAGTCGCCACCCCCGTCATCGAATCCGTGAAAACAATGGCGCAGAACGTCATTGAAGCCAAAGAACGCGCCGAAAATAGCCATGAAGTCATCGGTTTGTTCGGCCTTTTGAGAATGCTCAAAGACCCGCAAGCCCAAAAATTATTCCGTTTTCTCAATGCCTTGCTCCAAGTCATTAACGAAAAAGAAAAGAATCAATAATTTGGATAAGGATGGTCGATAAACAATGTCAAAACATATAGTGATCCTTGGCGCCGGCTATGGCGGCGTTTTGGCAGCACAGACCGTGCGCAAATACTTAGACCGCGACCAAGCTTATGTGACGGTCGTCAACCAAACCCCAACACATCAAATCATTACCGAACTTCACCGCTTGTCCGCGGGTAACGTGGAAGAAAGAGCCGTCAGCATTCCTCTGGATAAGCTGTTTAAAGGCTTGGACATTGACATCAAAGTTGCCAAAGTCGAATCTTTTAACGTCGACAAAAAAGAAGTCGTGCTTTCCGACCGTTCAACGCTGACATATGATGCCCTTGTTGTTGGCTTAGGTAGCGTGACGAATTACTTTGGCATTCCCGGTCTTGAAGAAAACAGCTTAGTTTTAAAATCGGTTGACGACGCCAACCGAATTCGCCAACATATCCAAAGCCACTTAAAAGCCTACGCCCAAACCAAAAACAAAGCGGATGCCACCATCGTCATCGGCGGCGGCGGCTTAACCGGCGTGGAACTTGTCGGTGAGATCGTTGATGAAATGCCTGGATGGGTGAAAAAATACGGCATTGCCCGTGAAGACATTCAAATTAAACTTGTCGAAGCTGGCCCGAAAATTTTACCGGTATTGCCCGACAACTTAATTGAACGCGCAACAAAAAGCCTTGAAGAGCGCGGCGTTGAATTTTTGACCGGGCTGCCTGTCACAAAAGTCGAAGGCAATGTCATCGAATTGAAAGACGGACAAAAGATTGAAGCCAATACCTTCATTTGGACCGGCGGCGTTGCTGGTCATCCACTTGTCGGTCAATCCGGCCTTGCCGTAGACCGCGGCCGTGCAACTGTCAATGAACATTTACAATCCACATCCCATCCGGATGTCTTTGTTGTCGGTGACAGCGCTGTGGCCTTCCCACCTGAAGGCGGCCGTCCATACCCGCCGACAGCGCAAAACGCATGGCAAATGGGTGAACTCGTTGGCTATAACCTGTTCGCATACTTAGAAAACAAAGCGATGTTGAACTTCAGCCCGACCGACTCTGGTACATTAGCCAGCTTGGGTCGCAGAGACGCCGTTGCTAAAATCGGCGCCAACGAAACACCGCTCTTGGGCATGCCAGCCTCATTGATGAAACGGGCAAGCAACTTGCGCTATCTCTCACACATTCATGCCCTCTCGACACTGGCTTACTAAGAGAATAATAAAAGAGGTCGTCACATCATGGTGACGGCCTCTTTTTTTAGGACATGGGGACAGGTTTCTTGTCCCATTTAGAAATGGAGTAGTTATTAAATACTGCGTACTCTGCATTAACCACTAAAGATATACACACTACTTAAACTTTTGGAATCCTCATTTTTTATACCTCCAACAAGATTATCGATGTTTGATGGCCGTAGGTTCTGCTATTTACCAAAAAATCATTAATAATATAACACTTATCCAAAAGCAACGAGTTGAGTGTCCATTTAACTTCATTGTCTTTATGAAACAAATAAAGGATCGAATGTCAACAATAAAGGCGGGGGCAAAATCATTTAATTAATGTTAATCTTTAACCTTTATACAACAGATGTCCCCATTCAGCTTTTTCTGAACAAAAAACAATCGTTATCTAACCAGTTTAGAAAGTTTTTTCTTTGCTCTAGGGTATAAAGTATGACAAGAGCTAGTAAATATATAGGTCTTAAGTATCAATTTTAAATATTATGAATATTATATTGCGTATTTTCCGTATATCCCATATAATGGTTCTTGAGGTACAAAATACTTTGGGGGGAATTATTATGAAGAGGAGAATACGTTTCACAGGTTTCTTGTTTATCTTATTCTTTTCCATGATTTTACCGAGCAATTTTGCAAACGCTAAGGGTTCTACTGAGGATCCGGTTGATAATCCGAAAACAGCTTTGAATTTAACTTCGGAGCAAATTAAAAATCTTGAATCATTAGGTTTTACAGAAGATGAAATAAAAAATATGAGTCAAGACGAGTTTGACTTAAATAAGAATTTAAAAGGTGAAATTAATTCCAAAACCACTAAATATTATAAAGTTATTGAAACAGTTACTTCTCCTAGTGATAATCTCATGTTTTCTTCAAATTCAAATCAGGCATATACTGCAAAAGAAGTGGAATTAACTCGAGAAGAATATTATAATGAGCTTTCAAGGATTGGTGCTAATGACCAAAAATCACCGTTATTACTTTCTGCATCATCATCAAAAAGTACTTCGTATAAAACCATGACTACAACGGTATCTAAACTGTCAAGTGAACAATACAGAGTCAAATGTTCGGTGAATTGGGATAAGAAAATGCCGATAAACCGCAAAATTGATGTCCTTGGTGTTGGAATCAATAATGCTATATGGAGACCTGCACACGGTGAATACGGTAAGCAAACTTGGAAGATTTTTAACACAAGTACGCGTCAAAACACTACAGGCAGTGCGACCTATACTAGTTCAAGTACCAAATGGAAATACGGCAAGGATGCCTATGCATTAAGAATGAACTTAAAGAACGATCCAAGTGGGCATGAATATGTAACAAATATTCAGCTATACATGTATTATACAGTTACACCGGTATCCAGCCTACCAACTTGGTTGGATGCCTACGGAGAATACAGCCATCAAGAAACGCAGGTTGAAATATCACCAACAATCAATTTCGATGGAACAGGTGGATTTACTATCACGAATAGTACGAAATTCACTTATTCCTATGTAACAGCTTCATTAAAAACAAAGTAAGATTAATCCAACCGTGTGATGTCGATCTGCAATTACCCAGGCATCCTTGTTATCGGTACTGTCCATCTCGGTATAAACTTTTTTGGAATTTCTAACCAGATTTGGATTCAGGGTGAACACCTCTGCCTGACACAGTTTCAGACCATTATCCGGGAACATAACAAAGCGCCCATGTCCGAAACTTTGTATTCACTTGTCAATGTTCAAAAATGAACTGGAATTTGACATCAACTTTGTATTTGAAACTTATTATACGAGGGGAATGATAATGAGAAAAATCTTACTTCCATTACTCGCGATATGTTTAATCAGCGGCTTCCTGTATTTTAATCATGAAGGAAAAGCTAAGGGTTTGACAAACACGACCAATTTAAAAGGAAAAATTGAACGCTTTAGCGCGCTGAGTGAAGCCGACCAAGTGAAAGTGAATACGATCGAAAAAAGGGTAAGATTCAATAAGAATATGGAAGCCATACTTTTCACAGGTCGCTCGAAAGGCATAGGGTATGCGGTATTAAGAGAAGGTAAACCGGTATCTGTCGTTTATCAAGATACGATGCAGGGCTACGATCAATTTAAAAGCTATTCAATTATATTCGGGAAAAAGCCAAGGGCTGGTGACACTCATTTAAATCTAATCATTAACACGGACGCCAACCATAAAGACATCCGAAAAACTATCAAGCTTGGTAGTGGAGACTTTTACCTTATCGTTCAAAAGCTTCCTGCAAATATTAAACGAACCAAAGTTTCAATGAACAATTATACATTTAAGTAAATGGGACGCGAGAACAGGTTCCTTGTCCCATTTAAAGCGGAATTACTTTAGAAATGAGCAATAACAGCATTTATGCGCATTACTCAGCAGGAATAAGCACGAAAATGAGCACACGCCCCAGATAATGGAAAATCAGGCACTAAAAATGTAAAATGCTGGAGTATATGCGCACTTTTATGGCAGTACGGCCATCGAAATGCGCAAGAAACGAATTTATGCGCATTTTTCAGCAGAGAAAGACACGAAATTGAGCACACGCTCCATAATATGGAAAAACATAAACTAATAATGTAAAAATCTATGTCTCGATAAGCTGCCTCTTTGCTCCATCAATAAGATCCATTGGCAGCACGCCGTAATGAGACAGTACCTTCGCTTGTTCTTCCCCCGCTTTCACATGTAGAAAGCTCGCGGAAATGAGGGCGTCAAGAGGCGAAGCACCCTGTGCAATAAAACTCGCAATCATTCCCGTCAGCACATCGCCGCTGCCGCCCTTTCCGAGGGCATCGTGCCCCAACGGATTGATGTAAACCGAGCCATCGGGTGCGGCAATAACGGAGCGATGGCCTTTCAAAAGCAAAAACACATTGTAATTCCGGGCAAATTCCGTTGCCGTACCGATGCGGTCCGATTCAATTTCTTTCACCGTTTTATTAAGCAAATGGGCCATTTCACCCGGATGCGGCGTAAAAATGACAGGCCCTGAATATTCATTGACCAAATCCAAGTCGTTTCGCAAAAGATATAACGCATCGGCATCCACAACAAGTGGTATGTCTTCTTTTATATCTTTTATGAAGGATGTCATCCAGCGTTCGCCATTTGGAAACCGGCCCATGCCTGGTCCAATAGCCACACAGTCAAATTTGGATAGTTCCGGGTTAAGGCATGCAAACGCTTCGTCCGCAAAATGGCCATCTTTTTCCGGTAAAGGAAAAAATAAGGATTCAGGGTTAAGACTTGCCGCGATGGGATACATCGTTTCGGGAACGGCGAGAGTCACAAGACCTGCCCCGAGATTCAGCGCCGCTTTTGCTGTAAAGACAGGAGCACCGACAAAATGCTTTGACCCGCCAATGACAAGGACATGGCCGAATGTTCCTTTATGCCCATGCGACAGCCGTTTCGGTATGGATGACTTGGCGAGAGACTCCGTCATTAATATCGGCAACTGAAAGCCTAATTCTTTTACAATACCCGGCGGAACGGAAATATCAACGGCTTTCCATTCCCCAATATATTGCGGGCCTTCATTGAGAAAAAAGCCCTTTTTCGGGAAAACAAAAGTGATGGTTCTTGAAGCTTTGACGGCCTCGCCCTCCACTTTTCCGGTCTCGTTATCCACTCCCGACGGGATGTCCACCGAAATGACGGGCTTGTCTTCAGCAAGCGCGTTCACTAGAGCAATCGCTTGAGCATAAGGATCCCGGACAGGGCCGTGCACGCCCGTACCCAAAATAGCATCAACGATGATGTCAGCGCGGCGGATTTCTACTTCCAATTCCGCAAACGTATGGTCTTTTAAATGATAGAGGGGAAGTTTTCGATTCTTATAAACATCAAAATGGATCTTGGCGTCCCCTCTGACCCGCGTCTCGTCGGCTAACAGCCAAACGGCCGCATCAACTCCCATATCAATGAGCCTCCGGGCGATGACAAACCCATCCCCGCCGTTATTGCCACCGCCAGCGAGGACGAGAACGCGTGACCGTTCAAGAGGATAATGTGCAGCCATTTCCTCCACAACTTTCGCTCCGGCATTTTCCATTAACACAACGCCCGGTAGCCCGAGCGTCTCCATGGTATAGCGGTCCATTTCCTGCATTTCCTTTTGTCCGGCTATGTACATCAACATCCCCCCTGAATGATCAGGATCATATCGTTCTTACCAAACCGCTGTGCAATTAAATTATAATTCAAGATAATCACGTGTTATTGAAAAAAGCCATCCCTTTTGCGGTTCGCAAGGAGGATTAGCGCTTGTTACCATTATTTTTTATGATCCACTTCACGGCTTCGAGCAAGTTTTCGGCTATGTAATCCGGTTCGACGTCTGCCCAAGTGTCGCGGTATTCATGACAAGAAGTTTTCCCCCAGCCGGTCAAAACTAATATTTTTTTTGCCCCGACGGCGTCGGCCGCGAGCATATCGGTTCCCCCAACATCGCCAATAAACACGGTCCTTTTCAAATCCAAGTGATGCTTTTTCGCTGCTTCAATGAGAAGCCCCGGTTTCGGTTTCCGGCAATCACAGCCGTCATCGGGACCGTGCGGACAAATGAAGGCATCGTCGAATCCAAAGGACTTAAATTCATTATAAAAATCATCCATGGTTGCCTGTCCCAGGCTTATTCTCCATTGATTTGTACAAGCAAACATTTTAATATTATGGCTCTTTAATAATTGGAAAGCTTCGCGGCTGAAGGGATAAAGTTGAAAATCTTTCGGGTGAATAAAATGTCCGGTCCCCCCAATCGTTCCATCCCTGTCAATAAATACGGCATCGAATTTACCCACGCATTTTCACCCTTCGTTATTTATCAATAATAATCCTACCATTTTTACATTATAGTCTTCCCAAGAAAAAGAAAAAGGAAGGTGCCGGTGAGCATCCTTCTCGTGATTCTTATGCCAACGCTTCTTCCACAATATACTTATCATGGTCGATATTGCAGGCGGAAAGGCAATTGCCGTCCGGATCTTTAAAACCGAATCCTCCCAAACTTTTCGGATTATCCTGATCCGCATTGTAAGTGCCGACTTCCACACTCTTCTCTTTAAGGTACTCATAAAATCCTTTTAAGTCGGGCGTATAAAAGTCAATGACGCTGTGGGTGATGCCGGTGTTGGTGTTTAAAAAGGAAAGCCTTCTGTTCTCATTGGTTTCCACCAGAAAAATTGTCGGACTGCCTTTTGTATGAAAAAGCAGCATCGCTTCTTTTTCGCCTTTGTAGTTCAATTTCAGTTTTAAAACATCCGTGTACCATTGGATGGAACGCTCCAAATTGGAAACGGGAATTTCCACGGTCGCTATTTTGGTAATCTGCGGTATGGCCATTTGATCATTCTCCTTTTTTATCCATTACTCCGGAAATGTGACAGCGCTTAGTTCATTGCCATCCGGATCATAAAATTCAAAGAAGCGCGTGTTATCATCTTCATGGATTTCACTCACTTTAACATTTTGCTCTTTCAGAAAATGGTGGTAGCCGTCGATATCTTCCGCGTAAAAATTAAACGACGGATGCCCATTTCTTTCCACTTTATCGGTTTTGTAAATACACAGCCCCGTTTGCAGCGGATGATGATCCTTAAAACTAAAACCGATATAACTGCCGTCAGCGCTTCGGAACGTGACTTTAAATGGGAACACCTTCAGATACCATTCTTCCGACCGCCTCAAATCGGTCACTGGAACAAAGACCGTGTCAATCCTTTTGATAAAAGCCATTTAATCCAACTCCTTTAAAATAGTCAGTTCACCCTATTAACGTTGAATAACTGAAAAAGGATACGGTCAATGCAAAAGAAATTTTAAGTTTTCGTCACAACTGTAAAAACATTGCCGTCCGGGTCCTCGAATTGGAAAGACACCGCACCGCGGCTTGCCACTCGCATCACATCCACACCATGGTGTTTGAGAGAATAGTAGGCTCGGCTCACCGCAACCGGGTCATGCCTCTGAAAAGCGGCAAGAAAAATATCAACCAGTTCCGGCACGCTTTTTAATTTCAAGCTTGAACGCACTTGACCTTCCTCTTGTTTTACTTGTTTCAAAGTCGTTCTCGCCCGGTGCAGCGCCGCCTTTAACGCGCCTTCTGTCATGTCCATCAATACTGAGGCCGAGCGGACATCAAATTCGAATACATCAATTAACAGAAGGATGGACAATTGGCGCGGTGGTAAATGGCATAACAATTCTTCCATGGCCTCGCGAATGTCAAACGCCAAGTTTTGTGTTTTTACGGCGTAATGCTCGTCTTCATATGTATCCAAAGAGTATTTGTTTTTCCGGCATTGATCAATCCAAGCATTCGTCGCAATCCTAAATAAATACGCTTTCGGCGCTGGGTGCTCGCCAAAAGATATTGATGCTTGGTAGGCCTTCATCAATGTTTCTTGATAGAGATCATCCGCATCCCAAGGCGTTCCTGTCATCATCCGACAATATCTGTACAAATCAGAGCTAAAAGGCTCAAGGGTTCTCATAAAACTATCATTAATATGGTTCATTTGAAATGGCTTTTTCGCTCCTTGTGAACAAGAAAATAAAAGTCTGAAATGTTTTTTCGGTGAACTACCACCACGAACATAACCTGTCACCTTTAACAAGTCCATAACAGCAAGCATTTCTACTCATTTTCTGGAACAAATGGAGATGTAAAACCGTACTCAAGCGCCGTACTCTTTTCGCAGATCAGCGACTAATTCGGAAATTAAGCCTTCCTGATAGCCCGCTCTCTTTGTTTTTTTCAACTCGGCTATAACAGGAGCCAACTCAGGGATCTGGATGCCCTCCAATTTTATCAGGCGGTCGGAGATGTCTTCATCGGAACGGGAGCGTTGGTAGGCGGCCACATCCATCCGCCAAAATCGGACGCGCCCCGCTGCCCGCCGATGCAAGCGAGCCGCCATCTGCAGCCCTTCTGGGTCAAGGTCGCCAGAGTAGTGCAATTCGACGTCAGATTCAAGGAGTCGATCGATAAGGATCCATGCCGCCGTGCGAAACTGACCGTGGGTGCAAATGATCGGCACACCAGGCACTTCATCCATTAAAGTTGAGCAAACACTTGAATTTTCGAGAATCCAAACTTTATTTCCCACCGCTGGTGAGATTCTTCGCAGCTTAACCAGTTCCCGCATCGGCACATTTAATGCCGCCCCATCTTCGAGAGCCGCTTGAAACACACGGGATGCGCCACTCGCTGTTTCTGCAATCAAACCGCAACAAGTCACAAAACTCCAAAGATCATCTTTAAGCAAACCATACTTCGCCAAAAGGTCGTTGATTTCTTCTGATGTCTTTGGCATGGTTTCAATGGCATCTTGTTGGAATTGACCGACATGCAGGCAATGTAGAAACAGTTTGCCTTCTGTTCGATCTTGGTCAAAATAATGGGGTTGACCCGTCACGCGTTGGCTAAATAATGGCAACCGCTCATACGCACCAGCCGCGGGAAGTGCTTGATACGCAGAAAAAACAGTCAAAAGCTTAGCCTTTAAAGCCTCGGCATCTTCGTGATATAAAGCCCAAATCCACCGCGCATCCGGTGCTTTCGAGCGAATATGCTCCCACCACCAACGACCTTCCGGACATTCCTCGACCAATTGCGCCCAAAACGCCGCTTCTTTTGTTTCGCTTTCCCGTATTTCTTCAGCTTTCGTGATGAGTTTTTCTCCGAGCACGGTTTCGATCAATTCCGGCAAGCGATATTGAGCAAAAGCCGTCTGCTTTAAGGCTTTTTCAAAGGCGATAAGCCCTACTTTGCCTTTTTCCGCCAGCTCCTCAGGTGGAATGGCTAAAAATCCAGCGATGGACTCCAGTTCCTGGCGGGTAAAGCCCGACAGTTTGACGGACCCGCCGAGGCGCCCGAGCGAGCGGTATTTTTCCTTAAATAAATTGAAAAGCTTGTAGAATCCCGGCTCTGTCCGAAAAAGATCCACGGTTTTATTCATGACTGACCAACTCCGGCTGTGCGGCATGCGATTCTTTTACTTGTGAATCAGACGTTTCCGTAGCCTCTGTGACCAACATGCGCTCACGGCCATTCCAGTGATAGCGAATGACGGTGACATAATCGGCATTTTTGGGACGGACAAGCTCACAGATCGAAAGCGATGAAATCGTATCATAATCGCCCCATAAAGCTTGCGAATTCATGATGTAATTAAAGCCGAGTTGCTCAACGACTTCAAACATATCACGGATGTTGTTTTCATCGACTCCGGCAAAAGCTTCGTCGAGTGAGATGATGTATGGGGCCATTTTGCCGGCTTCCCCATAACGGGAATAAGCGGCTGTAAACAGCGGGATGTACATGGCCATCGCTTTTTCCCCGCCGCTGAATTTGTAAAACGCCGTGTTCGTTAATTCCCGTTTCGGCTCGTTCACTCGCTGATAGGATAGGACGAACGCAAACCATTTCCGGTAGTCGAGCACTTCTTTTAAAACTTGGTGGAGGGTTGCGCCTTCACTTCGCAATTGAATGAGCTCTTTGGCCCGTTCTATTTTCGATTGAAAGTGTTTCGTAATTTTATTTAAATCTTCTTCACTTAAAAACTTGCTGTTGCGTTGCAGTAATTTCACAAGGTCTTTCGTATCGAGTTCTTCTTCCGTCTCGGCCGTGAGCGGCTTCCACGCAATGGAAAATGTCAACCCGCTTGAACTGTCGCGGCTCCTCATGATTTTGTCCATCTCTTGAACCCATTTTTCTGCGCGTTGTATGCGGCGCCTCAAAATGACACCGACAGAATTGACGACAATGTCTTCGTAAAGCCTCCGGTCTTGTTCATCAAGCCAAATTTTTTGGTCTTCGATTTCCTTTGCTAGTGTTGACTGGACAAAGTACGGGCTGACGCGTTGACCAAGGTATTCCATTTGGATTAGGCGACGGCTTTTCATCTGCTCCCATGCTCTTTTAAACGGGTCAAACTCGCCGCCATCATCTTCATCAAACCAATCCGGGCGCTCCGTATCAACGGCATATTCAAACATGCGGTATTCGGTTAAAAATTGTTGTTCATTGATGAAGGCCTTTGAAAGCTGTTCACTCACTTTGGCGCGATCGTATTTTTCCGCATGGCGAAGTTGGTTTAAAATGGCTTCCGGTTCAATGGCCTCAATTTCGATAAAGCCAAGTGCTGCTTCCGCCTTCACCATCTTCTCCCAAACATCGGCCATTCTTGACCAAAATTGGCATTTGACTTCCGCCAGAGCTTTTTTTTCTTCATGATTCCGCTTTTCGGTCATCTTTTCCGGAAGCGTGTGGTTGATCGCCTCCATTTGATGCTCCGCCTCATTCAACGCGCGTTGCACGTCCTGAATGCGCCGCCGCACGTCATCAATTCCTTGCAGTTTCAGCTGTTTTTCAATGGAGGCGACTTCTAATTGTGCTAGGCTGAGCTGATCGGTTTTTATGTTCGCATTGCCTTTGATTTCATCAAGATCGGCTTCAATTTCCCGCAGGCGGTGTCTGAGATCATCCAAGCGCCTTTTCGCAAATCGAAAAACTTGCGTCGCTGTTTCTAATTGATGGATATTTTTTCTGTAATGCTTAAAAGCCTTTTGGGCTAAACCAAGCGCCTCATCGGTCAATGTCAGATTCAAATGCCCGCCTTTCGCCTGAAGCTCAGAGCGCACAAGCCGGAACTGTTGGTGAACAGCCTTATACTCCTGATCTAAAGCCGTTAAAGTCTCTTGTAAATCTTTCATGCGTCGTGTCGTACTTTCGATTTGATAAAACAAGTCACTTAAATCCTTATCAGATGGCAGCGTTTGCCGTAAGCCGTCTGCTTCTTCCAGAGCAGCTTCAAGCTGAATAACCTCTTGATGGAGCGCTTCCCACTCTGCGCGCAAAGCTTCAAGTTGGGCGAGGCATTCATCTATTTTTTCCTTTTGATAGCGCTTGCGCGACGAGCGCCCGATATACTTCGATGACCCTTCAATCGGAGCATGTCCGCTGAGGCAACCAATGGTATAGCGGCCGTCAGCATCGATGTGGAATAGGCCGTCATCCGGGGTGAGTGGAATGCTGCGCAGGACCTCATCGATCACATCAGCGGATACCGGACTATCGCCATCGACATCGGGACGTAAAAAATCAGCTAGCGTCGGCTCAAGCAGCCGTGGTTTTCGGCCGATGACGCTGTCATGTTGCGGGATGACAGGCTCTGCTGTGATCAAGCTGTCCAGGATACCTGTTTTCTTTAGGGCCGCTTCTAGGCGTTCTTTTTGTTCGTCCGTGACATGATCTTGGAACTCTACCGCCGCATAAAATGGAAGATATGGGGTCGCCTTTTCTTCGAGTTCTTGACGAAAACGCTCGGTTTCTTCTGGACGTTCAGGCTGAGGAATCTTCAGCGTCCTCCAATAGTTAAGGTCCGCTTCGGCTGCCTGGATGGCTTCTTCTTTTGCCCGCTTTTCGTTTTCTTTTAAACGGATTTTCGTTTTTAATTCTGCCGTATAATCATTGATCGCATCAACCAACGGTCCCCGAACGTCGTCATAGCGGTGCGTGTCATATAAACCTTGCATGGCACGCATCACCTCTTGGAGGCGGTCTTGGGGGATCGTTAATTCGGGATGGTGTTTGATCCATTGAAAAATATTTTCCTCAAGCACCTGCTTTTGTTCATTAAACCATTGCTTTAAATGGTCAAGTTCTTGCCGGCATTCATCTAGCTCCCTTTTCTTCTCGGAAGATTGCCGTTCCAAGCGTTCATGCTCCGCTTTAAGGCGATCGGCATCTTCGGCAAGCTGTTTAAGCATTGCTAGAAGCGCATCATGGTCCTCGACTTCTTTATGCCAGACCGAAAAATCGAAGTCATCCTCTTTAAGTCGCGCGTAATCTTGGGCATTTGTCTCATGCGCCGAAAAAGCCGTATCCTCGGCGTCATAAGCTAATTCTTCCAGTATTTCCTGCTGACTTTTTTCTGCTTGATGAAGGGTATCTTCTTCCCGTTCGCACGCTTTTTGTGTTTCCCTATATTGCGCCTTTTTTTGATCCCATTTGGCTTCAAGCGCCTTAATTTCCTTAGATAGCTCAAGCGCTCGCTCCTGAATTTTCGTTTTTTCCGATTCTAACCGCCACACTTCATGATTCTGCAGTCGTTCGCTCTCAGCCTTCGCCAGCTCCTTCTGCTTGCGGTAGCGAATTTTATCTTTTTCAAGGCCTTCGATGTCCGTAGTCAATTGTTCAATCGCTTCTGCGAGCCGATTCCTTTCACTTTCTGCGTCATCGCGTTTTTTCAAGGCAAATTGCCATTCTCTCGCTCTCTCATACATCATCAGTTCGTTATAGGCGTGATATTGTTTGACGAGCCGCTTTGTCGATTCATATTCCCGCTCAAGCTGGTCGAGTTGTTGTTTAGCTTGATCTAGGCTTTCGATCGTGTCCGATAAATGCCTGAGCTCATCATCTGTTAAAGGCGGTAAGGCCGATTCCAAAATTTCATAAATAACCGTCGGCTTAAAATCTTTGGAAAGCTTCGGACTGCGCAGTTGAATGAGCAGTTTAATAAGGTCTTCGTAAGCCTCAATCGACTGAAAACCAAAGACATAACGATTGACGAGCTCCATGTATTCACTTTGGCTATGGACGACATAACCGCCTGTACTGATGCGATTTTCCAGTTCTTTTGCGGAAAGCGGCACCCTGTCCCCGCCATGCGTATGGGCTAATTCAAAGTCGATACCGATCCGGCGATTATCGGTAATCAAAAAATACCAAGATTTAATGCCCTTATGCCGCTTCGCCTGCATCCCAATGCCGGTGGTAAGGTATTGTTCGGTGTTTTGCTTTTTATATTCCAAGAAAAGATACCCTGTCCGCTCATCACGGTCTACCACATCTTTTTCCCCTAATAAATAATCTTCCATTTTTCGCGCTTTGGATCCGAATGGGTCTAAACGATCCGGAGTTTTCTTGCCGTCGAGTAAAACCGGAATAAAGCTTTGCATCGTCACGGATTTCCCCGACCCGTTCGTCCCGCGAAGCAGCAGTTTTCCATTAGAAAAAGTGAAAATTTCATCGTCATAATACCAAAAATTCAATAGCCCAGCTCGGTTCATCATCCAACGGTCGAAACTCATAGGGTCTCCTCCTTCCTGAAGTCATCGGGATATTTTCCGGTCATGACGCCCAATAACGATTTGATCCGGATGAATGATCCCGCATCCTCTTCAGCCATCATCCATTCTTTCATGACGGCGCACAACTCCGCACGAATCATAGGCGTGCTTTTTTCCCGGAATGTTTTCGCCCATCCTTCTTCATAAAGCGCGCGCAACCGGTCAATGACTTGTTCCAATTCGCCTTCCGTCATTAAAATTTCGCCTTTTTCATTCGGAACGTAGGCTTCCGAGTGTTCATGCAAAAAATGCGATAACTGCAGCAAAAGGTCCGTGGAGGCCTTCTGGTCAGGAAAAACGTGATGGTATTGTTTCGGATTCTCAATCGACAAAAAAGCGGTATTTTTATAGACGTGGAGCCGATAATCGCTATGGCTTTCAATATCTTCAGTGAGCCGATTTCGAAATTGACGGATGTACATAAAGTCCGGGTCGTCACGCTCTTTTCTTTGTATCCCCGGTGAAAAGAAGAGCTTTCTATAAACGCGCTTACGCCTTTCATCTTCCGTATTCAGCTTCCAATCATCTGCCAAAAGTTCTTGCCAATTACGGTAAGAAGAAAAGTCTTCAGGGTATGATCGCATAAAATATCGGCTATAGACCGTCGCTTCATACAGCACTTCTTCGTTTTCATCGCGGTCGAATCGCTCGATTTCTCCGTCGACCGTCCGGATGAGATGAAAGGCCATCAACTGTTTAACAGCTCGAATCAGCGATTTTCGGTGGGTATAGACGGTCCAATCCAATGGGAATGGGCCGGGATAGACGCTTTGGATCTCCTGACACAATTCCGAGAGTAAAAACTGTTCGTCAACAGCTTTTCCTTCCAAAAAGGACAGTGCGCAGCAGAAGATCGCATAATCCATCGGTTCTTGGAATTCGCGAATACCCATCCACGCTTCCGGATCCACCGGCACTTTTTCCAGCTTTATAAAATGTTGATGGACGATCAGACGCATACCAAATTTTTCGTTAATATAGCGGCGCAGTACTTTTTCGCGCTCGCGGATGAGCCGGTAGGCTTCTGGATTGTCATCGCGTAAGATCCAGTAATGGTGAAACAACAATTCGAGCCCAAGCATCGCTTTTTCATCAAACGGATGTGAGGGTTCCAAACTGTTCGCCTCCATTCTTTATGACAAAAACCGTCTCCGGCATTTTTAAAACCCCATCTTCAGCCGTAAGCGTGATCATCTTTTCTCTGTTTAACCGGACTTCAACGATTAACCCGTCATCGGTTCTGATGGTATGGTTTTTCGCCACCGCACTTTTCGCAATCCAACTAAGGAACACTTTACGGACAAACGGATCAATATTTCCAATTTCCGAAAGCTTGATCACTCCTTGGGAAATATGCTTGGCAATCATCGCCCGCTCCTTCAATCTCTCTTCCAAATATTTCTTCCTTTGCTTTTGTTTCTTTTCTTTATTCGATTGAAAAGCACCCGGCTTCGTTTTTTCTCGGTAATGGATCGTTCGCGGTTTAATCGGCCATTCCACCGGCTCCAATTCCCAAGTGTCTGCATAAAGATTATCTGATAACGCATCCTCCATGTGTAAATGTTCAACCGTCATCGCACCGAAAACGACCGATGATATTTTATGCGCCTCTTCAAGATCATCGGTTTCTGCAAACCATTGGGCAAGATGCAAATAATCTTTTTTGCGGCTGCGAAAATGCTGCTGTCTTTCTCCAAGGCGTTGCACATATCTCGAGATGCGCCGGATCATTTCATTCGTCTGCCATTGCAACATCTCCAACTCGCTTTCTCGGTTCGGCGCCCCTAAAAACCATAAACGCAGAGAATCCCAGTATTCCTCGTATTCCTTGAGCCAATCCTCACTGGATGTCGAGATATCCTCTAATCGGGGAATCGAAAGGCGATGTTGAACAAGTTTTTGGAAGAAGGGAGAGAGGCGGTCAGCAGTCAGTTCCCGAAGGCGTTCTTGGATTTGCAAAGATGTTTTTTGTAGCGAAAGGATGAAGTCACGAAGGTATGTGGTAAACTGGTTTTTAAAAACGAGAAAAGCTTCCGTCTGCATGCGTTGATTCGTTTCTTCACTGTTGATATAAGCAATGTAGTCCGCCGTCCTCGTCCGGATCGTTTGAAAATAACGAAAGACATCTTCCCACAGCCGCATGTATTCTTCGGAAGGCTTATCCAGTCCCTTGTCCATTTCCTCCTGAAGTGTCGCGATCGCTTGAAGTAGCCGGTCAAATTGGGAGCGTTCCAGCGACCCTTGGAAAGTATCGCCAATCTTCTCAAGTTGAATCAGCATTCTTTCAATTTCTACGGTATACGGCGTACACTGGTAGCGGAAGCGCTTTTTCTTATATTCCTCAACGGTTTTTGCATTGGTCATATCTTGACGGGCAACTAAATTATTCCATTTCACGAGCTGCGCCAAATGTTGGTGGAGTTGCTCTTCTTGGTAATCATAAAAAGCCGGGATGGTGCGCATATGCTCCAGAATTTCCTCTGGCGCGATAAAATCTCGCATTCTCTCATGCTGTTTAAAGAAATACCTCAGTATGGAGCGATAATATTCGGCGGACTCTGCGGTTAAGTAACTTGCTTCAACCACTTTCCTCATGGAAGCGTCCAAAAAACCACCACCCTGTTCAAATTTCTTATCTACTATTGTAAATGAAAAACAAAAAGATGAAAACTCGCACACTAGTGGAGTTTTCCCGCGTTTTCCTTTATAAATGAAAAGCTTTCTTTTTTGTAATAATTTGTGCCTATCATCATCCTCTTAATTTCGTTTCATCATTGATGACAACACGTTTTTTTGATGCGATCATAATAATCCTCATCATCAATGACATCATTTGCTTGGAAATTGCTCATTTGCACTTAAGATTTTATCGATTGTATTTATTACATCTAGTTTTTGCACCGTTTTTTTCCCTAAACAAAACAAACCGCCCAATTGTCTCCGGCGGCCATAAACTTGTTAAAACTCATATTGAATTCTCCTAAAAAACTCTAAAACAACTATGTACTCGATTCCCTCCCATATATGAATTCCATACTTGTTAGGCGGAGGGAAATCGTTCGTGTTTAGCGACACAATGTATTGCGCCTCTGCGTATTTGGCTGTCGACCAGATTGGTAAATCATCTTTATCGGTTAATGATGGCCACGCTTTAATCCATGGTGGTTTTGGGTCAACACAACGAAAAGAGCCTGTAAGAATGGACATCATTTCTTTGTATCTTCTTGAAAACTTCTCCTTCTCACTGACACCTTTGTTTTTGATCCAATTCCAGGTCATAACCCGATTTAATTCAGCGATAATCCATGGAGACCAAATGGGTACATAAAGGCCCTCTTGTGCAGCAGTCACTAAGTGCTCTCTGTGACTATTAGAAACCAGGCAAGATGTATCAATGACAGCCAAGATCGTCATTTATCTTTCAGATTCTCCCAAGGTAATTTTCCCATATTTCGATCCGACATTTGGGATAAATCCTCTTCAGTTAACTCAAAATCAAGATCAGACATTGAATCAAATTGTTTTTTGAGCCTTCTAAATGCCTGGACGTTTTTGTCACCAGATTGCAATAATCGACGGATTGAATCTGATGAGATTCTCATCCAGTTGTTCTGTCCTATCTTCCGGGCTTCTAACTTACCTTCGGCTACCCACCGTTTAACGGTATTTACAGAACTCACGCCCAGGATTTCTTTTGCTTGCCCCGTCGTCAACCATTCGGTCTGACTCACTTTCTCTAAAGGTTTAACTGCTTCCATGTCTTGATCGCCGCCCTTTCCTTTATCTTCATTATCTTCCTTACTATCAAAAGTGTCAATAGTGTTCATTATATCACCTCACAGACAGTATATCCAGTGAATGTTTGTCTTACCCCAAGTTTTTCATCAAAAGGGTATATGTATGGTATAGGTAGCACTGTCTGTGATTGGGTGTTAACTATCATCCACCTGCTTCTGTTACTTTTATTTTGTTTTTATTAAGTTCTCGCAAATTTTATGAAAACATGCGGGTTAAAAAGGCCAAGTTGGCTATAGATCGTGTGAGGCAAAGGTTACAAAAACATTCAATGTGTACTGGCCACCAAGTGAAACGCGATAGGATGTAGATGAACAATGCAGAGTGCCAAAAATTGATAGAGGATACCGCCAAATTGTGATTTATACTAGGCAAGCATTTTCCTTGTAGCCTTCAATCCGCCGTCCTATAATTAATTTGCACGGGGCATTAGCTTAGTTGGTAGAGCAGGTGACTCTTAATCATCAGGTCGTAGGTTCGAGTCCTACATGCCCCATTTTCATTGAAATATTTACCCCGCGGGAAATCCTCGCGGGGTTTTACTTTGATGCCTCATATTTATGAAGAATTTCTAGAACCGTTCTAACCTCTGATACCGGCAATTGCCCGGGTGCGGAAGCGTTTAGACCGACGCCGAATGTCGCCGCTGAACCGAAAAGTCCACCAGCAAGCCGCGTAATGATGCCGAAATCCCCCATCGCCAAGGCAATAAAAGGGCGGTCAGCAAGCTTTTCTTTCATGGTATTAGCGGCATCCCACAGCGTTAAAACATCCGTCATGCTATTTGCCATCACCGCTATTTTCGGCACATCCGCACCAAGTGCCTGCATTTTGGAAAGGCGATCAATAATCTCCGACTTTGGCGGTGTTTTGTGGAAATCGTGGTTGGACATGACGACTTTGACACCATGAGCTCGAGCACAAGCGACGAGTGAACGGACTATGCTTTCACCTGACAAAAGCTCAATATCCACCATGTCCGGCTTCTTTGTTTTGATGACGGTTTCAATCAAGTTTTGGTAGACATCCGCCGAGACCTCTTTTTGCCCCCCTTCTAGCTTCCTTCGAAATGTGAATAAAAGGATCTCGTCATCCAATGCGCGCCTGACTCTATCCAGTGTAGAGAGTAGCACCTCTACGTCCTCAACTTTTTCATAGTAATCGGCACGCCATTCGATAATGTCCGGGCGCATCGGGCGAAGCCACTGAATTTCCTTTATAATTTCTTCATCATTTTTCCCTGTCATGGGAACAATCAGTTTCGGCATGCCTTCACCAATCACTGTATTTTTGATCGTGATGGTTTTCAAGTTGAACCCGCCCCTCTTTAAAAGACTATAGGTCTATTTTAATGAAAAAGATTATGGTTTTCCTTAAAATGGTGATGAAAATTTGTGGGTCCATTGAAACATAACGCCCGTCCTTTACGTATTTATTGTAACAGGAACGCATAACGGAGGTTTGACCATGACTTTTATCGGCTTGGTTATCATTATAGTATTAGCGTATTTCTTAATCATCCGGCCGTTGACACACCGGCATCAGCCCCCTGTCTACGGACCGCAAAGACGCGTCTATCCTGACCCGTATGATTATTATGAGCCACCCATCGGGCGAGGTGGTTTCGGTCGTTTCGGCACCTTTGCCGGCGGTTTAGCGGCAGGGGCTTTATTAACTTATCTTCTTGAAGAGGGCCGCATCGGGTATGACCAATTCATGGCGATGCAAAATATGGAAGATCATGAACTCCTGCGGGAATTGCAAGAACAAAACATTCTGCAACAGCAAGAAATTGACCAACTCCGCCACGGCGTGGACGGTGATTACGATCCTAGCGGTGACTCGGATTGGAATGCCGATGGGGACAACGGCCTAAACACAAACGATGTCGACTTTGACCCCGGTTGGCAGCAGAATGATATCGATTTTGGCGGTTGGGATGGCGGCTCCGATGACAACTGGCTCTAGCACAGAGCTAGTTGTCTTTTAAATTATATTAAATTCACCCGACCCTTTTTATGCTAAAGGGCCAGGTGAAAATCATTAAAGGCAAGTTTTTCTATACCATACACTTTTCAATTCGCGGGAAAATTACAGCTATTATCCAACACGGCATCCGCATGCGAACTTTGAGTTAAACATTATTTATCAGGGATGCCACACAAAAGGTCACCATTTTTTGGCGTTTTCAAGATAGGAATATACAAAGGCATTAGAAAGGCCTAAAAAAACGTATTTACCTATAAAGTGGATCTTTTCATTAATGCCACTCTATAAGGAAATAATTCTGCCTTCATGATACCTTCTGCTACTGTAGGGTCGTTCTCCATAATTGATCTTGCTTCCTCTTCTGAATCAACCTCTAAAATAACGATGTTCTTTATATCTCAACCCTTGACAGCAATGCCACGCACTCCACATGCACCGTATGCGGGAATAGGTCGACGGGTTGGACTTTCTTAAGTTCATAGCCGAATGGAACGAGCTCCTTGATGTCCTCGGCAAAAGTGTCCGGATTGCAGGAGACATAAACGATTCGCTCAGTTTGGGCGCGGCCGATTTTACGCATCACTTTGCCACCGGCGCCGGAGCGGGGCGGGTCTAGCAATAACAGTTCCGGTGTGCCAAAGGTTTCGAGCACTTCATCGATGCCGTGGCGGGCATCTTTAGCCAAAAAGAATGTATTCGAAATACCGTTATCGGCGGCATTTCGCTTCGCGGAGGCAATCGATGTCTCGACGATTTCGATGCCGGCAAGCTGCTCAACTCGTTTAGCAAATGGTAGCGAAAACGTCCCTACCCCGCAAAACAAGTCAATCATTTTTTCACTTTTCTTTGGTTCTCCCATTTCCAAAGCCAATTCAACGAGTTTTTCAGCCTGGGTCGGGTTCGTTTGGAAAAACGTATCAAACCAGAGACGATAACGAAATCCCGCTAGTTCATCATAAATAAAGTCGCGTCCGGATAAAACATGCGACTTCTCCGATTGCGTTCGGTCGGCCCATTGCGTGTTTTCGAGCCACAAGAGGCTTTTGACTTGAGGGAACTTTTCGCCAATCCTTGTTTTCAAATCAAGAACGGCCTTTTCGTGAGCTTCCGGTCCTTCCGTGGCAAACAAAGCGAGCATCATTTCACCGGTCGCAAATGATTGACGGACCATTAAATGACGAAGCAATCCTTCATGACTTTTCTTATCATAACCGGACAAGGCATGGGTTTTCGCCCAATGCGCCACTTCCATGGCAACCGCTGTCATTTCTTCGCGGCAAATCAAACACGTCTCAAGCGCAATAATGTTTCGGAAATTTCCTTGTTCGTGTAAACCGAGCGTGCCATCCGGGGCAAAAGTAAACTCCATTTTATTCCGATAATGCCACGGATCATCCATGCCCATTGTCTCACGCACGAGGCTCGGATCAAAACCTGCCCGTTCAATCGCCTGCTTGACATGGGCGGTTTTCTGCCTTAATTGCCCGGCATATTGCCAATGTTGAAAGACGCATCCGCCGCAAAGGTCAAAATGCGGACAAGCCGGTACAATCCGTTCTTCATGAGCTTGTAAAATTTCTTCAGGTACCGCGATGCGTCGTCTTCGTTTGGGGCGGTCCACCGTTACCCGCACTTTCTCTCCCGGAAGTGTACGGGGGATCGTTAACTTGAGTTTTTTTGGCGGTTGACCAGGTTCATGTTCATGCCAAATGACCGACTGACCCGAACCTTTGGCATCGAGACGGTCGATGTCAACGATGAACGTTTGTCCGTTTTCCCTAGCCACAGTCTTTCACCTTTCTATTTCATATGACTTTTATCTCAAGTGGCCTAAAAGGCGCGCTTCATCTGTATACATACTTCACTATTATAACGAATCTGAATGGAATGCCAAGCGCTGAGCCCCCTAGATTTCTGATTTTTGAAGCTGTTACAGCCCCAAGAACACCATCTCTCTCATAAAGCGTGTACATTGCATCGCTCAAGAACTTTTATAATCCTTCGCCTTCGGTAAAAAATAATATTGGGTAAAAATTCACTCGGAGGCATCTTATGGTCATAAGACTGAAAAATGTCACTAAAACGTATGGTGAAAAAAATACGCAAGTTGTGGCACTGAACCACGTCAACCTAACGATTGGAAAAGGCGAGTTTGCTGCGGTAATCGGAAAATCGGGGAGTGGGAAATCGACGCTGCTTAATATGATCACAGGGATTGACCAGCCGACGTCTGGGACAGTTGAAATTCTCGGGAAGAACATCCACCGCTTTCGTCGGTCGCGGTTAGCGAAATGGCGCGGCAAAAACATCGGGATCGTTTTTCAATTTTTTCAATTAATGCCGACATTGACCGCGCTTGAAAACATCATGCTTCCAATGGATTTTTGTCGAACGTATACGAGGCAAAAGCAAATGGAAAGAGCTTTTGAGCTTTTACAGCAGGTCGGTATGGCCGATGCCGCAAGAAAATTCCCGGCGGAACTCTCGGGCGGAGAGCAACAGCGGGTGGCCATTGCGCGGGCACTGGCCAATGATCCGCCCATCATCGTCGCCGATGAACCGACGGGGAGCCTCGATTCCAAAACCGCGGACCAAATTATCTTCCTGTTCGAACAGTTGGCGGCTCGTGGAAAGACCGTTGTCATTGTTACACATGATCACACTTTAGCGGATAGAGCGGATCGGCTGATCACGGTTGTCGATGGCAAGGTCACCGGCAGCAGTTTATCGGCAAAGCGCAAAAAACTTAGGCAAAAGGAATCGATTTCACGATGATATTCCGTCCGAGACAGAAAAAAGTGCTAAGAGATTTGGGGCTCTTTAAATTCCGAACCTTTTTGGCCATCACAGTCATTGCCATGAGCATGACCGGAATCGGCACCATCGCCCAAGCCCGTTATATTTTAACAGAAGGCATGAACCAAAGTTTTCACATCACAAAACCAGCGAGCGGTACCCTTTATCTTAAATCTATCAACCCAGAACGGCTTTCGGAAATTCAAACGGTAAAAGGCGTCGAACGCGCCGAAGGTCGTACGATGTTAAATGCCAAAATTCAACCGGCAACTCCCGGGACAAAGCCGGATTTCCGCCGCTGGAAGGCACTTCGTCTCTATGCCATGGACTATCATCAGCAGTCCATGGAACGTGTGCTATCCCAATCCGGGCATTGGCCGCACCCAGGCGGCGGCCTGTATTTAGAAGAAAATACGTTAAAAAGCTTCCATTTGCATATTGGAGACACCGTTTGGGTCGAAACATCGAATGGTAAAAGACGAAAAATGACCATTACCGGCACGCTTCAAGCACCGGGAGAAGAAACGACCTTTTTGACAAAAACCGGCATCGGCTATATCCACCCGGATGATTTGAAGCTGTTTGGATACTCCAAGCGGTGGAACTGGCTGTCGTTTACGATCTCCGGCAATAAAAATGACACGCAAAAAGCACAGGATACGGCCATCCGTATAAAAAAATTTTTGGAAGACCGCGGGATCCGCGTCTACTCCACGCATGTTCCGGAGAAAAGGCAGCATTGGGCGTTTGACATTGTCCAATCGATGACCATTATTTTAGAACAACTCGGCATCCTTGTTTTTCTCGCAGCTTGCGGCATCGTCGTCAACGCCATACAATCCGTTTTAAACCATCAAACGCGGGAAATCGGGGTGATGCAATCGATCGGCGCTACCCCGCGTGAACTTTCAGTCATGTATTTCTCAAGCGTGTTGATTTACAGTGCCGCATCCCTCGTCATCGGCATCCCGCTCGGACTCTTTGGGGCGAGATGCCTCACAAGTTTTTCGATGGAAATGCTAGGCTTTGATGCTTCAACGATTGGTTTTTCCTGGCGCATCATTGTCTTTCAAGTTCTTGCAGGCATCGTGCTTCCACAAGCCGCTTGTCTTTGGATCATTTTAAAGGGGACGCGAATGTCCATTCGTGAGGCCATAAACGGCTCCAGAGAACAGAGGAAGGCACTTTTCCGGACGCTCAGAGGCGGGTCTTGTTCCTTACGTCTCTCTTTTCGCAACGCCTTTCGCAAAAAAGCTCGGACAGCCTTATGTCTCTTCGCTTTAACGTTAAGCGGCACCGTCATCTTGTCGGTGTTCAGCATTCGCAGTTCCATGGAAAAAACCAATCAAAATGCCTTGAAATATAATCAATACGATATTCAAATTCATTTAAAAAAACCCGCATCGGTTCAGCAAATCGCTTTGGCTTTAAAAACCGTCCCTGAAGTCAAGACTTTTGAAGTTTGGAACCAAGTTTACGGGAATCGCCTTCGTCCTGACGGCACATACAGCCAGGATTTGAAAATATATGTGCCCAAAATCCATTCCGCGTTCGTTAAGCCTGATGTCATTAAAGGGCGTTGGCTTCAGCCTGAAGATAAAAATGCGATCGTTTTGGATACATCTCTTCTCCAATCCGAAAAGGGGATCGATATTGGTGACGTCATAACAGTGGATGTCAACGGTAGCCACAAAAAATTGACAGTGGTCGGATTAATCAGAAAGGTTAGCGGTGAAGCGGCAGCCTATGCCGATCCACATGTGCTCGATTCAACCGGTCTTGATGCCAATAGAGGTAGCCTGATCAACATTGTCACAACCCAACATAGTCGTAACGAAGTCATGATGTTGATGAAAAAAATCATTAAAGCTTTTACAGCTCACAAACAATCGGTTTCCTCCTATCGCCTCACGAGCGATATGGCCGATGAGCAAGAAGCCCGCACCGACGTCCTTTTAATCTTTTTAACCGCCATGGCCCTTTTGATCTTAACGGTTTCCGCCATCGGTCTGACTGGCAACACGAGTTTGAATATCATGGAAAGGATGAGGGAAATGGGCGTGTTGCGCGCGATCGGAGCTAATGATATCCAGATCTTTCGGATCATCACATCAGAAAGCCTTGTGATCAGCTTTACTGCTTGGTTTTTTTCGGTTTTATTGTCTGTTCCCGCAAGCCTCGCACTCACTTACGAAATCGGTGAAGCATTGTTTCGGGCCCCATTGGACTTTGCCTATGCTTATTCGGGAATAACCCTTTGGTTTTTAATCTCAGCAGCTGTGGGCATCATTGCTGGTTGGGTTCCAATTCGGAATTGCCTGAAGCAGCCCATTCGGAATGTGATCGCCTCGGAGTAGGGGATGCTGGACATCCCCAGGCCTTTGCCGGAAAAAATGATATATTATCTAGCCAGTATAAAGAAAACTTGGCTCTGCCAAGCCTTTTAGGTGTAGGCCGATCCTTAGTTGTAATTAGGCTGGCGTGGAAAAATTTTATACTCTCATAGCAATATAAAAAAGCATCCCCCCGCGATGGGATGCTTCATTATACTTCTGAACTTACCAGGCTCCAATATCTGATTGAAGGTTTTCGATTCGATCGATAAACCCATCTATGGTTTTAAATTCGGGCAATGCGTTGAGTTTCGCTTCGAGTTGATGAAGGGAGGTTTTCAACGATTTCAATTCAGCCAAGTTTGATTTTAGTGTCTGTAAATCTTTACTGCTTATCCCGAGTTGTTTTTCTAGTTCAGCCGCCTTAGAAATAGAAGTCTTTAAGGCCGAAACTTGCCCGTCAAGGTGTTCCATATGCGTTTCTAGGGCATCCAAATGACTGTCAAATGCCTTAGCCTTCTTCGGATCCAATCTATTTAATATGATGAGCAAGCTGTGGGTTAATTCATCCGCCAAATGGTCCATTGTCTCTATTTCATCTTTGGCTTTGTCAAGGTTTGGTTTGATGGCAGCCCAATTCGCCATCCCATTCTGCAGCGCTTCTTGCCATTGTTTTTTAAGTTCGGCTTTGCTATCGGGTTGACCCTGACTGGTATCGTTCGTCGTCCCTTGATCCGAAGGTTTACTGCTCGTTGTATCTGTAGGCGACGTATTCTGATCGGTTTGGTTGGTGTCTTGCTTTTGATCCTTGGCGCTAGAATCTTCATTTATTGACCCGGAACCCTTGTTTTTCTGTAGATTACCGGGTGCTTGATCTAAAATACCGACTGAAAGAGCATCAAGAATGGTTTGCAACAGTGCCTCATCGTACACGTTCTTATGACTTAAAATCAGTTGCCTTAAGGCTTCAATCTGTTTGGTTGTTGCATCGAGACGATCTTGATACTGTTTTTGCTGTTTAGATAATTTTTCGGCGTTATCCATTAGGTCCTCAAGCTGTTTTTTCAGCGTTGCCAAATTTTTGCTTAATGCCTCGAGCTGCGGCATGTTTTTTACGACCTTTTCATCTTGCTCGATTTGCTGACCAACTTGATCGAGGAGCTGATTTGCCTCATCCAAATTTGCTCCCCAGTCGCCAGAAGCTTTCAGTAATTGGTCATAGGTGTTGCCAATTTGATCGGCAACCGGCTTTAATTGATTCGGTGATGTGACAAGCTTTTTAGCCTTTTCTATCGATTGGTTTACAGCATCGATGGCATTGTCTTTTTCGATTTGATCCGCAAGATCTTTCGCTTGCTCAATCAAGTCAGCCGCTTTCTCTAAGTCCTTTTGCAAACTGGGCAGTTCCTTTTTAATTTCCTCAGGGGTCTTGGTCGCAAGAAGAGCCTTTGCCAGATTGGATACGTCCTGACATTGGTCATTTAAACAGGTTTCAACGGTCGCATTCGGCAAGTCAATGGCATCTGCCGTTTGATCGCTGAGTGTCATTTTTACATCGGTCATGCAAGCCCAACCGACCTTGCTCGGTGTGCAAACTCCGCCCAACACCGGCAAACCGATTAACTTTCCTACTAAGTTTTCCACATTAATAGGGCCCGGTGATTTAATTTTAATAGTTAGATTCCCTTTGTCTGTGGCCAAAGTTTTTGTCATCGTTAAGCCGTAAATTATCCCTTCTCCGATAGCCGCTTCGCCTTCAGTGATGATTTTTAGAACATCCATTGTCCCTTCCACTTTGTCGGCTTCGACTAAAAACCCGCCACTATTACCCGAATCGCCTGTTTCACCTTCCGCAACTACTTTATTAGGGGAATAAATCGAAAAACAAAGGCTGAGAATCAGTACACCAACCCATCCGATGAAGAAAAACTTTTTATGTGTCTTAATCCAACTTTTCATATCAAAATCCCCTTGCCCGCGAATCTCCGTCACTCGAAGTTACGTCGTTGATTTTGTGCTCGCCACCTCGCTGTGATCAATCAAATGATTGCTTTCCTTACTTTCTTTGGATTGATCCGGCAAATGCGGAATCTCTTGTTCCTTCCAAGCAATGCAAAGGGCGCCACCGACGATTCCAAAAATCGTGCCAAACAGAAAACCGCCTAACGCCCCCATAATAGAGAGAATCGATAAAAACATAATGATCACGCCGAGCACGGTTGAAAATTGCGGATAGAGATATGCCAAAACGCCTAGAATAAGCACGAGTCCGCCGAACAAGAATCCAACAAATGCAAAGCTTCCTGGGACAAAAGCGATGGCATAAAGCTGGATCGGTATATAAAGAATCAAAAGGCCGGCCAATACAGATAAAGTCGCTCCCCAAAAGGGGCGGTGGTTCCGCCAAAGTTTAAATTTGCCGGCATTCTCCAACTTTTGGTGTTTTTTCTGAAGTTTTGCTTCTAATTTTTCCGCCTTGATCCGTTTTCGCTCGGCTTTGTCCTTACCCATGGTGACTTCCACCTCCGTTCGTGGTGTCACGCTACCATTTAATTGATCGTTTCTGGTTTGTCGATGCTTTCTATGGAAATCTTAGCGCCTTGCAACTTAACCATGGTTTGGAACAAATAATCCGTCACGATTTTGGCGTTGGTAATGGTTACTTTCTCCGCGGATTGCGACCAGTTTTTGGTATAATCATCCGTGTTTTTTTCATGGATGCCTAAATTGCTAAATTGCAAATTCGCCTCAATATATCTCGCATCTTGGATCAAACCATGAATCTCCGTAGGTTGTGTGCCCTTAATATTAACCCTAATCCATTTACCATCCGGGAGTTTTAAATCCTTATAAATAAGCAAATTGTAAACGGTCGCCTCTTCAATTTTGTTTCGCACCATCGGCGAGGCATCCGAATTCCCCGTTTCGCCAATTTGCGGTAGCATTTCAAAACCTTTGCCTTCTAACTTGTCGAATTGCACGTAGAAGTCACCCATGCCACCAAGAGGCAAAGCTAAAGCCGTTCCGGTCATGCCGAAGACACCGACCATGGCACCAAGTACGATCAAGCCACAAATCAACGCAGCCACGAATTTTTTCTTGACAGTAAATCCCACAGACATTTTCGTTTCCACTAGATTCACCCCGCGTGCCGCAAGATTTTTCAAGCATCCTTAAATTCCTTTAAACATGCGCTTACGTAAAATAATCGCGGTGCCAAGAACAATCAAAAATGAACTTATCGCAATAAACATAAAAGTATTGCTAGCGGTATCCGGCAACCTTCCGCCTAAATCCGAATCGCCATTGTCACCGCCAGACCCAGATTGAGCGATACCAGATGAGTGATCAGAATCGGCCACTTCACCGGGTTTGTCAATGCTTTGTATGGAAATTTTTGCACCTTGTAAATTAACCATGTTCTGGAATAAGTAATCGGTTACAATTTTGCCATCCGTAATCGTTACGGTATCTGCCGATTGCCCCCAATTGTTTTTGAAAGCTTCTTCAGCCGACATTTTCGCCGTGTTATGCTCCTCAACGGCTAGTTCATTAAATTGCAAGTTAGCACTGATGTAACGGGCATCCTGTATTAAACCTTTAATGGTCGTAGGCTGTGTGCCTTCAATGTTTATTCGGATCCATTTGCCAGTTGGTAATTTTAAATCCTTGTAGATTAATAGCCCGTAAACCGTTGCGCTGTCTATCTTGTTTCGAACTAAAGGGGCTTGATTGGAATCTCCGGTCTCGCCGATCTGCGGCATAAGGGAAAAGCCTTTTCCTTCCAACTTCTCAAACTGTACATGGAAATCACCCATCCCTCCTAATGGCAAGGCAAAGGCGGTACCAGTGATACCGAAAATCCCTCCCATTGCGGCAAGCACGAGCAATCCAGCAAAAAGAGCCGCGAAAAATTTCTTTTTCATCGTATAGCCAATAACGACGGAGCCACTCATATGTCTTTTAAACCTCCTCTCTTATAACGATTTCGAGATACCTCGCGTTATATTTGTAGACTATTCAGAATGATGTCACTTAATGATATTATAAGATAAATGTTTAGTTATACACACCCCGATAAAAATCGGATGACAGCGCTTAAACATGATGAGACCCCGACTTTTGTACAAGGTACTTTGTCACATAACGTCGAAAGATTCTGTCTATAAACAGTTGGTGAAATATGGTATATTTTAAGTTGATAGATTTTATTATTAATTCCGTCATAAAAGCAAAAAACTCACCGCTTAGTCCTGATGGCCATCGGATGTCCTCGGGGATGCTGGCATCGCTCTAGAGGGGGATCGGAGTAGTCCGAGGGATTAGGCGCTGAGCCTGGCATGACATCATGGCGCTATGCTTTTTATCCGTTCATACCTATGAAAAAAAGCAGGGGGATTATCGTCATGGAATCGCTGAGTCAGGAAATGACGCAAATTATTGAAACCGGTTTCCAAATGCTCAAGCACTATCGGGGGGCTATCGAAAAAGAATGGCAAGCCATTCTCACCCATCTGCAGCGGCTCAATGACCATAATGCTAAAGAAAATATCGACTTGATCTGAGGAATATTTACCGGTATCATACCCCATGGTCAAGGTAAAGGTACCTTTTGGTGCTTGACCATTTGGATAAGTGAAGTCAAATTGATACACATGCCCGGCAAGCTCTAAACCTTCCGCTTTCGACACAGCGTCGGAGTTGCTTACGTCCGTTACGGTCAACGTCGTACCGAGCGGCAGGTCTTCCGGCATGGTCAATACGATATTGGTCCCGTCAATCGTGACCTGTTCTCCTGGATAAACAACCGTTTCTTCACCCGGAGTGATGGTACCCTTTGACTTCACGACGTTGACTGTCCGAGTGGCCGTTGCCGTGTTTCCGGCGCTATCCGTGACCGAGTATGTCAACGTGTACGTGCCGAACTGGCTCGTATCGACACTGCCTGTCACTTGAATTTGTCTCGTCAAGTCACCATCAACATTATCAGTTGCCGTTGCGCCGGGGTCTTCGAATGTGCTTCCCATCTCTACCGTCATCGGATTGTCGCCATTAAGCGTGATGACCGGTTTTTCGTTATCAACAACTTTCACTGTTCGCTCTGCCGTAGCGGTATTCCCAGCGCGGTCGCTTACCGTATAAGTAAGGGTATAGCTTCCAACTTTATGCGTGTCTACTTCACCGGTTACGACGATTTGGTCGCTGATGTCGCCATCCAAATTGTCATTAGCCTTAGCGCCTGGATCATTAAAAGTGCTTCCATAATCAACCGTCATCGGGTTTTCCCCGTTTAAGGTGATGACCGGTGCTTCCCCATCGATTTTGATGGTATTAGCTGTTGTATCTTCACCGTCCATCGGGTTACATACGGCAACGGTTGTCGAAAGAATGTCAGGAACGCCATTAAGCTTCATCGTCGTTTTAATTTCACCAGCTTTAATGGTGAGAACCCCTTCATCACCAGCCGTAAATCCGGTGACTTCCATTCCTTGATCCGGAACGGTCAGTGTTATCGGGCCTTCGGTTGGTACTGGCGTTTCAGGAATTTGGATGGCGCCGCCTTGTTGTTTAGCGACGTCAACGGTTGCATCCTTATTTGTCGCATGGAGTAAAAATTCATCTGTCGTTCCTGTTACAGATGTCGCATGTAACAGACGCATGACATCGACCGTAGAAGACGGAATTTTAACGATGGATTGGGACTCGGTAATTTTAATAGCCGCACCTGGTTTCACCGTTTCAGGCGCCTTTCCTTTTACAATGACTGGCATCGTGAAAGTTAAAGGAATGGGTTGGGTGACGTTACAACTGTATAAAATGCTTCCTTCCGGTTTCACGACATTAACCGTTCTGTCAACGGTAGTGGTATGCCCTGCGCTATCGGTGACAGAATAGGTCACCTTATAAGTACCGAGTTTATCAGGATCGACTTTATCCCCAGAAACTTTAATCTGAGCGGTCAAATCCCCATCGACATCATCACTCGCCGTTGCCCCCGGATCCTTCCAAGCATCACCGAGTTCAACCTTCATGGGATTGTCACCATTTAAGGTGATTTGCGGGGCTTCATCAACGGCTTTTTCTTGGATGGTAATGGTGGCAATTGTTGTATCCTTGTCCGTTGGCACACAGGAAGCTTCAACCGCAACCTCTTGTGCACCTCCAGTAATATCTAAGTGAGTATCAATTTCACCGGCTTTTAATGTCAGAGTTCCTTCTTTCCCTGCCTTAAATCCGCTGACACTAATAGCCGGATCAGGCACGGTCAGTTCCATATCCTTAGTTGGGTCAATTGTCGTCTCGGGAATCTCAAGATCCGCTTGGTCAGCAACATTGATCGTTTTATCCGTATTCAACGACTGGATTTCAAACTTCGTCGTTTTCCCCGATACATAGTTCCCAAGCAGTTTCATAACACCAACTTGTACCATAGGAATAGTAACTGTCGTCTGTGAATTATTGATCGTTACCTCTTCCCCCGGCTCTACAACTGTGGGGACCGTTCCTTTAATCGTGACCGGCATGTCAAATTCTTGCTCAATTGGTTGTTTAACCGTACAATGGTACGTCAAATGGGTTTCTTTAGAAACAGTCTCATCGGCGGCACTGGCTGCGAGTGGTCTAACATTGGAATATAGTAGAGTTAAAGAAAAAGCCAAAGTAAGGGTGGCCGCCTTTTTCAATACCCTTTTAATGTTACATTCCTCCTTTTTTAAGATCTTGTCCTGCTTGATGATGGGAATTTTCTACCTCCTGTGACCCCCACACCACCTCCTTCGAGCTTGGTGCAACCATTGACTTCAGCATCTTTAACTATTTCTATAAAACTTTGTAAGCCTTTACATTTTTATAAAACGAGAGAAGGATAAAGAATTGAGGTTCAGAGATGGCATCACATTTGATTCCGGACGATTTTTCATTTTTATAGTAAATCCTTACTAGGTTGTAGCCTATCCCGAAAAATATAGGAAATGGTTGAGCATAGGCTGGAGCATCCCGACATTTGTACGACTATTCCGTCTCTTCTACAAAGTGCGACAAACATTGCAAAGGCAACTGAATAAAATCAAAACCTCTTCACCCATCCTCATTTTCATCGCTAAACAAAAATGAAAAATACCACGCTCTTCAAGCAAAAATGTGCACATAAATCCCGTTTTTGCGCACTTTTACCTAGGATCTGGCTTAGAAATGCGCATATGCTCCAGTTATTACCATTTTTAGCTGCGGTTCTTCCATATTATGGAGTGTCTGCTCATTTTCGTGGCTGTTTCAGCTGAAAAATGAGCATAAATTTGTTTTTTGCGCATTTTTGCCTAGGATCTGGCTTGGAAACGCGTATACGCTCCAGTTATTACCATTTTTAGCTACGATTCTTCCATATTATGGAGCGTCTGCTCATTTTCGCGGCTGTTTCAGCTGAAAAATGAGCATAAATTTGTTTTTTGCGCATTTTTGCCCAGGATCTGGCTTAGAAACGCGCATACGCTCCAGTTATTACCATTTTTAGCTACGATTCTTCCATATTATGGAGCGTCTGCTCATTTTCTTGCGCTTTACGTCCAAAAAGTGAGCATAAATTCGTTTTTTGCGCATTTTTGCCCAGGATCTGGCTTAGAAACGTGCATATGCTCCAGTTATTACCATTTTTAGCTGCGATTCTTCCATATTATGGAGCGTCTGCTCATTTTCGCGGCTGTTTCAGCTGAAAAATGAGCATAAATTTGTTTTTTGCGCACTTTTACCCAGGATCAGGCATAGAAATGCGCATATGCTCCAGTTTTTTACAAATATTACTGCAATTATTCCATATTATGGAATATCCCTGTATTTTTAATAACTTTTCCAGCAGTAAAATGCGCATTAATGCCGTTTTGGCAAACTTTTTTGTATCGTGAGCTATAAAAGTCGCGCAAGGGTGGCTAGGCACAAGAATTACGCACGACATACAGCCTGATAGTAGTGCTAGATTAAGCCAATTCTCTATACTTTTTAACGAAAAAAAGGACCCTTTCGGCCGATCCCCAAAATGAGATCTGCCGATAGGATCCTAGCTTTCCGCTCGGTCTGATTTTTATCTATACAAATGTTATGCTTTTTGAAGAACATGACTCTGTGCCTTTTGTGTCGATTGCTTCCATTTTTTATTGAGTTCATTAAACACTTCGTTGTGTGAGGACACCATGGCAAAGGCTTCTGCATCAGGTTCAATATATTTTTTGGCTTGGTTGACAGCGTTCGCGGCGTCTTGAAAGCAGCCGGCGAGCAAGTTTAATTTACCATCATAATGAAGAATGTCACCAGCAGCAAATAAACCGGGCACTGTGGATTCGCATTTCGCTGTTCCTTTTATAAAATAATCATCCACCAGCTCTAGGCCTAGTTCAGCATTTTTGAGGAGTTCGGTATCCATGTCAAAACCGTGATTGACGATGACCGCATCCACGTCTACACGAAAAACATCGCTGCCGTTCCTTGTTAATTCTACCTGTTGGATTCTGTCTTCATTTACCGCAGGGATCAGATTCGTAATAGTTGTTTGCGGTAAACATTCCACCGAACTGTTCATGATATGTGTGATTTGCGCTTCGTGGCCGCAAAGCTCCTCACCGCGACAGACGATATACACTTTTTTCGCATAAGGCTCCAATTCGACGGCCCAATCAATCGCGGAATTGCCGCCGCCCGAGATTAAAACCGTTTGATCCCTGAAGTCTTCAAGTGATGTCACGGTGTAGTGTAAATTGCTATGTTCAAAACGCTCCGCCCCAGCAACATCCAGTTTGGTATGTTTTAAAATGCCGCTGCCGACAGCGACGATGACGGTTTTGGAGTAATGCTTACGCCCAGATGCCGCTTCGAGCACAAATAGACCATCCTGTTTTTGAATCGCAACAATCTTTTCATTTAAAACGACTTCCGGTTGAAATGTCAGCCCTTGTGCGACTAGATTATCAATAAGATCGGCGCCCGTAACGGGAGGAAGCCCACCGACATCCCAAATCGTTTTTTCCGGATAAAGGCGGACTTTCCCGCCGAGATATGGATGGTACTCGATAACTTTTGTTTTCATTTTCCTTAAACCGCTGTAAAAGGCCGAGAATAACCCCGCTGGTCCCCCGCCGATCACCGTCACGTCAAAAACGTTCATTTCGTTCATTGTCGATCCCCCAAGCCGTATAAAAAAATCAATTGACAAATGAGAAACATTCTCACTATAATCATATTATAAATGATATTGATAATTGTTATCAATATTTTTTTATGATTTGAGGGAAAAACATGGTTCAAATATATACGGAAAATCTACATATTGGTTACGGTGAGCGCACCATCGTCGAGGATTTAACGGTTCAAATACCGGAAAATCGCATCACAGCGATCATCGGCGCGAATGGCTGCGGAAAATCTACGCTTTTAAAAGCCATGACGCGGATCATTGCTGCTCAATCCGGATCCGTTATCATTGACGGAAAGCGCATCACGGAAATTAAAACCAAAGAGCTTGCCAAAAAAATGGCCATCCTCCCTCAATCACCAGAGTGTCCGGCAGGATTAACCGTCGGCGAGCTCGTTTCTTACGGGCGCTATCCTTATCAAAAAGGTTTTGGTCATCTGACACAAAAGGACCGCGACGTCATTCACTGGGCGCTCGAAGTGACAGGTGTTTCTGCCTTCAAAAATCATCCGGTCGATGCTCTTTCCGGGGGGCAGCGGCAAAGGGTCTGGATTGCTTTAGCACTCGCTCAAGAAACCGATGTCATTTTTCTTGATGAACCAACGACTTATTTGGATATTGCTCACCAGTTAGAAGTCTTGGAGCTGTTAAAGCGGCTGAATGACGAACAGCAACGGACGATCGTCATGGTTCTGCACGATATTAATCAAGCGGCGCGCTTTTGCGATTACATTATCGCTTTAAAAAACGGCCGCATCGTCAAAGCCGGGACATGTGAAGACGTCATTCAGGCAGATGTTCTAAGAGAAGTTTTTCACATTGAAGCTGTGATTGGCACTGACCCATTGACGGGAAAACCGCTCTGCACGACTTACAATCTAATTAAAGGAGAAACCGCTTATGTATAGAAAACTGATGCTTTTACTCCTCTTGCCGGCAGTGCTGTTATTTAGCGCTTGTGGTCAAAACAATGATTCCAAATCCGAAAGTACCGCTCCGAAAACGGTCACATACCAATCGGAAAACGGCCCGGTGGAAGTGCCGGCCCATCCGAAACGCGTCATTGTTTTATCAACCTTTACCGGTGACGTTCTAAAATTAGGCGTCCCGCTCGTTGGTGTTGACTCATACGCGAAAGACAACCCTAATTTTAAAGAGGCTTTAAAAGGGGTTGAAGCCGTTTCTGAAAATGACATTGAAAAAATTATTGCGCTGAAACCCGATTTGATCATCGGCCTGTCCACGACAAAAAATATTGATAAGCTCAAAAAAATTGCACCGACCGTGACCTATACGTACGGCAAATTGGACTATTTGAACCAATTCATTGAAATCGGCAAGCTTTTAAATAAAGAAAAACAAGCCAAAGCTTGGGTCGCCGATTATAAAAAACGCGCCGAAGCACTTGGGAAAGAAATCAAAGCGAAAATTGGTGAGGATGCAACGGTTTCCGTTATTGAAAATTCCGGAAAACAGCTCTATGTCTTCGGGAATAACTGGGCGCGCGGCACCGAGCCTCTCTATCAAGAAATGAAGTTGAACATGCCCAAAGCCGTGAAAAGGGATGCGCTAAAACCCGGCTGGTTTGCCATCTCGCCTGAAGTTTTGCCGGAGTACTGCGGAGATTACGTCATTTTCAGCAAAGACCCAAACGCGGATGCTTCCTTTATGACGACCGACACCTATAAAAATATCCCTGCCGTGAAAAACGGTCATGTTTACACCGTCAATGCCAAAGCGTTTTACTTTAACGATCCCATTTCATTGGAATACCAACTGGATTTTTTCAAAAAAGCTTTTCTCGGTGAATAATAGAAAAGAGGAATTCTTAAAATGGAATTCCTCTTTTTAACAAAAATCAAGAAAAAGATGAGTGGTTTCATGCATGCATTTTCTTTTACATATAAACTCTTCATCGCTTTAATCCTTCTTATCGTTACCTTTATTTTGGCGTTAACATTCGGCGCAGCGGATTTGGACATGGCTAAAGTGTTCCATGCCTTTTTCTCCCATAAAACGAATGAAACCTTTAATATTTTTCGGGAAATTCGGCTGCCGCGGGAAATTGGTGCTATTCTTGTCGGGGCGGCCCTATCTGTCTCCGGTGCCATCATTCAAGGATTAACGCGTAACCCGCTCGCCGACCCTGGGTTACTCGGGTTGACAGCCGGTGCGAATGCCGCACTTGCAGTCACCATGGCCTTTGTTCCGACCGCATCATATCTATGGTTGACGGTCGCCTGTTTCATCGGGGCAGCGGCCGGCGGTCTCATGGTTTTTGGC
Source organism: Tuberibacillus calidus DSM 17572 (assembly GCF_000430685.1). GTDB lineage: Bacteria > Bacillota > Bacilli > Bacillales > Sporolactobacillaceae > Tuberibacillus > Tuberibacillus calidus. Next base: position 10,600 of record NZ_AUMM01000029.1, on the reverse strand, counting down.
ATCGGTGCCGTGAAAAAGAGCCTCTTTTCCCCTGTGCGCATGGTTTTAGCAGGGGTAGCCATCACGGCTTTTCTTGAAGCCATCGCCCAAGGTGTCGCGCTCACATTTAAAATTTCTAAAGACGTCTCCATGTGGACGGCAGGGGGTCTCGTCGGTACTACTTGGCATCAACTTCAGATCATTACGCCGATTATTTTGATCGGGCTTTTTTTGGCGGTCGCCTTGTCGAGGCAGCTCACTATACTAAGCCTGAATGAAGAAGTAGCGATTGCCGTCGGGCAAAAGACGCTTCAAATAAAAATTTTACTGCTGATTATTGTCATTATCCTAACCGGTTGTGCTGTTGCGCTCGTTGGCAATATGGCTTTTATCGGGTTAATGATTCCGCACCTCGTCCGGCCGTTTGTCGGTACGGATTATCGGTTTGTCATTCCTATCTCCGCATTATTCGGGGCAAGTTTCATGTCGCTCGCGGACCTTTTGGGGCGAACCATCCACGCTCCTTATGAGACTCCCGTTGCCGCCATTATCACGATTTTAGGATTGCCTTTCTTTTTATATGTCGTGCGCAAAGGGGGTCAGCTTCGCTCATGATGGCAACTTCTTTGTTAAAAAAGCAGAGGCGGATCATTTTATTATTGGTGCTTTTAATTTTATTGACCGGTTTAACCGGTTTAAGCATTGGCAGCGCATCGCTTTCGTATGCCCAAACGCTTTTGGCCTTGATCGGCCACGGAAACCCTATGGACGAATTTGTCATTTTTGACATTCGCCTGCCGCGACTTCTCATTACGCTGCTTTCTGGCATGGCGCTTGCTGCTTCAGGGGCTATTTTGCAAAATCTGTCAAGAAACGACCTGGCAGACCCCGGCGTGATTGGCATTAATTCTGGAGCAGGGGTAGCGGTTGCCGTTTATTTTCTTTTCGCACCTGTCAATCACGATAGTTTTACCTATATTTTGCCTATCGCCGCCTTTATCGGCGCCTTTATCACGGCTTGTCTGATTTACGGTTTTTCTTATACAAAAAATGCGGCCTTAGAGCCCGTTCGCTTTATTCTTGTCGGGGTTGGATTTAGCTTGGCCCTTTCCGGGTTAATGATCGTCATCATTAGTTCATCCGACAAGCAAAAGGTGAATTTCATCGCTTCATGGCTCGCCGGATCGATTTGGGGTGACGGCTGGCCGTTTATTCTGGCAGTGCTTCCATGGCTCGTGGTCCTTATCCCTTTTACCTTGTATAAAGCCCAAAGCTTAAACTTACTTAGCCTGCATGATACCACGAGCATCGGGCTCGGCTTACCGATTCAAAAAGAGCGGCTCATTTTGCTCGCGGCTGCGGTGGGCTTAGCTGCCTCTAGTGTCTCGGTTACCGGCAGTATATCATTCATCGGACTCATGGCTCCGCACTTAGCCAAAGCACTTGTCGGTCCGCGCAGCCAATTATATATACCGATTGCCGTTTTAATCGGCGGCTGGCTACTGATGACAGCCGACCTTATCGGTCACAATATCGTACCGCCGGACGGCATCCCCGCCGGCATTATCGTCTCGCTCATCGGCGCCCCATATTTTATTTATCTGTTTTTCCGGCAGAAAACGTAAACATTCACCGTTAGAATAAAAAACCGGGTTAATGCCCGGTTTTTTAAGTATGCCAACCCTTATGAAAGGGCACTTAAATTTTTTCTTAATCAACCCCCACAGCATCTCGACTTTTTTAATCAAAAATATTCCACCAGATTGCGGGCGGGGGTGTCACTGAGCCACTCCAATTGGCGCTGGCGCAGTTCGAACAGGGTAAGCGGGTCGCGGAACTCTTCGGGATTTTTTTGCAAGTCCTTCAATGCATCCCGGCGGGCGGCGACTTCAGCCTGTGCTTCCTCCAACGCTTTCGTAAGCGCAGCGGAAGGCGGGTCAAAGAACATTTTGATATCTCGTGAAAGCGAACGTTCAAACAAATCAAATTGCTGTATGAATTGGTTTGCGACGGATTCGGCCGTCTCTGTATAATCTTTGCTTGCAATAAATTGTTTGTATTTATTAAGGATTAAGTCTTTGTTTTTCGAAACGGCTCCGAATAGTTTCCCGGCACTCTTTAAAAGGAGGCGGGAAGGCGTGAGGCGCAATAAAATATTGGTTTTCTCAAGCGGTATGCCGCCTTGTGTCATTCGATAGATGTCGCGGCGCCAGTCTTCCAAAACCTTAAAATCACCATTTAGCGCCAATTTTTCTTCACCATATAAAGCATTCAGCTTGTTACCACATTCATTCAATTGTGACTGACTGTCCCCAAACTCTTCCTCGCAGACTTCCATCCACTCCTCTACCGCTTTGCGGAAATTTGGAAGAGCCGTATCCTCGATAAATGTTGTAAGACGCCGATTCATTTCGTCATTTATGAACACGTGGATTTTGGATATGTCCATGCTGAAAGTAATGAGTTCCGAACATTTTTTTAACAAGTCGGGAATGGTCGTCAATAAATCCTTGTGCCATTCATTTTTAATAAAACCAAATGCCTGCTTCACGGTTTGCGTTTTTTCCTCTTCCAACTCTTGGACCCGATTGATCGCTTCTTCCAGTGTCGCAATGAGCTCTTCATACCATTCGATATGTTCCATCATGGCCCGTTCCGCCTCAACCCGTTTATCGAGAAGCGACCTTAGGGACAATTTTATAAAATGAAGAAGCTTGGACGGTCGCAATTTCTCTAAACGGACGGTGTCAATGGCTGCCCGTGCCGATTTAAGAAGCTCCGCGGCCAATTTTTCAGGATCGCGCGTGGTCGACAATGCCGTCACTTCTGCATGCGGGAAATGGCGTTCGATCTCGGTAACGATTTGATCCACCCATTGCAACGCTTTTTCTTTGTCCATCCATTCAAAATTCCACAGAACAAAATGAATCGGTAACTCGGGTAAGTAAGCCTTGATCTGGAGCACCAGGTCAAAATCCCTTTCATTGCTGACAACATAGATTAGCCCATCGCAAAACTCAAGATCTTGTAAAACCTCATCCGTTATACGGTTGGAATCAAGCGTGAAGGGAGCGGCCATTAAATCAAGCCCCGTACCATCTTCCTTAAATTGCGGTGCCGAAAACCGGCATGGAAAGACAAGACGCATCACCGCGTCTTTCGCATCAGGTTCAGCCATCATAGCCATTTCGCTTTCTGCAAAAGCCACTTCCATGTCTTGATCCATAAACAATCGACTGAAAGCCGTTCGGCAGGTTGCGGATGCTGGGGAGGCAATCATCAAGTGATAATGATTAAAATCGAACAGTTCGCCGACCTTCCATTGTATGTCATCGTCGGGTAAAATCCCCTCATTTTTCCCCCAAGTTAAAACGGCTTCAAAAAGTTGGCTGCACGCATCCATCACATTTTTTGGACGCTGGCCGTCGTTCAACATGGACTCGGCCGAAAGGACTGAATGTTCAGGAAGCGTTTCCGGAAACAACTCTTCCCAGGCAAGTACTAGAGAAGCCGCCAATGGCCGATCTTCCAATGTCGCCGTCCTCAGCCAATGGGTCAAGAGCCTCGGCATTAAATCAGAAATTTCCCGTAAAAGATACTTCCCACCCACTAATTCAGCGCAAGTCGTTCTAAAAAGTGGTGATAGCTTATGCCAAGTATAAGATTCTTCCAGGGATTGCGTATCAAGAAAATCACAAAATGTCGTAAGCCACCTGAAATAATATCCGCTTTGTTTATACGTCACCCAAAGCGCCGCAGAAAGCTCTTCCAAGCGGGCACGGTTTACCTCATAAAGTTTATCTAAAACCGGGCGGAAATAATTCGGTGGAAAACGCAAAATATGTTTTTGCTCGATATAGTTTTCAAGAAGGGAAAACCAAGATGGGCCTCCTGTTCGTATCGCTTCATTGACTGCCAACTCGACAGCATTGTCCCAATCATTCTGTTCTTCAAAATAGGTCCGGGCCATCTCCGTCACATTTGGATAATCGGGATTTAACTGAACGGCCTTTTTGATCGTGGCGACCGCCTCTTCATGCCGATCCAACAGTTCATACAAAGAGAGAAGCTGCAGGAGCACTTCTGTTTTCAAGACGTCCGAATCGGGATCGACCTGTTTATAAAAATCTTCCGCCAAAGCGAGCCAGCCGAGCTCAAAGTGGGCATCACCGATGTTTTTCAAAGCCCAGGGCTTTAATTCATTATCCACCTTTTCCCACTTAAAGATGGCCGCTTCATAGTCCTTATGATGAAAATACACTTCCCCTTGGGCAAAGCGAATGTACGCGAGCTCAGGCACATCTTTATGCTGTTCCTGCGCGTACATATTTCCCAAAAATTTTGCCGGCTCCTCGTGGCTTTTTTCTCCCATTAAACTTTTATAAAAGGTTTTATTGATGAGGTTTTTTTCAACTGTCATCTTGATCCCCCGTCCCCATAAAATCACGTCTTAAATGCCACCAACTTTTCGGAGTCTCACCGTGCATCAAAATTAAAACCCGAATAGAGTGGCTTTAAAGGCGTTTGCTCCCAAATGTTACCCATCTCGGGATTTGGACATCGTGGTGATATGCATCCAACCCTCAGATCTTACCGCCTTAATCATGATTATGTGCATGACTTTTAAAGTCCGCATCCCATTTGTTACGGACTTAAAGACTTATGAAGCTTTACCCATTTAAAAGTCCGAGCCCTCTCGTCTTTTTATTTATATGAACATCCATGGATGTTTAAAACATCAGCTTGTTTCTCCGCACAATATTTTTTGTCCACTTATTTATTATTCGACACATTCCGACCGTTTCAGTCCCTTGGCAAAAGAAAAAAGAACGCCGAAACGTCCTTTCATCAACTTGGGGCTTGCTTTTATTAAATTTTTTTGGGCGATTGAACTTTTTCCTCACTTACTTGAAGAAAGTGGTTACCGGACTAGTCAGCACCGCACGCACACGCGCCGCCACCGCCACAAGCACAACCGCCACCGAGGTCAGCTTCTGTTGGCACTTTTTCCAGTTCAATCGTTTTCATGACATACTGCACGATCAAGTTCTGGAGTTTATCGACTTCTTCATAAGCAGAAAGAAAGTCCCGCGCAACAGGATTGGCATACAGTTTTTCCCGGCTTGCTTGAAAATCGGCAAACTCATCTTCATCAAATGGCAAGCCTTGTTGTTGTTTTTCTTGTAGCGCCCGCTGTTTCTCAATGGCTTCATCATAAACCGCTTGAGCTTCTTTATCCATGAGAAAACTATTGATCTTTGCTTTAATATCTGGAAACGCCGGTTGTTCCAAAATCAGCCGGCAAAGTTCTTCCGTTTTTTCCCTGATTTTATCCATCTCGAACGTTGTATTCATGCTTATCCTCCCTCACTAGGTTAATTATAGTTTATAACAAAAGGCCATGTACCACAAAAATTTCAATCGTTTGGATTCCTTTTATTGGAATCAAACAATGTGCTAAAATAAAAGCGTGTTAATAAAGGAGAGTCATGCCGATGGAAACCGTCTTATCCGTTTTTAAAAGAACCTATCATGTCGACCTTCGAGATGTAGATTTTACAAAAAAACTTAAGCTAAGCGCTTTATTTGGATATTTACAAGACATTGCAAGCCTCGCTTCCATCGACCTCGGTTATGGGATTGAAACCCTTGAGAAGAAATATGGGGTCGCCTGGATTTTAACACGCATCCGCGTCGACATCGATCGTTTGCCGAAATGGGATGAAGAGATCCTGATTGAAACCTGGCCGCTGGAACCGGGCAAGATTGAGTTTGACCGGGATTTTCTTGTGAAAGATGCAAACGGCAAGACGATCATTCGGGCCATCTCCAAATGGGTGATCATGGACATTAAAGAAAGAAAAATTAAGCGGAGTGAGCTCATCAACATTCGTTATCCGGAAAACATGACAGAACGGGCAATCGAGGCAAAATTAGGGAGGATGAAAGATTTCGGCCAATTAGAAGTCGCTTATAAAAAGGTCATCGGCTACAGCGATATTGATTTTAACGGCCATCTCAATAATTCTAAATACGTGGACTACATTATGGACTGTTTCCCCGTTGCGGAGCATAAAAAACATTCCCTCCGTTCTGTGGATCTGAATTTCATGCACGAAGCATTGCCGGGTGACACACTCATCCTTTTAAAAGACGTGTCCAAAGCGGGTGAAGGCATCATTTACATCGAAGGCGTCAACGAAAAGGACAACCATGCCGTCTTCAGATCACGCCTCACCATAGATTGAGCCGTTTTTAAAAACATGCGGCTCTTTTTTGATCCTCCCAATCCTTCACCTGAACGGGTCACATAATAAAAAAATAGGCGAATTATTGATCGCCTTCTAAAAACGAACGCCACCGCTTCTGGTATTCGGTTTCGTTCACAGCTTGAAAATGGACGGTCTCACCTGTTTTCCAATATGTCAATTCCAGATCTTTTGCTACATTGCGGAATTTCCCCTCAAGAGTAACAGATTTTCCGTCTACCGTCGTATAGAGTTTTGCCATCAAACCATCCGTAATTCCATTTAAGTGATACGTCGTTGTTCGATGAGGTTTTTTTTCAACAACTTGGAGTGTGCATGACCATTCCCCTTCGCGTAGCGCTTCTTCAACCTTTAGAAATAACCATTCTTGACTGTTGTCCGGGGCATAGAGATAGCCATAAACTTTGCGCAGGTCGCTAAAAAAACGGTCGAGCCGTTCATTTTCCTTTTGTTCTGCCACATAGACGGTTTGTTCCCAATCTTCTTTAAATGCTTGTTGATATGACTTAAGCTTAGATTGGGAAACGGGTGTCAACGGGAAACCTTTTACCATAAGCTTTCCATCCACATACTTAGCAGAAAATGTTTCTTTCGTCCCGTTACGATTCATTAACAATTGATAACCATCATCTGTCACCTTGCCGGTCACAGAATCTGCTTGTTTCTGCCAAGTTGGCGGACTCCCCGCTTTCTCCTGTATCGTCCAACGATAATACTCTCCGGACACGTCATGACTGCGACCAGTGAGGCTGAGCCACCACAATTGGTGGTCATCCCGATAAATAAAAATCTTAGCCTGTGAGCCTGCTGTTTTTGAAAAATAAGACTCGCCGATGAACCAGAATACCGAGATCGTCACGATCAATCCAATGACGATCCAAAAAAGTCGTTTCATCCTTTTCCCCTCTTTCGCCGGGCGGGTTAATGAACGCTGTTAAGGTAATGTTTTCCCAGCTGCTTTATATAGGTCATACCATTCCTTGCGAGTCAAAGAAACCTGTGAGGCTCGGCAAATATCCCTTAGCCTTGCCGGATTCGTTGTTCCAACAATGGGTTGGATGCGCGCCGGATGCCTTAAAATCCATGCGATGGCCACTGCCGATTTTGTCACCCCGTTCTTCTCCGCCATTTCACCTAACTTTTCATTCAGCTCCGGAAAACGTTCATGATCTAAAAACACACCTTCAAAAAACCCAAATTGCAACGGGGACCATGCCTGAATCGTGATCCCTTTTAACCGGCAATATTCCAGCACTCCGCCATCACGATTCACGGCCTGAGCATTTTCCATGTTGACATTCAGCCCAGCATCGATCATCGTCGTATTTGTCAGGCTGAGCTGCAATTGATTAATGATAAGTTTCTGATGAAGATATTTGGAAAGAAGTTCAATTTGCATCGGATGATGATTGCTGACGCCGAACGTTCTCACCTTACCGGCTGCATGCAACCGATCGAAAGCTTCAGCTACCTCTTCCGGTTCCATAAGCGTATCCGGCCGGTGTAAAAGCAAGACATCAATATAGTCCGTCTTTAAGCGTTTCAAGCTGCCATCCACCGAACGAAGAATGTGTTCTTTGGAAAAATCATAGTATCCTTCTCGGATGGCGCATTTCGTTTGAATAAACATTTTCTCCCTTAAACCCGGCGACTGTGTAAGGACTTCCGCAAAAACGGCTTCGCTTTGTCCCCCGCCGTAAATATCCGCATGATCGAAAAAGTCGATTCCTTCATCCAACGCTGTACGGATGAGCCGTTCGGCTTCATCCCGCGACAAATCCGCGATTCTCATGCATCCCAAAGCAATTTCCGACACAGTCATTTCATTGGCGATATCCAATTTCTTCATCCCTGTAACCTTCTTTCAATTTTCAGTGCAATCTTGTGAAATCTTCTGAAGTTTTGGTCCGTTCTTTTCATTGTCAGTTTAGCAAATATTTCTGACCGTTGACTATACCTAAAAACAGAATGCCTAAAATGATACGTCACCGCTTTGCCATGATCAAGGCGTCAAGGATTAAAAAAACCGCTCCATGGCCGGTCATGGAAATCATTCGAAAGGTGGCTTTAAGCAGCCGTTGCCCGGCTTTCCGACAGATGCGGTCGATTTTGCATCCAACATTTCACCCAACAAACATTTCTTTAGACGGCCGATTTGAAAATCATCCCATATAAAAAAAGTGCCAAATGCATCAGCATGATGCTTCGGAATACGTGCTGTCTCATAAGTCCCATTCCTTCCGTAAAAAAGCCAATCCTGCCCAGCCATCGGAAAGCAAACGTGACACGTGTCACATTTTTTCGCCTAGAAAAAAGAATATGTGATGTATATCAATATTTAAGGTAAATGGCTTTTTTAAAATAGTATTAGTCATCTGAAACTTATGAATAGGGGGCGCCAAGATGGGCTTTCGCCTACATCCGCTTTTTTTATTTTTCCATATCCTTTTTGCCATCGTGTGGGTAGGTGGTCTATTTTTTATCGGATGGAGTGCCGTCTCCGCCTATAAACATATGCCCTATAAGGAACAACGCCTCCTTTTACGGCGTTTAATGAAGTGGTTTCATCTGCCTTTGCTGTGTGCTGGTATTGGCGTCATCGTCACGGGTATTCTCCTCGGTACGCTTTCCGGCCCTATCCGCGACTGGAAAAGCATTTGGCACTCGACTTTCGGCCATCTTTGGGCCACCGCGTTCATTATAGGTGCGCTTTCCCTTACATGGGGTGCATGGATTGGCTACCGCCACGCACTGAAACTCCTCGGTAATGAACCGTTGTGGGCCAATGCCGACCACGGCGCGAAAAAACCTTTGCACAAGGCGCTCCTCCGCCTGCTTCTCATCGAAGCCATTGAACCGGCCGGTATTTTGGCGCTGATCATCATCATGGTTTTTCTGTGATTTTCCGTTGCCAACCGAAAAACATTCATTTTAGCAAAATAAACCGACGCAGCCCCCTTTTTTAAAAACCTCGTTTTTAAACGGATGGCGCTTTACCGCTGTACATTTCGGCAGCCTGGATCTGGCTGAAAGTTGGTTCTCGAATCGAAAGGCGGAAGACGGTGCCAACGAAAAACGTTTATTCAGAAGCCGGCTATTGATGTACGGAACTGAGAATACAGGAGGCTTTATCATGAGCATCATCCAACAAAAGCCTGTCCGTCATGCCTTTTTATATTACCGATTTTCATGGCTTCACCTGATTCGCCCGTTGACGTTTACCGCAACCATTAGCCCAGCCGCATTTGGCAGCGCTTTAGCTGCATGGTACGGCCCATTTCATGTTGATCGTTTTGTGATCGTTTTGGTCGTCGGGGTGCTCGTACAATCTGCTGTTAATATGCTGAACGATTACTTTGATTATCAAAAAGGACAGGATCAGGAAAAATGGATCTTCTCAGAAAATTTAAATGCCGTACTCCACCCACCCTACCGTTTGATTCCAGCGGTCGCCACGTTGCTTTTCGCTTTGGCAGGATTAGGCGGTTTATGGGTGGGAGCCCGCAGCCACCAGTTTTGGATTTTATGGATGGGTGCACTCGGCGTTTTCTGCGGCTATAAATATTCAGCCGGCCGCCGTTCATTATCAAGTCTCGGGTTAGCTGAAATCATTGCCTTTCTCTTTCTCGGAGTATTCCCGACAACCGCCGGTTTTGTTGTTCAAGGCCGCCTACTTGATGCAGCGGTTTTTGCCCTATCGCTTCCCCTGTCGCTCGCTTCGGCAACGATGCTTTTGACGAATAATCTGCGCGACATCGATAAAGATCAAGGCGTACGCCTGACGATTGCCATGAGACTGGGAAGAAAGCGGGGGGCGCGCGTTCTGAATGCGCTTTTGGGAGCGGCATACCTTTCCGTTTTTCTTTTGAGCGTGCTTGGACTGCTTTCGGCACTCTCACTCCTCACGGTCTGCGCCGTACCAGCCGCCATTAAGCTTTGCTATTTATTAAGATCGGGGGCAAGCCCCACGGAAGAACGACTAGCCATGAAGTGGGCTGCCCTCCACCATTGGCTTTTCGGCATCACATTGTACGGTTCCGTTTTTATCGCCAATATTTAATTTTTGTGGACAGGAAGAGGTGAAATGAAGCGCGCTTAATCATGAGATAGGTCACTTTTTGGATAAAACAGAAGGCGTATAATAGCCTTTGAAAAAATATTTTTACAAGGAGCATTCCTGTATTGAAGAAAAATGAGGCAAAATAGCGGTTTTTCGGGTTGTACAAAAATAGAGCCCTCTTGGTATAGTACGGAGTGTCAACGGATGTTGACCTCTAATTTAGGAACCAAGGAGGACTCATACATGAATTATAACCAAAATCGCAAAATCTCTCAAATCACAGAGAACACAT
>NZ_AUMM01000028.1 GCF_000430685.1 Tuberibacillus calidus DSM 17572 | reverse complement strand
CTCTTCCAGCTGAAAATTGAGCATAAATGCGGTTTTTGCTCATTTTCTGGTCGGTTCTACCTTCAATTTGCGCATACGCTCCAGTTTTTTACATTATTATGTTTTCTTTGACTTTAAAAAAAGTTCGGGCATAGTTCCCGAACTTTTCCGATTTTATTACTGGCTTGCGGCTTGATCAATCCGCTCTTGGGATGCTTTGGAACAACGCTTACAGACTTTCAACTCCTTGCCGTCCGATGTATGTTGCGTATAAAGCAACTTTATGCCTGTTGCATGGCACACAGGGCATGTCCCTCGGCCACGGTTAGGCAGTCGGCGCAAATATTTTCCCCGATTCGCTTTTCCCATGTCCATCTCCCCCTTAATACATGGTATTAGCGTACGGAGAAAACATGCTTCGGAAAACAATTGCCCTTCTGAATTTAAAAAGTGCACTTAGCAAGAAAATTTGGTATCCAGTTATTCGGATTCAGCAACCTCATCGAGAATGGCGTCCATGATTTTATCAAAGTTTTCCTCCAATGTGTCCCTGCTGATGGGCAGACATGCCGCAAGTTGCCGTAAATAGTCTTCATCATATCGCAACCAAGACATGTAATTTCTTTTGACAAACCGTTCGGCGTCTTCAAAGGTCGGAAATGTTTTATCCAGCCGTTTGCCTTCATGGAGCACTTCGAAATGCCCCTCTTCCGTCGGTAAGATCGATGAAACATGCCCTTTGCGGTTTTGGTAATACGTGCCAAAAGGCGAACCCTTCACATTGATTTTATTTTGCTCTGGATCAGGCTTGAGCGGCTGAAGCGGGAAGACATTCGCCACAAAAAGCCGGAATGTCTCATCCGTCAAATCACATCCAGAAGCCTTTGGATGCCCGCCACCGCCGAAACGGGCGGCAAATTCCGCCACATTGATATGATCGTGAATCGTTCGAAAGCCGATTTTCTTTGATCCGGCATTGACGAGTACAATCATGTCCAGATGGGGATTCAGTTTGTTTAATTCATTTCCTAACTCTGATAAATATTGCTCGGCATGAACGATGCCCACACAATAGTTTTCAATAAATGTTTGAACGATTTGCCGGTTTTTCGAACGAATATAACGGTCGATTTTCTGATCCTCTATGTCAAGAAGCGTGTTTTCCATGTCCGTCAGAGAAAAAGCATCCGGATTCTCTTTTAGCCGCGAAAGCATTTCCTCTTCGAATTCCGTTCGATCCATAATATAAAACAGATCATTTAGCCTTTTGGCTTCGAGCGTATTGTTTTCATCCCACTCCCACGTATCATATTGGCGCACGAGTTCGATAAACTCTTCCAGCGCTTTATGGGGTTGCATCAATTTCTTGTCAACAAGGTAATCATAAAAAAGGGACGTCGCACACGTTTTTTTTCCGTCCTCATCTTCAGGTTTCACAAGACCCCACTCATAGTCATTAAAATGCAAGGCGGTTACATGGTGGTCAATGACCGCTACGGGATGTCCTTCGTTGTATCTTTGCGCAAGCTTTTTTTCCACCGACTCATTGACGGCGAGATCAGTGATATAGAGGGATGTATTCTTCTCCTCCGGGTCGTCTAAGAAAGCGTCGACCTTCTGATTTAAGTTTCTGTATGAACAATAGGATACGCTGGCCTCTTCCCCAAAGGCCATTTTTGCCACAACCCCGCAGCCAAGCCCGTCCAAATCAATATCCGTAAACAACTTAATCATAACCAAACGCCTTCACCATCCGAATAAAAATTATGACACTTTAATTATTGGGATAGAAAAACCTATCCTATACCTTCATCATGAATTTCAACCAATACGGTGTCGATTTCCATGGGCAGTTTTTTTATCGGAAATCAAAAAAAGCATATTATTTCACGCACCAACGGCCGGCAATTTGATACGCAATCCAAAATTGCATATTATTTTCCCGCCCGAGACCCTCATAACTGATAAGCAATCTTTAAATTCGGAAAAATATTGGCGATTTTTAAACCGAAAATCAAAAAAGCGTTACATTTCGAGCCGCATTTGCCGCCAAAATGTAACGCAATTTTTCTAACTTGACTACAACGCCATTATAAGACGCAAGCTTGGTCGCGCGCTTCCACTAATGGTGGGTTACTCCTTCGCGAAGTTGTAGCGAACTCCCAACGGATTTCCCGCCTTTTAACGCACCAAATCGATGATAAACGTTTTAATTTCATAAGGTTTGATCATAAAAGTGAGCGTTGGGGAGGCCGTTTTTTCACCTGTCGGCCGTTCCAATAAGTCGCATTCCTGCCAGGATTGTATCCGGTAATCACTGGTGATTTCAACGGGGCCGCGGCGGCCAGTGGATTCATGCAGCCGTAAAATGACCTTATCCTCATCTTCAGCTTTTTTCACCGCATCAATCACGACATGGTCTGCGGAAAGGCTAAACAGTGACCTCGGGGCGTAATCCATTGCGCCTTCAAAGAACTTAAGCGGCTGGTTGAGATCCCATGCCTCCTGAATTGTTTGTCCGTTGACCCAATCGCCTTCATGCGGAAGAAGCGCATACGTAAAGCGGTGCAATCCTTGGTCCTGGGCGTAGTCTGGATAAGTAGCGCATTTAATCAATGTCAAGCGCATGATGTTGTCTTTAATATCATAACCGTATTTGCCGTCGTTGAGCAGGCTGACACCATAACCTGTTTCCGAAAGATCCGCCCATTGGTGGCCAACGGTCTCAAAACGCGCGTAATCCCAACTCGTGTTCCAATGTGTCGGCCGCTTGACATTGCCGAACTGAATATCATAAGTCGCCTCCGTCGCCCGAATCGCCACTGGAAATGCCACTTTTAACAACTGATGGTGTTCATGCCAATCAACCTCGGTTTCAAAATCAATGCGGGGACTATTCGCATACAACACCATATTTTGTTTAATTCGTGAATGCTGATAATTCCACGTCATCTGGATGACCGCTCTTAAGGCATTCACTTCAACGACTTCAATGTTTTGAATGTCCGTCACTTCAGTCATTTTTTCTTGGTAAAAAAGGTCTATATCCCAAGCATCAAAGCGCAGCGGCTTGTCTTCAAACACTTGGAGGACATTGCCGCGTTCGTTTTCTGCAAGCACTTCCCGACCAGCACGGCGGTCATACAACCGAATGAGCTGCCCTTTATCATTCCATTCGAGAAAATAAAATGGGGTTTCCGCTGTAAATTCGGTGGTTGTAAACGGCTCTTTTTTCTTGGGGGATGGACCATCCGGATGGAAGTGAATCACAGAAAACCCCATGGCCGGCACACGGTTGACCTTAATTAGCCAATGGTTATCGGACAAGGCACTGTCTAGAACTTCCCCAGCCTCATCCGTCCAAGTGCCGCGATTCAAGCCGGCTGCAGCAGAAATCCGGACAAGCGCCGTTCGCTGCCACGAAGCGTCATTGACAACCGTAAATGACCGCGGGGATTCTGCTTGAACAAGCGCCTTAATCGCCCGTTCTCTGGCTTTATTAACTAGCCGTTCAGCCCCGCGATATTCTTCTCGGCTGTCCTCGTAAACTTCATGGATGGATGAACCCGGCAAGATGTCGTGAAACTGATTGCGCAAAAGAATTTTCCAACCTTCATTGAGCGTTTGTGCCGGATAGGCCGCCCAAGTACTCGATAAAGCAGCGACCACATTTAAAAATTCCGTTTCCCGATAAAGCAGTTCGAGTTTGCGATTCGTTCTTTTATTATAGGCTTGACTCGTGTAAGTGCCGCGATGATATTCCAAATAAAGCTCTCCGTCCCATGTGTGGACATAGCGGTCGGTTTCCTTAATGTCTTGGTGCAGCTTTTCAAAATATTGATCGGCGCGATCCGTCACGACTTTAGGTATGCCTGGCAGGCGATCCAGTCTTCTACGCATCTCCAACATCTCGCGAGTCACCCCGCCGCCGCCGTCTCCATAGCCATAAGAAATCAATAAATCCTTGGTTAACGCCTTGTCTTTAAAAGCTTTCCAAACACCTTGTACGGTTTCTGCCGTGATATGTGCATTGTAGTCGGCACCCCACCCTTTTCTTCCGGGATAGGGGGTGGCAATGAAATACGTTAAAATTTCCGTGCCATCAATGCCGCGCCATTTAAAGACATCATGAGGCATGCGGTTGTACTGATTCCAGCTGATTTTGGTTGTCGCAAACGTTTTTATTCCGGATTTTTTTAAGATTTGCGGCAATGCCCAGCTGTAGCCAAACACGTCAGGCAGCCAGAGATATGTACATTCTGTGCCGAACTCATTTTTAAAAAAGCGCGTGCCATGTAAGAGCTGGCGCACAAGGGATTCCCCCGACGGTAAATTGCAGTCCGGCTCAAGCCACATACCACCCGCTGCTTCCCAGCGGCCTTCTTTGACTCTTGCTTTTATCTGTTCATAGATTTCGGGATAGTCTCTTTTAATATAATCATAGAGCTGGGGCTGACCTTGTTGGAAAATGTATTCTGGATAACGCTCCATCAGACGTAGGACAGTTGAAAACGACCGCGCCGCTTTTTCACGAGTATGCTTTAATCGCCAAAGCCAAGCGACATCGATATGAGTATGGCCAACCGCATGAACCGTAACGGGATGACGTTTCTCGATCTTTTCCAGTTCTTTATTTAATGTGTCGCGAGCGCGTTCGATAGATTGATAAAATTCGGCTGACCCTGGAAGGCGCCAATCGATTAAATTAAAAGCCCGGTTAAGCGCCCCGAGCAGATCTTCCCGCACGGGGTGATGGTCATCTAACATCTCCACCACCTGAATGATGGCTTTACCAGTAAAATATAGATCATCAGCTGCTTCATCCAGGTAAGCCACTTGGGCGGTTTTTATTTTATGTTCTTGAATGACAGGCACGCCGCCCCCTTCGAGCCCTGACCAGATCCGGAAGACAAGCTTGACCGTTTTTCCGGCAACATGATCAGGGAAAAACACTTCCTGATGATTTGCGTCCACGCCTTGATAAGGTTTTCCGTCTAAATATAATAAAGACTCAAAACCAGCATTAGTGCCGCCATCCGTTTTCCCGAAATCAAACAAACCGATGACGGTTTTGTTTTGCCATTCGATAGGAATCTGGACTTCAGCCGCAAGCCAGGCATAAAGGTCGCGGCCTTCCCAGCGGTCACCGATCCGAATGACAGACCCATACCCGTCTTCTGGTGGCCGTGCGCCGACTGCCCCCTCTTCATCAAGCTGAAAGCGAAAACTGGAAATATCGCGTGCCTCACGATAGCGATAAGGCCCTAATGCTTTAATTCTTGCCGCAAGTTTCTGCTCAGTCCAAAACATCACCGACAACTCCTTTCCATTTTAATGACTCATGACCCCCAATAAAGTGTCTATCTCAAGATCCCCATTATTTGATGACTCATGCCTCCAATAATGCGCCACTCTCAAAATCCTCACTAAATATGGGTGGCATTTATCGCCGACCGCAGATCATCCACCAACTGATGAATATCCCTATCTTCAGTATTAAAGGACGCCATCAGTCGGACTTCCGAACGTGCCTCGGACCATAGGGATATTAGATATTTTTCTTGGAGCTTGGTGACAATCGGCGGCGGGATAATGGCAAATACCGCATTCGCCTCCACCTTTTGCGTGATTTGCACGGCTGGGATTTTTTCTAGCTCATCCGCAAGTAATTTCGCCATTCGGTTAGCATGGCAAGCATTGCGATACCAGAGGCGATCTGTCAATAAGGCTTCAAACTGCGCGGCGATGAAGCGCATTTTCGATGCCAATTGCAAGCTTTGCTTGTGAATAAACGGAAAATCCTGGCCGAGCGCCTTATTCAGAAAAATGACCGCTTCACCGACCATTAAGCCATTTTTGGTACCACCGAACGAAAGAACATCGACGCCGACATCAGTCGTGATTTCCCTAAACTCGACACCCAAGGAGGCGGCGGCATTGGCAAGACGCGAGCCGTCCATGTAAAGGTAAAGCCCGTTGGCATGGGCGAAATCGGCCAATGCTTGAATTTCTTCCGGCCGATAAACCGTCCCATATTCCGTCACCTGAGAAATGGAGATGACTTTTGGCTGGCTGTGATGGGCATTGCCGATGTCATGAAGAAAACCCTGAACTTGGTCAACGGTGATTTTTCCGTCCGCTGATGGAACGGTGAGGAGCTTACAGCCAATGACGTTTTCGGCCGCCCCGCATTCGTCGCTGTGAATATGCGCGGTTTCTGCGCAAATCACGGCATGATATGACTGTGTCACAGCCTTTAGACCGGTGATATTGGCCCCTGTCCCATTAAAGACGAAATACACCTCGCAATCATCGCCGAAATGCTCTTGAAACAACCGCTTGGCTCTTTCCGAATAAACATCGCCGCCGTAGGCGATGGCATCTCCAACATTGGCGCGCTCAATCGCTTTTAATACTTCCGGGTGAATGCCCGCATGATTGTCACTGGCAAAACTTCTAATGTAAACCATTCCACATCACTCCTTTTTTAGGCTAGCGCCTCTTTGAACTGACTCGTGTAGAGGTCATAATAGGCCCCTTTTTTCTCTAAAAGTTCGGCATGAGAACCCTGTTCGATAATTTTTCCGTCACTAATGACGAGGATTTGATCGGCGCGTTGAATGGTATTCAGCCTGTGGGCAATGACAAAACTCGTCCGTCCGGCCATCAAGCGCTCCAAGGCTTCTTGGATTTTGATTTCTGTGACCGTATCGATGTTGCTCGTTGCTTCATCGAGAATTAAAATCGATGGACGGGCTAAGATGGCCCGAGCAATAGCGAGCAACTGCCGCTGGCCTTGGCTAATGCCGCCGCCATCTTGAGTCAGCACTGTGTGAAACTGATTGGGAAGATTCATAATAAAAGAATACGCATTGGCGAGTTTTGCAGCTTCTACCACTTCCTCATCCGTCGCATCCAAACGGCCGTAGCGAATGTTTTCCATGACCGTTCCCTGAAATAAATACGAATCCTGAAGGACAAAGCCCATCTTTTTCCGCAAGCTTGCCCGTTTTACCGTTGAGATGTCAATGCCATCAACGAGAATCGCCCCATGGTCGACATTGTAAAATCGGGATAATAAATTAATGATCGTCGTTTTTCCGGCACCGGTCGGACCGACGAGGGCAACGGTTTCGCCGGGTGCCGCTTTAAAGCTGACATTTTTGATTGTTTTCGAAGCTTCTTCGTATGAAAAAGACACATGGCGAAATTCCACTTCGCCTTTAATTTCTTCGGGTAACTCGTGCGCCTCTTTTTCATCAGCCGTTTCGATCTCTTCATCTAAAATCTCAAAGACGCGCTCAGCCCCTGCAACTGCCGATAACAACGTGTTAAATTGGTTCGACAGATCATTAAGCGGCCGCGTAAACTGGCGGGTGTATTCCGCAAAAGTGACGATAATCCCAATCGAAACCATGCCATGAAGCGCGAGGAGGCCGCCAACCGCCGCAACGAGCGTAAAACCTAAATTATTCAACCCATTCATCAGCTTGGGGATGAATCCGGAGACACATTGCGCCCAAAAACCGGCATCGCGCAGCCGTTTGCTTTTTTCCGTAAAGGTTTCGATGGCCCGTTCCTCTTGGGAAAACATTTTGACAACGCGCTGTCCCGATACGATTTCCTCAATATAGCCATTGAGATCCCCTAAACACCTTTGTTGTTCTTTAAAATATCGCCCGGTGCGATTGGTGATCCATTTCATGCCCATAAACATCAGCGGCACAATCAATAACGTCACAATCGTCATGATCGGACTGAGCCAAATCATCACACAGATCGTACCCGTTAACATGATGACACTTGAGAAAATCTGAATGACGGAATCATTTAAAGTCGAACTCACATTGTCGATATCGTTTGTTACCCTGCTCATCAATTCGCCGTATTGACGCTTATCAAAAAACGGCAGAGCAAGCTTTTGCAAGTGGCTGAAAGTTTGGATCCGCATTTTATAAACGGTCTTCTGGGCGATGCCGATCATGAGAATGTTTTGCGACCACTGAAAGGCGGCATACAAAAAATAGACGATGGCAAGTTCAATTAAAACGCGAGCGAAGCCGGCAAATTTTCCAGCAACGATAAAGCGATCGACGGCCCGCCCGATTAAAAACGGCCCGAGTAGACCTAAAACGGAACTCGCGATCACCATCAGCACTACGATGAAAAGCAGCTGTTTACTTTCGGCTAAATACTTCCAAATGCGTCTAATCGTATCAAATTTCGGCTTTGGCGCCTTTTTCCTCGTTTCCACAGATGCCTTAGCAGGTGCAGTCAGCCGTTTATGTTGAAAGGGTTCTTTGATTGCCTTGATCATGACGCCACACCCTTTCCTAACTGAGATTCATAGATTTTTTGATAGAGCGGGGTAGCCTTAAGAAGCTCGCCATGCGTCCCTTCGGCCAAGAGCGCCCCATCGTCAATTAACAAAATGCGGTCCGCTTCCATCGCCGTCGTCACTTTTTGCGTAATGATAAAAGTGGTGCACTGATAGTTTTTGAGAGCGGAAAGCAGTTTTGCCTCCGTCTTTAAATCAAGGGCGCTTGTACTGTCATCTAACAACAATATTTTCGGCCGGCGGACGAGGGCACGGGCTATGGATAGACGCTGCTTTTGTCCCCCAGACAAATTGACGCCCTTTTGCCCTAGGATGGTGTCAAACCCGTCAGGCAAATGGATAATCGTCTCGTGGATTTGCGCATTTTTAGCGGCTTCGATAATTTCTTCAAAAGTGGCGTCGGGGTTTCCCCAAGCAATGTTATCTCTTACGGACCCTGTAAAAAGCAAAGCTTCCTGCGGCGCGTATCCGATCTGCCTGCGGATTTCCGCGAAAGTTAGATGCCGGACGTCTGTATCATCCAAAAATACACCGCCTTCGGTCACATCATATAACCTCGGTATGAGTTGAAATAAAGACGATTTCCCGGAACCCGTCGCCCCCATGACAGCGACCGTCTCACCGGGGTTAACAGTAAAAGAGACGTTTTTCAGCATCAGTTTTTCTGTTCCCGGATAACGGAACGAAACATTTTCAAATGACACCTTGCCTTTAAAATTTGGAATGGAGGCAATGGTTGTCTCCGCTTCTTTAAGATCAATTTCGGCCGCAAGCACCTTGGAAATCCGTCCGGCTGAAGCCATCGCTCGGGAGACGGCCATGATAATCCAAGATAACGGGGAGAAAGCAGCGGTAATCCGAGTCGCATAGTTGATGATCGCGACAACTTCCCCGACTTTGACCGTTCCAGCTTGGATTTGCCCATGACCGAACCATAATATGCCGATAATACTAAGGTTCATAACGAGTGTCAGCACCGGCATGGTCGTCTCCATCAAACGAAGCGTTGAAACCGTTCGTTTTTTCAAGTCGTCCGCTGCTTCTTCAAACCGCCTGTTTTCGTAATCGGATCGGAGAAGAGCTTTGATCAGGCGAATCGCTTGTAAATTTTCTCTCATCACACGGTTGACGAAATCAAGTTTTTCCTGAACCTTCCGGAACATGCGGCCGCCTTTATTCATCGCCCAGATTAAAAAAGCGATCAGAAAGGGGATGACTACGGCAATAAACAACCCTAATTTCACATCAACAAGTAGGGCCATGACGGTTCCGATGACAACAGTTAATGGTGCGCGCAACATGATGCGCAAACTCGTAAACACGGTGTTTTGAATTTGCGTAATATCGTTGGTCATTCTCGTAATCAACGAAGATGTTGGAAACTGATTAAAGTTGGCAAAGGAAAAGGACTGGATTTTTTTAAAAACGGCGACCCTTAACGAATAACCAAAGGTCTGACTTGTATGCGCCGCATAAAAAGATCCGATGATGCTGCCGATGAATGATACGAGGGAGATCCCGAGCATCACCGACCCCCAAAGTAAAATTTGACCGAGATCTTTTTTCAAAATCCCTGTATCAATCACTTTGGCAATAAGGAGCGGCTGCATGAGCTCGACCATCAATTCGATCAGCATAAAACATAAGGCGATGGCCGCCGTCCAACGGAGCGGTTTTAAGTATTTAAAAACAAGCATCAACATAACCTCCGGTGAATCCCTAAGATGTAACAGAAAAGTCCGACAAATGAGTGCACGTTTAAGGGTAAATGATGTTATAAAGATTATACACTAATTTCGATATCCGAAATAAATAAGTTGATTGGTTTTCTTTCAAATAAAGAAAACTTGGCTCCACCTTTGCCTAAAAGACTTGGCGGAGCCTTCGTTGCACTTCATGCTGGACTGAAAAAATTTTATACTTTCTTACCTGACAAAAAAAGCGCTCCTTTTATGAACGCGCTTATTATTGGTTCTTTATTTCTTTTATTGGACTAAACTCCCAATCTGTGCCGCTATCATTATTTTCCTGTAAATCGCCTCCGGGAAGATTCGGAAACTCATTTTTTCCGTGTATAACTGTCGCTCCTCCTGTAGCTTTAAATGTTTTGCAAAAAATGGTCCCTATGATCGTGCCCCCTCCGCTCATCTCAACATCAGCATAAGGGGCATATATCAATTGGGATATGGTCGAATTGCCACCACTAATTTTAAAGTTATCACCGAGCGTAATAATGGTGCCAATAAAACCAGAGCCACCACTCATGATGATATCGGTATTTTCGGCAAACAGGGTTCCAAAAATCTTTTGTGCACCATCTAGCTTAAGGGAAGCGCCCTTATAGTACACTTGAAGCTTATCGACCGATTTAGAATCATTAATCGTGCTACCGGCACCCATATTAAACTCATCTCTTATATAGATGGTTAATTTCCCTGTCCCTTTTAAGACTATATGGCCGTTCTTTATATCCAAATCATTTACTACAATACTTCGGTCAGAATTCCCTACATCAATATATAAGGTATAGTTACTTGATAGACTTATAGAATTAAAAGCCATATCACGATCTAATTGCAGCGTATAGTTATCGGCCCAATATTGTTCAATACTCAAATTCCCGTTTTTAATGACATAATTTCCATCTTGTATTTTAGTATCTTCGGCTAAATCATACGTGGGATAACTCGGAAATTCAGGGCGATTGAGAATGACGGTTTCCTGTAATGGTATAATTTTATTCGTTAAATTATACCAGTCTGGTACATCAATGGATGAGCTTCCCCCGTTTTCTCCGACATAAATGTCGCCGCTGATGCTAGCACCACCATCCAAAATGATGGACTTTGAACCAGATAAATTTGTTCCTGCATCCCCTTTTATACTGGCGCCACCACTTAAATCAATAGTTCCATTTGCGAATACGGTCATCGATTGTGGTAGATGAATTTGTTTGCTTTGATCGTTCCAAAAAATACGCACCGTTTGTTCAACTTTCCTATATGTATGTTCACCGATATACCCAGTCGATATCACTTTATATTCCCGCATGTTGTCATCGTCATTTTCATCGACTAAAACCATGTCTATCTTTGCCTTGGGTTTCTCACCGAATGATGGTTCAAAGTCCTTATAATCTTTGCCATTAAGAGTCATGACTTCCGATTCAATGGATTGAAAATAAGTTGTCTTATCTTTAACATCCTGATAGCGACTGACGATATGCTGAATTTCGTTTTTGGCATAGGTGAGGCCCGACTCGGCAATATAATAGACAGCCTGATATTGGCGCTCTTTAGCGTTAAACTTCGTGTTTGAAAGCGCCATTTGAGCACTGCTTAATCCAATGATCATCGCAATGGTAGCAATCAATAACACAATGACCAAAGCCGCCCCATTTTCATTTCGCAACATTTTTTTCAAACGGAAGCGCATGGGTATACTTACTCCCTTTCAATATAAATAGAAGTCATTAACGTTTCTTTTCCATTTCCTTTTGCGTTTTCCCCCGTAATCTTAATGGTGACTTTATTTTCACCAGGAGTAAATGTGACGTTCGAGAGGCCATTGACAATCGTCTGACCGTTTTTTTCTAAGCTATCATGTGCTGCATTAAACTGATAGACATCATTGTTATTGATAATCATGGTATGGTTGTCCGGAAAATCCACATGGTCGGCACTGCGAAGTGCTTTCGTTAAAACATTCATCGCTAATCGCATATTGGATTGATCTTGCACTTGATCAAGTTGCAGATTCCATTGTTTTTCCATAAGAAAATAGATGGAACTTGCCATTAGAAAAACCAAGGCTAGCAGACTAATAGCTGTCAGCACTTCGACGAGGGTAAACCCATTATTATTTTTTATCATCGAATCACCCGCTAACCTTTCCATATGACTAATCTTTCCATTTGTGCCATAGCTTTTTTCATGGATGGATCACTGTATACTCTTACTAATACATCGGTCATGGGCTCATCTTTTATTTGTATTTCCACGCGTATATAGTAATCTCTCTCAACTTTGTAATAACAAGTGTCCCGTTCGCAATGATCGTCTATAGAAAAACCGCCACTTTCCAACTGCTTTATACCATCATCAAGACTATACTGCGTGCTTAAGTTATAAATCTTTTCTATTTGAGTTTGTGCGGCATAGGTCGCATCTAATAGTGTCTTAGATTCCCCACTGGTGCTGGCGAAATTTAAGGTAACCATTATAAAAGGGATCACGATCATTGACAGAATCGTGATAGCTGTCAGTACTTCAACTAATGTTAGGCCTTTCTGGTTCAATATAAGACCCTTCGGCGATTTTTCCCTTCCATTCACGATTACCGGCAACCTTTCACTAGAAATTATTCAGAAAAAAATTATAGCAGTTTTTAATAGATCGATTATAATAGACATAAAGACCTATAAATATGACATTTTTTACTTGCAAAAAACATTTTTCCTAAAACATGAATAACTTATCTGTAAAAATATTATATAATTTATCAATACTAAAAGAAAAGTGACGAATGGTAGGCATTTATTAAGTGAGACTTTAAGTAAGGAGGGGATGAACATGGTTCTAACCTCTAAAAAACGCCTCGGCGATATATTAGTTGAATCGGGTCTATTGACACCTGAAGATATTCTGAAAACATTGGAAACCAAACAAGCGGATCAAAAACTCGGTGATGCCCTAATCCAGAACGGTTTGATTACCGAAACCCAACTGATTGAAGCACTCGAGGCTCAACTAGGTGTCCCACATGTCAATTTATATAAGTTTCCGATTGACCGAAGCTTAGTGACGGTGCTTTCAGAAGAAGAAGCCAAACAAAAGGAAATTATCCCTATAAAAAAAGAAAGCAACCGGTTGACAGTTGCCATGGCCGACCCGCTTGACCTATTTACAATCGAAGAATTACGGATGATGACCGGATTTGAAATCGAACCCGTCATTGCGACGAAAGAAGAAATTCGCAGAACCATCAGTAAGGTTTATGAATCGGACAGCACGTTGAACGAACTAATGAGTCAAGTCGCTAAAGACAATAAAGACACCGGCGAAACCGTCGACAATGATTCACCCATCGCCAAACTCGCAAACCGCATTCTCTTCAACGCCATTGATCAACGAGCCAGTGACATCCACATTGACCCTCATGAAAACCGGGTGACGGTTCGCTATCGCATTGACGGCGACTTAAAAACCGACCGTGAACTGCCAAAAGATATGCAGAACATGCTCACAGCCAGAATTAAAATCATGTCCAATTTAAATATTACCGAAAACCGCCTGCCCCAAGACGGGCGGGTGAAGCTGACGGTTGAGGGACACCCGATTGATTTACGCGTCTCGACAATACCGACGGTTCATGGTGAAAAAATTGTTTTGCGGGTGTTGGATTTGCAAAACACGGTTCATGACCCGCAAAAAATTGGGCTGACACCAGAAAACTTAAAGACGTTTATCCGTTTTATTGAAAAACCAAATGGTATCGTTTTGATCACCGGTCCGACGGGTTCCGGAAAAACATCAACCTTATATTCCGCTTTAAACCATTTGAATAAAGAGGAAGTCAACATCATCACGATTGAAGACCCTGTGGAAATTCATTTGGACGGCATCAATCAAATCCAAGTCAATCCGAAAATTGGTTTGACGTTTGCCAGCGGATTGCGCTCTATACTGCGCCAAGATCCGAACATCATTATGATCGGTGAGATTCGCGATACGGAAACAGCAGATATTGCGATAAGGGCCTCCTTAACCGGCCACTTAGTCTTGAGCACTATTCACACAAATGATTCCGTCAGTACAATCACCCGATTACTCGACATGAAAGTGGAACCGTTTTTAATTGCCACATCATTAACCGGGGTGATTGCGCAGCGGCTCATTCGCACGGTTTGCCGCGATTGTTCGGAATACGAAGCCGCAACCGATCGCGAAAAAGAAATTTTTGCCGCGCGCGGGCTCACATTGGACAAGGTGAAACGGGGAAAAGGATGCCGCAGTTGCAATATGACCGGCTACCGCGGCCGCATAGCCATTCACGAAATGCTTTCGGTAGATTCGGAAATCAGAAGGCTCATTATGGATCATGAACATGCGAATCGAATCCGAGACTATTTGACGCAAAAGAAGATGAAGTACCTCATCGATGATGGTTTTTTAAAAGTTTTAAATGGGATGACGACGACCGAAGAAGTTATTCGTGTCGTCACAGGAGCTGAAACATTATGACGGCAAAAGAACGCATAGACGCTCTGTTAATCAATGCTTTTCACAGTCGTGCTTCTGACTTGCACTTAACAGTAGGGGCTCGGCCTACTTTGCGCATTAACGGGACATTGAGGCGCCTAGACCATCCGACCCTCGCTCCAAATGATACGGAAGAAATAGCCATGGCAATCATTCCGGACAATCTTAGACAGGCATTTTCGGATAAAGGGGAAATTGATTTTTCCTATAGCATTCAAGGCGTCTCGCGTTTTCGTGTGAATATTTACCGCCAGCGCTCATGTTGTGCTTTAGCTTTCCGAATCGTCCCGACCGAAGTGCCGAGCCTTGAGGAATTGGGAATGCCGGAAATTCTAAAAAAAATTGCAGAACGGCCTCAGGGTTTAGTTCTGGTTACTGGCCCGACCGGAAGCGGGAAATCGACAACGCTCGCAGCAATGATTAATTATATGAATGAGACGATGAACCGTCATATCATTACGCTCGAAGACCCAATCGAATATTTGCATAAACACCGCGGATGTTTGATTGATCAGCGAGAGGTAGGGCTGGATACGAAAAGTTTTTCCGGTGCGCTGCGGGCGGCGATGAGGCAAGACCCTGACGTCATCCTCGTCGGCGAGATGCGTGATCTTGAAACGATCGCAACGGCCATCACAGCAGCAGAAACCGGCCATTTGGTGCTCGCGACATTACATACTTCAACGGCCCCATCGACCATTGACCGAATTATTGATGTCTTTCCGGCCGCTCAACAATCCCAAATCCGCATCCAATTGGCTTCAGAACTTGCGGCCATTATTTCACAGCGCCTATTCCCGACCGCAGACGGTAACGGCAGAGTCGCCGCGCTGGAAATTTTAGTGAACAACCCGGCAATCGCCAACCTCATCCGAAGCGAGAAAATTCATCAAATCATGAGCATCATGCAGACGAGCCGTGCGCAAGGCATGTGCACACTGGAAATGAGTATTAATCAATTGCTTCAAGAACGCAAAATTACCGCGAAATCCGCGCAATCTTACCTAAGAAGGGGAAGTGCCTGATATGCCGAACTACCGCTATCAAGGCCGCGACCGCTTCGGAAAGATCAAACGCGGGAAGGCATCCGGCGCTACGCCGAGAGATGTCACGATGGCTTTAAGGGAAAAAGGCATTGCCGTCATCAACCTGACTGAGGTCAAGGAAACCTTATGGAACCGCGAGCTCACGTTAGAGCGAAGCGTAAAATCACAAGATTTCGTGGTGTACTTAAGACAATTCTCAACATTATTAAATGCGGGTGTTCCCGTTGTTGATGCGACGAGTTTACTCGCAGAACAAACTGAAAGCCCTGCTTTGAAAAAAGCATTATTTGGCATTGAAACGGAACTTCGGGCGGGTCATCCCTTTTCCGAAAGTGCTGCTAAATACCCTAAAATTTTTCCACTCCTATTTGTCAACATGCTAAAAGCCGGGGAATTAAGCGGGAATTTGGAAACGTCACTCGAAAGGCTTGCGGATTACTATGAAAAGCAGCATGCCACGACTCAAAAAATAAAATCGGCACTCGTTTATCCCATTTCCGTTTCAATTATTGCCGTCGCCGTAATCATTTTTATGCTTACCTTCGTCATCCCACGCTTTCAGGCGATGTTTGCTAGTTTTAATACCCAATTACCGTTGATAACCCGGATGGTTCTCGGGACGAGCCGATGGATGACAACTTTTTGGTGGCTTATTATGATCATCATTTGCGCCCTGGTGATTTCAATGTATATTCTCAGCAGACAGTCACGCATCCATTATCAAATCGATCGTATCAAGCTTAAGATGCCGATCTTCGGGCCACTCTTGCAGAAAGCTGCAATAGCCCGATTCAGTCGCACATTAAGTTCCTTACTTGCCAGTTCTGTTCCCATTTTACAGGCCGTGGATATGGTCGGAAAAGTTGTCGGCAATAAAGTCATTGAAAAAAAACTGATTGAAACAAGGGTGGCTGTGGAAAGTGGCGAATCAATCGCAAGTTCAATGAAAAACAGTGTGGTGATTCCTCCTTTGGTCACCCAAATGATGGCCATCGGCGAACAGACCGGTGCACTGGACTCGATGTTGGCAAAAGTGGCTGATTTTTATGAAAGCGAAGTGGAGCATACGACTGACCGCCTCAAATCTTTAATCGAGCCGGTCATGATCCTCATTCTTGCCGGCATCGTCGGCTTCATCGTCCTTTCTGTCTTTCTGCCGATGTTCAAACTCTATAACCAACTTGGTTAATACAAAATAAAAAATTTCATTTAGGGGGAGAGATTTTATGTTAAAACGTTGGATGAAAAACCAAAAAGGCTTTACACTTGTCGAACTACTCGCTGTTATCGTTATCTTGGGGATCATCGCGGCCATTGCCATCCCGGCTATCGGGCATATTATAAACAAAACTGATGACAAAGCTAAGGTCTCTGAAGCGGTCCAAATTATTGATGCCGCCAAACTGTATGTGGCTTCGGAAGGGATTGATTCAAATACAGAGCTTGGCAACGACAAACTTGGGGATTATTTAGATAATGTTGATGATACAAATTACACAGTTCATGTAACTTTCGACGGCGGTCACGCCTCTTATAGTATTAGCGGTCATGATGCAGTTGGCATCGTTAACAAAGGTGATCCTGTTTCCGAAAAAGACCTGCTTGAGTATCTTGGTAAAAAATCCAGTAATCAAACTAGCAATTAGTCATAGGTATCAGTAATTATGACCGCCTTCACAATTTATGCTTTTATTCTCGGCGCCGTACTGGGTTCATTTTTCAACGTAGTCGGTTTAAGGGTTCCGAAAGGGGAGTCGATCATCTCCCCGCCATCTCATTGCCCGAACTGTGGTCGGCGGCTTACGGCCGGGGATCTCATCCCGGTCGTTTCCTACTTTTTTTTACGCGGGAAATGCCGTTCATGCCAGAGCAAAATCTCTTTCATCTATCCGTTTATTGAACTTTTGACCGCTGGGTTATTTGCGTTTGCCTATATGTATAGTGGATTAAATGAGACGTTGATCGTGATATGGGCATTGATTTCCCTACTCATGATCATTTTCGTGACCGATATCCGCTATCGGATTATACCTGATAAACTTTTAATCTTTTTTGCGCTGCTTTTTCTTGTCATCCGGCTGTTTATCCCATTCCGCCCATGGCTGGATAGCCTTCTCGGAGCCGGCATCGGTTTTGGCACCCTGCTGTTGATTGCCGTTATCAGCCGCGGAAACATGGGCGGTGGCGATATTAAACTATTCGCCGTTCTCGGATTTGTTTTAGGAGTAAAGGGGGTATTATTGGCCTTCTTTTTCTCATGCCTTTATGGCTCTGTTATCGGCACTTCCGCCCTTTTAGTAGGGAAAATTAAACGCGGCCAGCCAATCCCCTTCGGACCGTATATTGTTTTTGGCACTTTGACGAGTTATTTTTACGGAGAGACACTTTGGCATTGGTATTTACAACTTTTTTAAGGCAGGTAAAAGGCGATGGGATTTACGCGAAGGCGTCAACCAATCAGTTTAGACATTCAAGACGATTTGATCACCTATGTAGATGTGAAGGATCCGGATCTTCATGCCATCCATGCCTTTGGATCATGCGAACTGCCAGACGGTATTATTGACAAAGGGAAAATCCTTGATAAAGACGCATTAGCCAACATCCTAAGAAATAGTGTGCGGCAATGGAAGATTAAACATCGTGAAGTCCGGTTTCACGTGCCGGATCCTTTCGTTTTTCTTCGCAAGGTGGAACTTCCCGAGTCTGTCAGCTTTGAGGAGATTAAAGGCTACTTATATATGGAAGTCGGCATCAGCATTCCCGTCCCCTTTGAAGACCCGGTATTTGATTACGTTCCCATTTCAGAAAGCGCGGGAGAGAAAAAAGAAATCCTGCTCTTCGTCTCACCAAAACCTTTACTGACTGATTACGCGGAGGTGCTACAAAGCGCCGGATTAAAACCAGTTTGCGCCGATATTACTCCCTTATCTGTCTACCGATTATTGTATGCTTTAGGAATGACAGAGCCAAATGACCATATTATGTGCATTCAATTGCATCAAAACAACGCCATGGTCAGTCTTTTTCACGACCATCAACCCATTTTCACGAGACAGTTAGCATTTCAATATTTTATACATGAAAACGGAGCCGATATCAGCAAGACGACACAGCTTCAGTTAGAAGAAACATTTACAGAACTCGACCGCATTATAAGCTTTTATACGTATTCGCTACATCAAGGGGATGTTCAAATCTCAATGATTATTATTATCGGGGATCACCCATTCCTTAGTGACTTTGAACAGGAATTAGAAAATTTGACGAATGTACCGGTTAAAAATTTAAAGCGGTACAAGTTTCGTGCATCATCAGGCGAACCGATCCCCCACGAATTTTTACTGCCAATTGGGCTGGCGTTAAAAGGAGTAAAATGATGCTGGTCAATATCAATTTGTTGCCGGAAAAGGAAAAAGACAATAAAGCGTTTATAATCTTTTTTTCAATCACAACCGGGCTTGCCGTTCTTGTCCTAGCCTTAGTTGTTGGACTGTACATCTATCAAAAACAGCAATTGACAGATATTGAAGGACAACTCGGGATAACGAAACAAACGAGAATCAAACTTCAGCAGCAAGCGGAGGCATTGACACGGCAGTCGGAGGCATCACTGCACTACCAACAAGCAGCCGACTATGTTGACAGTTTGCCGACCTTTACAACGGCGCGCATGGACCGACTGACACATCTATTGCCCCAAAACACATCGATCATTGCGTTGGATTATGAGGATAATGGAAATATTACCATTGATGTGCGTTTTCAAACTCTTAATCAAGTTTCGGATTATCTTGATCGACTAGTCCAAGCGCCGGATATTTCGCAAGCCCAGTTGATAAACATCACAACGGAGGCATCGCAACGCGTTGCCGTGTTCTCGGTTCAGTTTAAGGTGACAGAAAAAGGAGGGACATCACCGTGAGAAAAGCCATCAATCTTAAAATGGTCATTGGCACAGCCGTCCCTCTTATGCTTATGATTGCTAGCATTCTTTTTTATGTTAAAGCCGTACAACCTATAAAAAACGAGACCACTTTAATGGCGAACGAACTGAAAACGGAAAAGCAGCTTGTGAAAATCTACCAACTAGAAAAGAACGAAGCAGCAAAATCTAAAGAGCAGGGAAACGTTGAAAAAAATCTGCCGCGCAACTCCGACCTTACAGCTTTTTTAAATGATTTGAATGGCATCGAAAAGACTTCGGGTATATACATCTCTGATCTGACATTCGGACATCCCGAACCCGAAAAGGCAAAAAGCGGATTAGAAAAAATCAATATGAAATTAAACGCACAATCGACCACCATGAAAGCGATGACAGATTTTCTTAAGCGTTTGGAGAAATCACCGCACACCCTTATCATCCACCTCTTATCAATTGACGAACAAAACGATGCCGTCAGTGCTAATTGTTCCCTTGCGCTTTACTACTATAAGGAATAAAACACCCTCCAAAACTCGTTTAAGGTGGGTGTTTTTTTCTCAAACTACTTGTGCCTCTCGTTTTTTGTGAAATTCCGCCTGCCCCCTTTCCTCCTTTTTAAGCACACACCAGATTTTGCAGCCTTTCGAAACTTTAAATCTCACTAAAAACCCTCCATGCCAGATTTTACTCAAAAAAATTTTTTCTTGTCACGGTGCCGATGTAAGCGCTGCCACACCTTTCGATGAAAATTTTATATATTGACATGTCTTTCTGCGCGTTTTATGATAAATATCGTTAACTGACAATCTAATAAAAAAGATCTTATCAAGAGTGACCGAGGGACCAGGCCCTATGACGTCCGGCAACCTTCCCTTATTCGGGAAAAGGTGCTCCGTCCTGCAGAATGATTTTCATTCTGAAAGATAAGGTTCTCATAGATGAAACCTCTTTCGAATGGAAAGAGGTTTTTTGTTTAGGATAAAAGGTAAGTAGGTGCGATGGGGGGCTCTTCGTTGATTATTTTTCAAGATGTCCGTAAAGTTTACGGAAAAGATAAAACCAAAAAGGTCGAGGCGCTTAAAGGCATTAACCTCGAAGTCAAAAAAGGCGAGATTTTTGGGGTCATCGGCTTCAGTGGCGCTGGGAAAAGCACGCTCATTCGTTGCGTGAACTTGCTGGAACGCCCGACATCCGGAAAAGTGCTCGTTAATGGTATTGATTTACAAAGTCTGCCGAAACGAAAACTGCGCGAGGAGCGCAAGAAAATCGGCATGATTTTTCAACAATTTAACCTTTTACATGCCAAGACGGTGTTCGCTAACGTTGCGATGCCACTCGTACTTCAAGGCAAACCGAAAGACGAGATTAAGAAAAAAGTGATGGAGCTGCTTCGCTTCGTCGGATTGGAAGACAAAGCCCATCAATACCCCGAGCAACTATCCGGCGGTCAAAAGCAACGCGTCGGCATTGCCCGTGCGCTAGCGACCGACCCGCATATTCTTTTGTGTGACGAGGCGACATCGGCACTTGATCCGGATACGACGCGGTCGATTTTACGGCTTTTAAAACGGGTGCGCGACGAACTCGGCATTACGATTCTCATGATCACGCATGAAATGAATGTCATCCGCGACATCTGCGACAAAGTGGCCGTTATCGACGGCGGGGTCATCGTCGAACAGGGTTCGGTTTTGGACGTCTTTACCGACCCACAGACACCGATCGCCAAAAACTTTGTCCGCACCGTGTTGAATGACGAATTGCCGGACTCCGTGAAACGTTTGATTGCCGAAAAACGCGATGATCAGGAACATCATATTTACCGGTTACTGTTTAAAGGGGATGCCACGAACGACCCGCTCTTATCCACCGTGGCGAAAAAATTCCCGATTGACCTCAGCGTCTACAACGGGATGGTCACCGAAATCCAAGGCAGCCCCTTCGGTAACTTGATTGTCGGATTTAACGGACCAAAGGAGACGGTTGACGAAGCCATCCGTTATATCCAATCACAAAACGTCACCGTCAAGGAGGTGGAATAAATGGGAACGGATTGGACTTGGCTCGGACCCGAAATCATCGATTCTATCAAAGAAACCCTTTATATGGTAAGTGTTTCGTTTCTTTTTGCCGTTCTCATCGGCATACCGCTCGGTGTGATTCTCGTTATTACAAGAGAAAACGGGATTTTGCCTAACCGTATTATTTTTTCGATCTTGAATATCGTCATTAACATCTTTCGTTCTATTCCTTTTATTATTCTGATTGTCGCTATTATTCCTTTTACACGACTCATTGTCGGAACCGCCATCGGGACGACAGCGGCGATCGTTCCATTAGTCATTTTTACGGCGCCATACATTGGGCGGCTCGTCGAAAACTCGCTCCTTGAAGTTGACCAGGGCGTCATTGAATTGGCCCAAGCCATGGGAGCCACGACTTGGCAAATCATTTGGAAATTCCTTTTGCCGGAAGCTCTCGGATCCATTATTTTGGCGTTAACGATTGCCTTTATCGGCCTCGTCGGGGCTTCCGCCATGGCCGGTGCAGTTGGTGCCGGCGGCCTCGGGGATTTGGCCATCACCTACGGGTATCAGCAATTCAAACCTCTCGTCATGCTGATCACCGTTGTCCTTTTAGTCGTATTCGTACAGCTCATTCAATCCTTAGGTAATGTCCTGGCGAAGAAAATTCGCCGTCATTAAATAAAAAACACCATTGGAGGTTACTCAATTGAAAAAACTATTTGTTATCATCCTATCTCTTTTCACTTTAATTGCCGCCACCGCCTGCGGAAACAATAGCGACAATAAAAGCGCAAGCGGTGACAAAGTCGTCAAAGTCGGGATTTCTCCGGCTGAACTGCCGACTTGGAATCTCATCAAAAAACTCGCCAAAAAAGACGGCATTGACATTGAAATTGTGAAATTCAGCGATTACGTTCAACCAAACTTGGCGCTCAATAACGGTGACCTTGATTTGAACGCCTTCCAAACGATCATTTATTTTGATGCCTTTAAGAAACAACATCATCTAGACTTAACCGCGATTGGCACAACTGCAATTTGGCCGATGGGGATTTACTCCAAAAAAGTTAAAGACATTAAAGATATTAAAAACGGCGATCAAATCATCATACCGAATGACGCAACGAACGAAGCCCGGGCGCTTGCCTTGCTGGCTAAAGCGGGTTTGTTGACATTGTCGGATGATTTCAATGGCACGCAAGGCGTTGAAGCGATTAAAGATAACCCGAAACACTTAAAAATTACACCGGTTGAAGCCGGGCAAACACCGCGTGGTCTTGACGATGCCGCCGCTAGCATTATCAACTGTGATATGGCGATTAATGCCGGTCTGAACCCGACAAAAGACCCAATCTTCCGCGAGGACGCAAACAGCAAAGCGTATATCAACATCATCGCCGCCCAAACGAAAGATAAAGACAACAAAACCTATAAGAAAATCGTCGACATCTTCCATTCCAAAGAAGTCCAAGACTTCATTAAGAAACAATACAAAGGTGCGGCTGTGCCGGTCGTCATGCCGATTGATGAAGCCACGAAGTATTAAAACAAATACGGTTGACTCACTGGTGGGATATTCCCCCTATGAGTCAACCTTTTTCTTGCGTATCGCAAGACTTTCGTTTACACAAAATTCCTGACATCGTTTTGCCTAGCGATTTTATAGACGGCGATGAGGAAAAAGACTGCAGCGAAGGCAATAAGGATGAGATAGTTCACATATAAATGGGAGAAGGCTTCCCCTTGTTGAAGTTTCGTGATCGTATCAAGCAGCCAGCGCTGTGGCGTGAAATCAGCGATTTTTTGCAACACTTCCGGCATGATGTCAGCGGGAAAGAAACAACCAGAAATTAAACACGTCGGTACAACCACCAGGTTTTCGAAAGCCCCCGCCGCTGCTGAACTGTCAGCGAGGGCAACGATGGCAAGCGACAAGCCGATGGCGATCAATGCGAACAAAGTGAGGACGCCGAACATTTCCCAAAACGGAAAACCAATATTAATATGGAAGATTTTCGTCATCACCGTTAATGTCACCAATATTTGAATGACCATGATGATCAAGTTGGATAGGATATTGGATAAGACATACGCTTTGGCGGTAACTGGCGCCGAAAGAATTCGGAAATACGTCCGCCTTTCTTTTTCCTTTGTCATCATATTAGATAAATTAACGGCAGCAAACAACATAAACATGACAAGATAACCAATCGTCTGATACGTCATGTTTTGATATTTCGATGTATCTTGTAAAGATACACTATGAACCTTAAATGTGGATCGTTGATAGTCTTCGTATAGTTGATGAAATTTATCCTGATTATTTCCTGCCAATCGGCCGAAAGCGGCGATATCGCCAATATAATTGTTCAAATAGGATTTAATATAGCTCGTTACCGCTTCCCCTTTAATGGAAATAATCCGTACAGGGTCGGGATTCCCACTCATGGCGCTTTGGGAAAATCCGCGGTCAATGATCACCACACAATCCAGTTTTCCACCTGCGACGCGGTCATTCACTTCGGCATTCTTGATCTCACTGACTTTGACATGCTCTTGACTTTTAATGAAAGATACCACATCACGTGAGATTTCTCCTGAATCATTATTCACAATGCCGACGCGCAGTTCCGTTCTGTCCGAACTCCCGTACATAAGGAAAGAAAGAATCACGCCGACGATGGGTAGACCTACGATAATGAGAAAGCTGAACTTCTTTTTCAATAGGATTTTGAATACATTTTTGACGAGCCAGAAAATATCCTTCAACTTAGAGCCCCTCCCGTCTGCGCATGGATATTACTGATATCAATAAGAATAAGACTGCTATACCGAGGTTCCACATCATTGTATGAACCGCCGGGGTCATGTCGTTGAGATAAATGACCTTGTTGATGGCATTGTTTGCCCAGTAAAGCGGAGAAAGTCGCGTAAATATACCGCCAAAGCTATCCACATCATCGATGGGAAAATAACTGCCGCCGAAAAAGGCCGCGACTTGAACAAAAACCATCGTTATCGCGTTCACGGTGTTATCCGTTTTGATCATGTAGCTGATTCCAACCCCTAGGCTGACGGCTAAAATGACTTCTGAAAGTAAGACTAAGAAGACTACCGCCAGATGATCTCCCCAACTCGCTTTAAAAACCCATTTACTAACTAGAACAATGATCAACATACAGAGGACATTGGTCAGAATTCCCCCTAAAACCTTACCCGAGAGAATCTCCATTTTTGAAATCGGTGCAGCCGAAAGCCGAATATCGGTTTTTCGCTGGCGCTCCCCTCTAATCAGATAGACCGCCGACATCATCCCAAAAAAAGCAGCCAGATTGGTCATCGCCACGGCATAGTAATCCATGGCATGCGGCTCTTTATAAGAATTTATCGATGTTTCTTGAACATAGTTATTTTGCCCGCTGTCGGCTAACACATCTTGAACTTTGCCGGGATCGGTTTTTGCGACTGTGGTAGCAAGATTCACTTTATCCGCAAAGGTTTTTAACATGCCCTTCAAAAGACTGCCCTTAATAGCGTTGGCATTGTTCTCGTACAATTGGATCCCTTGGTCTGTAACCTCAACCAAACCAACATATTTATTTTCTTTAACGGCCTTTTTTGCGTCTATTTCGTCATTTGTTCGAGTAAACTGCACCCCGTTTTTTTTCACTTCTTTAATGAACGATTGAAAAGCTTGCTCCACCTCCGTGTTCCCTTTGACAAGATATAAAACACGAAAATCTTCAATTTTAATCGATGAGTTGAAAGCATTTGATAATGCGAGCCCGAGAATGAGCATCAAACAAATCGGAAAAGCGAGTAAAAAGACCAATGTTCTTTTATTGCTCAATGATTGTTTGATTTCATTAGTGGCAATGCTTAATGTTTTCACGTCCTCGAAACCTCCTTCTATTTTTTAAATCTTGAAACGTTCCTGCCTGATTATTTGTCACGGAGATTCCTGCCCGTTAATGTCAAAAAGACGGTTTCTAAGTTCGGCGCTTTTTCTTCCAATGACCGAATTTCAATATTGTGATTGATGAAATAACGAATGATCTTGTTTAAGTTATTGACGTCAATCGCAGAATTAATCTTAATGACATTGTCTTCCCAATTGATTTGCACTTCTTGAACCCCGGCGATGTCTTTCAGCTCATCTGGGTCAACTTCACGACAAGACGTAACCCCGACCCAAACATCCTTCGTGTTTGTAATGATTGACTTCAACTGCGCTTTCGTTCCTTCGGCAATGATTTTTCCATGATCGATAATCGCAATCCGCGTACAAACCTCTTCCACTTCCTCCATGTAGTGGCTCGTGTATATAATGGTACAGCCCATTTCGTTCAACTTACGGACGGATTGCAAGATATAGTTCCGCGACTGCGGGTCAATGCCAACGGTTGGTTCATCGAGAATAATCAGCTTCGGGCGATGAGCGATCGCACAAGCGATGTTCAGCCTCCGCTTCATGCCACCGGAAAAATCTTTTGGATGACTTTTGGCTTTATCGCTGAGGCCGACAAATTCCAGAGCTTCCTCCACCCGCTCATTCAGTGCTTCCCCACGCAAACCATATAAACCCGCGAAAAATTTCACGTTTTCAAAAGCCGTCAATTCCTCATAAATGGCGATATCTTGAGGCACAATCCCGATATTTTTTTTAGCAAACTGATTGGATTTCGAAATGTCTTTTCCTAAAATTTTGATCTTGCCTTCGTTTAATCTTAATAGCCCGGCGATCATGTTTATAGATGTGCTTTTACCGGCTCCGTTCGGACCGAGAAATCCAAAGATTTCCCCCTCATCAACCGATAGCGTCACATTATCCACAGCGACAAAATCACCGAATTTTTTCGTGACATTTTGCATTTCCAAGACTTTCATTTTTTTCACCTCGGATTTATTGTATTGGTAAAAAAGGGCATTTTTTTCTCAAGACAACAAAAGCTTTACATTCCCAAAAGGCTTGGTAAAACCAAGCGCTCTTTGTAAGGAAATTATAAAACAGAAAGGTGAGCCTCCGGCAGTGCAGAAGTTCACCTTTCCAACATGAAGTCTTTCATATTTTTTTATGAGAAACCTCATCAAGCGGCAGCAAGGTGGTGACTGAAAAGCCATCGGACCCATCTGTAATAATTTGTCCGTTCAGCGCCGCCGTCCGCTCCTCCATCCCAATAATACCTAAGCCTCTTTTTATTTTTTCTGCCCCTTTTCCGTTATCCTTCACGACCATCTTAATAAATTTATTGAAAACGTGTATTTCAATCGACACCATCGTCGCTTCCGCATATTTTAAGACATTAGTTAGAGCCTCACTGGCATTTTCATATAAAACCTTCCACTGAAGGGGTGTGATCACATCCAAATTCCCCTTATGTGTCAACGGAACGGCGATATGATGTTTGGAAGCGAACTCGGAAGCCATTAATTTGATGCGGTTGATCCCAATTTGTTCTTTGGCCGGTTTCATATTTTTCAAAGTCACGCGGATGCGTTCAATGCCTGCTTTGGAAATCTGAATGGCATTTTGTAGGAGGCTTAACGCTTGCTCCGTTTCACCGGTTTCCATGAGCCGCTTTGAGGCTTCCATTTGAATTAAGGCGCTTGTCATGGCATGACCGATGTGGTCATGAATCTCTTGGGATATGCGGTTTCTTTCTTCAAGCCGGTAGGTATATTCCGACTGTCTGAGATATTCTTCGTTGCTGCTCAATCTGTTAACTAACCGTTGGATGTTCTTTCGCATAACATCGGTTTGCTCGCGAAGCCTATTCAGTCTTTCTGAATATAAGTCAATCACCATATAAATCATGAAACAGAGCGTTGTGGCGAGAAAATAAGCCGTGAAAACGTTCTGATGAAGATAAAACAATGGAATCATGGTTAACAATAACATCACGAGTTTTTCTTTTTTAAAAAGCCTTCCCAGTTCAAATACATTTATGGACAATAAAATAATCAGTAAAGGGTAAACGCGATATTGAGCAACCAATATAAGGAAAATGAGTGCTATGTGCAGAACGGCCCGCACTTTTGTGTTTTTAAAAATATAGATGGTAATGTTCATACTGAAATAAATCAGGATAAAAAGGACAAACCATGGCGCTTCCTTTAGCTCGGAGCCGGCATAGGAGATAATGAGATATAACACTAATACAACCTTGACCGCTGTCATCCAAATTTCCATTACGAATCGACATGTCCTTTCAAGTAATAAATGGCGATCTGCGTGCGGTGCTCGAGACTTGTTTTTCCTAAAATGGACGTAATGTAATTGGCCACCGTTCCTTCTGAAATAAACAGTTGTTTCGAAATTTCCTTATTGGATAAGCCTTTGGCTATCAGCGCCATGATGTCGAGCTCTCTTTCCGTAAATAAACTTTTATCAAATACCGGGCGATTCTCATCTTTATTGCTGCCAAGATTACCTTTTAGTTTCTCCATAACGGTATCCGGCATGATCGTATGTCCGTAGTACACACTTTTTATGGCATCACGGATGCGCTCTGGATCCGTATTTTTTAACAAATACCCTTTG
The DNA here is from genome assembly GCF_000430685.1 of Tuberibacillus calidus DSM 17572. GTDB lineage: Bacteria > Bacillota > Bacilli > Bacillales > Sporolactobacillaceae > Tuberibacillus > Tuberibacillus calidus. The sequence goes on along the minus strand of NZ_AUMM01000028.1, from coordinate 22,442 downwards.
GCGCCGTTTTTGATGGCATCCAGGATATATTCATCATCATCGAAAGTCGTCAAAATCAAGGGCTTGGTTTTTGTACGCTCCGTCAACAGCTTCGTTGCTTCCACCCCGTTCATGACGGGCATGCGGATATCTAGCAACGCGATATCCGGTTCATGAGTTTGACAAAACGCCACTGCCTCCTCCCCGTTCTCCACAGTGCCGACGACTTGAAAGTCTTCATATGTATTTAAAATAATCTTCATCCCTTCTCTAACGAAAGAATTATCGTCGGCAATCAATATTTTTATCATCTTCCCTCTTCCCTTCAATGGCTGCTCTTTATAGCTATTTTACATCATTGTGGAATTTTAAAAAGTTTAAGATGAAATCCGATTTTAGTTTTCTGCTGATTTCCAAATGATACTGAAAAAGCCGCCTCGGTGCTCGTCACCATCCGAGCTTCGAGAGGCGGCTAGGTTTTTTATTTTTCCTTTTTACTAATATACTCGTTTGGGACTTCGGAACCTTCCGAGCTGTGGTTTTTTAATTGGGCAAGCCGTCCGTTACGATGCTCGCCGCTTCTTCCAGTCGTTTTGAACATATTGTTAAGGTCCCTTTCTTTATTGACCATGCCTCATTCCCCTTTCAATCGTCTGTTCATTTTAGCTTCCAGCGACCGACGTGGTTTTATGCAAGATCATCATTGAGAGATGTAAAACGCACTTGAATGGCAGAAATGTTATAATAGTCATACAACATACATAAAACTTCAAAGAGAGGAGGATGCCGATGTCCTTGACCCTCAATCGCCGGGTTAAAACGATTTTGCAAAGCGGTCTCTACACCCTTCGCCAACACCAGGCCGACATCCTTGCAAAATGGAGTGATATGCCGCATTATCTCAGGGAAAATCAAAATGAAATGGCTGAAGAGCTAGAAGTCGCTGTCACCTTTTTTTCCGATTGGTTATTTTCCGAGGAAGAGGATTTAGAGAATTTTTTTAGACAATTACCCATTTTATGGGGAGAATTGCCGATTCGCTTCCGACCGAACCATACCATTTTTATTATCACGCTTCTCGAAAATGCCGTCCACGAAGCCATCGAACCGGACGGACAGGATTTTTATCGCAAACATCAAGCGATACAGTACCTTTTTACAAAAATGATAGAGGCTTTGCTTCCAGACCCTTTAAACCGACAACTTGAGATGGATACCTTTTTGGAACAGCTCGTCTCAAGCCGCCAATTGCCGATTCATTGGGTTGCTAAGGCCCGAAAAGACGAAAATGGTTTTCGCATTTATAAGATTTTCAGTAAAACCGAACCACATGCTCTCATCGAAAGCCCTGCCGAAATATGCGCTGATACTCTTTATATGCTGTCCGAATCACTTCTTAAAATCATGCCTCTTGATGAGGGACAAGGTAAGCGTATTTTACCCATTCCGTGGAAAGACGAAACGATACTCCTTTGCACCAGTGAATCAGAACCGCATATTCTGCCATTTATCACATTCGCGCTGCAGCAGTTCCATGTTGGACAAGAAATTGACCGCTTTTACAAGCAAGACCATCTATGGAAGGACGCCGTGATCCTATTCAACGAATGGATTATGCGTTCGTTAACGATCAATGAGGCCGTGGAAAATATTACATCAGGGTTCGTGAATTATTTGCCGTTCGAACGTTGCGCCTTATTCTCCTATTCCGACCGTGATATGAGCGGCTTCGGTTTATTCGGCTACCATATCAACAGCGAGGCGATTCAGAGCATTCGCGAGAACATCACAAACATTCCTTTAATTTATGATCTCATCCGGAAAGTGCCATTTATTAGCGAGAAGACCAATAAGCTACAGCCGATTCATATTTCGGATGCAAAAAAAGGACTGCCTGAAAAATATGTACGGCAATTTCAGCTTGAATCGGTTATCATTGCACCAATTTTTGCTCCTTCAGCAGGAAAATTGCTTGGTGCCGCCATTCTTGATCAAGGGCCGGGAAAATCTTTTAAAGTCAACCGAGAGACGTATATGGCCTTAATGAAATTCGGACAAAGCGCTGGGGAATTACTCGTCAAATTCGAACGCAAAGGTGAGCGCCCTCCATGGCAAAAATCGATCCCGCACTTATCGCCACGCGAAATTGAAGTGCTGAAATTGATGGCCGAAGGGGCTTCCACTTATGAAGCGGCGCGAAAGCTTTACTTAAGCGAATATACGGTGCGTGATTATATTTCTTCAATCCTGCAAAAGATGCATGCCCGTAACCGCACGGAAGCCGTGGTCAAAGCGATACGGGACCATATCATATAGTCAGCCTCATTCTCCATTTATAAGGAACACGTCATGTGTATGTTTGGTGTAAGCGCTTTTAAAAAGGAAGGGGAATCGCCCCTTCCTTTATTCGCGAAGTCCGGCGGCAGTTTCAGCTTCGGGTTTTTCGGCATTGGCATAAAGGTCATCGATTAACGCCCCGTATTTTTCCTGAATCGCATTCATGCGAATGCTGAGTTTCGGCGTTAGTTCGCCGCTTTCCACCGTCCAATCATCTTCAATAATCACAACTTTCTTTGGTTGTTCAAAGTTAGCAAAATGCCGGGTGAGCCGGGCAACTTCCCCATGCAGTAAATTCACGACTTCCGAATGGTGCAACAATGCTTTTCGGGAATCGGTCGGGATGCCCTGTTTTTCCGCCCATGGGATGAGATTTTCGTAATCCGGTTTAATCAGCACCGAAACGAATTTCCGCTTGTCGCCGACAAGCACCGAATTTTCAATGAAGCGACTTTCATTGATGGCATTTTCGATCGGAGCCGGCGCAACATTTTTCCCGGTGGACAGCACTAAGAGATGTTTTTTGCGATCAATGATTTTAAGGTAGCCCTCTTCATCGAACTCACCGATATCCCCCGTATGAAACCAACCATCAACCAGATCTTTTTCGGTGGCTTCTTTATCTTTATAGTATCCTTTCATGACATTCGGACCTTTAACGAGAATTTCACCGTCTTCGGCGATCTTTACTTCCAAGTTCGGCAAAGGCCGGCCGATCGTCCCGACTTTTGCTCTGATCATCGGATTTGTCGTTACGACCGGTGACGTTTCCGTTAACCCATAACCTTCAAGAATGGGGATATCAAGCGCCCAGAAAAAGCTGGCAATCTCCGGATTCAGCGTCCCGCCGCCAGACACCATACCGCGCAATCGGCCGCCGAGCTGGGCTTTAACCTTCTGGAACACAAGCTTATCAGCAAGCGCCCATTTCCGTTTTAAGTTTTTCGGCATCGGGTCGCGAAGCAGGAGCTCGTTAATCGGTGTTTTGAGATAGAGTTCATAACGCTTCCGCCCCACATCAACCGCCCAGTTGAAAATCTTCTTTTTAATGGAGGAGCCGCTTTCCACCTCTTCCAGCACTTTGGCATAAACTTTTTCAAACAAGCGGGGCACACTTGTCATAATGGTCGGACGGACTTCCAAAAAGTTTTCCGGGATTTTATCAATACTTTCAGCATAGGCGATTGTGCAACCACTGGATAGTGGCATGAAATGGCCGGCCATACGCTCGAACACGTGTGATAGTGGCAAATAAGAAAGAGCCACATCACTCGGAAAAAGTTCAATGACCCAAAAGTGAACCCCTTCCATATTCGACAGGAAGTTCCCATGGGTAAGCATCACGCCTTTAGGTGGTCCAGTCGTTCCCGAAGTATGAATGATCGTCGCTAGATCATCCCGTTCAATTTTCCGCCAACCATCCTCCCAGTCTCTTAACAAGGCATGTTCACCATCTTCTTCAACTTCCGAGAAGGTACGCCATTTGTCTGTTGCGACCCAGTCACTCGGCGGGTTCATGATGATGCCGTAACGAACATCGGTGTTACCGTCCGCAATCTTCCGCAACTGCTCCTCGTTTTCCACCACTGCCACTTCTACATCGGCGTTATCTAAAATAAAGTGGACTTGCTCAGCTGGCAAAGTCGGATAAATCGGCACGCTGACGGCACCAAGACTCGCTACGGCAAAATCGGTGATCGCCCACATTGGGTTGTTCTCCGATAAAATCGCCACTTTACTGTCACGTCCGATGCCAAGCTGACTGAGCCCCGACGCAAAGCGGTGAATTCTGTCCCAAAGTTGGCGATACGTCATACTGCGATAACTGCCGTCACGCTTCCACATCAGCGCTGCTTTGTCGGGATATTGATTGACCGTTAAGCTTAACATCTCGATCAAGCTTTGCGGCTTCATCCATCACACCTCCGTTTAATTATGATTGAATTTTCCGACATTTACGGTTAAAAAGAAAGGCATGTCAAAAGCATCGCAGCGTTACCCCTTGTTGGGACATACAAGGTCGTTGCTATAGAATGCCTTTTAATAGCATTTGCATTCCCAATGTTTTTTAAGAGCCTAACGCCGCTTCAAGTTCCGACAAGCTGTCATATTTTTTCACTCGATCAATTTTACTTTTGCGAATTTCGAATTGTTTGACCGCATAATCGCGCATCATATCGGGGTGAAATTCAAGAATGGTTGGTGCTGTGGCAAGTTTTTGCTGCTCTTCGGCAAGATTGATTAAGTAATTGACCACCCCAAAGGCATGTTCCCAAAGCTCATCCATATACTCATGAAATAATCGGAAACGATCGTCATGCCCGACTACCAAACGTTGAATGGTATAAATGCCAAATTGGATGTGGCGGCCCTCATCCATATTTAAATAATCAATGCCTTGCAAAATACCGGGAAATAGCCCTGCTTTTTTAAAAATTTGCCGGAATGAATAATAGCCGGATTCCGCCAAAACACCTTCAACGATCATATTGTAGACAGTTGCCGCGCGAATGATCGCTTCGGGTGAATCATCCGTATACAAACGTTCCATCGATTCCGGCAGTGCTTCGTAAAAAATGCGTTTGTAACTATCGCTATGAAAAACCGACAAATCGATGTCGAAAACACCGACGGCCTGCTGCCAGCGGCTGAACATCTCTGTATGTTTTGCTTCATCGTGCAAAAACGTTGTCAAAAACATCGTATCTTCAAGCCAACCGAGTCGTGCCATCACGTGAATCATCGGTAAAATATCCAGGGTAACCGCTTCCTCCCCGGCTGAAAACGAAGAAATGAGCGGCAAAATCGAAATGCGTTCTTCCAGATGTAGACGATTATAATCTTCCTTGTCTTGACTAAAGTCGATGTCAGCCGGATTCCAACGGCCGTTTCGCTTCGCTTTTTCGTATAATCGATACATCGGATGATCCCAATTGATTTGGCCTTTTACTGTTTGAAAGCTTTCATGAACCATCTCTTCAATGCTCCTCCCCGCACGAGTTAGTCCAGCCGTTCGATAATGGTTGCCGTCGCCATTCCAAAGCCGATGCACATCACCTGTAGCCCATAGCGACCGCCTGTATCTTCCAGTTCATGGAGAAGCGTTGTCTGAATGCGGGCACCGCTTGCCCCTAATGGATGACCCAAAGCAATGGCTCCGCCACGAGGATTCACCTTTTTCATATCGGGTTCCAGTTCCCGCTCCCAGGCTTTAACGACGCTTGCAAACGCCTCATTGATTTCAATACAATCGATTTGATCCAAACGGAGCCCTGCTTTCTTCAGCACTTTTCTTGTCGCTGGAATCACCCCTGTCAGCATGAGAATCGGGTCTTCTCCGACAACGACGCGGCTGACAATGCGGGCACGTGGTTTTAACCCAAGAGATTCGGCTTTTTCCTTAGACATCAAGAGTAACCCTGCGGCACCATCACTGATTTGGCTGGAATTACCGGCGGTCACAACCCCGCCATTTGGTTGAAAGGGAGAAGCAAGCCCTGCTAATTTCTCCATCGATGTATCCCTACGGATGCCCTCATCTTGTTCAAAGGTGACCGTAGTGTTTTCATGCGTCACTTCAATCGGGATGATTTCCCTTTTAAAATCTCCCCGATCCGTTGCCCTTGCCGCCTTTTCATGGCTCTCCAGAGAAAATTCATCAAGCTCTGTCCGTGATAAGTTCCACTTTTTTGCGATCATCTCGGCTGACAAGCCTTGGGGTATGATGTTGTATCGATCCGTCAGACTGCGGCTAAATTTGCCTAAGTCGCTACCCATGGGTACACGCGTCATGCTCTCCACGCCACAGGCGATGACAATCTCACTGTCTCCTGACAAAATTTCTTGAGCCGCGGTATGAATAGCTTGTTGGCTGGAGCCGCACATTCGGTTTAATGAGAAAGCCGGAACATCTACAGGAAAACCAGCCGCAAGCACTGCGAGGCGGCCAATATTGCCGCCTTGTTCACCTGTTTCTGTGACACAGCCCGCCACGACATCATCTATGGCGCGAGGGTCTAAACCATTTCTTTCAACAAGAGCTTTTAAAACCGGGACAAGCAAGTCCACCGGATGTGTTTCCGCAAGCATCCCCCTGCGGCGGCCGATCGCCGTCCGCACGGCATCGACAATGACGGCTTCTGTCATTCGTCTTCCCTCCTTAGAAAGTGAATAATTCAATGCCGCCCGAAACATTTAAGCCGATGCCGGTGATGTACTTGGCTTTGTCCGAACAAAGAAAGACAATGGCGTTAGCGATGTCTTCTGGCTCACCAGGGCGGCGGAAGGCTGTGCGGTTAATCATTCGCTCATTCATTTTTGGATTTGTCATTTTGAAAGCTTCGGTGGCAATAATGCCAGGCACGATGGCGTTCACATTAATGCCATGGCGCGCTCCTTCAAGCGCCATGCTTTTGGTAAAACTAAGCAGCCCTCCTTTTGTCGCGGAATAACTCGCCTGACCGAATCCGCCGAGCGTGCCCGCCACCGAGGACATATTGATGATCCGGCCCCAACCTTGCTCCTTCATATACGGCCAAACCGCCTTTGTACAGTTATATGCACCGGTGAGATTGACATTCAAGTCGCGTTCCCAGAAATCATCCCTCTGGTTTTCGATTTGCGACACATGATCAAGTGTACCGGCATTGTTTACGAGAATATCAATGGAACCGAATTCTTCTTTCACGCGGGCAAAAACTTCCTTGACTTGCTCGCGGTCTGTCACGTCCATTTTTATGGCAAAAGACCGCCGCCCCATCTCTTGAATTTCTTTCGCCGTTTTTTCGGCGTAGACGACTTTGGTGCTCTGCATGACTTGTGACAGAGGTCCATATTTTTGCGCGATTTTTCCGCTCTCTTCGTCGGATTCAATAAGAATATCCGTAATGACGACATCCGCTCCGGCTTCGGCAAGCGCCAAGGCATCCGCACGGCCAATGCCGCGCGAGGCGCCGGTGACAATGGCTACTTTTCCTTTCAAAAGCTGATCCCATGATGACATGTTTCTCTCACCCCTTATCATTTCTTACGAAGAAATTGCGGTTTTCTTTTAAGAAAAAAGGCTTGTAACCCTTCGCCGGGCTCACCGGTTTTAAACGTATCCTGAAAAGCAAGTGCCTCTATTTCTAAACCCGGTTCGATCGGGCCTTCTGCTCTATCAATCGCTCTTTTGGCGAGACCCATGGCCTTCACGGCTCCTTCAGCAAGCTGTTCGGCAAACGCCATCGCTTCCTGCTCCAAGTTTTCCGGTGGCACAGCTTTTGTAATGAGGCCAATTTCTTGTGCCTCTTGGGCTTCCAACTTTTTAGCCAAAAAGATAAGTTCTGTCGCTTTCGCTCTGCCGATGAGACGTGTCAACCGTTGCGTCCCCCCTGCTCCAGGAATCAAGCCGAGCGATACTTCGGTTAATCCGATTTTTCCTTTCCCCATCAGGCGAAAATCACAAGCAAGGGCAAACTCACATCCTCCGCCCAGTGCATAACCATTAATCGCGGCGATCACAGGCTTTGGTAACTTGGCAAAACGGTCAAAACAAGCTTGCATTCTCGCACTTTGTTTGGCAATACCGTTCTCATCACCAGCGTATTGCGCCCCGTTCATAATCATGCCTTTAAGATCCGCACCGGCTAAAAACGTCTTAGGATGGGCGGAGGTGACGACAATGACACGCACAGCATCGTCTGAGCCGAGTTCCTCTGCACAGCTTTCAAGGTCTTGCATTAATGTCTCGCTGATGGCATTCGCCGGAGGGTTGTCGATTGTAACCCAAGCAATGCCTTTTTCACGTCTTTCAATATGAAGCGTTTGGTAGGACACGTACGATCCTTCTTTCTTTATAAAAGTGATCCGCTTGGACATATCGGGGAATTGGCAGCATGATCATCCGCCGAACTAGACATGCACCCCATACGGCGCATATAGCCGACGCGCCGTCACCAAGTGTTGGATTTGGTTTGTGCCTTCAAAAATATCGAATACCTTCACGTCGCGATATAATTTCTCCACTAAATGGCCGTCCAGTCCTTCTGGGCCAAGCAGTTCCAAGCATTCGGCGCAAACCTTCAGCGCCATTTTCCCGGCTACGGCTTTACACATTGCCGCTTCTTTGGCATTGGCCTTCCCGACATCGGCGAGCCACGCCGCCTCCCATGTGAGATAGCGCGCCGCGTCAATTTCTTGTTCCATGTCGGCAAGCATCATCACCGCTTGATGATACAGTTGACCATGCTTTGGGTACTCTTGTTTGACGATCGCCTTGGTGTATTCATAGGCAGCTCTAGCAATGCCAACGGCCATGGCAGCGACGATCGGCCGCGTGCTATCAAACGTTTTCATCGCGACTTGGAACCCGGACGGACGGTTGCCCGCACTTGCATACAATTCTTCTCCGCCTAGAAGATTTTCTGCCGGGACGAAACAATCTTCAAATAAGAGCTCAGCAGTTTCATTTGCGCGCAATCCCATTTTATGGGCGAGATGTGTCGTGCGGAAGCCGGGCGTCCCTTTTTCTACGACAAATGCTCTATGGCCAGCACGTCCCAGATTGCGGTCGACGGTGGCAAAGACAACGACCCACGAAGCTCGACCGCCGTTTGTGATAAAGATTTTCTGACCGTTTAAGACATAGCCGCCATCGACTTTTTTAGCCGTTGTTCGAATGCCGGATGCATCCGACCCTGCCTCCGGTTCTGTCAGGGCATATGCGCCCCAGCGCGGTTTATCCTTTGTAAAAATGGATAGAAAACGCTGTTTTTGCTCCGGGGTTCCGCTGCTTTGTACAGGTGGACCACCTAGGCCCGGACCTGGAAGCGATAGCGCAATCGCCGGGTCCCCCCAAGCCATTTCCTCAGAAGCGATCACGGCCAAACGGTTGCCTTCCCTTTCCTTTTTCTTGGCACTTTTTTCGGTATCACCGGAGCGCGCACTTCCGACGAAAGAGGAAGTATTTAACTGAATGCCCATCCGATTGACTTTTTCCAGCCATTCATCGGGCACTTTCTCTTGCCTGTCGGCTTCCAAGGAGATCGGGCGCATTTCATTTTCGGCAAACCAATGGACGAGTTCCTTTATTTGCTTTTGTTGAGGAGACATCTCATAAGAAATCATCAGCGAATCTCCTCCTTTGCCGTTTCTAAAATTTTTTCTCCGCGCCTCATTAAAAGGTCTTTTTCACGGCCATAAAGGACGGTTTGTGCTTGGGCATCACGCATCCATTTTTCTGCAGGATATTCTTGCACATATCCATGGCCGCCGAGGAGTTGTACGGCTGAATCCGTCACAAAACGCATGGCTTTATGGGCTCTGTATAAGGCACTGAGGCTTGTACCTAACGAATCGCTTGGCTCTTCTTCCACTTTTAACGCCGCCCGCCAAACCAAGTGGCGACATGCGGCCGTCTCAAAAGCCATATCAGCGACGGTAAACGATACCCCTTGAAACTTGGCGATTTCTTGGCCAAACGCTTTGCGACCGGCTGTATATTCCACAACATAATTCAATGCCGCTTCCATGAGCCCGACTTCCTTAGCCGCCTGCAAAACCCGGATGCGGTTTTCAACTTTTTTCATCAGCTCTAAAGCGGCCTGACCCCTCGCAATGACTTCTTCAGCACCGACATGGTATTCATTAAAGGAGAGTCGGCCTAGTCCAGCTGCTAACAGGCCAAGGCGAAAATCACCTTCCTTCACCTGCCAGCCACCATGATTCAGCCATAATACGGCCGCTTCCCCTTGGTCATCCACGGCTGCGATCGCCGCGGATTCCGCTGTACGAGCTTGTATGACGGGCGGTGAAGTCCCGTTGAGCACGTAACCGCTGCCAGAGGGGGTTAGGGTTAAGTCGGACTTGTACAACCGTTCCCGATTAAGGACATCAATAAAGGCAACTGGCGGCCAGCTGTCTCTTCCCATGCCTAGGTCTTTATACGCCTGCAAGGGAGGGGCATCTGGATCAAGCCGTATAAGAGATGCGGCATCACCTGCGCCTGGTATCCCTTGGACGACCGCCAGATCACCATAGCTAAGCGCTTGCCATATTTGTACTTGAGAAATTAAAGGCAGTTCCAACCCCGCCCAGCTTTCCGGAAGTTCGAGCGTGCTAAATCCAAGTTCGACGGCTTTTTGTGCGATATCGCTAATAACTGTTCGTTCTTTTTCACAAAGCCTCGCATTCGGGCGAATGTGTTTGATGGCAAAATCAAGCGCCATCTCCGCAAACGATTGTTCTTCATCAGTGGGCTGAAATGAAATCATGACGTTCCTCCTCACAATCTAAGCCGGCTACTCCCTCGGACCGAATGCCACGACAGCTTTATGCCATCGCTGGGGGCGAGATTCGCCGTTACCCGCCATGTTAAAGCAATAGGGGAGAAAATTAGCCGCTCGCCTCATCACTCCCGTATGCACACCAGATTGGACATCAAGCAGCCCACCCGTCCAGACACACATAAAGGTACCGACTGCTGGACCCGATATGAGACGAGCCCGAGAGATAATCCGACTTAGTTGAACGCAAAATGGTACGACAACGAGAGATGAACCAGCTTGATTGAACGCAAAAGTGGCTCTGATCGAGAGCGATTTATCAGGACGCGTAATAGGCCGATAAAACGTCTTGCAGCTTTAAGGCAAGCCCCATATCCCCTTCAATGCGGAGTTTCCCGCTTAAGAAAGCCTGTGTTCCGTTCATCTCACCCTGAGCGAGTTTTTTAAAATCCTCCGAATCCATGGAAAGCGTGCAATCCGGTTTTTCTTTTTCCCCAGCTTCCGCATAGCTACCATCTGGACGAAGTACGACTTGATAAGTCCCTCCCTCATCCCCGCTTAAATTGAACTGATAAACCGCATTTAAGCCTTGGGAACGGCTCGGATCTTCTTTAAGTGCGGTATTGATCATTTGAAACACTTCATCCAAAGTTGGCATGACGTTTCCTCCTCAAAAAATTTGTTTGGGCGCACCGTTTTAAAGCGGCGGTGCTTTCAGTAATGATTATATAATTCGAATAATCCGACACCAATTCCGATAATTGTCGTGATATACACATCTCGAAAACGAAACCATCCCTATTTTTATAGAAAATACCCTCCGCAACCCTCCCAAAAGAATTCCTTAACGGCGTGGTGACATCAAACACTTGAAGAGGATCAACCTTTTGGATGGCCCGTTAAAAGGGATTTTGATCCCATTTCTCTGTCAAATCAAAATGAAAATGGGACGCAAGCGAAAATGGCGTCCCATTCATACTCCTAAAATATGCTCAACAGGATGCAAAGCTTGGAAAATGGCGTCTCGCAATCCCGTATGTACCTTTTATCAATTAAAAGCCTTCACATTCTACTAGAATCCAAACGGACAAACACCACCACGAAGATGGGATTATGCCTCGACTTCCCTTAAAAATTCGCGAACGACACGAACATATTCATCCGGCTCTTCTAAGTAACCGACATGGGCGCTGTTTTCAAATACATGGAATTTGGCGCCAGGGATCAGCTTGCTATAGGCTTCGGTTGTGGCTGGAGTGGCTTCATCATAACGGCCACAAACAAAGAGGGCTGGCAACTTGATTTCAGAAAGGCGAGATGTCACATCAAAATCTTTTAAATTTCCGGTTGCGTAAAATTCCGACGGTCCCCACATCGTCAGGTAGACTTCTTTATTGGACTGAGCATTTTCGGTGTCCAGCCATTCCGGTTTTTTCTCCATCCGGTTGACAAAACGCTTGTTAAATTCCTTGACGGCTGCTTCATATTCCTCTGAATCCGTTGTGCCGGCGGCTTCGTGCTTCGCCAAAATATCCTGAACATCCTGCGGAAGCGCCTTACGGTGAGCGATTTGGTCACACATCCATTGCGGCGCACTCAAACAAGGGCCAGAAAAAATGACGCTGCGAATGCCCTTGGGCTGAGTCAATAAATACGAGGCAGCAAGCATCGTGCCCCACGAATGCCCCAAAATATGTAGCGACCTAAGGCCAAGCGCCTCCCGGATTTGACCGAGCTCATCCACAAATCTTTCCAGCTTCCACAAAGATTTATCCGTGGGCTTGTCCGATTTTCCCGAACCCAACTGGTCATAAAAGATAACCGGGCGTTCATCTCCCAAAGCTTCAAGGGCGCGCATTGACACATGCGTGCCGCCGGGGCCGCCATGAAGTAAAATAATCGGTGGCTTTGCCCCGTCGCCAACTTTCTTATAAAAAACCTTTCCGCCTGTAACCTTGATGTAGCCTTCCTCCATTTAAATGCTCCTCTCCACCTGAAGATATGAAAAATTTAGCCTCAGAAACGATTAAGCCATTTCCTGAAAATCAGGGAATGGGAAGAACTCCGTTTCCTAAAAAAAAGGATACGGATGAACCGAACCTGGTTACACCGTACCCGGAAAATCAGGATAATATTTATTATAAAAAAGATAATATCACGAAAAAAGACTAAAAAGCGATCGACTTCTTTCTTGGCTATGTCAGTTTAATATATTTAATATAATTATTAACAAAAAGGATATAGAAAAAAATGCTATCACGATATACCCGAAAACTCTAATAGGCTTAGGCAAGCTTTTTAGCTTAACTTTTGCAGGACTAATTGGAAATCCTTCAATTTTTTCCAAGTGCTCAATCACATCGTTAAACGGTTTGGGCTCTTTGTCCAAATTAAAGCCTCCTTTAAATTTCTAGTCGAAAATTAACTTCATAAAGACTTTCGTCTCTCCCATATGACTAACTTATTTTTTTCATGAATCATCTACTCAGTCGCCATCTTCGTTTAGTAGCATGTAATAACATTTATGTTTAATAATAATTTTAATTATTCTGTTGTTATTATTCAAACCAATATACAAAATATAGGTCTAAAGATCTGCCTATTAAACTTTATGGGTGGGTATAATTTCCTATTTTTGTAGAGAATGAAAATTTTGTATTGATAATATTCAATTTATTGGTATACTTTACCTTAAACTAAGGTATTTGCCAAAATTTACTTTCACTAAAAAAGGAGTTGATAATGTGTTAAAAAAATTTTTTCCAATTTCTTTTGCAATCCTACTATTATTAGAATTGTTATTTGCACCAAATATTTCCCATGCCAAAACACATACTAACATCTCTCATGACTATGAAGCATATATTGTTAAAGATTCCGACTGGATTACGTGGCCAGTTGGTATCGACCTATATATGTATATAACAGTTAGGCAGGCTGATAAAGTAATAACAAGAGAAGAACTGTATACAGTCAATAAAACAGGTTGCGAATACCCATTTTCGTTTAGCTTAAACACATATACTATAAAATATTATAAAAATGGGGCATATTTATCAACACACCGACCATCTACACCGGTTACTTATATTACTAGTTCATGTTATGTAGATGATTATAAAGCAAATAATCCATATTCAGATCTATCGGCTAAGTACACTTATAAAGCCATTGGTTCATCTGTTTACACCAGTGCAGATACAATACCAAGTTACATCTTAGTTGATACAACAGAAGCTGTAGTTGATTGAAAGGAGGGAAAAATGTGAAAAAGTCATTTTTGTTTGTATTGATCTTTGCTGTAATTATTGTGTTTGGATTTACTGCTTATAACAAACTCAATCCAGTAAATAAGGCAGACGCAGAATCAATTAAGCAGGTAGCATTAAAGGACTTTAAGGAGAAAACCCAAAAAATTAACAATAAAAAAGCAACTTATATAATTGAAATAAATGGAACCAAATATACAAATAAAGAATTTGAAAAGTTTAAAGCTAGAAGAGACTTAGCTCAAATTGAGGACAATAAACCAGCATTGAGTGAAAAACAAGCAAAACATGAGTTTATTAAGAGAAAGGCTTTATTAGACGAAGCTAAAAAAAATAAGCTTTATACAACCAAAGAAGAAGCATCAGAATACGCTAATCACGTTAGGGAAATTTTAGAGAATTCAACTAAGCCTAGTGACCAACAAGTAAGAGAAGAAATTAAGAATTTTAGGGAAGCACTTGGGCTAACTGAAGATCAATATTGGAATGATTATGCTATTCCGATGTATCAAGAAGACCTTACAATAGTAAAACTAAAAAAGTCGTTCTTCAATAGTATGAAATGGAAACACCAACCTTATAACACAGTTTTAAAAGAATGGGAGAATTATACAGAAAAAAAAGCCACAACTGCATCTGTCAAAGAATTACAATAGAAAATATAAAGAAGGGGCTTGGACATAAACCAATTCCTCAAAAAATTTAGTCCCCACTTATATAAATAAAGTTACATTAAAACCAATAACCCTGTACCACTTAGAGTGATAAGGGGTTATTTTTTTGGGATTCGAGCAACCTCATTACCCCTTTTGTACCAACCACTTTTAGGTGGATTAAAAAACAAATTTTTATTATCCCCTTACTTTGTCCGTTATTGATGTCTGATTCAAGATACACATAAATGGAGTAAGTTCAAACAGATGACCAGGCCATACATCGGCAAGCTGTTTCCGAACATCGTTACTTGTTCTTCGTTAAACTTGCTAGAGTTGTGCTTATGCTGACTATAAAAATAATAAATGTTCTTACCAGTATAAAGAAAAATACCTATTTTAAGGATAACCGTGGTAAAATAAAGCAAATAGATAAAAGGGGGGCGGCTGGATGGAGCCGATGACGCTCAGGGAACTTCTCGGGGAAACGTTTAAATTTATTAAAAAGCATTTTGTGGCACTCACACTCATCACTTTTGCATTGGCAGGCCCATATTATTTGTTTGATTTAATCGGAAGTGCGTTCGCAACTCAATCAGATCTTACTAAAACTATTATTACGTCATTCACCGATTACTTCACTGGAAAAACAGGAAAATTATCGTTTGAATTCCATTGGAGTCTTCAACAATGCTTATTTTTTTTCTTGAGTAGCTTATGCTATATCTTTTTAACACCCATGGCTTCCGCCTCAATCGTCGCATTACTCAAGAAGGATGAAGAAAACCAAACGGTCACAGCTCAAAGCGCGATGACCTTTGCATTTTCCCGCTACTGGCCTTTGATTGGAAGCAATGTCGTTTATGCCTTTATTTTTTATGGTCTGTTAGTACTCGCAGGATTACTCATTTTTTGGGTGAGTCTCGCTGTTGGACCCATCACTTTCATTTTATTTTTGGTGGTTGCGGCTTTTCTAATCTTCCTTGATACCCGTTGGAGTTTTTTTGCTCCAGCTGTCCTTTTTGGTGAGGCGGTGCCAGGTTTGAAAAAGAGCTGGCAGCTAACGAAAGATCATTTTTGGCGGTTATTTCTGTGGTTTATTGTTTTAAACATCATTGCTACTATCATTGAAAGCATTCTGAATATCCTGTTTGGATTGTTGTTCGAAGCCGAATTAGTCCGCGAGGCACTCAAGGATATTATTGCGCTTTTCGTGCACTTTATCCCAAACGTAAGCATAGCTTTTATGTACTTTGATCTCCTCGCCCGAAACGGTGAGGCGGTAAATTAGAGGAAATGGGGCTCTGCCAAGCCTTTTGGGCGAAAAAAGAATTTGAATTGTTCATATCCTAGCTTGAAAAGTAATAGTCTTTCTTATCTAGTATAAAAAAGCGGGTATCTTCAGAATTTATTACTGAACAACATTTTGTTGTTCAAAACCCACAAGGAGTGATCCCGTATGGCCAATAACAACAAATTGTTAGTGCCGGGGGCTGAAGATGCCCTGGATCAAATGAAAAACGAGATTGCCAATGAATTCGGCGTGGACCTCGGGGCGGATACCACGGCACGGGCGAACGGATCAGTGGGTGGCGAGATGGTCAAACGAATGATCAAATTCGCCGAAGAAAACCTGCGCAGGGAAAAATAAGAAGAAGAGGCCGGCATGTCTGGCCTCTTTCATTTGATTTAAAACACCAAATCATACTTTATTCATCTGCTGCTGGATGTTTCCGGCGGAACTTCATTAAAAATTCGTAGACAATCGGCACGATCAGCAAAGTCAAAAGGGTCGAGCTGGCCAAACCGCCTATGACGGTAACGCCGAGACCTTTCGAGATGAGGCCACTGCCCTCCATACCGAACGCAAGCGGTAATAAAGCACCGATCGTGGCAATTGCCGTCATTAAAATCGGCCGCAACCTGGTGCCAGCCGCTTCCAACAACGCTTCGCGAGTGGAGAGACCTTCTTCTTGTTTTCGCGTTGTCCGGTCAATGAGGACGATGGCGTTAGCCACGACAATACCAATTAACATAAGCGCGCCGATCATCGCGGAGATGCTTATCGTTTCTCCTGTTAAATATAGCGCCAAGAAACCGCCGATGACCGTAAACGGCAATGAAAAGAGAATCGCAAACGGCGCAAGACCATTACCAAATGTCACGACAAGCACGAAATAGACAATGGCAATCGCCGCAAGCATCGCAAGCCCTAACTGCGAAAACGACTCGTTGATTTGCTGGGTGACGCCGCCAAACTCGACCGACACGCCGTCAGGCAAATCCATTTTATCGATTTTTTTCTGCAAATCCGCCGACATTTTTCCGACATCATTCGTTTTCACTTTCGCCTGAACGGAAGTATAGAGTTTCCCATCGCGGCGTGTAATCGTCTCTTGTGCCTTGCCGTTCTTCACATCACTAATATCGGACAGCTTGACGTTTCCTCCAAGTGGTGTTGGAATCTCAGTATCCAACAAGTCATTGACATCCGTATACGTTCCTTTTTTCGCTTGGACATAAACGTTGACGTCTTTCCCGTCTACTTTGAGCGTCGTCAAGGCGTTTTGCTCCCCGACGGAACTGAGGGAAGCCCCGACTTGGCCGGCGGTTAACCCATACTGACTCAACTTTTCTTGATCTAGCACTAGTGTATATTGATCATATGCGCGTGCCAGGCCGGAATCAATATCGGTGAGGTTTTTCTCTTTTTCCATCTCATGGGTCACTTGTTTAACGGCGTCCTTTATGTCCTTTTCATCATTGCCGTAAACGTAGAGCTCTAAATTGTTGCTGCCTGTGGGGGACATATCGAGCGTGCCCCACTCGCCTTTTTCCGTCTTTCGGTTAAGTTCTTTGATGACACGCTCCGATTCTTGATCGAAATTCGGCGTGTCTTTATCGTATTCCACAAAGAATAGCGCTTGGTTGGATGCGCCTGGGTTCACCGGGTTTTCCCCACCAAGGGAGTACTGAACGGTGTGCACACCTTTCCGGTTTAAGAAAAAGTCTTCGGCCATTGCCGCCGTCTTTTCCGCATCTTGCTTGGATTCACCGACGGCCGGGTTGAAGGTGGCGATCACCATTTTTTGCTCATCTGAGGGCAGGAAGCTGACCCCGATTAAAGGTACTAGGAACAGGCTCCCGACTAACAGCAAGATCGCAAGCCCAAAGGTGAGCAATTTATGATTGAGCGACCAGTTCAACACTTTTTTATAAGAGCGGGCCAGGCGCCACGGTTCGCCTTCAGATCCTGTCTTTTTAACGGCCTTTCTTTTAAAAAGCGTATGAGTAAGCATCGGTACGACCGTAATGGCGATCAATAATGAAGCTGCTAATGCAAAAACAATCGTCAAAGCAAAGGGTAAAAACAGCTCGCCAACGGTCCCTTGCACAAACCCAAGCGGGAGGAATACGGCCACTGTCACGACGGTGGATGACAGGATCGGCAAAAACATTTCTCTCGTCGCCTCGCGAATCAATGCCTTGCCTTTCAATTTTTCACCGGATTGTGACATGCGCCGATAGACGTTTTCAATAACGACAATGGAATCATCGACGACCCGCCCGATGGCAACCGTCATCGCACCTAATGTCATGATGTTTAACGTAATCCCCATTTGATTTAAAAGGAGGAGTGCGATAAATATGGATAAAGGAATCGAGACAACAGAAATCAAGGTCGTCCGAATATTTCTCAAGAAAAGGAGAATGATCAGGGCCGCAAAAATCGCTCCAAACATCGCTTTGTTTAACATCGTATCTACCGATTCTTTAATCGGCTGCCCTTGGTCAAAGGTGGTCACGATATTGAGGTCCTTGTCTTCGGCTTGGATCTTTTTCAATTTCTCTTTCACTTGGTTGACGACATCCACCGTATTGGCGTCTTGGGCTTTGACGACCTGAAATCCGATGGCATCTTTTCCGTTCGTTCGGGAAATGGATTCCGCCTTGGACACGAGTTTTACTGTCGCGATGTCACTCAACTTAACCGTTGGAATCCCGTTGAATGCAGGGGTTTGACCAGCGAGCTGCGATGCATTTTGTGCTTGCCCCAGCATCGCTCCATTCGTTTGCGGTCCACCTTTTGTCATATGGCTATTTCCATCAGTGCCGGTTTTCGCCACGTCAGGTTGCTTCCCCACCGAGACCGGAATGCGCAAGTTTTTCAAATCATTAATGGTTGTAACGTCCCCGTCAATCACAACGGTCTTTTCAGTCTGACCAAATTGCTTCAATCCCAAAGGCACTTTAACCGCTGAACCTTGTATGATGCCTTTAATGGTATCTTCGCTGAGGCCGTATTGCGCCAGTTTTTGTTTATTAAAATTAATATCGACTTCCTGTATCTCTTGCCCGGAAATTTGCACGGAAGAGACACCGTCAATGGCTTCAATCGCCGGCAGAATGTCATTTTCGACCCGATCGGTCAAATCAGCGAGGGATTGATGTTTACTGGAGATGCTGAAAGCCATGACCGGAAACGCATTAAAGTCTTGTTTAGCAACTTTCGGGTCGCCGACTCCGTCCGGAAGATTGATTTGCCCCAAGGCTTCCTTAATTTCCGTCTCCGCTTGATCTAAATCCTTTTTATAGCTGTATTCTATTTGAATGACCGACGCACTATCCCGAGAGGTCGAGCTGACCACCTTTACTCCCGGCAGGCTTCGGACATGCTGGGAAATCGGCTTGGTCACTTTTTCATCGACTTCATCCGGCGAAGCCCCGGGATACGTCGTCACGACAGATAAAACCGGAATATTGATATTCGGGATGGTTTCGAGTTTCATCTTCATACCCGAATAAAGACCAGCCGCCACAACGATCACGATCAAAATCCATACCGCTAATTTATTTTTCATACAAAAATTAATGATTCCTCGCATGCTGTCACTCCTTGATACTGATTAAAACTATTTCTGCCCGACTGACCGGCCAGTCATGATAATAAGAATATAGCGCTAAACCGTGGCAAATTCAAACCGAAACGAACGCCTTATGCCCTTCCCACCCCGAGATGTGTCGGAAATGTGAAGACCGAATGGACAGGCAGTGAATTTTCAACAAGACTTACGGTTCAAGTACATTAAAGGTTTCATGGAGGATGGGGCCGTTGAACTGTACGCCTGCACCAAACCAAGAGAGAGAAGTGTTTTTTGAGATTAACCACAACCAGACAAAAACGGACTTCAATACCCAACCGGATAATTAAGTTTTAATAGAAATGAATACTATTGACGCGAAAACCACATTTTCTCGGTAAAAATCACTTGCCTACAACTTCTATATCTAGGAAAATGGAGAGCAACCGCCACTTTCTTCATGGTTTTCACTTGACTAATAGAGATAGAACAACTAGAATAGCTAACTGATAAAACTTCATAGTTAAATCCTCATCAAAATCGGTGAGGTAGAGGTCGCGGCTTTTATGAGTAAAGTCAACCGAGATGCAGAAAACATCGCTTGAGGTTGGCTGGAAAGGAAAAGTCGCCGAAGTCCACTCATTTTTTCTGGATGGGTGGGCTGGGGCTGTCTCCGAACAGGAACAGAACTGTCACGTTTAGGACCCAACTAAACGTGTTGCGCTATCTTTCGAAGGGTATGATGCGGGATTTTTTAATTTAACCGTTGACTACTGTTCAACGGTTTTTTTAATTAATGCCGTCTCCTTCAGAAAAACTTAAAAAGGAGATTTTATTTATGTTTTCATCTAATGCACACGAAAAATTCATACAGCCATCCGCTTCTATAGAAACACCACAGTTAAAGCGGAAGTTAAAATCACGCCATTTAACGATGATTTCCCTCGGCGGCTCCATTGGCACGGGTTTATTTCTGGCAAGCGGCGGTGCCATTCATACCGCGGGACCCGGCGGAGCTCTCTTGTCGTATGTCCTCATCGGAATCATGGTTTATTTCTTAATGACAAGCCTTGCGGAAATGGCCGCCTACATGCCGGTTTCCGGGACATTCAGTACGTATGCTACAAAATTTGTTGACCCGGCACTCGGGTTTGCTCTTGGGTGGAACTATTGGTATAACTGGGCGATTACGATTGCGGCAGAACTCGCTGCCGTGACAATGATCATGAAGTTTTGGTTTCCACATACCCCCTCCATTATTTGGAGCGCCATCAGCCTTGTCATCATGTTTCTATTGAACTATTTATCCGTCAAAGGCTTCGGTGAGGCTGAATACTGGTTTTCTTTCATTAAAGTGGCTACCGTTATCGTTTTTATTATTGTTGGCTTATTAATGATTGTGGGGATTTTAGGTGGCCAGGTGATTGGTCTTAAAAACTTCACGATCAGTGATGCCCCATTCCACGGTGGGTTTTTCACGATGCTTGGTGTGTTTATGGCGGCAGGCTTTTCGTTCCAAGGAACCGAACTCCTTGGGGTGGCGGCTGGTGAGACCGACAATCCTGGGAAAAACATTCCTCGGGCGATGCGGTCTATTTTTTGGCGAATTTTGTTATTCTACGTGCTCGCCATCCTTATCATCAGCTTAATTATTCCTTTTACAAATGACAATCTGGCAGCAGGTGATGTCACGCTTAGTCCGTTCACTTTGGTCTTTAAAAAGGCCGGGATTGCCTTTGCGGCATCAGTCATGAACGCGATTATCTTGACCGCTGTGCTTTCCGCCGGAAACTCTGGCATGTATGCCTCAACCCGCATGCTTTGGGATTTGGCTCGGGAAGGAAAAGCGCCAAAGTTTCTTGCCAAATTGGATCCGCGCGGGGTTCCGGTGAATGCTTTGATTGTCACAACGCTTGTCGGCACTTTAGCCTTTTTAGCTTCTTTCTTCGGCGACGGGGTTGTATATACATGGCTGCTCAATGCTTCCGGCATGTCCGGCTTTATCGCTTGGCTCGGCATTGCCATCTGCCATTACCGCTTCCGCCGCGCCTATGTGAAACAAGGCAAAGATTTGCGTGCCCTACCTTATCGATCCAAATTTTATCCGTTCGGTCCGATCTTCGCCTTCGTCCTTTGTGCCATCGTTATTCTGGGACAAAATTATCCGGCTTTTATCGGCGGGCATATTGACTGGCAAGGCGTGCTCGTCTCCTACATCGGTTTGCCGCTTTTCATCATCTTATGGCTCGGTTATAAATGGACAAAGAAAACAAAAGTGATCCCGCTTGAAAAATGTGATTTGGAAGTAAAATAAATAGCACGATGAATACTTCAAAAATAATGGTCTTACGAAAAAGGTCCGGGACGTCTATAAAAACGACCCGAACCTTTTTACTTATGCTTTCTAATTACATTCCATGCTTCTATACGAAACCTGAAACTAAAATTCCTATACCGAAAACTGAGAGAGTACCGAAACCCGTAAAAAACAACGGTATGTTTTTCTTTGGGAAACTATTAGGACATATGCATGTGGCGACGGAGTATCTTGAGAGGGTAAGACAGGATATGGGGATGCTTCCGGTGTCATTGGGCGCACCGGAGAGCCCCACTCCTGCTTGCCATGGTGGCTTAAGATAATGTGCTTCAGGTGAAGGATATTTTCTGGAGGTTTAGGAAGTATACCGATAAAAATAAAAAAGTTAAGGTAACCTGCTATATATCTCCCACACCATTAGGTAAGCCGGCAGCTAATTAGGGACTACTGAACAACCTACATTTTGATCAAAAGCTTACCACTCGCAGTTTGTGACATGAAAATACCTGACGAATGATCAAGTGAAAAAAGGAAAAAAAAGTATCCCGAAGGATCTTTTCAAGGTTCATAACCAGAAACTGCAGGGCAATGACGGTTTCACTTGTCTGTCGAAGGCGTGCTCGAATAAGACCAAGCCCATATGTACGCTTGCCCTCGCCAAATTTGCCTTCGACGGCGTTCCGATCCAAGGCGTCCTGGTATTCTATTCGTTTTTGGGCGCTGTCTTCCTCACTGTCTTTTAAAGGCCGGCCCAGTTTCGG
>NZ_AUMM01000027.1 GCF_000430685.1 Tuberibacillus calidus DSM 17572 | reverse complement strand
CATCCGTAAGTGATGCCAGAAGCACCTTTCCCTTTCGCACCATGCGGTGCGAAAGCCTATCCGGTATTAGCTTCGGTTTCCCGAAGTTATCCCAGTCTTACGGGCAGGTTGCCCACGTGTTACTCACCCGTCCGCCGCTCGATCCATCCGCATCACTCCGAAGAGATCCACGAATTTCACGCGCTCGACTTGCATGTATTAGGCACGCCGCCAGCGTTCGTCCTGAGCCAGGATCAAACTCTCCGTAAAAGTAATGTTTATCAAAAGCTGAAAACTTAAAGATCTTACGTTTGTTTAAATCCTTGGCGTCTTGTAAAAGGTTGCCCTTTTTACAGTTTGCGCTTGGCTTTTGTTCAGTTTTCAAGGAGCAATACATCTTGAGATCGCTACGACTTGCGAGAAACATCCTTTTGATTAAAGATGTTTAAGCAAGATTTCAAAGCGACTCTATTATATTACTACATAGAGTCTAGCAAAATCAATTGGTAAATTATGGTGGGCCTGAGTGGACTCGAACCACCGACCTCACGCTTATCAGGCGTGCGCTCTAACCGGCTGAGCTACAGGCCCATTAAATACAATGGAGCGGGTGATGGGAATCGAACCCACGACCAGAGCTTGGAAGGCTCTTGTTTTACCACTAAACTACACCCGCAACAGGTATTTAAATGGCGCGCCCTAGAGGATTCGAACCCCTAACCTTCTGATCCGTAGTCAGACGATCTATCCAGTTGATCTAAGGGCGCAAATGGTGCGGTCGAGAGGACTCGAACCTCCACGGGAGAACTCCCACTAGCCCCTCAAGCTAGCGCGTCTGCCATTCCGCCACGACCGCATGTTATTTTATTGTAAGAGGTCAAAATGGTGAGCCATGAAGGACTCGAACCTTCGACCCTCTGATTAAAAGTCAGATGCTCTACCAACTGAGCTAATGGCTCATGCTTGATTATTTTGTGCATTCGCTTGGTATTTGAATGAAGCTTACTCAGAGATTCGGAACACTTGATTACGGTGTGTTCCTCAGCGCCGCTCACTCAAGATGCGTAGGCTAGAGTGCTCTACCAACTGAGCTAATGGCTCATGCTTGATTATTTTGTGCATTCGCTTATTAGTTGAACGAAGCTTATTCAAAGCCAATTCCGTAAAAGAAAATGTTTTAAAAGTGGCTGGCCCACCAGGATTCGAACCTGGGCATCGCGGAACCAAAATCCGCTGCCTTACCGCTTGGCTATGGGCCAAAGAATGGCGGATCCGACCGGGATCGAACCGGCGATCTCCTGCGTGACAGGCAGGCATGTTAACCGCTACACCACGGATCCAAAATGGTGACCCCTACGGGATTCGAACCCGTGTTACCACCGTGAAAGGGTGGTGTCTTAACCACTTGACCAAGGGGCCAATAGAGATTGATTTAATTTTTCGATGGCGGAGAAGGAGGGATTCGAACCCTCGCGCCGGTTTACCCGACCTACACCCTTAGCAGGGGCGCCCCTTCAGCCAACTTGGGTACTTCTCCATCGCTTGGCTCCGCAGGCCGGATTCGAACCAGCGACCGATCGGTTAACAGCCGATTGCTCTACCACTGAGCTACTGCGGAATGATTTGTTTTACAGTATCATTCTCGATCATTGGCACTCAGTGCAATTATTCGGAATGCCTTCGCATTCCTCAGCGCCGCTTACTCACGATGCAGACGCTAGAGTGCTCTGCCACTGAGCTACTGCGGAATGATTTAATATATTGATCATTCTCGATTTTCAAATCTCAGTGCAATCCAGCTGGAATGCCTTCGCATTCCTCAGCGCCGCTTGCACATGTTGTTCACGCTAACGACGACATCCAATATAATATCTCATTTACAAACAGAAGTCAACAGTTATTTTTATTTTTTTATCATGAGTCATTGAACGGATTAAGTAGACAAGAACAATCGCTTTATAAATTTAGCATAGAACAGGTGGGTTCGTCAATACCAGAAAAGAGGGTTTCATCACGTACGCCTTTTATCTAGGTTTAACTAATTTGGATGTTAATGAAAGGCGGCCGTGGCATATTCCGCACACATATTTTTTTATATCCACTTTTCTTTTACGCTGATATTCCCTTCCGCAATCTTTGCATGTGTATAAATAGATTGTTCGAGTGCGGTTACTTAAACCAGGGATGGATTGACAAAATCTTGTTCCGCCCGTCGTTTTTAAAAGCTCTTTGAAATCCCGATCACCGTGACGATAGCCTTTGCCTTCCAAATGTAGATGATAATGACAGAGTTCATGAATAATGATTCTTTTGAATTCCTCTAGACCATATGTGGTGAGTTGCAAAGGATTAAATTCGAGATGATGTGTCTTCAACATATACCTGCCGCCGGTCGTTCGCAACCGATGATTGAAGGTGGCCTTATGCCGGAAAGCTTTACCGAATTTTTCAAGAGATATAGCTTCCACTAATGCCTGAAGTTCTTGTTGATCCAACGCTTTCTCCCCCATATCGTGGGCACCTACCCAAGCCGCCGTGCATAAGTATATAAAAAGCTATCGCAGTTATGCACTGTTAATCCATTCTACGGCATTAAGGAGGTTTGCTGCTAATGCCCGCTTGGTTTAAAAAACAACTTAGGAGTGCTTATCTTAACAAAGACCGTTATCAAATTAAACTGCTGAATCAATGTTGGTTCTTTTATAAAAATCGATATGAAAGGGCCGAACCATAATAAGGAAAACTAAGTTCTGCTAAAAACTCGACTCTGCTAAAGGAAACTTGGCTCTGCCAAGCCCTCTAGATGAAGGCAGAGCCTTAGTTGATCTTATGCTGGACTCGTTAACTAGCCAGTGCAAGCCTTTTATGCGAAGGCAGAGTCTTAGATGATCTTTAACCACCTGGTTAATAAGCCGGTGCATGCTATTATAGCGAAGGTGTAGCCTTAGTTCTCTTTATTACGGCCTGAATGATGAGAT
This sequence comes from Tuberibacillus calidus DSM 17572, assembly GCF_000430685.1. Taxonomy (GTDB): domain Bacteria; phylum Bacillota; class Bacilli; order Bacillales; family Sporolactobacillaceae; genus Tuberibacillus; species Tuberibacillus calidus. Next base: position 51,050 of record NZ_AUMM01000027.1, on the reverse strand, counting down.
CCTTTCTGACCTGCATGAAAAAGGCGGGTGCCTCTCTACAGGCACACTCGCCACTAATCATCTGGCATACATCGAAAATATAGCCGATCCATTAAAAAGTGTGTAAAAATGCTGCTTTTCCACAGCCGAATAGCATTTATTCTGAAGTCGTTTTGGGAGGGATCATGGACAGGGAAATCCTTCCCTTTTGAACATCAACGCCTTCCACCCATACTTTGACGATCTGCCCTGTATGAACGACATCCAGAGGGTGTTTGACGTAGCCTTCTTTTAACTTGGAGATATGGACGAGGCCGTCCTGTTTCACACCAATATCGACAAAAGCGCCAAAATCGACCACATTTCTGACTGTACCTTCCAAAACCATGCCGACTTTTAGGTCTTGGATGTCTAAAACATCTGTTCTAAGGAGCGGTTTCGGCAGTTCATCACGCGGATCTCGGCCTGGTCTGAGCAGCGCATCAATGATATCCCGAAGCGTTGGTTCGCCGATATTGATCTCTCGCGCCATATGGGAAACGCGGACCGATCGTAGCTTTTCCTTTAAGGTTTCGGTGCCAATGTCATCAAGAGAGGCGCCAATATGTTCTAAAAGCGCGACAGCTGCTGGATAGCTTTCGGGATGAATCGGCGTGCGGTCTAATATGTTTTCGCTATCGGGGACTTGCAAAAACCCGGCGCATTGTTGGTACGACTTCTCTCCAAGTCGGGGCACGCTTTTCAGTTCCTCACGGCTTTGATACGGGCCAAGTTCCTCACGGCGTTTAACAATATTTTTTGCCGTTGTTTTGGTTAAGCCAGCAACGTATTGCAATAACGCAACGGATGCGGTATTGACATTCACGCCGACCCGGTTGACGACGGTTTCCACGACAAACCTCAGCGATTCGCCTAAAGCTTTTTGAGAGACATCATGTTGATATTGCCCGACGCCAACAGATTTTGGATCGATTTTGACGAGTTCGGCCAGCGGGTCTTGCAGTCTCCTCGCGATCGAAACGGCACTTCTTTCTTCAGTTTGTAAATCGGGAAATTCCTCACGGGCAAGTTCTGACGCGGAATAGACGCTTGCGCCTGCTTCATTGACGATGAGGTAATAGACGTTTCGGTCCTTCACTTCCTTGATGGTTTCCGCAATAAATTGTTCTGTTTCCCGGGAAGCTGTGCCATTGCCGATCGCAATCATTTCAATATGATATTGGTCAATTAACGATAAAACGGTTTTACGGCTACCTTCAATATCTGATTTTGGCGGAGTCGGATAAATGACCCCTATGTGCAAGACTTTTCCTGTAGCATCCACGACGGCCAGTTTACAACCGGTGCGGTAGGCTGGGTCGACACCTAAGACGATTTTGTTCTTGATCGGCGGCTGCATCAGCAACTGCCTAAGGTTTTCCGAAAAAACATGAATGGCTTGTGTTTCAGCTGCCTCCGTTAAGCTTTGGCGTATTTCCCTTTCAATGGCCGGAGCCACGAGACGCTTATAGGCATCCTTAGCCGCTGCCGATAATTCCGCACGTGCCGTCGTCTCGGTCTTTCCTTGTAACAATCTCCGTTCGATCCAAGCAATGATGTCTTCTTCTGGCGCAGCAATAGCTACTTTCAAAACCTCTTCTTTTTCACCGCGGTTAATGGCCAAAACTCGATGAGGAACGATTTGGTTAACCTTTTCTTCATAGTCATAATACATTTCATAAACGAAGCGCGGGTCCTCAGCCTTTTTCTTTTTCTCCGTCTTGATGATGCCTTTTCTGAAGGTGATGTCGCGGACATATTTGCGCACATCAGCATCGTCGGAAATTTTCTCGGCGATGATATCCCGCGCGCCTTCAAGCGCATCCTCGATCGTTTTAACCCCTAATTCGTCCGAAAGATACTTGGCCGCTTCAGCTTCGACCGACGTCTCCGGCTTAGTCAACAGCCATTCAGAGAGCGGTTCCAGACCTTTTTCTTTAGCGATGGTCGCTCGCGTCCGTCGCTTCTGCTTGTACGGTAAATAAAGGTCTTCCACCTCCTGCAATTTTTCAGCGGCTTCAATCTCTGCTCGAAGCGCATCGGTCAATTTGCCCTGTTCGTCAATGAGGCGGATGATTTCTTCTTTCCGCTGCTGTAGATGAAGGGCGTATTGCCATTTTTCGTGAATGGCATTAATTTCGACTTCATTTAAGCCACCTGTTAATTCCTTTCGGTAACGGGCAATAAAAGGAATGGTATTATCCTCGGCTAATAAACGAATGACTTGTTGAACTTGCTTCGTTTTTAAACCGAGGTCTTTTCCAATTTGCGTTAAAATACGGTCTTGCTCTTCCTGTCTTAAAGTCATCTTCAGCCTCCCGATTGATCAAACATCTCTTATTATCTTAACGCACAAAAAGAAGCAGCACCAAATCTTATTTACGGAGCGATTGATTCAAACAACTTCTTGGCCAACCGTCCATTGCCCCTCATGCAACGAATATGCAAGCTAAAAAATAAAAAAGTTGTCTCAATTCTCTCGAGACAACTTTTAATTAAAAATCCACGAGTCCTAAACTGATTTGGATCGCCTCATTAACGCTATTCATCATATCTTCATCCAAATGAGTGATTTTATCCGTTAAACGCTGCTTATCAATCGTTCGAATTTGCTCCAACAGGATTACCGAATCACGGTCAAAACCATATTTCTTGGCATCAATCTCAACGTGGGTAGGCAGTTTCGCTTTTTGGATTTGAGCCGTGATCGCTGCAACCACGACTGTCGGACTGAAACGATTGCCGATATCGTTTTGAATTATCAATACCGGTCTTACACCGCCTTGTTCGGAGCCGACCACTGGCGACAGGTCGGCAAAATAAACGTCGCCGCGTTTTACAATCACTCTTTTACACCCCGCTGACCAAGCGCCCTAAGGTGTTTTCTGCCTCCTCTTCCGCCATAAATGCCTCGGAAGCGATATTCAGATTGATTTTGGCCATTTCCATATACCCTTGACGCATCGTTTCACGAATGTGCTTTTTATTACGCTCACGCAAATACAAGCTGACGGCACGATGTAAAAATTCGCTTCGATTAATGTTATCCATTCGGGCGATGCCGTCCATTTCTTGAACTAGATGTTGCGGCAACGAAACGACGATCTCCTTGGAATTTGACTCAGGCATGGTACACCTCCGCAAAGACTACGTTCAATTATAGTTCCAACAAACATCTTACCATTTTCTCGGGCGCTTTGTAAAACACTAATAAATATTTAAAGTTGGCCTAACACAGGATTACTGGTATGGATGATTTCTCCATTTTTTAAGTATAACCTCGGAACCCGTTTGCTAATCATACAGGTGACTTCATAATTTATTGTATTAAGGTACCCTGCGATTTCATCACAAGAAATGTGTGCGTTTTGATCGCGACCAATTAATGTGACCTTCTCACCAGGAGAATAACAGCGGTCAAGACGGACCATCATTTGATCCATACAAATCCTTCCGATGACCGGAAAACGTTTGCCCTGTATCAACACGGAATCTTTCCCGCTTAATGCTCTAAGCCATCCGTCTGCATAGCCGATGGGGATCGTTCCAACCCAAGTCGCCTCTTCAGCTGTATAGGTTGCCCCATAGCCGACGGATTCCGCCGCTTCAATTTGTTTGACATGGATTAAGCGGCTGTATAATGAAAAGGCTTCTTTCAGCGGAAAGGGCAGTTGCGGTTTCATTTCAGTGGATGGGCTCAGCCCGTACATCGCAATGCCAAAACGAATCATATTAAACATTTTATCGGGATATTTTAACGATGCCGCACTGTTACCGCAATGCACAAGATTCGGATTGACGTTTTGAGTTTGCAAAAAATCGACCATTTCCGTGAAGCGTTGATATTGGCGTTGGAAATAGGTGGGATCATTTTCATCCGCTGTAGCAAAGTGAGTGAAAACACCCTCTGCGCGCATTCTTCTATCCGTTTCAAGCGCTTTGACTAAATCGGCCAACTCTTCTTTTGTTCTTACGCCAATGCGCCCCATACCCGTATCAATTTTAAGATGAAGGAAAATAGGGGCTTCTCCTTTATACATTTCCGAAGCTCGCTCAATCCATTCCGGCTGATAGACCGTTAAAGAAATATGTTTTTCCGCAGCGATCCAAGCGTCCTCAGGCCGGGTATAACCCAACACAAGAATCGGCGCCATTATACCAGACTTTCGCAACGCTAACGCTTCATCAAGCAGTGCAACACCGAGCCATGTGGCTCCAGAGCGAAGCGCGACTTCGGCTGTCTGTACTGCCCCATGCCCGTAACCATCTGCCTTAACAACGGCCATGATTTGCGTGTCTTTTGGAACATGTTGACGCATATTGCGGACATTCTCTTCAATGGCGTCTAAATTAACCTCAACCCATGTATCACGATAAAATTCAGTCATGATGATGTCCCTCTCCATGTTCTTTTAACACCATATTGAACCGTGACAAGACGCTTGTCAAACGGAAAAGCATTTATCAATTAAAACGCGAAAAAAATGGCCCAGACCACTGCATTTCTGAGCCGCTGATGTTTTTATTTGTTCACCTTGCCGACCACAGACTGAGCGACCTCTTTCATCTCGTCTTTGGAGAGTTTCTCGGACACGAGATAAAAATCCATGCCATTTTCTGACCATGATAAAGAGTGATCAGTTAAAATACCTACCGTAAATCCTAAATCAACGAGATCGGCATCATTCATGGACAGAGCCAGCGTTTCTTTAGCTTCTCCGTTTTTGGATTCGATCAGTGTAAAAGCTTTATCCCCTGTGTATTTTAAAATAAATTTTTGCTTACCGTCTTCTTTAAGATCCTGCGTATAAGCCAACTCCGTATTCTTAAATTGTACGGTCGGCTTTAAAATTTCAAAGGGTTGTTTTTTCGAAGCCATCGCAGGCAAATCCATGTCGAGTTTCATGCTCAACTCATTTTTGTCGACATCAAACGCATCACTGTCAAACTTTGGTTTGAAGTTAAAATCTTTAAAGACAACGTCAATGATGACATTCATATCCCGATCCATGACTTTTACGCCCAAAGGTGCCAAGCTCCCCTTTTTAAAGGAAATTTTTTGGTAGGCCAGCATTTTCGTCGGGTAATGGGTTTTTGTCGTAAATTCATAGTTGTCATCGTCTGCTTTAAATTTCGCCGTGCTATCATTGACGATGTCTTTCACTAAAGATTGATACAAGTAATATTGACTCCGGTTATGGGGCCAGTCGCTTTCAAAATGATACTTTTTATTCAAAGCTGGTGTTAATAAAAAGACCCCGTCTTTGTTACGAATGATCATCTGCGGGTTTTGCCCGTTTTCATCCCTAAGAACAACCTTGTAATAATTTGGTTTTTTATACCAAATTTCAGCTTGATATTTCTGTTGCTTGTCGCCGTGTTTAAAGCTCATCATCGCTTTGGTCGTATAACCATTAAGATGGTCCACCTTTTTCGACAACTTTTCAATGATGTCATCACGGGACTGGCCGCAGGCGGTTAATGCGAAAAGTAACAGGACGCTTAACATGATGAAAGATAAACGCTTTTTAAACATCGATCCAACCCCTTTGTCTCAGGTTCAGTGACAAAGGAGGGATTCTATTCTAACAATTCGCATCGCTTCCCTTTACTCGGGAAAATAGGATGAGCCACAACACTGGCTTTAACAGGCGATGAGCCTTCCTTGTGTTGTGCATGCTTTCTCCGTTCGAGGCCCCCCTAATTATAGCGGTCCCGCCTAGGCTAGCGGTTTTCGCCATGTTTATTTCAGTCGTCCGTCATCCTGCCATTTTTGATTCTCACCCCTTACTTTCCCTTGATTCCGAGCCGGATTTCCCTACCTCGGATAAGTCGGATGCGATTGTCTCATAGTCCCTCCCAACGCACTAAAAATATATGAGACAACTTCGGCAGATATGCGTACTAGCCTGACAAGCCTTCAATAATCACAAATGCAGCAGCATAGTTTTTCGTATGGGTAATGCTCAGATGAACTTTATGGGGCTTATCGAAAGGGTAAACCAAAATGGGTTGTCCTAAAGACTGATTAAGCACCGAAATATCCTGCCAGGAAAGGCGGGATCCAATCCCTGAGCCAAGAGCCTTTGAAAAAGCTTCTTTAGCGGCAAATCGTCCTGCCAGGTATTCCGTCTGTCTTCGTAGGTTTGTCATCTTATAAAATGCCTTTCGTTCTTCCGGTGTCAAAATGCGGTCAATAAATTTTTGGTTATGGACCAATGGGCGGATTCTTTCCATTTCTACTAAATCAATTCCCGTACCGACGATCAATGTGAATCCCTCTTTTTCCTTTCTGCGTCATATAAGTTATATTATCATTAGTATACTTGTACTAAAAGGAGGCGGTCGCTTGTTTCTGCGTACAGAAAACTTTCGAACGTTTATTAAGTTATATCCGGTTGTCACTTTTATACTTGCGATAAATATAGCGGTCTATCTCATTTACCTCATCGGTTTTGTCCTGTTAAAAATCACCCCCATCGGGCAGCTTTTTGCCTACGGGTACGGTTGGAATGCCGCCGTCGTATACGGGGGAGAGTGGTGGCGGTTAATCACACCGCTGTTCATTCATTTTCAATTTCAGCACATTCTATTTAACTGTTTTTCAATTTTTCTTTTTGCGCCCGCATTAGAGGTATTATTAGGAAAATGGAAGTTTACGATCGCATATTTCGTATCGGGGATTCTTAGCAATGTATTAACCTTGTATTTCGGTCCAACGGATTTGCGTTACCTTGGAAGTTCCGGTGCGATTTTCGGGCTTTTCGGGATTTTCCTGTTTATTATCTTTTTGCGGCGTCATTTAATCGACCGCCAAAGTTCGCAAGTCATCATGATCATCTTAATCGCTAACCTTGTCTGGATGTTTTTCTTCCCCACAGGCATTCATGTCCTTGGCCATTTATTCGGCTTATTAGCCGGATTCGTCTTGGGACCGATTTTATTATTCAGAACACAGTCGAATTGGTATAGACGATGAGTGCAAATCCACCCATAGACAGATAACACTCAAAAAAAGCTCCGATCATCAAAAACGATCATCGGAGCTTTTTTCATTAACTTGGGTACTTTCTTATGGGTACACTAAACCTCATTGGGAACCGGACCAATGTAGCGCGCACTTGGACGAATAATCCGATTGTCTGCGGCTTGTTCCAACGCATGGGCACACCATCCAGCGATCCGACTTGTCGCAAAAGTGGCTGTATATAGGGTTTCAGGCAAGCCAATCGCTTTGAACACCGCCGCGGCATAAAACTCGACATTGGTCTTTAACGGACGATGCGGTTTATATTCGGCAAGCAATTGCTGGGCCACTCTTTCAACTTCCAAGGCCATAGAAAACCAACCGCCATTTTTGGCGAGCGGCCCCGCCATTTGACGAAGGACATTGGCGCGGGGATCTACTGTACGATAAACCCGGTGCCCAAAGCCCATGATCCGCTCTTTCTTTTCGAGTTTCTCCCTTAACCAAGTTTCGGCATTTTCTGCCGTACCTATCTCTTCCAACATGGCAATGACCTCTTTCGGTGCTCCGCCATGAAGAGGACCTTTTAAGGCTCCCATCGCTCCGACAATCGCCGAGATGAGGTCAGATTGAGTGGACGTAATGACTCGGGCCGTGAAGGTCGAAGCATTCAGACCGTGTTCCATTGTTAATGTAAAATACGTATCTAACGCCTTGGCCGCTTCCTTCGAAGGGATTTCTCCTGTGATGAGATATAAATAATTGCCTGCAAACCCTAAGTCTTTTTTCGGCTGAACAGGCTCTCGATGGCTTCGCCGGCTTTGTAAATAACCGAGAATGGCAGGTGTTTTTCCAAGTATTTGTGCGGCCTGTTTTTCATCTGGCGGCCAAGTATAGCCCTTTCGATGAAGACCAGACAGCGCGGTCATCAAGTAAGCCATTGTCTCCAAATCCGTCGGGATCCCATTCAAAAAAGAGAAATCATCTGGCTCCAAAGTCATTTCAGCCAACAACTTTTCTTTTAAAGCCTGTAACTCATCTTCATTAGGAAAACGCCCCGTCCACAAAAAATAAACCGCTTCTTCAAACGTTTTTTCACCGGCAAGCTGTTCAATGGGAATGCCCCTGATAATTAATTGCCCTTTGTCCCCATTGATATCCGATAAAACCGTTTCGGCCGCTACGACATTTTCCAACCCGCTCATCCAAAGCGGTGTGCATAAGGTTTTTGCTCATCCCTTATGACACCTATCCCCCTTTCCATATATTTAAATCAAAACGTATTTGTAATTACAGTTTATACTAAGCAAATAATAAATAATATTTAATTTAATTTAACTGATTGATAAAATATATTTATTGGAAAGGAGGCAATCCTCATGCAATTCGACTGGATCAAGACCTTTCTTTTAGCAGCCGAATGTCAAAACTTCAGGGAAACCGCTGAAAAATTATTTATTACTCAACCTGCGGTCACATTCCAAATCCGTCAATTAGAAAAAGAAGTTGGGGCAAAGCTGTTTGAAAGAAAAGGGCGTCATATTGAGTTAACTTCTGAAGGAAATCTTTTTCTTAAACATGCAGAAAAACTATTAAACGATTATCATACGGCTCTCCAGGACATTGAAAACCATAAAAAAGGGGTTCAGCGGACGTTAACGATTGCCGCCTCACCCCTAGTGTCATCGACCCAACTTACTTACATATTAAAACGATATATGAAGGTCAATCCAGACGTCGACGTGATCATACAGGTGATGGAATCCAATATGATTGAAACAGCTGTTTTAAATGAGCAAGTGGATGTTGGGCTTTCCCGGCAAATGGCCATCCATCCTCAAACAGAACAAGCTGTGATTTCTGAGGATCCTGTTGTGCTCGTCGTCCCTTCAAGTCATTCTGTCAGTGATGAAGCACCGATAAATGATCTTGAGGATATTTTTAAGCAGTATACGCTCATTACGCATAATCATCCCGAATATTGGGATTCACTGCTTCGTGAACTCAACGCACAATATACGTTTAAAACGATGGTGGCAACTCATGTCAGCACGACAAAGCATTTTATTGAAGAAGGGCTCGGTTTTTCCTTTTTGCCACACATTTCTGTAAGGAGGGAAGCAGCTGAGGGCAGAATACACATCGTCGAAGAACACCCTTTAGTTTTACCGATTACGAGAACTTATTTAATCAAATACCGCCCAAATCAAATCGCTCGGGAATTTGAACGGTTTGTTCTAACTTTAATGAGGTAATCTAAAACCTTGGTTTACGACCGTTGCGGCGGACGGGGAAGAAAACGACGATGTTTGCCGAGTTTTTCTTTATAATTGGTTGCTGAAAGGAGCGCTTTTTCCTCATCGGGTATGCGCATGCCAAGGATAATGGCAGTATTTAAAAGGCTAAAGGTCAAAGCCGTGAAATAGGCTTGAAAAATCAATGGCAGTGTCAAAAATTCCGTCGCAACGATTAAATAATTCGGATGGCGCAAGTATCGGTAAGGTCCTTTAGCCACCACTTCCGCACCAGGCAAAACAATAATTTTGGTGTTCCAAAAAACACCGAGGGAACGGATCGCCCAAACCCTTACAACCTGTGCCGCAATGAAAAACACAAAAGGCAGCCAAAACCACGAGGCAGGCCGTTTATCAAATAAGGTAACCTCTGCATACAAAACAATAAAAAACAATGTATGCAGAAGAACAATCCATTTGTAATGAGCTTCGCCGACTTCGTAGGCGCCTTTCTCTCTCAATAGGCGCTCATTGCGTTTAGCGATCGCAAGCTCCACGATTCTTTGTAGGATGACCAATGCAAAAAGTAAATAAAAGAAAATCATGTGCCTAGCCCCCATTCCATAAGAAGGAGTTCAGCCGAAAACCCCGGCCCAAGGGATACGGCCATCCCCTTCTCACCTTGCCGCTTTTCTTTTTTCATCACTCTATCCAATACAAACAAGACCGTAGGAGACGACATGTTCCCATACTTTCGCAAAATTTCCGTGGCATCCTCTAAAATCTTTCCATGTAGATTCAATGCATCCCGATAAGCCTCCAGCACTTTCCGACCACCGGGATGGGCGATAAAATATTGAAGTTCAGTGACACTCATCTTGTAGGTATTCAGGAAACGTTCTAACACAGGTTTCAGCCAAAAACCGACGATCGCTGGGATGCTTTTTGCAAAAATAACAAAAAGGCCGTCATTGCGAATATCCCAACCCATTACGTCTTCTGAATTCGGCATGAGCACCGAATCCTGCGCCAAAACACGCGGCAAAAAAGGCATGCGAGATCGTTTTAATAGCGGTGACTCATCCCCGCAGACTAACACACAAGCGGCCCCGTCCGCAAATAGCGACGTACCGACAAGATTGCTTTTGGATTTATCGCCGATTTGAAAAGTTAAACTGCATAACTCCACAGAAACCACAAGCACCGCATGGGTCGGATAAGCCTGGCAATAATCGTCAGCGCGGGAAAGTCCGGCCGTCCCACCTGCACAGCCCAACCCCCATAAGGGCATGCGCTTCGTATGGGGATGAAAAGCTAACCGATTCATGACCGTGACCTCAATGCTCGGCGTTGAAAGGCCAGTGCTTGAAATAAAAATAATGGCATGAATAAGGTCCGGGGGAATTTTCTCGTTTAGATAGGCGGGATTTCCCAAGCACCGCTCAATGGCTTGGACACTCGCTTCCACCGCGAGTTGTTTATACAGCTGATTTTTTTCTTCAAAACTATGGGACTGACGAAACCAACTTAAAGGCTGCGAAAAATACCTTTCTTCAATTTCTCCATTTTGAAACACGCGCAAAAGCCGGTCGATTTGGTCGAAATCTTGACGGAACAATTCTCGAGCGAACGCCATCACATCTTTTTGTTTGACTTGATATGGGGGATTCCATGTACCGACGGATAAAATACGTGTCATCTTTTCCGCACCGCTTCCGTAACGTTTACCATATAGCTTCCAGCAAAACCGCCAAAAATATGCATGAGCATTTCCGTTAACTTTTTTACGGAATCTCTTGACTATGACAAACCACCACAATGCCTGACAACAAAACCTTGCATTGCTAAAGAATAAATTAGCCCTGCCAGGCCTTTTGGGCGAAAGCAGAGCCTTAGTTGTCCTTATATTGACTTGCGAAATTCTACCAATAAATAAAATCCGGCCCTTTATAAGGACCGGTATGTCATGGCGTCAAATTCTTTTTTCATTGCGGGCATATGGAGGACGCGAATGATTTTCCTTTTTTCATGACTCCAATAAATAATGGACTGTTTCTCCCGGTTATGTAGTAAAATATGTTTACCATGCGGGCGAAGGTCCGAAGCCTTTGGTATTTTATAGATTTGCCGCTCCCCAGTCTGCACATTGTAATAGACGAGTTGGTTGGCGGAACCTTTTGCCATATCCAATCCATGCAGGATGATATGCCCGTCATATAAAAACATTTGCCGCGGTGCAATATCTAGCGGACTTTCTTCAAGCAAATGACCTTCCCAATCTAATTTAATGAGCTTTCCTTTACAACCTGTCTGTATATCGCTAAATGAGATATATAAAGCTTTTCCGCAACATGTGATCCCTGTGGGGAATAAGCCCGTCCCTAGATCCAGAGCCTTTTTACGATTCCTGTCAACAATATATAAAACCGCTTCGTTAATATCTGTCAGATAGCTGGTGATAAAGAGGGCTTCACCGGCACCATCTAAATCCCATAAAAATCCGTCGACGGTCCATTGATCTTCTAAACTCAGAGTTTGTTTGGAAAATTTATAAATATGAGATGACGCTTCAATTCCTTCACAGGCAATGATGACCCATCGCTCGAATTCGTATAATACTGGTTTACCTTGTACTACGAGCTTTTTTAGAATAGCACCTTTTGCGTCAAAGATGAAAATTTGTGTCGTCTCTTTCCCGTCCACTGCCTTTTCCGAAAACCAATATCGCCCTTCACTGTCGATCAAAAATTGTTCAAATGTCAACTGACCGTAAGCGGCATATGGTATGTGGCGGCTTAAATCATAGATGAAACGAACCGGCCACTTAATTTGCCCTGCCTCACGGTTCTTGTCTGACTCCAGTAAAATACTCATTCTCTTTTCCATGCTCGGCTGTCCTCCTCTGGTTAAATTTTTCTCGGGGATCGGTTTTTTCCGATAAACAATAAATGATTAACGAGTACTTTTTCTAAAATTGGGGAACGATTCTCTCTAAAAAGTTTCTATTAACATTCACAATGTTCTGTTTTACAATGAAAATAAAGGAAGATTTTTTTTGCTCCTTCATAGTTTAATGATAACAGATTCGTGGGTCTCTTTTATTGGGAAAATAGTATGACTGGGTACTCGCTGAGTGGGAAAAATAACGGCCATTTTTCCCAACACGAAGGAAGGGATATCATGATCGGAACCCGCATTCGCTATTACCGAAAATTAAGCGGCTATACGCTTGAAACATTATCTGAAGGCATTTGCTCGGTGTCCTATCTCAGTAAAATTGAGAATGGCGGCAACTCGAGCGATGACATCATCATTCATCTTTGCAAACGCCTAGGCATTTCCTACTCTGCCATCAACGAAAGCGCTATAGTCGAGAAATTGAAAACAGAGATGGATGAATGGTATCGGGTTCTCGTAAGCTATGAAGAGCCTGAGTCATTGGAGAAAAGACGAGCGTCCATTGAGGAGGAAATTACAAATTCGGGCGTTGAGGAACCTTTAATCCATTTACGGTTTCATTTGTTTACGCTTCGTTATCGTCTTTACCAGAATGATTTAACCGAATCTGAAAAGTTAATCAAACATTTAAGTTCATTTAAAGAAATTTTTGATTCGGAACTCGAATACTATTATTATCATTTCTGCGGCATATATTATAATATTTTAAATAACTATAGCAAGGCACTCCAATTCCTGAAACAAGCCGAAGAAATGTTAAAAATGCTTTCCCATACGGAAACCGAAGAAGCGCATCTTCATTATCAATTTGCCAATTTGTATGCCAAATTTTTTCGCATATCCGATAGTATGAATTATGCAGAGAAGGCCTTAGCGATTTTCAATAAAGATTATAATGTGACGCGCATCTCCGATTGCCAAACGATTCTCGGTCTTTGTAATAGCGAAATTAAAAACTATATGAAAGCGGAATATCACTACGGACAGGCATTAAAATTCGCCAAACTGCTCAATGATCCAATCAGGCTCGGCGTCATCTATCATAATCTCGGATTTGTTAAAAATGGCACCGGACAATCCGAGGAGGCAATAAGTTATTATAAACAAGCCTTGGATTATAAAGGGCGTCTAAAAAACTACGACGCATCTAAAGTTAAAACAATGTATCTTTTGGCAAAAGAATATATGAGTATAAATCAAAAAGAAGATTGCCTCGAAACGATCCATCAAGGCCTTGAGTTAGCTGAGCCTCTGGACGATAAAGAGTATTATTTCCAACTAAAACTATTGGAATATGAGATTAAAAAAATAAAAGACGCTGCTTTTGAAAACCTAATTGCCAATGAAGCTATCCCGTATTTCAGGAAAATGGAAAGATGGGATCGCGTTGCCGATCTTGCGGAAAACCTCGCCGATTATTACTTTCAAATGAAATATTATAAGCGAGCCAGTGAAATGTACCGCATTGCCAATAACGCCCGCAAACGACTAAGTTAAAAGGAGGACCGGAGAAGACATGTGCCGATTCATTCAAGTAAAAAGGCGCTTACAAAAAAGTGATGGCGAAGTGCCACCTGCCGGTTTACCCAATACATACTGAAGCTCGCGTCCTTGCCAAGGAGCCCCTGTTATGATATAAAATCAATAGTATTTATTGGTTTTTTATTAACCGCATGAGGGTTCACGAGATCTATGTGCGATGACAGAAAGGAGATTGACCATGGCCTTTGTCATTACTTCGCCCTGCCGTAATGAAAAAGCAGCCGAATGCGTGGAAACATGCCCGGTTGACTGCATTCACGAAGGGGAAGACCAATATTATATCGACCCGGATGTTTGCATCGATTGCGGTGCCTGCGAAGCCGTCTGTCCGGTCGAAGCCATTTATCCGGAAGAAGAAGTCCCAGAAGAAGAACAAATTTACATTCAGCTCAATCGGGATTTCTTTAAATAAAAGAGAAAATGATGTTTTTTTGAATCACAAAAGTAAAAAAGATAAAAAGCATGATCATCCGCATATGGGAAAGATCATGCTTTTACATTTTTTATAGAATATTTTTGGTATAGTAGGCGATTTGTTTTAATCTCTAACAATGGGCATCCTGCCTCTGTCAGCGTTGTCATCTCTTTCTTTGGTGTATGAATGAGAGCTAATCCACCTCTTGTAATGTTTTTTCAATATTTTTTAAGCGTTGATTAATTTCTTGGATCTGTTGTTGTAACAAAGTGGCATTTTCCTTTTCTATTTTGAGCCGTTCGTCTGAGCGTTTTTCCATCCTGCGAATGAGCCCTACTAAGAAAATAAAAATAACAATAAAGATGAAAACAGGAATCATTGGTATGACAAAAGTTGTGATGATGAGCATGATACTACCCAACATTATTCCACTCCTTTACTAATCATTCTTTTTTTACAATAGAAAGTATGGTTTACTCCTTTCTGCCTTTAATGGTCAAATTACTGACTGCTTGAGCAATGAAATCCCCATTCAACTTAATACAAAAGGGGTTGAGTTCATAATACTTCATGGCTTTCCCACTATTAGAAATCTCAAGATGCCCATTTATTAATTTGGCATCCTCCAATTTTTGCAAGTGCAAATAAAGTAGTGGCCGACTGATCCCCAACTCCCTTGCAAGTTGACTCACATATTCCTTTTTCTTATGAAGAATAGCAATAATTTTAAGGCGATAAGGATTTGACAACGCCTCCAACATTTTCAACAGGTCATCACCAGATAATATGTTCTTCATATGTAATAATTTTATTACACGTGTTATGAAAATACAACTGTCATACTTGTTTTTTGATCGGTTTCGTCTTCAAAAAGTCATTAATATCCACCCTAGCTACGCTTGAGGATGGCGTCTTCCGACTTTGAATGATAAAGTAACTTAGCTCTGCTAAAGGAAACTTGGCTCTGCCCAAGCCTATTAGGCGAAGGCGGAGCCTTAGTTGCTCTTATGCTGGCTTGATAAATGATATACTTTCCTACCAGTATAAAAAGACAGGCGCCCCGTTTGGGTGAACGCCTGTTTTTTTATTAGCTTTCTTCTTTTGTATCACAACTGCCAACGCCTTTTAAAAATCCAAATAACGCCGATAAGACTCGGTTAACGTCTGGATCTTTGAACAACCTTAACAAGTCATAGAACGTCATCATGTGATCGCTTTCCGCTGCTGTGATGGCCTTTTCGATCCCTCTATTCACGCGCTCGGCTAATCCTTCCAGTTTCTCAGCTTCAATACGGCTGATCAATGTTCCAAGACTTAAAAGGTGGGAAAGAGCCGCGCTTGTACTTGGTTTGTTTAATTCATGCATAACGACGCCAAGAATTTCGTCGCCTTTGCCGACAAGGCCGTTTAATAACGCCAAGATCCCGCGCTCATCCAACTTTTCAACGAGTTCAATCAGCGCTTCCAATGAGGCTTTTCTCTCCAACAGTAAATCCAATAATTCATTTTTACCGGTCTCTCGAGCCATTTCCAGATCGACCGGCTTTCGCTCAATGACATTGGTTGGTTTAGCCACGGCCCATCAGCTCCTTCTTGTGCATGACCAATTCTCCTGGGAAGATATAATCTGGACGCGCCCATTTTCGCTCTACTTCAACACCTGCTTGCGGTGTCCGTTTCCCGTTCCGATGGTTGTTAGCAGGTAAGGGGCTTTCCCCTTCAACGGATAACACTTCCATGCGCACGGCTGTATCTTTATAGGCGGGGGTATCCGTATCCTTATCAACTTCCCCCGATGTCAAACGGTTAATGGCCGCCTCACCGTTATCATTCATCGGGATATAAATTTCATTGCCGCGCACGCGGTCTGTGACGACCACTTTTCCTTTGGCAGCGCCATAGGCAGAGACAAGCCGAACCGTAGACCCTGTTTTAATTCCGCGTTCTTCTGCAAGTTCAGGGGAAACTTCGAAGAAAACGCTTGGGGTTTTTCGGGTGATCCCTTCTGATTTATACGTTAAATTCCCTTCATGGAAGTGTTCCAATATCCTTCCGTTATTGACGTGCAGATCATAAACCTCACTCGTTCCCGTCGGTTCCGTCCAATCCACGGGGTAGAGTCGAGCGAAGCCGTCCGGAAAATTAAAACGTTCGGTATAGAGGAGCGGCTCATCACGACCATCGGCATGAACCGGCCAGTGCAAGCTTTGGTACCCTTCCAGCCGTTCATAAGTCACCCCGGCAAACATCGGTGTCAAGCTGGCCGCTTCCGCCATAATTTCAGAAGGATGCGTGTAATGCCAGTCAGCACCTAACCGATTCGCTACGAGCTGAAGGATTTCCCAGTCAGGTTTGGCTTCACCCAATGGCGGGAGCACTTGATACAATCTTTGAATGCGCCGTTCGGTATTTGTAAAAGTGCCTTCTTTCTCCAAACTTGGGCAAGCCGGTAAAACGACATCGGCATACTGCGCCGTTTTTGTTAAAAAGAGATCCTGAACAACAAAAAACTCCAACTTTTCATAGGCCGCCTGGACATAATTGATGTTCGAGTCGACGACGCCCATATCTTCACCAATTAAAAATAAAGCCTTCAAGCGTCCAAGATGAATGGCATCAACCATTTGGTGGTTATTTAAACCCGGCTCAGCTGGTAAGGTTTTCCCCCAAGCCGCTTCAAATTTGGCACGAATTTCTGGGTCACTGACCGACTGATACCCCGGAAAATTATTCGGCATGCTGCCAAAATCGCTGCAACCTTGAACGTTGTTATGGCCGCGCAATGGATAGGCGCCTGTTCCCCGCCGCATGTAGTTTCCCGTCACAAGCAAGAGGTTCGATATGGCTGTTGAAGTATCATTTCCTCCTTTTTGTTGCGTGACGCCCATCGCCCAACAAATACAAACAGAACCGGCGCGATGAATTTCTTCTGCCACTTGAATAAGGGTTTCTTTGGATAGTCCGGTCATCTTTTCGGCATATTCCAATGTAAATTTATCCAAGCTTGCCTTATATGTTTCAACGTCTTTTACCCATTTATCCAAAAACTCGCGGTTCTCCCATCCTTGATCAAAAATGTACTTCGTCACAGCTGAAAGCCATACTAGGTCTGTTCCCGGCTTCGGACGAAGGAAGAGATCGGCGCGCTCAGCCATCTCGTGTTTCCTTAAATCCGCAACGATGAGCCGTTGTCCGCGCAATTTGTGGGCACGCTTAATTTTTGCCGCAAGAACTGGATGTGATTCGGCTGTATTGGAACCAATCGTGATGACTAAATCGGCTGCTTCCAAATCCGCCATCGTTCCTGAGTCACCGCCGTAGCCGACGGTTCGGAAAAGGCCGACGGTGGCTGGCGCCTGACAATATCGCGAGCAGTTGTCCACGTTATTGGTGCCGACGACGGCTCTCGCCAATTTCTGCATGAGGTACGATTCTTCATTTGTCGCTTTGGACGAAGAGATAAACCCAATGGCATCCGGCCCGTTTTTAGCGATAATGGCCTTTAATCGCTCCTCAATGACATCCAATGCTTCTTCCCATGAGGCCTCATGAAAAACATTCCCTCTGCGAATAAGCGGTTTTGTCAGGCGCTCTTCGCTGTTGACATAATCCCAGCCGAATTTACCTTTAACGCATGAGGCAATACCGTTTGCCGGTGATTCCAGACGCGGCTCGACTTTTAAAATTTTCCGCCCTTTCGTCCAGACATCAAAGGAACAACCTACCCCGCAATATGTGCAAACTGTTTTCGTTTTCTTAATGCGCTCTTCGCGCATCATGGCTTCGGCATTGGAAACGGCCATAATAGCGCCATAACCCTTTTCGACTTTTTTCGTTAGATCGATCATATTGCGTAACGTGGATGGTTGGATGCCGGTGAGATATCCGGCTTCTCCGAGCATCGACTTTTCCATTAATGCATTACATGGGCATACCGTGACGCATTGGCCGCAGTTCACACAGGACGATTGGTCAATGGAGGTTGCGCCATCCCACAGAACACGAGGCCGTTCAAGCGACCAGTCGATCGTTAACGTTTCATTAACTTGAACATTTTGGCAGGCCTCTACACAACGTCCACAGGCGATGCATTGGTCAGGGTCATAGCGGTAAAACGATCCCGAATAATCCGCTTCATATGGCTTCGGCTGAAACGGTTCATCTTGGTGGTCGATTTCCATTGATAATACGGTATTATGCACCGTGCAGTCGCCATTGTTGTTGTCGCAGACCGTACAATAAAGTTCATGATTGACCAAGATGCGGTTCATAGCGATCCTTTGTGCCTCTTGAGCTTGCTTCACATCGGTTAGAACGACCATGCCCGGTTCAACGCTCTTGCCGCAAGCGCGAACCAACTTCCCATCGACTTCTACAATGCACGTGTCACAAGTTTGTAGCGGGCCAAGACTTTCATGATAACAAATGGCTGGCACTTCATGACCGGCTGCTTTTAAAACTTTAAGCAGATTTTCTCCGGCTTTCGCTTTTAAAACGCTTCCATTAACGTTAATGATGACTTCTTTTGCCATGTTGTCCCTCCTCATCCCATTGTCATTCTTTCCGACTCCCATGCCGACGAGTTTCGCCTTTCCGCTGACATCTAATTTTACTTCATTATAACACTTGCAGGAATTTTCATAAAACGTCTTCCCAGCAATGTTTTTCGTATTTAAGAAGATCGCGGTGATAAAAAAATAAAAGGGATGCTTTTAGACCTTGTCCGGTCAACATCCCATTAAAAATTGTTGAGATACTGATTGTATTCATAATAGTGTTTTAATACATTTTCACCGTAAAAATAACAAACCCCAAGTACAACAGCGAGAAGGACGTAGGCTATAAAGACAATGAGTCGTGTTTTTGGTTTGGCGTCATAATATTTGTTTATATGTTCCATCCGGTTCTGGAGCTCTCGAATTTGCCTTTTTTCATCGTTAATCAGATAATCGAAATCGCTCGGTTCAGTGATTCGGTCCAGTTTCGATACCCAAGTTGACAGCTCACTGATCAAAATGGCGAGGCGCCTTTTTTCCAACTTTGCTTGATCTTCCACGAACGGGAAAAACCAAGATTTCATTTGAGCTTTTTTATCTTCAGCCTGCATCTTTCTTTGATTCAATTCGCGCTGAATATAAGCGCGCATGACTTCATTTACCGGTGGTGGTCCATCTTCTTCATCCTGAATGTAATACGTATAAAATAGATCTTCTCGATAGCCTTCGACCGTTTGCATTAACTCTTCCTTAATGGACATCTCCGCTTGAATGGTTTTGATATCCAAGTCTTCCCGAACGCGTCGCCACCATGAAAAAAAGCCGATGATGAGGATAAGAATGATGAGGGCGGACGGATAAAAATACGCAAAGACCACAAGACTGATTAACCCTAATAGCCACAGGTGCGGTGATAACACACCCACGATGCGGCCGCCGTCCAGAGGGGAAGCCGGCATCAAGTTAAAAAGATTAATCATAGCACCGAGCATGATGACTAAAGCCCAGAATGGTTGGTGCGTGCTAAAGAACAACAAAAAGGCGGGAATAATCGAAATTAATCCGGCAAGGGGGCCGCCGTAGGCGAGGTAGCTTTCCGTTGCCGCGTCCTTCGGTTGTTCTTTCATTGAAATCACAGCACCAAAGAACGGAATGAAAATGGCTGGAGAGGTTTTTATGCCTTTTTGCCGTGCCGCAACCAGATGTCCCATTTCATGGACAAAAATTAAATAAACGATGGCCACGGCGAATTTCCAGCCATACACCGCCGCCCAAAAGCCAAGAGAAATAATCAAGCTGATGAACGTTCCCCCGAATTTCGTAAATTTTAAAAGCGCTAAAACCCACTTCAGTTTTGATAAAATCAGAAGACCGAGCGCGACAATCACACCACCGGTTTTTCCTTTTTTTATTTTCATTGAATCAATCACAATCCTTTTGAAAGTGATGGTCTGTCTAAATATCCAAAAACGCTGTGCCTGACTGCGATTTTGACAATCACAGCTGAAACGGTAACCAACTATTTCGATCCATATAAATACAATATCCCATATCCATCTTATAAAAAAGTGTCTACTAGTCATTATATTAGCAAAAAACGGTAAGAGCAGTAAAAATATTATAAAAAAAGGCATGTTTACGTTAGGTCGGTGTGGGTGTCTTGCGCTCTCGCGTTCCAATTAGGAATTATGTTAACGGCAAAATGGGACGCCTCTTCAGTTTGCGTCCCATTTCTCACTTATATGGCCCCGGTTGCGGGAGGTAAGATGCTTTTCTCGAAAAAGGGGGTTGTTGTCTTGTTTTATGCGGTCCATCAAAATTGATCCATTTATTCCATAAGTCGCGATCATGTTGCAGCGTCCCAATAAGGCAACGTCCTGCCCTACATATTATAGTATGCTTTTTGTCCCCATCCCATGTTTTATGTGTCAGTTAAAACCGAACCATTAATTCAGTATTCTCACTTTGACGGTGCGGCGCCCCCAGTTTAAAGCATCATCGAGGTCTGCCATGAACAGATCGATCCGATTGCCTTTAATGGCACCACCAGTGTCACCAGCAACCGCGTACCCGTAACCTTCGATGTATAGTTTCGTCCCTAATGGAATGACATTCGGGTCAACCGCAACGACCTTGGCATCCGGATGCGCTCGAAGGTCAATGCCCGTTGCCGTTGTCCCGGAGCAGCCCGAACAGTAAGCCGTATAAGCCGTCGCACTCATATACAGTATTTTTGACGTTGTATTTTTTAATGGCTTTCGGCTTGATAATGTTTTTACTTTTACATTGGCTTCTGAACGGGGAGCAGCCTTCGGATTTCCATGTAGTGCTTGGAAGGTTTCGGGGCCGACAATGCCGTCAATGCGGAGATCATTGGTCTTTTGAAACCTTAATACGGCAAGTCGCGTCAGCGGTCCGAATATACCGTCCAAATCCCCCTTATAATACCCAAGATGCTTCAGATGATCTTGGACATCTTTTACCCTTTCACCTCGGTCCCCGTAACTTAATAATTCTCCGTCATATTTCACATAGTGATTGAGACTAGCTTTTGTCAGCGGCCCCACAATGCCATCTGGTTTAAGATTGTGATCGTTTTGAAATTGCTTGACGGCTTTTTCAGTCGCCGGTCCAAAATACCCCGTGGGCTTCGATAACTTATAATACCCCTCACGCTTCAAAACTTTTTGTAAGTTTTTGACGGACTCATCATGCTTTCCTTTGTATAGTAAGTCGTATCCAAAATGGGCACTGGCCAAAGCCGGAAGTGACATAAAAGTGCCTGTGATGGTCGTTGCGACTGTCGCCTTTTTCAAAATCGTCCGATGAACCGCCTGCATTGTTATTCCTCCCCTTGAACAACGCGTTCTATTTCTACTAATATGAAGCAGCGTCTATACGATGACTTACAGTTATATTACAAGAGGCGACCTGCTTCTATTGCAAAACACCAATCTTTCAAGAGAGATAAGGAAAAAAAGCCGTAATATTCTTGTAACATCATCACATCTTTTTTTCGCGCGTTACGATATTCCTAATATGCCGAACGAGTTCTTTCGCTCTTTGTGCCGTGGAATGACGGCGTCTGACCATCTCCATTCCCCGCCGGGCAATGGCCTCTCTCTCCTCCTCACACTTTAAATAGTACTCTGCCCGTTCCATAAAATTGTCTTGATTGACAGCGATGAACGTTTCCCCATCGATAAAACCCAAATCGAAAAGTTCCGAACTCTCACTTGCTAAGAGCAAAGCGCCGCAAGCAAGTGACTCAAAATATTTTAAAACAGGGAGCTTTTCCACGCTGTCACAAGTCAAAAAAATTTTGGCGCGATTGAGAAGCATAGCATAGGTTTTCCCGACAAAAACACCGGGCGTTTGTTCATCAACGTTTTTATAACCCGGGTGTTTAACATAGACAAAACCGCTATGATTTTTCAACCGTTCATACATACAGTGTCGCAACGGATAAATATGGGGATAAAGCGCGCCGGACATGAGCCAGTCAATATCCTTTTCAGAACCGTAATCTTTAAAAATCGTGGTGGGGATGTGATGCGGAAGCCAAATCATTCGTTCCAGAAATTCGGGATAATACCTGTAGAAAGCATCGCGATAAATAGAGAAAAGGTAATGGATTTTTTCCTGTACATAAAACCGTTTTCGCTGCGGAATCTTATAGTGCAAATCATGGACAATGGCACCGCACGGAACGGGTGACAGACGTAAGTTACGGATAAATGGGGTATAATCGGGTTTAAAATCATTCAGTAAAATAAAGTCAGGCGTTTCTTCTAATTGGCCTAAAATATCGCGAATATCCCCATGGTCGGACCACAACATTAGTTGAGTGAGCTTAGATAACTCCTGTTGAAGATAAAAACTGCTTTTTTCAACATGCTTCGAAAAATCCTTTGTAATAAGCAACAGTTTTAATGGCTTCATCTTCCAGCCCTCTTTTATAAACAATGTGCCAAGGATCGGTGGTTATGGATGGATGCTTTTCCCCTGAGGTATTCCCGATTAGACATGTCATAGGCTGATTCACCTTGTGGCATCTTTCACCTATACTCATTGGCGAAATATCTTTGTTTTTCGAATGGAAAAAGCCGACCCATACCATGAGTCAGCCTTAAGATTATAGATCGTAATGGGCGAAATGGTCGGTATCAAGGTAAACAATGTGACGCAAGGGGACGATGACATTGGAAATACCTGCGGAACCGGATTCATGAAAAACAGCATAATCGACTTCCACGTCTTTTACGTCAACCCCATACAGACTTTGGCCGTTGGATAAAGAAACCTCATTGATCATGACATGATGTTTTGCCAAATAGTTGAGTTTATTTCGGAGCGTCCGTCCATCGGTCGCTGGATAACTATGATGGGAAATTCTGTAGTCATTGGTAAATAAACTTCTCAAGGGTCCGACCTCCTCTAAGATCTTTATGATAGTATACCTTATTAAAAAAACAGGCAAATGGACGCGGGCAACCGACTACTCCCACTAAAATAGTTAAACACCTATAGCCTTCATTTCCTTTTAAACTGACATCCCTTGCCAAAATTCGATGTTACGTCTAAAATTGATTTATTATTTCTCCAAGTAGTCGTGGAGGGTATTATGAATCGGATCGAAATCAATTGGGTAAAGCGGAGGGTCATCCGTCTCAGCCCGCCACAAATGTTGGCATTAGGCTTTTTCGGCTTGATTATATTGGGCGGTATATTATTAAAATTACCGATCGCAACACATCACCCCATCAGCTGGCTCGATGCTTTTTTTACCTCTGCCTCGGCGACCACGGTGACTGGCCTTAGCACCGTCGATACAGGATCAACCTTTACATTATTTGGACAAATCGTCATTCTTTGTTTAATTCAAATTGGCGGCATCGGCTTTATGAGTCTTGCCGTTTTGGTCGTAATGACCTTAGGGAAAAAAATTGGATTGAAACAAAGGCTTCTTATTAAAGAAGCTCTGAATCAGACGTCTGTTGGCGGAGTTATTAAACTCGTAAAACGCATACTCCTACTTGTCTTCTCTATTGAAGGGGTGGCAGTTATTTTTTTGACGATGAGATGGACGCCCGAATATGGTTTTTTAAAAGGTTTTTATTATGGCATTTTCCACAGTATCGCTGCCTTTAACAATGCGGGTTATTCCTTATGGCCGGATAGTTTAACCCGTTATGTCGGGGACCCGGTCGTCAATCTCGTGATCGGCTTGTTAGTCATCATTGGCGGCATTGGCTTTCCTGTGTTATCGGATTTATGGACGGCGAAAGATTTTCAATCATTATCCCTGCATACGAAAATCATGCTGACGGGCACATTAGCTTTAATAATATTTGGGACTGTGATGGTCTTTTTACTTGAATACAACAATCCTAAGACACTCGGCGCATTAAGCGGACCCGATAAATTTTGGGCTGCCTTTTTTCAAGGGATCACGCCGAGAACAGCTGGTTTTAACACGATAGATTACAACGATATGAAAGAACCAACACTTCTTGTGACCATTTTCCTAATGTACATCGGCGCAGGCAGCGCTTCTGCTGGCGGCGGCATCAAAGTCACAACGTTTATCGTCATCCTTTTATCTGTTATAGCCTTTATTACCGGAAAAAGTGACCCCATCATATTCGGGCGGCGCATCAAAAGGGAAATCTTATCCAAAGCACTCGCCATCTTTGTCATCAGTCAAACGCTTATTTTTATCGCGGTCTTTATTTTAATGATTACAGAAAACGCGCCATTTCTTGAAGTGTTGTTCGAAGTCGTATCCGCATTCGGCACCACAGGTCTGACATTGGGGTTAACGTCACATCTCACCACCATTGGAAAACTTGTCATTATGATTGTTATGTATTGCGGCCTCATCGGGCCTTTGACGATCTTCTTCAGTTTGTCACAAAGACAGCCAAGTAAAATTCAGTACCCCAGTGGGGATATTCTCACAGGCTAAAAGGCACTTTGGGGAGCTTCGTAAAAGGCTACTGTCTTGACGGTTCTTTAATAGTTTTATAAACTGACTACAAAATGACAATTTTGGAGAGAGCAATGAGGTGACCTCATGAGTAAAAAGAGGACAAGGCAGCCATCTACCACCAAGAAAAAAGCGGGTAAACCCCCTATTCTTTTCTATACCATCCTTGCGATCGTGATTGTCTGTTTAATTGGCCTCGGCGTCTATGCCAAAACGGCACAAGAAAAAGCAACTGAACCGAAACCTGTAAAAATTGACACGGCAGGCCAGCCTTTTCTTGGAAAAGCATCGGCACCGGTCACGATCGTTGAATTCGGGGATTACAAATGTCCTTTTTGCAAACAATTTACAAAATCTTATGTTCCTAAGATTAAAAAGGATTTAGTTGATACGGGAAAAGCTAAGTTTTACTTCATTAACTTCCCGTTCATCTACGATGATTCCAAACGGTCTGCGGAGTTTGCGGAAACCATTTATCATGAACTAGGGACAGATGCTTATTGGAAATTCCACGAAGCCCTCTATGAGGCACAACCGGATGGCCAGCAATATGAGAAAAAAGATGTCTATACCGAAGACTTCTTGACGAATTTGCTTAAGAAAAATGCCAGTGATGACCAAGTAAAAAAAGTACTGGATGCTTTCCACAAACATCAATATTCAAATGAAGTGGATAAAGACATTGCCATTGCCGATAAGGCGGGGATCTTCCAAACGCCGTCCGTGTTTATCAACGGGAAACTTTTTGACATCAACGCCAACACTTACGATGACTTCAAAAAAGCCGTGGAAAAAGCGGCAAAATAAAGAGAGCCGGACAATGGCTCTCTTTTTTTGCATATCCATTCCTCTCAAAACTGGTTTTACCTATTTTTTCTTTTTATTTTTCTTTCGTTTGGCCTTTTGTGCTTGCATCAAGGCTTGGCCGTGCCGTTTTCGCCGTTTTATGGCGCGTAAAATCAAGATGATAAGTAGGATCAGGATGATCGCAGCCAACGCCGTAACCACCCAGACCCATGCCGGGGTATGGGCTTTCCCAACCTTCCAAGTCGTCTCCATCGTATCTGTGCCGTTTTTGCCGAGGGCGGGATCAGTAGCTAGCGCCATGAGATGGACCTTCCAGGTACCGGCTGTCGGTAATGTGATCGTACCTTCATACAAACCGTTTTTTGAAAGCGTAAGTGTTGTTTGACGGTTGTCCTTTTCTTTCGTAAAAAAGGCATACACCATCGCCTGATCTTCATCTTTCAAAGTTTGAGTGGGATTGTCGATTTCATCTCTTTGCACATGAACGCGTATTCTAATCGGTTTGCCAGCAATTTTTGGATCTAAGTTTTGAAAACTGGTTATGACGATTTCACTTTTCGGGTTCGCTTCTGCTGCAACATGCCTTGCAGGTTCAAGAACGGTAAAACCGATGACAATGAAAAAACCACAAATCACAGTCAGCCATTTCTGCATGTTACTCAACCTCATCATTCTTTCTCATATCGATGATAATGGCAACGGTGATCAGGATAAAAGCTGTAAGTGCCAACATTGGGATGGTGATAAAGCCAAACCAATTGATATATTGCCCGCTGCACGGCACGCCAACCGTACACATCCCTTTAAAAACCCCAAATTTTTGTTCTGAGATATGAAGAATGGAAATTAATCCGCCGACGATGGTGAATGGTAATACATATGCGGCTATTTTGCGCTCGTTTCGAAAGCAAGCGACGCCAAGAATGACTGTTAGCGGATACATACAAATTCTTTGGAACCAGCATAATTTGCAAGGTTCAAATCCCGCGATTTCACTAAAATAAAGACTGCCGAGCGTCGCTACAAGGGATACCACCCAAGCAAAATATAATCGTTTATTGATCATTGTTCTTCTCACCCATCGCTTGTTGAATCGCTTTCCTTAATTGACTGTAGTCAAAAGTATCTTGAGCCGACAGCATTTTTCCATTGATAAAAATGGTGGGTGTCCCATTCACCCCGGCGGCTTGTCCCATCTCGACATCCGTTTTGATATTATTGACATAAGTGCCTTGCTCAAGAGCGTCTTTAAATTGACTAACATCTAAATGGGAAACTGCTTCTTCGGCAAGCTTAAGGAGCAATTCATCCGTCACCCAAGATTCTGTTTCTGGACCTTGGTTTTTATAAAGCAGATGATGGAACGTCCAAAAACGATCCGGATACATAGCGAAAATGGCTTCTGCGGCATTGGCGGCCTTTACTGAATCCTGGGCAACAATGGTATAATTCATAAAATAATATTGGACTTTGCCCGTATCGATAAAATCTTTTTTAAGCTTCGGAAAGATCGTCATTTCGAATTGATGGCAATAAATACATTTATAATCGCCAAATTCTGCGATTTTCACGGGTGCTTCTTTCTTTCCCATCATTGGCTGCCCTGTATAGTTAATCCGGGAGACCGTATTTTCTTGCGACTTGCCGCCAGGAGCCATCTGCTCGGATTTTTTTTGATCGAGCTTGACTTCTTGGGATGGTGTGGCACTCTTATTTTGAAAAACAGCCCCCACAATGAGGGAGGCGATCAGGCACACCGCAATCGTTGCCGTCATCACCACCCATATTTGTCTCTTCTTTTTCTTCGGAAAGTGATTGTTTGACATGCACCCACTCCTCGGCCTTTTCTGTTAAAATCATTCTAGAAGTCTATCTTGTTTTTCCTTATTTTATCATATAGGTTTTTTAAAAGGGCGGCAATTTTGCAAAGGGGTTGTGTCAATTTGAAGCAAATCATGGGACCACTATTTCTATCACTTGCTGCAACTATTTGGGGTGGGATGTATGTCGCAAGCAAATTTGCCTTCTCCGCTGTCCCTCCCATGACCATGCTTTTTTTGCGCTATGTCATCGCTGGCATTATTTTAACTGGCGTTTGCTTTGGATGTGGACAACTAAAAATGACGTTAAAAGGATGGGGCTACCTCGCTCAAATTGGAGCCATCGGCTATTTTGCCTCTATCAGTGCCCAATTTATCGGTACCGATTTAGCCAATGCTCATCTCGGGTCGCTTGTCACCACTTTATCGCCGATGTTTCTCTCTCTATTTGCTGTCATGCTTTTGAAAGAAAAGATGACGAAAAAGCAACTTGTCATGTTCGCCATAGCCATCGTCGGCGTCATCATCATCATCGGGGCTCCGAAAGATGGAGAGTCACACATTCTCGGTATTTTTGTCTTGCTGTTAGCGGCGGTCACTTGGGGGTATTATTCCGTCGTCGTCAAACAAGCGGCGATATACTATACTCCGCTGCAAATGACAACGGCGGGAATATGGATCGCCTGCTTTTTATCGCTTCCCTTTGCTTGTGCCCAGTGGGACAAATGGCCGCATCACGTATTACTTGAACCTGCCATTTTCTTTAGCATCCTTTATATCAGCGTCATCTCAACAGCTTGCGCCTTTTTTGCCTGGAATATCGGCCTAAAACTCACACCTAGCCATCATGCCGGTTTATACTTTTTTCTACAACCGGTCGTCGGTTCATTTTTCGGATGGCTTTTTCTCGGAGAAAAACTCGGTATATCGTTTTTCATTGGGAGCTTACTCATTCTTCTCTCTGTCGGTATTAGCGAATATAAAAAAGAATCCCCAAACTTGGAGATTCCTTCTGAAAAAACTTCCTTATGACAACTGCATCGGCGGCAAGTGTCTTTCTTTCCCCCGGCTTTCATCATATAACGCGCTAACAGTGACAAATTGAAAGCGGTCGTAGACGTCTTTCAGCACTTCTTGCAAGGCATCGAGCATGATCTCAGGGGCGCCTTCATCGGCCCCCGGCGTTTGATCATTGTCATGTAGCACAATGATCGCACCATCTCGGATGCTTTGGCGGATGCGTGACTCAAGCCGCTTTCGTCCAACCTTTTTATTCCAGTCCCCTAAAATGTGCGTCCAGATCACAAGGACGTAAGGGCGGCGCGACCAGCTGCTGAACACATTTAAATGCCCCCAAGGCGGTCGGTAAAAACGGGGAGATTGGCCTGTGATTTTTTCGATTACCGCTGCTGTTTTCCTTACTTCGCGGCGGGAGGCAAATGGCGTCAAGAGCCAATTACTCGTATGTCTGTAATGGTGAATCCCTACTTCATGGCCTTCGGAAACCATCCGTTTCAACAGCTCGGGATGCGCTTCGGCGAAGGAACCTACGACGAAAAACGTCGCTTGCACATGATACTTTTTTAACAAATCTAAAAGTCTTGGTGTATAGAGCGGATGAGGACCATCGTCGAACGTTAAGGCGATTTTCCCATTCACGTCGCATCGATTAAAAACCCCGATCGATAACCCTCTCATAAAGACTGTTGGCAACAAACTATATAATATGAAAAAGATTGCAATCACACAGATAGCTATTAATAGTATCATCATCTTAAGCGCCTCATTTTTAGAAAGAATAGCTGCCCCTTTAGCAGGCAGGTTGGATCAATGCTTTTTTCGCTGAACATTCACCCATACTTCATCGTCTTTTTAATGAAAAAGATTTTTTAAATCTTACTGGAAATTGGGGAATCACATGTTACAACATTTTCAAGAATTTATAGCCACTTATGGTGATGCCGCGATTTTTGTCTTGGTTTTCTGCGGCATTGTCGGGATCCCGGCACCCGAAGAGTCGATGTTAGTCTTCGTCGGTCTCGCTGCTTCACAGGGCACCTTGAAATTATGGTCCGCATTGATTGCCGCCTTTTCAGGAAGCCTGACCGGGATGCTTACCGCGTACATCCTTGGGGCCGTATTGGGACACCGGATATTAGTGAAAATCGGCAAAATGATTGGTATTTCCGAAAAAAAGTGGGACAAAGCAACGACGGCCTTTAAAAAGCGAGCGTTATGGGCCGTTGCTTTCGGGTTTTTTATTCCCGGCATTCGCCAACTTAATCCGTATTTATCGGGTATCAGCCGTTTAAGGTTTCCATTATATTTCTTATCTTCGGCAGCCGGCGCCTTGTCATGGACAACAACCTTTTTATTAATAGGCTATTTTGTCGGGGACCGGTTTGTAAAGCTTTTAACCCTCACACCGCTTGCCATTGGCATAGGATGTTCCATCATACTAGCCGGCTTTGTTTTATTTGTGTTCATCCAAGTCCTTTTGTTGAGACGGCAAGCCGAATAATCATTCAGAAAAAAGGGATGACCGCCTGTTTGGTGGTCAGCCCTTTTTTATATCCATTACGCATTGCTTGAGATCGACATTTTCTTAGCATATTTCTTGATTTTGCTGACGAATCCCTTTTTCTTGTTCAACGTTTTCGTTTTACGATTGATTTCTTTACCTTCCATCAAATTGGTCATCAAAAAATTATATAATAAATTCGCCGAATCCATTTGGATTTCACTGAAATAGCGGTCAACAGCCCGCTCCCATTTCCGTCGTTCCAATTCATCGGACAAGACGCGTGAGAGTTGTTCTTCAAAATGTTCATTAGGATTCAAGCGGTAAACGAGATGGTTTTCCGTCAAATACTGCAGATTAATATCTTCTTGACCAGGCAGAGCCGAATGGATGAAAATTGGAATTCGTTTTCTCAGCGCTTCACTGACGGTAACCCCACCGGGTTTTGTAATGATTGCATCCACACGATTGTATAAATCATCCATAGCGTCCCTTGAAGCGATATAGGGAAGCGGTTCGATTTGCGGATGATTCAAGCTTTTTAACTCATTGTAAAGCTTTTCGTTTTTACCGCATAACACCGTATATTTAAAGCCATACTTAGGGTCGGTTTCCTTCACTAACCCAATGATATTCCCTAATCCGCTTGCACCGCCAGCTAATAAAATATTCTTCCCGGTCGTGCGCTCTTTCTTCGGGGAGGCGCCAAAGAAGATTTCATGAATCGGAATGCCAGTCACGAACACGCTTCTTTCACTAACCCCATATTTTTCAACCATTTGCTTTTTCGCACAACCATTTGGGACAAGGTGATAGTCTATCCCTTTTCTTCCCCAGATATCATTGATAAAAAAGTCCGTATACACATTAATGACAGGAATGTGTACGACGCCCTTCAGCTTTAAACGACTCATAAGTAATGAGGGAAAGCCGTGGGTGCAAATGACCATGTCCGGTCGTTCTTCTTCGAGCAATTTCTGTAGCTTTCTAAGAAAATAATGTTCTAGTCCTTTAAAAGAAGGTTGTTCGTGTTTTTTTGTGTAGGCAAAATGTTTATAGGCCCAGTCATAAGTTTCCGGTGTGTGACCGATCCACTTGAGATAGGTCCCCGATACCACTTTTTCCAATGCTTCATTGCTATAACTTAATAAATCCACTTTCACACATTCCACTTTATCCGTTCGATTTTGAATAATACCAATAAGTGCATCAGCCACTCGATGATGACCGGAAGGCATTTTAAAAAGCGGTAAGAATAAAATTTTCATTATGAATGGCTCCTTTGTTTGCCTTAGTTCATTTAGAAACATTCAATATTTGAACCGGTTAGGCAAATTAAACGTTGACTTATAAAAAGACGCCTGAATTCACCAATCGGTTCATTTTACATGTAGGTGGACCATTCCGGACAAAGCACTGATGTTGTGATTGTATGTAAGAAAGGCTTGTCTTAAATCTGTTTCTCATCTATTTTAACACGAATTCAGAGGGCAATCAAAGCATAAATTGACCATAAAATGGAAATTATCTGACCAATAACGATCTCAATATAAGACTATGTCATTTTTTTGACATATTGCCTTTCTTTTATCAATCGCAGTAAAATAGTTTTTAAGGCTTATATCTATTATCAATGTCATATGATTTAAAGAATCCTTTTTCCCTTTAATATCGTCTTTATAATATGGAATGGCTTTAAGGTAATGCAGGAGGATGTGTCATGGGTAAAATTTGGAGTAATTTGCGCCGTTTTTTAACAAGCCAATATGCGATCTTTTCTATTATTCTCACAACAAAAGCCGTGCTTATCCACCTGTTTTTGTTCCATGACTTCGACCTTATAAAAGCTTTTATTTTGGAAGGCTGCTATATCTTCTTATTAATGGGACTTATAGAATTTTTGCCTGCAAGATTTCGAAACATGGCTTATTTCCTCGGGGATGCAGTGCTTACGACCCTTTTTGGCGGAATTGTTTTGTATGTCGCCTATTTTAACACGGTGCCTACGTATTTTGCGTTGTTTCAGCTTGGGCAAGTTTCTGCTATCAGTGACAGCGTCTTTTCATTATTAAACCCATTGTATCTTTTAATGTATGTGGATATGCTGATTTTAATACTTTTACAGCGCTTTAAAAAACTTCCCATTTACACAATTAAAATCAACAAAAAATGGGTAAAGGCCGCTATTACGGTAGCCGTTGTGCTCGCACTCATGTCCTTTACTTATTACAAAGGGGTTGATATTGCAAACCCTGTATTGGCGGCTGAAAATAAAGGAATCCTCAACTACGAATTACTTAATTTATATAAAAACCCGCAAGCGAACATTAAACCATTGGATACCAGCTTGACTCCTGCGGAAATCAACGAAAAAATCCGTGATATAAAAGGCATTACCTATAAAAAGCCGCATAATCGAACATGGTATGGGGTTGCCAAGGGCAGAAATATTATTGTGATTCAAATGGAGTCCTTTCAGAATTTCCTTTTGAATACAAAGGTCAATGGTGAGGAAATAACGCCAAACTTAAATCGCCTGCTGAAGGAAAGCTTGTATTTTCCGAATGTCTTTCAACAAGTCGGACCTGGGAATACTTCCGATGCCGAATATATGATGAATACATCGCTTTTCCCGCAAGCCTACAGCGCGACATCGATCTCGGAGGGTGATCGCAAAACTCCAAGTCTTCCGCGGCTGTTAAACCACCTTGGCTATAACACGATGACCTTCCATGCCGATGAGCTCAAGTTTTGGAATCGCGACCAACTCTATCCGGCACTTGGTTTTAATCATTTTTATGAACAGCCATTATATGGGAATAAGGATATTGTCGGCCTCGGGCCTTCGGATGATGTCCTTTATAACAAAGGGGTGTCCATCTTAAAAAAGAGCCCGCAGCCTTTTTATGCGATGTTTGTATCGATGTCAAGCCATCATCCGTATAAAATCCCGGACGAGAAAAAAGGGTTGACCCTTCCTACCCAATATGACGGCTCCATCGTCGGTGATTATTTACAAGCGCAGCATTATACGGATGCCGCTATTGGCCGATTTATCGATCGTTTAAAAGCTGAAGGTTTATGGAACAACAGCGTGATCGTCTTTTATGGTGACCATTTTGGCCTAGATCGAAAAATGTTAAATAAAAATGACCTATCCCTTTTAAATGGGTTACTTGATCACCCGTACAGCTCGATCGACCGTTATAATATCCCGTTTATTGTCACGATTCCAGGCGTCACTCACGGGGAGGTCAACCGAATCATCGGCGGACAATTGGATTTTCTGCCGACCGTCGCCAATCTGATGGGGATTTCCATCGACAACCAGCTCGTTCATTTCGGTCAAGACCTTCTTAATACGACTCATAATACCATCGGCATGAGATACTATATGCCTGAAGGCTCTTTCATCAATGAAAAAATAATGTATCAGCCTAATAAAAATTTCGATGACGGCGAAGCCCTCGATCTTCGTACAAGAGAACCCGTTACGGAATTCCGTCATTATAAATCGGACTACGAAAGAGTCATTGAGTTGGAAAATCTCTCAGATGCCTATGTTTTATCCTTGCCAAAAATGGTGATCACGAATCCAAAACCATAAAGAAGAGGTTGGCCTCTGCCAACCTCTTCTTTCCTATATCGGCTCAAACGTTTTGCAATCCGTTTCCTCCGAATCACGGGCTTCATGGCCGACTTGACTGACGACATAGATGGACTCAGCGCTGCATTTATTTCCTTTTTCCCAATACCGACAGTTTTGGACTTCACATAAAACATCCTTGGCCACATGCCTCAACTCCTTTTGAAGAAATAGTATGTGGCCTTTTTATTATTACCCGCTCGATGTCTTTCATTCGAACTTTTAATGCATCGGGGGAATGTTGTATAAAAGGATATAACTACTGTAACCAATGGAAAGAAGGAAAAAAATACCGATAATAAAAGCGATCGCGGAATTTTTTAAAACGGGTCACCGCTTTGTCATTATAACTTTAACCTTCATTGTGAAAAGAAAAAGACGACTTGTCCACACAACGAAGGCGGCTTCCCGTTTAATTCATAAAATACTTTTGATAATATAGAATCAATATATCGAGTTCTTTGCTCGATTTAACTGTTTCTATATTACTAATTCCCCGTATGGAGGCAACCCGAAACATTTCCTTTCGCTTCTGATCGATGGAGCGCTTGAGGTCCTCCTCGCTTAAGCACTTTAATCCGTTCATCCCTAACCCCATCCTTTTATTCATGTGAAGTTTAAAAAAGCCCAAAAATTATTATCCAAAGGTACGGACTACTTTTCAATCGTTTTGACAAAACTTGTTAAAAGTCGACAAAACATGTCATGTTTAGTGGCCTTTAGATTATTCCTGACAAATATTAGACTGCCCCGTTTGACAAAAGTAGCCGAATAAAGTCTTTTTTTGGATTATTTTTTCAGCAACCATTCGCCAAAAAAGAAAAAATATTAAAAAATTCACTACTTCGTCACATTTTTAAATAAGGAAAACTTTACGGCCAAGTCTTTAAGGTGATGAGAGGGCCTTTGTGATCCTTATGCTGGCCTAAAAAGGTTATCCTTTTTTACCAGTACGTACTCCTTTCTTGCAAAGGCAGAGCCATGGCTGCCCCTATACTGCCCTAACTAACGACATACTTTTCCTAATAGCTTAAAAAGAGTGCTCTTTGAGAGCACCCTTTGGTTATTCCGTTCGGTTTTGTTGGTAACGGGCTTCATCTTTAATCTCTCTGCGCATGCCTTCAATGGCTTGTTCCCGCCGTTTATTTTTGGCAATGACCGCTTCTCGGTCTTTTCCGGAAAGACCGTCATCGCGCAATGTTTCTTCGGCTTCTTCCATGTTTTCAATGGTGTTTTGCACCATCTCTTGAAGCTTTTCTACATTATCACTGCGGTCATCAGGTTTTGGCGTTAAATCCGGCACGGATATCCCTCCTATACTCATCCCTTCATCGTTATTTTGTAACGAAAACCACGGTTTATACGGTAAAACGCTTTTAAAAAAATTCATGTAGACATTGGACTATATATTCGACATCTTCCGGCTCTAAGTCGAAATAAAGCGGCAGGCGAACGAGCCTTTCGCTTTCGCGGGTCGTGTAGCGGTCTTCCCCGGCAAACCGACCCCAACGGCGGCCTGCCTCAGAACGATGAAGGGGGATATAGTGGAAGCAAGCGGTTATCCCTTTCTCCTTCAAAAAGCGGATGAGCTCGTCCCGTTCGTCTCGATCCTTCACCTTTAAATAAAACATGTGTGCATTATGCGAGCAGTCCTCAGGAACCGTTGGAAGCACGACTTTCCCCTTTTTTTCTAAATCCTTCAAACCCTCATAATAAAAGTTCCAAATGGACAATCTCTTTTCCGTAATGCGTTCAGCGCGTTCCAGTTGAGCTAATAAATAAGCGGCATTTAATTCACTTGGCAAAAAAGATGAGCCGATATCGACCCACGTATACTTATCAACCTGGCCTAACAGAAATTGTTTGCGGTTTGTTCCTTTTTCCCGAATAATCTCTGCCCGGCCCATAAAAGCCTCATCATTGATTAAAAGCGCACCGCCTTCCCCGCTTGTAAAATTTTTCGTTTCGTGAAAGCTGTAGCAACCCAGATGGCCAATGGAACCGAGCGGCCGGCCTTTATAACGGCTCATGACCGCTTGGGCGGCATCTTCAACGACATATAAACCATAGCTGTCTGCAAGCCCCATGATCGCATCCATTTCGCAAGCCACACCGGCATAATGCACGACCACAATGGCTTTCGTTCGTTCCGTTATCGCTTTTTCAATGAGCGATTCATCGATATTCATCGTATCTGCCCGGAGGTCAACGAAGACAATTTTAGCTCCCCGCAATAGAAAGGCATTCGCCGTGGAGGAGAAGGTATACGAAGGCATAATTACTTCATCCCCCGGCTTGATCCCGATTAAGACCGCCGCCATTTCCAAAGCGTGCGTACAGGAAGGGGTTAAAAGCGCTTTTTTACAACCCGTGTGGAGCTCTAGCCATTCTTGACATTTTTTCGTGAACATCCCGTCCCCGCATAATTTTCGGGTTTCAATCGCTGCGCGTAAATAGTCCACTTCCTCACCTAGCAAGGCTGGACGATTAAATGGGATCATTCCAATCACCTCTTAATGGGATTGACTAGAAACAATCAGGCCCAAGATGACAAGAATTAGACCCGCCACTTTGGTCCAAGTGATCGTTTCATGAAAAAGGACGGCAGATAACAGAAAAACAAGAACAAACGACAAGCTCATAAAGGGATAGGCATAACTGAGCGGAAATTTCGACATGGCTAACATCCAAAAAAGCGAAGCGACAAACGCAGCCAATAGCCCTGATAAAATAAAAGGATCCGGCAAAGCTTTTAATAAATAAAGGAGTTTAGCCGTTGTATTTTCCGGCCAATTCGTCAGGCGGGCGATGCGCCATTTTAAAATAAGCTGGCCGTAAACCGTAAAACCGATCGTTCCGATTATGTAAATGTACCCCATTACCATCACCTTTTTACAGCTTGGGTGGATTGAATTTATGGTAAAGATCGACGGGATGGCGAAAAGAAAAGCCGATGGAACGATACAAATTCACAACAGCCAGATTCGCACTGGAAACCGAACTTCTCAGCTCCTCATAGCCTACATCAAACAAGGCCTGACAAGCGGCACTCCAAAAAAATTTCGCCAAACCCTTCCCTTGCCATGGATCGACCAAAGCATGAAGCAAAATCCGGTTTTCCTCACAGGCGAAGAAGCCGGCTGACTCGTCTTTAAACCATAACCCATAAATCACGCCTTTTTCGGCAATATCATCGATCCAGTAGATATAGCGGCGATCAGCCCGCTCATTCGGAATGTGAAAATCGCGATGAAAACGGTCATATTGAAAGACCCCTTGGCACATGCGTTTGGCGACCTCAGGTGCTAAGCCAGGGCGGGCTGTAATGTGTTCGTGAAAAACCGGTTTGAAAGACGTCCTTTTACAAAAGGGTTCAATCAACGTATCACAATAGTAAAACCCATACTCATGAAGCCACCGCTTGGAGGCCAGCGGAGGCACGCGGGCAGTAAAATGCCCTGGGACGCTTTCCGTGGCCATCAATGTTTCCAGGCTGATGTCGGTCAATTCGTAGGTTGATACCCCCAAGGCACGACTGTCCCAAGGCGTTTCGATCCATCCGTTCATGAAACTACTCCTTTTCGGTTCGGTGTTCGGACGGCTTTTCCTGATGATCGATGAAATATGGTCTAGACCTGCGTTCAATCAAAAATGGCTCGTACGAATCGAAACCGATCGCATCGCGGATGACATAAAGCGGTCGGTTTTTGACCTCATCAAAAATTTTCCCGATGTAAAGCCCCAAAATACCGAGATTTGCCATCAATAAGCCGCCCAAAAAGGCGAGAAACACCATCATGCTCGTCCAACCAGCAACGGGTTGAAACAAGAAAAAATATTTAAAAATCAAAAACAACCCATAAATCAATGAACCAAGAGCAACAATAAAACCAAACTTTATCGATAAACGAAGCGGTTTATTCGATTGTGAAACAATGCTGTCGGTCGCAAAACGGATTAACTTGGACCATGTATAACTGGATTTTCCGTCATAGCGCTCCGAATGATTAACATCAACTGTTGTCCAACGAAATCCGAGCCATTTAAGGAACAATGGATACGAGCGGCTCTTCTCACGCATGCGAATGACTTCGTTAATCACACGCCGATTGGCAATACTGAAGTTGGCGATCGCCGGATCAAAGTGACGATCAGTCAAGTAACCGTACACTTTGTAGAACATCTTTGATTGCCATTTCTTAAGCCTTGGATCCTTTCGCTCCGCGCGCCGGGCAAAAACGATGTCATACCCTTCGCTTGCTTTTTTATATAAACGGACGATCTCTTCCGGCTGATCCTGCAAGTCACAATCCATCACAACGACCCAATCACCAGCCGCTCGATCCAATCCGCAAGCAATCGCATAATGTTGACCGAAGTTTCGGGATAATTGCAGACCTTTCACCCTTGGATCCTTGACGGCCAATCGACAAATGATCTCCCACGACCTGTCGGGACTTGCATCATTGACAAAAATTACTTCAAATTGCCGTGAAATCTTTTCCAAAGCGGTTCTCAATCGGCCATAGAGTTCTTTTAAACACGTATCACATTGATAAACCGGTATTACGACAGAAATCATCGGACGATAGCGCATGCTCTCACCTTTCTTTTAGCGGTTCAACCGACATTTTCTTCAGGTCTAGCCGCTTTAAGGGAGGTATGTGCCATCCACTGAATCGTCTCCCTTAACCCGTCTTTTAAGTTTGTTCTCGGTTTAAATCCCAGCTCGTTCTCCAATTTGCTCGTATCTAAAGCGTAACGGCGATCGTGTCCGGGGCGGTCGGCTACATGCGTGATTAAATCCCGATAACGGCGAATCTTTCCGCTTTGAATCGGGAGCGGGCAAAAAACATCTAGCATATCACAAATCATCTCCGAAAGCGCCTGATTTTCTATCTCACAATGCCCGCCAATATTGTATTCTTCCCCCGCCATTCCGCGATGAAAAACAAGGTCAAGCGCTTCACAATGGTCGCGGACAAACAGCCAATCTCGGATTTGTCGTCCATCCCCGTAAATCGGGATTTCTTGAAGGGTGAAAGCTCGATGAATGATCGTTGGGATCAATTTTTCTTCGTGTTGTTTTGGACCGTAATTATTCGTGCAATGTGTGATGACCGTATTTAAACCATGCGTTTTATGGAAACTGCGAACGAGTAATGCCGCGCTCGCTTTGGAAGCGCTATAAGGATTATTGGGACGGTACGGTGATTGTTCCGTAAACGGAGCATCCCCGGGATTCAAAGTGCCGTAGACTTCATCGGTGGATATATGATGGAAGCGGTGGTTGTGCCGATCACGCTTCCAATGATTCAAAGCGGTCTTTAATAATTGATAAGTGCCTTGGATATTGGTCATTATAAAAGGGTCAGCATTCCGTATCGCCTGGTCAACATGGGATTCTGCCGCAAAGTGAATGATGTCTGTAATGTCATATTTCGTAAAAAGATGATCCAACAAATCGCCGTCACATATGTCTCCTTTAACGAACGTATAACCAGGACGCCCCTCCACCTCCGTTAAATGTTCTAAACGACCGGCATATGTCAATTTATCGAGGTTGATCACCTCATCATTGGGATGACGATCTAAATAGAATGAAATGAAATGGGAACCGATAAAGCCGGCCCCGCCAGTCACTAAGATGCGTTTACTCCGCATGTCTCATCCACCCCTCTAGATAGTGTTCATCAAATGGCTCCCAGTATTGCTGAATGTGTTTTCTCTTGGCGATATCGAGCAAATAATACCCGTAATCGTTCTTGTACTTTGCGGCATGGCGAAGCAACTGCTCTTTCGTGATCATTCCCGTGTAGTAGGCGATTTCTTCAAGGCAGGCTACTTTAAAGCCATGACGAACCTCAATCGTTTTCATAAATTCAGACGCTTCATGGAGGGATTCATGCGTACCAACATCCATCCAGACGAATCCGCGGCCGAGCAATTCCACAGATAACTTCCCTTTTTTCATGTAGATGCGATTTAAATCGGTGATCTCAAGCTCTCCGCGCGCAGATTTTTCTAGGCTTTTCACGTACTCCACCGCATGACAATCGTAAAAATACAAGCCGGTCACAGCAAAATCGGATTTCGGCTTTTTCGGCTTCTCCTCTAAGGAAAGCACCTTTTTACGTTCATCGAACTCAACAACGCCAAACCGTTCCGGATCCTTCACCCGGTAGCCAAAAACAGCTGCCCCATCCAAACGCTCGATTACCCGACGCAATAAACTCGTAAACCCTTGACCGTAAAAAATATTGTCTCCGAGTATTAAAGCGACTTGATCGCCGTTGATAAAGGATTCACCGATGAGAAGCGCTTCGGCAATCCCATTCGGCTCATTTTGAACTGCATAGCTCAAATTGAGTCCGATATCCGATCCGTCTCCGAGCAGTTTCTGAAAACGGCCGACATCTTCTGGAGTGGTGATTAACAGTATGTCCCGAATGCCTGCCAACATCAACACAGAGAGCGGATAATAGATCATTGGTTTTTGATAGACCGGTAACAAATGTTTATTATTAACCAAGGTCAACGGATATAAACGCGTCCCTTTTCCTCCTGCGAGTACAATCCCTTTCACTTTTACCGACTCCTTTATACGCGATTATTTAAATAGAATGTGCGATTTAAATGAAAAATATCCATCTCAAAAGGCATTAGCGAAGCATCTCCGTTTTTAAACCTGGATGAAGCATTCAAACTACAAAGAAACTTTTGGCGTTGGAAAGAAGAGTTTTCATAGGATGCTACTAAAGGCATAGAAAATGGTTGGTAACTTATAAAACAAAAAATACCTCGCCGAACACGGTGAGGTATTTTTTCATACTGGTAAGAAACTAGATGACATTTTTCAGGCCAACGATGGTTCTATCTTTTCCCATAAGACTTGCTTGAGCCAAGTATCTTTATGTTATTTAATTCCTGCGACGAACATTCCAGCGGATCAGTCTCCATATTTCTAAGATAAGGACCATAAAGCTTAGCCAGACGGCTCCGAACATATAGCCAGCGATGATGCCACTCGGCGGTTGAATACTGAAGAAAATGCCGCTAAGGCCGAGCACGCACAAAATCCATAATACGAGAATCAACATGAATAGTTTAAATAGGTGTCCTGCGACATGGCGGGAGATGATAAAGGCGCAAAACCCATAGACAATCACCGCCAAAATCAGTTCATCGTTCGGAAACGCCGGCACACCCGTAATCGTCCAATGAAATTCGCTACCGATCCAAGCGAATAGTTTTCGCATGCCTTCAATATAGGTAATTCCCCCAACGACAAGTATTGCGGAAATCCATATTTCCAAATCGCGATCAGCGCTTTTTAAACTGATAAAGATCAAAGTGCCCGCCATGACGGTCATAAGGGCATAAGGCGAAGCTAACATCAGCACATCATCCATGTAAAGCGCGTCGTTTTTGCTGAAAATCTTCCAGAAGACGAGAAGGAAGATCCGATTGAAATCACCGAAATCATGAGCAAAGTAATCTTGGATCAGCCCAACGGACACAGAGACGAAAACAATAAATAATACGACAACACTGGTAATTAACAGCTTTTGGCGAAACCGGATCTTATAACTTGAGTAAATCATTTTGGCCGACTTCACAATAAACCATTTGATGCTCTCTAAATGCCTTTTTACCAGATAAACGGCAACAGCTACCAGAACGATCAACGCAACGATGAGCACCATGTATTTTTTAATTGAACGTTCAATTAAATCATATTGTGGTCCAAGGAGATGGCCTAGCCCAATGAAGGAACCGGTCCAAATGAGGACGCCTATCCCGGAAAAAATGGAAAATCTGCGATATGTCATTCGTGAAATACCGGCAAAATAGCCAGAAAGATGACGAACTCCTGGAATAAAACAGGTAATGAGCAAAAATTGCGAGCCGTATCGGTGAAAAAGCCCTTCCATCCTCTTCAATCGCTCCGGCCCCATATGTATTTTTGCACCGTGTTTATTAAAAAACGGATAGCCCAACTTAAACCCAATCCAATAGGCAACGGACATGCCACAGAAACTGCCGAAGGCAGCACTTAAAACCGAAAGAATGACATTCATTTGATGTTGATAGGTTAAAAAACCGACATAACTCATCAACGGCTCCGTCGGAATGGGTAAGGCGATCAATTCGAGCATTAATGACAAAAACAAAATGACATAGCCATATTGATCCAACAGATGAATAATGTCGTCCATATGACACCTACTTTATGAAAGCCTTTGTCATTTTCATTATACCTTAATTTTCCTCCATAAATCGTTCCATCCCAAAAAAATCGGTCAAGCTTTAATAAGTGCCCAGGTAATGAAATATATATAGGACGAGGCATCTTATTGGGAGCGGAGGAAACGGACATGAACGGAATCGAATCATTTATACTCGGATTGTTGCAAGGAATCACTGAATTCTTGCCCATTTCCAGCAGCGGCCACCTTTACCTCGGCCGCCATCTCTTTGGCCTTGATGAGGCTGGTCTCTTTTTAGATACCATGCTGCACCTGGGCACTTTGATTGCGATCCTCACTTTCTATAAAAATGAACTGACATCCCTTCTTCGCCGACCGTTTAGCCGCCTGAGCGCGTTACTAGTTGTCGGTACAATTCCCGCCGTGGTTTTTGGTTTTTTGTTTAATGACTTTTTTGAAAAGATTGCTAAAACCGGCGTGACCGTCGGTTGGGAATTTTTATTCACTGGCTTACTTCTTTGGTTTAGCGAACATGTGAAAAACGGTCATAAAAAATTAGAACAAATCAGCTTGGGCGATGCCTTCTTTATTGGCTGTTTTCAGGCTTTGGCCATTTTCCCTGCGATCTCAAGGTCCGGGGCGACCATTGCTGCGAGTTTAATGAGGAAAATTAGCCCTGATACTGCCGCCTATTTTTCATTCCTGTTATCAGCACCTGCCGTGGCTGGCGCGGTCGTCTTACAAGGGGCGGACCTCATCCACGGAACAACGGAACAGGTGAGTTTCGTTCCCCTTCTGATCGCCACATTATCCGCTGCCCTTTTCGGTTACTTAGCCATTCAGTGGATGATCGATTTCGTGAAAAGGCGTTCGCTCAAACTTTTCGCCATCTATGTTTGGATTCTCGGTGGTCTCATTCTTATTTTGCAATGGACGGGAACTTTCTGATTTTGGTAGAAAATACTTTGGAATGGGAGAAGGTGGAACGGGGATGACACAAGCCACTCGGCAATCGTTACAAATTGCCGCTACCTTCGTCGGAACGGTCGTAGGTGCGGGGTTTGCGACGGGAAAGGAAATCGTGCAATTTTTTACCCAATACGGCGCTTGGGGGACGATTGGCATCTTCTTCAGCGGTCTCCTTTTTATATGGGCGGGAACAAAAATGATGCTGCTTGCGGCTAAAATCAAAGCCGGCTCATATAAGGATTTAAATGTCTATTTATTCGGTGAGACGGTCGGCCGTCTCTTTAACGGTTTTATCCTTATCGTCCTTATTGGTGTGACAGCCGTTATGTTGTCGGGCGCAGGAGCCGTCTTCCAGGAACAGCTCGGTTTTCCGCTGCAAGCCGGTTTGTTTTTAACCATCCTGCTTTGCTACGGCGCACTTAAAAACGGATTAAAAGGATTGATGGCCGTTAATGCCATGGTTGTTCCGCTCATGATTCTCTTTACTATGGGGGTCTGCATTTTACGTTTTCCGTTTATTCACTGGTCGATCTTGTTCCCGACTTACCCAATCGATCACCTTCCCTATCATTGGCTGATCAGCGCGTTTACTTACGTCTCCTTCAACCTCCTCACAGCTCAAGCCGTCCTTGTGCCTTTAGGCGGCGATCTTCGCCAAACCGTCGTCATCAAGCGGGGGGGACTACTCGGCGGAGTTCTCCTTGCCATTTTGCTTCTTTTCAGTCATACCGCCTTAGCCGGAGCTCCTTTTACCTTGAGCGTCCAAATTCCGATGGCCGAATTGATTAAAGCTTTGGGCACAGTCGTTCACTTGCTTTATATTTTAGTAATTTTCGGGGAAATCTTTACCACCTTTATTGGCAACATTTTCGGGCTTAAGCGCCATCTTGGACAGCTTTTTCACATAAAAGAGGCGATACTTATGGCGGGGTTACTCGGGGGGGTTTATGTCATCAGTCAAATCGGCTATGGCCCGCTCATCACCCATCTGTATCCTTTATTCGGCTATCTTGGCCTATTGTTCATGTTTTTCGTCATGATTAAAGGGACGAGAATTCTCTCCTAGGAATTCCCGTCCCCTTTTAGTTTGTTTAGCCTAAATTGATCCAAACACTCTTAACTTCAGTATAGTTATTCAGCGCGTAAGACCCCATTTCGCGACCGATTCCGGACGCTTTATAACCGCCGAAGGGACTTGCTGCGTCAAAGACGTTATAACAGTTTACCCAGACCGTTCCGGCTTTTAATTTGCTCGCTACATAGTGGGCATTTTTCACATTTTCTGTCCAAAGTCCAGCGGCCAAGCCATATTCGGAGTTATTCGCGCGGGCGATGACTTCATCTAAGTCTTCAAACGGCATCGCACAAACAACGGGACCGAAAATTTCCTCTTTGGCAATGGTCATGTCATCACTGACATCGGCAAAAACGGTCGGTTCCACAAAATAGCCTCTTTCGGAATACGTGCCACCCGTCAGAAGCTCGGCCCCTTCGGATTTGCCTTTCTCGATATAATTGACGACACGGTCTTGTTGTTCTTTGGATACAAGCGGACCCATTTCCGTTTCCGGATTCAAGCCTTCACCTTGTTTAATTTTTTTGGAGTAGGTGACTAAATCCGAGACGACATTGTCGAACGCCTTTTTCTGAACAAAGAGGCGGCTTCCTGCGCAGCACACTTGCCCTTGGTTAAACATGATGCCAGAGACCGCTCCCGGAATGGCTCGGGACATATCCGCATCAGGCAATATAATGTTTGGTGACTTGCCGCCAAGTTCGAGCGTCACCCGTTTTAAGGTGCGGCTTGCTTGTTCCATGATTTGTTTACCGACTTCGGTCGAACCAGTAAATGCGATTTTATCGACTTTCGGATGTCTGACAAGCGGGGCTCCTGCCGTTTCGCCAAAACCTGGAATGACATTAATGACACCTTCAGGGAACCCG
Organism: Tuberibacillus calidus DSM 17572; assembly: GCF_000430685.1. Lineage (GTDB taxonomy): Bacteria > Bacillota > Bacilli > Bacillales > Sporolactobacillaceae > Tuberibacillus > Tuberibacillus calidus. The sequence continues at coordinate 6,514 of NZ_AUMM01000027.1, read as the reverse complement.
GCCTCTTCAGCAAGACCTGCAAGGTACAAGGCTGAAAGCGGCGTTTGCTCGGCCGGTTTCAGAACGACGGTGCATCCCATTGCTAGGGCAGCCCCTAACTTCCATGCCGCCATGAGTAATGGGAAATTCCATGGAATGATTTGCCCCACCACGCCGACTGGCTCATGACGCGTATAGTTAAAATACTTACCGGCTACAGGAATCGTCTGCCCGGTGACCTTGGTCGCCCAACCAGCATAATAGCGGAAGTGCTCAATGGCCAGAGGCACGTCGGCATGCCTCGATTCACGAATCGGCTTGCCGTTATCGAGACTTTCCAATTGTGCTAACTCTTCACTATGGGCTTCCATCAGGTCAGCCAATTTGTAAATCAATCGGCTTCTTGAGGCAGCGCTCATTTTGGACCACGGGCCTTCGTCAAAAGCTTTGCGGGCTGCTTCTACTGCGCGGTTGACATCCTCTTCCCCAGCTTCGTAAACGGTTGCCAACACTTCACCGGTTGCCGGGTTTAACGTATCAAACGTTTTTCCGGATGCTGATTCCACCCATTTTCCGCCAATATAGAGCTTTTTCGTCCCAACCAAAAAGTCCGCAAGACGACGACTGATCTCAAGCGTGTTTTGTTCCAAGAAAATCCCTCCTCAATATAAATTTATTAAAGACTTCGCTCCTTCTTTATGAAAACCCTTTCATTTCTAAGGAAAATCTTCCGACAAAAATTGAGCCTGCTTTCTAAAAAGCAGGTTGATAGAAGCAAAGAATATGAGGTAAGGGATTTTTCGCATATGGACCCTAAAAAGGGATTCTATGACGTTGTACAAGGGTCTTCCCGTTGATTTGATTCACGTTTTCCGTTTGCGTGGCTTTACCTTTTAACACGGCTCGATATGTAACGTCCTTCGCTTTTTGGCGTGCTCTGCCCCGCCCTCCTTTTTTCAAAACAAATTGGGTGGTACTTTTTCGTTTTTAGGGTTGGATAAGCTTCATATTGTCTAATACTTCATCAACGCTTGCCATTGGACGCGTCAGAATTTTGACGATCTTACCGTTTTTATCAATTAAAAAAGTTGTTGGGATCGGCACAACTTTATAATTGTCCGTGACAAAACCATTAGTATCAAGTAAAACGGGAAAGGACAATTGGTTATGATCGACAAAATTTTGGACGACAAGCTTCGTTTCGCGAATATTAACAGCGAGAACCTCCACACCATCCACTTTTTTCTTATAAGCCTCATTTATAAACGGCATTTCTTCCTTGCAAGGATCACACCAGGAACCCCAGAAGTTCAACATAACGCCTTTGCCGCGGAGATCTTTCAAATGAACCGTCCGGCCTTGCAGATCTTTTAAGGCAAAATCCGGCGCCGTATCACCTTCGGCCAAAGCATCCTTGGAATGAAGCACCTGGAACAGCGTATACCCGACAGCAGCAATGATCATTATCAAAATAACAGTACGCACAACCAAGCGTAATTTGCGGTTTTTCATAACTGTCCACCACCTCAATGAGCACTACCCTCATTATACAAGGACATTCCCCTTTTTGTACAAGTGCTTTATTTCAAACAATTATCATTTCATATTGCCTATCGAAACGAATGATTGAAAACTTGTCCCGAATTTTATTTATACAATTTTGAATAGTCTCTGCCCTGCGGTAAATTAGTCATTCCATATAAGGAAAAAAGCGGCATAACGCCGCTTAGGATTCCTTTAATATTCAATTTCTTCATAATCCTTGGGTTGTGCCGGGGGATGCTGCGGGCGACCTAAAGTTTTATCAAAATGCCGGTCATTGTTCTTGGGCTTGTCGTCATTTCGCTTATTGTTATCATCCATCTTTTAACCCTCCTTATTGGTAGGGTGTGATGGATCAGAGATTTTTATGTACCGATCATTTTTATACAACCAATTTATTGATTTTTTAGAAAAATATTTTACAATTGTAGTAAAAAGCAAAAGGAGGGGACGAAAATAGATAAATTATTTTCTTTTCTAGAGATTTTTTTAATAAATTTCTTGCCTGGTTTTATTTTGAGTTATTGAATATTTGACGTTTTAACAAATTGGCATCATCTTTTTGTTGAACTTTCTTCCCTTGCATTTGTTTTCGCAATGACTAAAGCAGTCTTAAAAACATTCTTTCGCAAGAGATTCAACAATTAAAAACCGGTAAACCCGCCGAACACTTTGTTAACCAGAAAAGATGTCAAAAGCGTCATCCAATCAAAGAAAAGCATCACACCCATGATAATCATAACGATACCGCCGATTTTCATCATCCATTCATTGTGACGACGAATCCAACTTAATTTGCCAATGAAAAAGCCTAAAATAACAAACGGCAACGCAAAACCAAGGATATAGGCGATCATATAAAACAAGCCCTGTCCCGGGGCAGTGACGCTTAAGGCGATGACTGAGGCTAAGATAGGCCCCGTGCATGGCATCCAACCCGCAGCATAACCCAACCCGATGACAAATGAGCCGATATAGCCTGTAGGCCGGTTTCGCAAAGTGATGCGCCTTTCTTTCATAAGAAATCCCGGTTTAAAAATGCCTAAGACGACACAGCCGAAAAAAACGATGAGAATGGCGCCGATGCGTCTTAAAAGATCATTGTATTCGGTAAACCATTCCCCTATGATTGAGGCACTAAAACCCAATGAAATAAAGATGATCGAAAAGCCAAGCAAGAAAAAAACGGTATGGAGCATCGCTCGCCGGCTGAGCATGGCGTTTTGCTCTTTGAATTCATCAACGGAAATGCCTGTTATATATGATAAAAATCCGGGATATACGGGTAACGTGCAGGGTGATAGAAATGAAAGCAGTCCAGCCGCAAACGCTAAAAATAAATTCACATTCGATACCAAGCCATCCCCTCCTTTAAGGTGTAACCAGTGTTAAATTTTTTATCACATCATCCACGGAAGTCATCGGGCCTTTAATGGTTTTGACGACGATGCCGTTTTGATCAATTAAAAAAGTTGAAGGAATGTTATCGACATGGTAAGCATCGGTCACTTTGCCGTTTCTGTCCAATACCGTCGTTAAACCGATATGATAGCGCTTGTAAAAATTCCGGACATCGCGAGGCGTATCCCTTATATCTACGGCAATGATCTTGACGCCTTTTATTTTTTTCAGATCTGCCGCGTTGATCGCGGGCATTTCTTTTTTACAAGGGTCGCACCATGTGCCCCAAAAGTTCAATAGGACACCTTGTCCGCGGTAATCCGACAATTTCAGCACTTGTCCATCCAAAGTTTTCAGTGTAAAATCGGGAGCTTTTTCACCGACACTTATCGTCGTTTTATCTTGTATCACTTTATAAATCGTAAAAATGAGAGCAGCAAGTAAAACGAACACAACTATGATTTTAATAAATAACTTTAACCGTCGCGAACTGATATACTGTTCATTCATCAAGGTAACCTCCGAGCGGACATCTCCTTTCATTATATACGACTTTTTACGAGTTTTTTATGTGTTTCATACGAAAAGAAAAAATAGTTATAAAAATTTATCTCAAAAAGTGGACGCTCAAGACAAAGTTTTATTGATATGTTCATCGATCCATTGCACGATATCGCGCATGACTTCCATACGGTTCGTTTCGTTCAGCAGCTCATGGCGCCCTCCTTCATAAAGCTTGCAGGTAACATCCGTCATTCCGACCTTTTTAAAGTTTCGATACACCTGCTTCACCCCCCTGCCATTGGCACCGACCGGATCCTGATCGCCTGAGATAAACAAAACCGGCAAATCCTTCGGCATCCGGTTTAACCATTCAGGACGGTCAAGTTCCTTTAGTCCTTTAATTAAATCTGCATAAAAAGTCGTGGACGCTAGAAAACCGCAATCGGGGTCTTGAATGTATTGGTCCACTTCACTTGGATCTCGGCTCAGCCAATCAAAAGGTGTACGAGCCGGCTTAAAGGCTTTGTTGTATCTGCCAAATATTAACTTATTCATTAGGTTGCTCTTTGCCCGTTTCCCTTTTTTACGAATCTCCCGCTTAGCCACTAGTAACCCAAGTGAACCCGCAAATCCCGGATTTCCACCCGTTCCCGATAAAATCAAGGCAGAGATACTGTTGCCGTACAGTTGAGCATAACGCCTTGAAAGAAAGGATCCGAGACTGTGTCCAAACAAAATGGTCGGGAGTTTCGGAAGGCGGCTTCTTATGACATCATTCAATTGTTTCATGTCGCCGATTGCGATATCCCAGCCGTTTTGATCCGCAAAATGTCCCCTTTCATCCTTCGATTTGGCTGTTTTTCCGTGTCCGCGGTGGTCATTGGCAAACACCGCTAATCCTTCCTTTGTTAGCGCTTCGGCAAACCGTTGATAACGAAGTCCATGTTCAACCATTCCGTGCGCTATTTGTACCACGCCCCATGGGTCTTTTTCCGGCAGCCACTCATAGACATGAACTTCCACTCCATCCGGTGCCTGCATGGTCCACTGTTCCGAACGCAAGTCACCCACCCCCCTATTCCGCTTTTTTTCATTTCAATCCTAAGTTTTTTTATTACTACTTAACTAACCTGTCCTCTAACACGTTTAATTAATTTTCCTTTTTACAAACTATATGAATGGGATTGCCATCTGGGTCTTGGACGTAACCAGCTCTTAAATTCAAAAAATCGTGAGGCTGTGACACCACCGTTACACCATTTTCAGAAAGATATTTTATCGCAAGATCCGCATCCTCTGTCCAAAGAACTATTTCACAACCTTCATTTTTACCCGGATTTAAGCCATGAACCTTTCTAGCCGAATCCTTGGTTGCTATACCTAAAACAAAACCATCCAGTACAAGTTCGTGATGTGTTGCCTCACCATCAATTTCTGCAGTAAACTTTAGTTTAAAGCCAAGTTTTTCGTAAAACTTTCTTGATTCATCCAAATTCTCCACATAAAGATTAATTTGTGGTGTCATAAATTTCATAAACATGCCTCCCAAAAAAATTCTTATTCAAACTTTTGTAAAGTAAGTCATGCCATTTCATTTCAAATCATTCTGTGTGATTTTGCTTCGTTTGTTCTGCGGCTTGTTTCAACCGAATAAGATTCTTACTCCAATATTTTTCATACTTTTTTATCCATGGCTCTAGGACACTCCAAATCACTTCCGGATTCAAACTGTAAAATTGTTCTCTTCCGCGTTTTTTTGAATACACGAGTTTTAATTTACGTAATTGCATCAAGTGTTTTGAAATACCTGAGCGGACCAAGTTAGGAAAGTGTTCACTTATTTGAGTGACTGTCAATTCGCCATGTTCCGCCAAGAGATCCAAAATAGCGCGACGTGTGTTGTCTCCGATAGTTTGGAAAAAGGCTTTTTCATCTAGTTTGTAGGATTTGTCATGTGGGTCCAACTAACCTTCAGCTCTTTCTTTCAAATTCTCAAGTAAATGGTGACGTGTCCACCCTTTCTGATACTCATTATAAGTCCTCTCCCAATCACTTTTTCCGATCATTTCGAACCCAGTATGAGAGACATGAACCTTAACGCCATCGGAAATTTCTTCAAGCATAAACGTTACTTTCGTTGGATTAACCCAATCGGACCCTAATTCAAACCACGAAAGAGAAAGTAATTTCATTGGTATCATTTCTATTACCTCTCCACAGATCACCTGATTCTCATCTGGATCCTGTACGCGATACTTTCCACCCACCCGTGTGTCAATCTCCATATTGGAATGGATCCATTGACGCATGCCTTCCTGTGTCGAGATGAGTTTCCATACTTCTGATAAACTCGCTTTGATTTCAATCGAGCGTTCAACTTTTTTCATAAATCCCTCCAAGTGTTACTTTATTATTTGTGTTACTTGCCAGTAACATATCAGAAAAATTATAAATTATCAAGCCATTCAAATGAATTTTTTAAAGAATCCCTTAAGAGACAATGTTTTTATAATAAGGAATCGGTATTTCCCACCCGTAACGTCGCTTGGTTGGTTCGGAACACCTCTTCACTTGCGTGTTCCTCAGTGCCGTCTACTCGACGATGTCTTGCTTGAGTGCTCTACCAAGCTGAGTTCGTTCAGTTCCCTTCAAGGAACGAGGAAAAACCGGGCACCCACCCAGTTTTTTTAAGAAATGGCCGAGACCAATGGAAGAAGTGGAAGTCCATTATATTTTTTCTCGGTATGTCTTATCTAACGGTATTTTCGCCAACCGTAAGCTAAAATGTTCGATCGACTTGCCATTAACGACTTTTTGGAGCTATATTTCTATACGAAACAGGCGATTGAAGGCCGTTTTCGTCAAAAGCATAACATTTTGACCTTTTCGATCGGCCGTTTTGATACGCAATCGGAAAAAGCATATCATTTCCGCGCACAAACAGCCTTGAAATGATATGCAATCCGCTGAATTGGAATTTTTTAGTCGGCGTTTTTACCCCTTTTCGCCAAAAGCGTATCATTTTGACCTTTTCGATCGGCTGTTTTGATAAGCAATCGGAAAAAGCATATTATTTCCGTACACGAAC
>NZ_KE387197.1:700-61642 GCF_000430685.1 Tuberibacillus calidus DSM 17572 | reverse complement strand
CGAATTTCACGCGCTCGACTTGCATGTATTAGGCACGCCGCCAGCGTTCGTCCTGAGCCAGGATCAAACTCTCCGTAAAAGCGGTGTCTCGGGACACCGTATATCATGAAGCTGAACATTCAGCTTAAAGGTCTTACGTTTGTTTAAATCCTTGGCGTCTTGTAAAAGGTTGCCCTTTATACAGTTTGCGCTTGGCTTTTGTTCAGTTTTCAAAGAGCGATGCATCTCGATTCAACTTCGATTTGCGCAAAACATCGAAAGATGTTTTAAGCAAGGAGCAATACATCTTGAGATCGCTACGACTTGCGAGAAACATCCTTTTATTTAAAGATGTTTTAAGCAAGGAACGATACATCGTGAAATCGCTATGACTTGAAACATCCTTTTTATAGATGTTTTGAGCAAAGAGCGATGAAGATCTGTTTCGACGCAATGTCGAAAGACTTCATATCTTAGCGACTCATATATCATAGCATATTAACAACAAGGTGTCAATAGCTTCTTGAGTTCGCCGCACGTCGCCACTTTTTGTTCTTCATAACAGCGACGATAAATATAATACCAGGCTTTTTTAATGTCGTCAACATTTTAATCTAAACAATTTGTAGAAACAACGGTCATTACTGCCTCATATATTTCAGGCATTCTTGTTTGGGTACAAACCGTTTATATATGTTAAAAAGTAATCGATATCTTTCTTCCATGGCGCGTTTGACTAAGTGATTCAAATCGGGTTCTTGTAATTCACAACTTAACGCTTCCATCTCCTTCTTTAATAGATATTCGAGTTCGCGCACTTCATGGTCTTCAAACAACGCTCCAATCACATTTAGCCCCCCAAAAACTAGAGTTTTGGTGTTATGATTACCACTTTTCGCCCTTTTATTCCTTTAGAAAACGAGAAAGGCATATCTCGTCCCAATAAAAAATAAAATGGTACAAACCGTCTTTTAGGAGGTCTTGGCCTTGCATTTTATGTGGGTATGGAATGGGCGGAAAATAAAGAATATCACCTTGATTATTTTAGCTTCATTTTTTGCGGCACTGATTGCTTACGTTCAAAATGAAGAGATGGCTGTGTTTAACACTTCTGAGGGGCCGCGCGCATTATCAAAAGTAAACACAAATCAAAAACAGGCGGCGCTCACTTTTGATCTTGCGTGGGGAGATACACGCATTAAACAAATCATCAACATATTAAAATCAGAAGGGATAAAAGCGACTTTTTTTGTTACAGGTGAGTGGGCCAATGTTCATCCGGATTTAATCAACGAAATGAAAGAGGCTCGTTTTGAAATCGAGTCATATGGCATGAAAGTCCGCGCTTATACCGCGATGGAGCCGGCCGAGATTCGAAAAGATATTGGCCAGGCTAATCTTTTTATAAAAAAAGCCGGGGTTGACCATGTCAAATTTTTACGACCACCAGAAGGGGAAGTAAACCAACAAATCATCGAAACGGCAAGCCGTGCAAATATGCAAGTGGTTTTATGGAGCATCGATCCACATGACGATCAAAAACCCGGAAAAAAACAAATCATCAAAGATGTTGTGTCTCATATCGATAAAGGGGCTATCATCCGCCTTCATGCTTCAGATTCTGCTGGCGATACCGTTTTGGCGTTACCTGAAATCATCCGTACGATTAAAAATAAAGGCTATTCATTCGTTACGATATCCGATTTAGTTAACAATGCAGAAAGCAAAAACAAAATCGTACAATAAAGAAACTTGCGGTTTTATTCATGGGTAATAATAAAAGGGCTAGTCCGGTGACTAGTCCTTTCTTATTAGACGATGCAACTTTAGCACTTGGTAGGCATTACAGCCAATTAAAGTGAGTCCGATTTCCCAGATGAGGCGAAAATCTTCATTATGTAAAAGGCCGACTAACCATTCAAGGCTTGTAATGACGAACATGAAAAACAATGTCGGAACGAAGGCCGTCCGATTGGTTTCCCGTTGTTTGCGCCATGCCACATAATAAGAGATAACCGCTAACACAACAGGTAAAAGAAAATAAGATAACAAGGATGAGGGCGTTTTTGAGCTAATATAACGGAAATAAATTAAATCAAAAAAGGTCAACAAAATCAAAACCCATTGTATCATCGGCCAATAAGTGCGAAAAACACCGAGGGCGATTCTGTGTAGCGTTAAGTATGCAAAAAATCCCATCTGGCTTAAAACGCTAAAAAGGCCGCCGAAAATGATAAAATTAATGAGTGTAAAGGCAATGCCTTTTGGATCTCCGGTCGATAAATAATGGGAAAGATCCCGCCATTGTGCCAAACAACCGACAATAAAATAGATCACAATCCCTAACACTAAAGTTTTCAAAAAAAGCGAAACCCACTTTTGTATATTCACCGATTCATCCCCCAAATACTTATCCACTCAAGATTTTACCAACACCTCTTCAAAAAAACCACCGTTTCCCTATTCATTGAATAAATTTATCGCAACGACACACCTTAATAGGAGAAAGTTGCGAGCAATCCGATCCGAAATGAAAAGGAGGGAAATCCCTTTGGTAGCGCTTTTACAAAAAACGGCAATAATCGTTTTTGGCTTGTTATTATTAATTGGTTGTTCAGGCCAATCGACGCCAAGTGCAAGTCCTGATTACCAAGAAACGAAAAAAATGGTCATTGACATAATAAAAAGCGATGACGGAAAAAAAGCGATACAGGATTTATTCAATGACGATCAGGTTAAAAAACAACTTTTACTTGATCAAGATTTTGTTAAAAAGACGATAACCGAAACGTTAACATCCGAACAAGGGAAAAAATTTTGGACGGCGATGTTCCAAGACCCTCACTTTGCTAAAACGGTAGCCGTCGCCATGCAAAAAAATAACGAGCAATTATTAAAACAGTTAATGAAAGACCCACAGTACCAAAGCTTGCTCATGCAAGTATTTAAAGCGCCAAATATGGAACAAGAATACCTGGAGTTGTTGCAAACGAAACCGTTCCGCGAACAAATCCAAAAAAGCATACTGGAAGCTGTTGAAAGTCCGGTATTTTCTGCGAAGCTAACTGAAGCGATCACGAAGGCCGTTAGTGAACAAATGAAAAAATCAACAGAGAAAGGCGACCATTCCCAACAACAGGGTAGCCAAACCTGAGTCTTAAATATGGTAAAAGCTGACTCAGCTCTTTCCGATGTGAAAAAAGATATGAGTCAGCTTTTTTTGATTGTGGGTCATACACATCGATTACTTTAAGGCATGGAATTAACGAAAAACCCGCCGCAATGTGCCGCGAAATTCATTTACATCGCGGGTTTTCCTATTAAAATAGGCAATGCGAGACGTGTTCCTTTGGAAAAAGCAAGCTTGCATCTCTAATGATTCGCCATCTGCCTTCTTATAAGGAAAACTTCTCCATGCGCCATGTTAATTATTGTTCCAGCTTGTCTACGATTTTTGCAGCGATGTTCAAATAAATCTTGCCGATTGGATGATCTCCAGCATAAACAGAGGGGGCAAACTCATTCGGGTTTTCATCGGGTTGTCCGAGCGGGATTTGCCCAAGCAACTCCGTCCCAAGCACCTCACTCAGTTTTTCACCGCCACCTTTACCGAAGACATATTCTTTTTCACCCGTTACCTTGCTTTCAAAATACGACATGTTTTCAATGACACCAAGGATTTCGTGGTCGGTTTTTACAGCCATTGCCCCAGCCCGAGCAGCAACAAACGCCGCTGTAGCATGTGGTGTCGTGACAATAATTTCTTTACAATGGGGAATCATGGAATGGACATCCATGGCAATGTCCCCGGTGCCCGGAGGTAGATCCAAGATGAGATAGTCCAATTCGCCCCAATCCACTTCGCTGAAGAAGTTATTCAACATTTTCCCGAGCATCGGCCCACGCCATATAACGGGTGAATTGTCTTCTACAAAAAAGCCCATCGATATGACTTTGACGCCAAACCGTTCAACAGGAAGAATGCGCTTATCAACGACCCGCGGCCGGGATTCAATACCCATCATGTCGGGAACACTGAATCCGTAAATATCGGCATCCAAAATCCCGACTTTTTTCCCTAACCGGGTCAAAGCAATCGCCAAGTTGACGGAAACGGTCGATTTACCGACGCCGCCCTTCCCACTGGCAACAGCGATAAAGATCGTTTTGCTTTTTTTCGAAAGAAGTGATGGACCTGGTTCAGGGATGCCGCCAAACTTCTCTAGCTCCACATCATCTAAGGGGACAAAGCGCAAGCCGACAGATTGAGCTCCAGCTGCCTTCAGTTTGGCCACAATTTCTCGTTGGACCTTCATTTGCTCCGGTGTTTGAGTTTTGGCCAAAGCAATTTTAAGGCTAACGAAAGTATCTGAAATCTTAAGTTCCTTAATTCCACTTGTTTCCGCTAAACTTTTATGTAAATGGGGATCTTTGACGGTATTTACAATGTCTCTTACGGTTTTTTCCGTTAACATGGTTTTATCCTCCTTTTCCTCCATTATCATCAGTATAACAAATTGTATAAAAAATTGCCCCGCAAAACGCGCTCACTTAACAACATTCATACGAGGGCCTGCCTGTTCCCTCAAAAATAGAGATGCTTTTTTTTACAAAATAAAACCGCAAGTACATGATACTTGCGGAAATTTAAGATTTTGGCGGCTTTTCCTTCGTATAAAAACGCATAATGCCATGATAAATGGCTTCAGCCACTTTTCTCTGGTATTTTTCGCTTTTAAGAAGCGCCCGTTCTTCATGATTCGATAAAAAGCCGACTTCAACAAGGGCTGCTGGAACTTTAACCGTTTTTAGCAAATATATTTGACCAATCGACTTGGCCTTCCGATCCGTATTTTCAAGCTGCTCCCTCAGCGAATCTTGGATAAACGCTGCCAGCTGTTTGTTCTTTTCCGATTTTGGATAATAAAAGGTTTGTGCCCCCCTCCATCGTGCCGAGGGAATCGCATTGAGATGAATGCTGATAAAAAGATCGGCTTCGGATGTCTCCACCAACTTGGCTCTTCGTTTTAAATCTTGCGTTTTTCTCCGGCTTAATCCTTTCGTGTCTTCATCGGCGAGGTCTTTGTCTTCATCTCGCGTCATCACAACTAAGGCGCCGGCCTCCTGTAGGTAATCTCGCAGCATTTGTGTGATCTTCAAACTGACTTCTTTTTCCGTAAGCTCGCCGCCCTCGGCCCCGCCATCTGGACCGCCATGGCCGGCGTCCAACACGATAATTTTACCTGCAAGGGGTAAATGCCAATTGGACCAAGAATTTCTCGTGATGATTTCATAATTCAAAATAATAATGAGAAGTAATACACCGATGATAATGATGATTTTCTTATAGTTGTTCCGCACGTTTTTCTCCTCCGCCCTTTATTTCTCTATAAAAATGTATATGGGACAAGGGCTTTGGTTATGTGAACAAGCGGTAAACTTTTTAACGAGGTTGGATGAGTCTATTGCAGGCGTAACCGATACCGGCGAACGGCCTTTTCAAAGCCTTCTTTCCACCAGTAATACATAAACCCTTCACATGCCTTATAGAGTGATTCAAACCGCAAATCTTGGGCTTCATACCAAAACAGCCAAAAATCAAATAAGTCCGTTATGAGTTCTTTCACCCGCGATTCGCTTCGCAAAAACGCACTTTCAGCTGATTCGCCGTAATACCCAAACCGTCCGTAAGATGCCCCGAGCAAACAAGCCTCGATCGCATAATCCATGCACATATCGGAAATCGTTCTTTTATAAGGATCCATCGCCTGAAAAAAAGGCGCAAAATATTCATCAATCGTTTTTTCGATTTGCGGAATCGACAGTTCACGCAACGTCTTTCGTTCAAAGTCAAGCTGTTTATCGCGTTGCTTTTCGAGGAAACTCATGACAATGCCCAATTTAAATGGCCTCCTTTCCTTATTAGATTTTGCATTCAGAAGGAGACCATGCTAACAGCTTTTGCCATAGGTGGGACAAGGGTTCAACAAAAGTGCTTGCCATCGGAAGAAGTTCGATATGAACGAATCATGGAAGTGTGGCAGAAGATCAGGCGTAATACGTTAGACGTCTTTTTATAAAAAGACATAAAAAAAGAAGCGGTTTTCCGCCTCTTTAGGATAAATCAACATTATGGTAAACTTGTTGGACGTCTTCCAAGTCCTCCAATGTGTCAATTAATTTTTCAAATTTCGCTTTGGCATCTTCCGGGAGCGTGACTTCCGTTTGTGGCAGCATGGTGATCTCAGCAACCGTAAACTCATCAATCCCCGCCTTTTTAAAAGCTTCTTTGACAGCATGAAAAGCACTCGGTTCTGCATAGACGATCACTGCATCGTCTTCTTCCAAAATATCGCGAGCGTCGACATCGGCTTCCATCAAGATTTCCAATACTTCATCGGCTGTTTTGCCTTCAACCCCAATGACAGCCGTTTCATCAAACATATACGAAACCGACCCATTCACACCCATGTTACCGCCATTTTTATTAAAAGCCGCGCGAACATCAGCGGCGGTACGGTTCACGTTATTCGTCAGAGCATCGACAATGATGGCGGAACCGCTTGGCCCAAAACCTTCGTAACGGAGTTCGTCGTAATGCTCATCGGTATTGCCTTTTGCTTTATCAAGGGCCCGGTCAATGATCGCTTTAGGAACACTATAGGTTTTCGCGCGCTCAAGGACGCTTTTTAAATAAGGGTTGGCCTCAGGATCTGGCTCACCTTTTTTCGCTGCCACATAAATTAAACGGCCGAATTTTGCATAGATGCGGCTTGTATTGGCATCTTTGGCCGCCTTTTTTTCCTTAATGTTATTCCATTTCCGTCCCACTGTATAAACACTCACTTTCCGTCATAGATCAGAAATATCACTCATCCGCCTTCATTATACCTTATTGTATGGTTTCCGGCATCTTTATCAATTGAACACTCAAAAGAGAGTAGCATACTGTGACATCAATGTATCTCAGCTTATCTCATTTTCTCTCATCAATCACTGACACATTCGTAAGTGTAGGAGGCTTAAGAAAGCGGATGACGTGCCCTAGCCTTCATATTTTTTTACGTATAAAAAGACCCCCAACCAATTGGTTGAGAGCCCTTTGTAAAAACCGCCAATTACCGTTTCGAGAATTGAGGTGCGCGACGAGCCGCTTTAAGACCGTATTTCTTACGTTCTTTCATACGCGGATCGCGTGTTAAGTAGCCGGCGCGTTTTAATGTTGCCCGATATTCAGGATCGGCTTGCAATAACGCGCGGGCAATGCCGTGGCGGATGGCTCCTGCTTGACCGGTGAAGCCGCCACCTTCGACATTAACGAGCACATCGTATTTACCTTCCGTATCTGTTGCGACGAGAGGTTGTTTAATGATTTTCTTGAGTGTTTCAAAATTCATGTATTCATCAATGTCGCGTTTATTAATCACGATTTTGCCATCGCCAGGGACGAGGCGTACGCGTGCGACAGAGCTTTTACGTCGGCCGGTTCCGTAATATTGCACTTGTGCCAATGGTTTCCCTCCTAACCTCTGAGTTCGTACACTTCAGGTTTTTGCGCTTGATGCGGATGTGTGCTTTCCGAATAAACGTGAAGTTTTTTCGCCATTTTACGTCCGAGACTATTATGCGGAAGCATCCCTTTAATCGTGCGTTCCAACAGTTCCCGCGGATATTTCGCAACCATTTCTTCTGCGGTCCGAACTCTTAATCCGCCCGGGTGACCGCTGTGGTTGTAATATTTTTTGTTTTTTAATTTTTTGCCTGTAAAACGAACTTTGTCTGCATTGATGATGATGACGTGATCACCTGTATCAACATGCGGTGTATAGATGGGTTTATGTTTACCGCGTAAAATCGATGCCACTTCGCTTGCAAGACGACCGATAGTTTGGCCTGTCGCATCAATGACATACCACTTGCGGTCGACTTCTTCAGCCTTGGCCATGTACGTAGTACGCACCATGGTTCCCTCCTTAAACACAATTTCGAATCGTTCATCGCCAATGATTATTGGCGCCATGTTCATTTTGAAAGTGAAAACAACATATGCAATTTCCAGTGAAACCAACTATAGTTTACGGGGCTATAAGTGGTCGTTTGTTTTAGAAATGCCAAATCATAATATATAATATAGGACACCGAATGTCAAGGTTTTATACTAATTTCGTGCGCCTCTTCGTAATCGACGCGCCATAAATATAAACCTTGCGGCGGAGCGGTTTCCGGCACCTTTGTGCGGTCTTTCGCTTCCAAAAGGTCGATGACATCACTCGGCTTTCGCTTTCCTTTACCGACTTCAATTAAAGTCCCCGTTATAATTCGCACCATCTGGTATAAAAAGCCATTGCCAATCACGCGTATAACGAGTTCATCGGCTTCAGGTTCCACATCCAACTGATAGATCGTCCTCACTTTATCCAAAACCGATGTCCCTGAAGCACAAAAGGATGTAAAATCATGTTTTCCAATTAAATGTTTGGCTGCCTCACGCATCGCCTCAACATTTAATGGAACGGGTACGTGATAAGCATAATGCCGGCGGAAGAGGTCGCGCTCTGGGGTTTGCAAAATCCGGTAGCGATACTCTTTTCGTTTGCTGTTAAAACAGGCATGGAAGTCTTTCGCTACGGGTTCTGCATGAAGGACATGGATATCATCCGGTAAAAGGGCATTTAACGCTTTCACCCAATTTTCTCCGGGGATTTGAAGGGGTGAATCAAAATGGATGACCTGTCCTTTCGCGTGAACCCCGGCATCCGTTCGCCCCGATGCCGCAACACGAATGGCCTCGCCTTTATGAATCCGCTGCAAAACGCGTTCAAGCTCACCTTGAACCGTGCGAGCGTTCGGTTGCACTTGATAGCCGGAAAAATCGGTTCCGTCGTAGGCGATGATGCATTTCATTCGTTGCATACGATCATCCCCTCATGAGGATTAGAGCAGCGGTTAAAACCGCTAAGACACTCAATAAACCCGTATCACGCCCATGCCATTTTAACAACCTAAACTTGGTCCGGCCAACATCGCCGCGGTACCCCCGCGCCTCCATGGCCATGGCAAGGTCTTCTGCTCTTTTGAAAGCTCCCACAAATAGCGGCACGAGTAACGGGATAATGGCCTTTCCCCTTTTGACGAGAGAACCGGAAGAAAAGTCTACGCCTCTTGCCATTTGCGCCTTCATGATCTTTTCCGTTTCCTCCATCAATGTCGGAATAAAGCGGAGGGCGATGGACATCATAAGAGCAAATTCATGGACCGGGAAGCGCCATTTTTTCAGTGGTTTTAAAAGCGTCTCCAAGCCATCGGTAATGGCAATGGGGGAAGTCGTGAGCGTCAAAAGCGTCGTCACAACAATAATGGCTAATAAGCGAATGGAAATAAAGATCGCTTGCTTCAGCCCCGCGGTTGTCAGTTGAAACCACCCTGCAGAAATCAAAACATCCCCTTGTCGGGTAAACAGGGCATTAAGAATAAAGGTGAAGATAATAATGAACAGAACCGGTTTTAACCCCCTGTAAATAAAACTGAAAGGGACTTTTGACACCAAAATGCCGAGGACCGTAAACGCTAAGAGAAAGCCATATGTCCATGGATTATTGGCCAAAAAAACAATAAAAACAAAAATAAAGACCGTGATAAGTTTCGCTCTGGGGTCCATGCGGTGAATGATGGAGTCCCCCGGCACAAATTGCCCAATAATAAGTTTCATGAACGGTCACCGCCCTTTTTCCTTACAAAACTGCGAGCGATCGTTTCGGCAGCCTTTTCTGTTGAGAATACGGGTTCCTCCCATTGTTGCCCAAGCTTCTGACCTGCCTTTCGCAAAAAGCGCATAGCTCGAGGGAGATCAAGCCCTAAAGAGGTTAATGTCTTCTCTTCAGAAAAAACGATTTCCGGGCGATCCTGCATGAGGCATCGTCCATGATCCATGACAATCACTTGGTCCGATAAAAGCGCGGCATCGTCCATGTTATGTGTGACCATGATGGTCGTCATCCCTTTTTCCTTATGGAGCCGGGTAAATAAGTCTAAAATATCCCGCCTGCCTTTCGGATCGAGGCCTGCTGTCGGTTCATCTAGAATAATGGCTTCCGGCTCCAGTGCGAGGACACCGGCAATCGCCACGCGCCGCATTTGTCCGCCGCTTAACTCAAATGGCGAGCGATCAAGGATGGATTCCGGCAAATGAACCAATTCCAGAGCTTCTCGGGCGCGGCGTTTCGCTTCCTCAAGCGGAACATCAAAGTTTAACGGCCCAAAACAAATATCTTTTTCAACGGTTTCCTCGAACAGTTGGTGTTCAGGGTATTGAAAGACCATTCCGATTTTCTTTCGTAATGCTTTTAAATCTTTATTCTTAGTACTGCTTGAGATGATCATATCCCCGACATGGATTTCGCCTTCGGTCGGCTTCAGCAAGCCGTTAAAATGTTGGACCAAGGTGGATTTTCCTGACCCCGTATGACCGATGATTGAAACAAAAGCCCCAGAAGGAATCACGGCATTGACGTCTGAAAGCGCCAGACTTTCAAATGGGGTATTCGGTTGGTATATATGGGTTAGATGGTTGATTTTAATTTCCACAGTTCTTCCACCAACTCTTCTTCGCTAAAGGCGTCAGGGCTAACCGCAATCCCTTGCTCCGATAAGGCTTGCCGCATTTTGATGGCAAAAGGCAAATCGAGACCCAATTCGAGTAACCGTTCGGGGTGTTGGAAAACTTCTCGCGGTGTACCGGAAAGTACGATCCGCCCTTTCTCCATCGCGATAATCCGATCACTTCCGGCCGCCTCATCCAAATCATGGGTAATCGAAATCACGGTAATGCCTTTCGTTTTATTTAACTCGTGCATGACGCTAAGGACATCTTCCCGACCTTTTGGATCGAGCATCGATGTCGCTTCATCTAGAATGATGATGGACGGCTGCAAGGCGATAATGCCAGCAATCGCCACCCGTTGTTTTTGACCGCCGGACAAACGGTGAGGTTCCCGATTTTCAGTGCCTTCCATATTGACAAGTTTTAATGCGGAAGCCATCCGCTTCACCATTTCATCACGGTCAATGCCATGGTTTTCCATGCCGAAAGCCACATCATCTTGTACCGTTGTGCCAACAAATTGGTTATCGGGATTTTGAAAAACCATGCCGACGCGGCGGCGGATCTCCCATATAGCGTCCTCATCGCGTGTATTCAAGCCATCCACCAGAACAGTACCGGTTTCAGGAAGTATAAGCCCATTAAGGCATTTCGCTAGCGTTGATTTTCCCGATCCGTTATGACCGATAATCGCGAGCCACTCACCGGCATAGACTTCGAGAGATACCCGATCAAGCGAAAGCGGGGCATCCGCTTTGTATCGAAAGGATAAATCCTTCACTTCAATCAATCGTTCTCGACTCAAACTCATCTCTCCTTATGCGGAGATTCTTTGCATTACTATTACATAAAAGAAGAAAGCCCGCAGTCAGGCTCCCTTATTTAGGCAAACAAACATTCAGAGACGTAAACCCCATCTCACCCTTACCTTGTAACCTCATCTATGTGTAAACGCGAAAATCCAATCTTATAAAAAAAAGGGCATAAGGAGATAAAGGTCGAAAAAACACCTATCCACTTTGCCCTTTTTCGCGTTTATACAAATTCGATGATAGCTTGTTCTGCATTGTCCCCGCGGCGCGGTCCAACTTTTAAGATCCGGGTATAGCCGCCTTGACGGTCTGCGTAACGGGTCGCAATGTCATCAAATAATTTTTGAATGGCGTCTTTACCGGTTTCTTGATCCGCTACTTCTTTGCGAACGAAAGCCGCTGCTTGACGGCGAGCATGTAAATCACCGCGCTTGCCAAGCGTCACGAGTTTCTCAACGATAGGACGAAGTTCTCTCGCTTTAGCTTGTGTGGTGATGATTCTTTCGTTGATGATCAGGTCAGTTGCTAAATCGCGGAATAATGCTTTACGGGCGGAGGAATCACGCCCTAACTTCGCGTATGCCATACCGAGTTCCCTCCTTCATGAAGTAGTTTTCTCTTTTGCGCAAAAAAGAAAGGCAAACCGTTATTCTTCTTTTCTCAGGCTAAGACCTAATTCCGCTAATTTTTCCTGTACTTCTTCGAGCGATTTACGGCCGAGATTCCGAACCTTCATCATATCCTCTTCGGTTTTTTGCGTCAGTTCTTGAACCGTGTTAATTCCCGCCCTCTTCAAGCAGTTATAGGAGCGGACGGAAAGATCCAGTTCTTCGATTGTCATTTCGAGGACTTTCTCTTTTTGGTCTTCTTCTTTTTCAACCATAATTTCTGCATGTTGTGCTTGATCGGTTAACCCGACAAATATGTTAAGATGCTCGGTTAAAATTTTCGCACCTAAGGAAACAGCTTCTTCAGGTCTAATGCTACCGTCAGTCCAAACATCGAGGGTTAATTTATCATAGTTGGTGACTTGACCGACACGTGTATTTTCAACTTGGTAGTTGACCCGTGAGACCGGTGTATAAATCGAATCAATCGGAATGACACCGATCGGTAAATCGTCGCTTTTATTTCCTTCTGCCGGGACATAGCCGCGTCCTTTTTTCGCTCTCATTTTGACATGGAAGCGTGCATCCCCTGAAAGGGTGGCAATCACAAGGTCGGGGTTAAGAATTTCAACATCACTATCGTGGATGATATCCGCGGCAGTGACGACCCCTTCCCTTTGTACGTCAATTTCCAACGTTTTTTCTTCATCGGAATAAATTTTCATGGCAAGGTTTTTAATGTTAAGGATGATCATAGCGACATCCTCAACAACCCCTTCCAATGTCATAAATTCGTGAAGCACGTTGTCAAACTGAACAGAAGTGACCGCAGCCCCCGGAAGGGATGACAGCAGAATGCGACGAAGTGAATTACCTAAGGTCGTACCATATCCACGTTCGAGTGGTTCAACAACAAATTTGCCGTACGTTGCATCATCGCTGATTTCAACCGTTTCAATCTTCGGCTTTTCGATTTCTATCATTCAACGAAACCCTCCTTCTAACGTCGAAACCTGGGTAGCCATGGGCGACCGAGATTTCCCCTTAAACACCGGGCGAACCGGAAAACGCATGGATCGTTCAATATCGCATAAATCCTATTATTGACAAGCCATACGGGTTTTTATACTTATACGCGGCGACGTTTCGGTGGGCGGCAACCGTTATGCGGTACAGGGGTCACGTCGCGGATCGCGGTGACTTCCAAACCTACCGCTTGGAGGGCACGAATAGCGGCTTCACGGCCAGCACCGGGTCCTTTGACAGAGACTTCGATGGTTTTCATACCATGTTCCATCGCTGCTTTACCAGCCGCTTCAGCAGCTGTTTGCGCTGCGTAAGGCGTGGATTTCCGGGAACCTTTAAAGCCTAAGCCACCGGAGCTTGCCCAAGCAATAGCGTTACCATGAGGGTCCGTTATCGTGACAATCGTGTTGTTGAATGTAGAACGGATATGTGCGATGCCGCTTTCTATATTCTTTTTGACACGGCGTTTCCGGCCGCCGCGTGCATCTTTACGTTTAACCATTTAGCTACCTCCTTTATTTTTTCTTGTTGGCGATGGTACGACGTGGACCTTTTCTCGTCCGTGAGTTGTTTTTCGTATTTTGACCGCGAACGGGCAAACCACGACGGTGACGAAGACCACGGTAGGAACCAATTTCGATCAAACGTTTGATATTAAGGGATACTTCACGGCGAAGGTCCCCTTCGACTTTCAGTTTGTCAACTTGTTCACGGATGCGAGTGAGCTCTTCTTCAGTCAGGTCGCGAACGCGCGTATCCTCAGAGACACCGGCTTCTTTTAAGATCTTTTGAGCTGTCGATTTACCAATCCCGTAAATGTAAGTTAACGAAATGACGACGCGTTTATCACGCGGTATATCAACACCTGCAATACGTGCCAAGAGCGTGACACCTCCTCAAAAATTATCCTTGTTTTTGCTTATGCTTAGGGTTTTCGCAAATGACCATGACAGTGCCTTTTCGGCGTATAACTTTGCATTTTTCACAAATGGGTTTCACCGATGGTCTGACCTTCATGTGTAAAACCTCCTACTTTCGTCGTCAGTATCCTGACGCCTAATGGACTCTCAGACAATTGGCTAAGAGTCATAATCAAACGCTAATGCCGATACGTAATTCGTCCGCGCGTCAAGTCGTATGGAGATAATTCTACCGTCACTTTATCACCGGGTAAAATTCGGATATAGTGCATCCGCAACTTGCCGGAAATGTGCGCTAAAATTTTATGACCATTGTCTAATTCTACACGAAACATCGCATTTGGCAATGGTTCTATCACGGTGCCTTTAACTTCAATGACGTCCTCTTTCGCCATCGATCGACTCACCCTTCCTTTGATCACTTGATTCCTCATCCAAAAACTTTGCGATGGCAAACCTCAGCTTGCCGTTTGTGACTTTTCCGGTCTCGTCAATGCTGTTTTTGACCTCTTCGGAAACAAAGGATTGAAGCTCCAGATGATGAATGTTTTTTCTTTTGGCGCGATCGAACTTCCTCTTGTCACCATCCGCCACTTCAACAAAACGGTCGTCAACAACTCGCACAATGACACAGTATTTACCAGCGTCCCTACCCTTTAAAATCCGTGCAATCTGTCCGGGTATGGGCGTTTGGTCCGACCCGCTTGTCAATCAATCATCACCTACGCTTAAGGTCTTGTCAGAATCTCATAACCATTATCAGTCACCAGAACGGTATGTTCAAAATGAGCCGATGGTTTTCCGTCAGCCGTCACGACGGTCCATTCATCATCAAGAACGCGAATTTGCCGGCGTCCCATATTCACCATAGGTTCTATGGCTAGGACCATCCCTGGTTTTAAGCGGGGGCCAACGTTCCTAGGCCCATAATTTGGGATATCAGGAGGCTCATGGAGGTCTTTACCCACACCATGACCGACAAACTCCCTAATGACGGAAAATCCCGCGCTTTCGACATGCTTTTGAATAGCATGCGACACGTTGGATAATCTCGCATCGGGCTTAATCTCTTCAATCCCTAAATACAATGCGTCCTTGGTGACTTGGATCAGCCTTTTTGCCTCATCGGTTACTTGACCTACCGGGAAAGTCCACGCTGAATCGCTATGATAGCCTTGATAACAGGCACCGATATCAATGCTGATGAGGTCGCCGTTTTTTAATTTGCGCGGCCCCGGAATACCATGCACGATTTCTTCAGAAACAGATGTGCAAATGCTGGCGGGGAACCCTTCATAACCTTTAAATGAGGGGATGGCTCCCATGCCGCGAATCAAACGGTCAGCCATGTGATCAAGTTCCAACGTCGTGATACCGGGTTCAATCATTTTCTCGATCTCACGGAGAGTTCGTGCGACGATGCGACCTGCTTCACGTATCGCCTCGACTTCGCGTTCGGTTTTCCTGATAATCAAGCAGGAAGGCCTCCCAAAACGCGCTCGATGGAAGCGAAAACGTCATCGATGTCTTGATTGCCGTCGATTTCTTGAAGACAATTTTTCTTGTTATAGAAATCCAACAGCGGTTTCTGTTGCTTCTCGTTAACTTCCAATCGGGTCTTTACCGTTTCGATCTTGTCGTCATCTCTTTGGAATAATTCTCCGCCACACTTATCACATACGCCTTCTTCTTTTGGAGGATTGAGCGTGATGTGGTAGGTTGCTCCGCATTGACTGCATATGCGGCGACCGGTCAAGCGTTCTAATAGGCTGTCCCGATCGACATCTATATAAAGGACCGCATCGATTTGCCGGCCCATATCAGCCAATAGGTTATCGAGCGCTTCAGCTTGGGCTGTCGTACGTGGAAAGCCATCAAGTAAAAAGCCTTTTTGACAATCAGCTTTACCCAAACGTTCACGAACAATACCAATGGTGACATCATCCGGAACAAGTTCACCGGCATCCATATAGGATTTGGCTTTCTTGCCTAGTTCCGTTTCTTCTTTAATGGCTGCTCGGAACATATCTCCCGTGGAGATATGAGGCAAACCATATTTCTCCACAATACGTTCAGCCTGTGTGCCTTTTCCGGCACCCGGAAGTCCCATTAAAATGAGGTTCATAGCCAGCCTCCATGTTTTTGCGAATTAAGCCAATCAATGGTCCCGAAAAGCACCATCAAAAAATGGACGACCTTTCCGTTTTCGTTACGACGCCCTGCGATTACCGTCGGATAAAACCACGGTAATGGCGTTTTACCAATTGGCTTTCAATCCGTTTCATGACATCTAAGGCGACACCGGTTACGATCAGTAAGCTCGTACCGCCGATGCGAATATTCGCCGGCAAGTTGGCGACATCGGTGAAAATCATCGGCAATACTGCAACAACCGCAAGGAAAATGGAGCCTACGAAGGTTAACCGATACAAAATACGGGTAATATATTTTTCCGTGTTTTTGCCCGGACGAATACCGGGAATATAACCGCCTTGTTTCTTCAAGTTATCAGCCATTTTCTCCGGATTGACCTGGACAAAGGTGTAAAAATACGTAAACGCAATGATCAAGAGCCCGTAAATGATCATACCGGACACCGTTGTATAGTTAAAGGTGTTTATGATCCAGCGCGTCACCGCATTTTCTTTAAAAAACCCGGCGATGGTCGGCGGTGTGATGATCAGGGAGATCGCAAAGATAATCGGAATGACCCCTGCTGCATTGACCTTAATTGGCAAGTGGGTCGCTTCTCCCCCGATGACATTCCTTCCGATCGTTGTGCGTTGGGCATATTGAATCGGAATTTTACGGACTGCTTGTTGTATAAAGATGGTGCCAATCACCACAAGAATAACAACTAAAGCAATCACTAAAAGATAAACAATTTGTAAAAAGAGATTATCAGTATTTTTGAATTGCGTGGTATAAATCTCATCTATAGCACTCGGGATCCTTGCGACAATGCCGGCAAAGATCAATACTGAAATCCCATTGCCTACGCCGTATGCGGTGATTTGTTCACCGAGCCACATTAAGAAAGCTGTGCCCGCTGTTAACACGAGCGCAATGAGCAAGTACGTCCAAATGCTAGGGTTGATCACAAGCCCAGGGAATTTTGCGTTAAATCCGTAGGCAAGGCCGATCGCCTGAATAAATCCTAAAATAACCGTGCCATATCGGGTTACTTGGGCGAGTTTCCGGCGCCCCATCTCCCCTTGCTTAGACCATTCCGTAAACTTAGGAATGACGTCCATTTGCAACAATTGGACGATAATCGATGCCGTGATGTATGGCATAATGCCCATTGATAAAATGGAAAAGTTCTGCAATGCGCCACCGCCAAACATATTTAAAAACCCAAATACCTGATTTCCTTCTAAGGTAATAACGGAACTATTCACAGACGGAACCGGTATAAAGGTTCCGATTCGATAGACGATGAGCATAAGCAGAGTAAAAAGTACCTTGCGGCGAATATCTGCGACGCGAAATATATTGGAGATAGTCTGAAACATTAAATCACCTCGGCAGTTCCGCCGGCCGATTCAATGGCTTGTTTTGCCGAATCGGAAAACTTATGCGCTTTAACGGTCAATTTACGTTCTAATTTACCGTTGCCAAGGATCTTGACCCCGTCATTGAGTTTTCGAATAACCCGTTCAGCCAGAAGCAGCTCAGGTGTTACCTCTGTCCCCTCAGCAAAGCGATTCAACGTTTCTACATTGACGATTGCATACTCTTTGCGAGTCGGGTTTTTAAAGCCACGTTTAGGTAAAC
The DNA here is from genome assembly GCF_000430685.1 of Tuberibacillus calidus DSM 17572. Lineage (GTDB taxonomy): Bacteria > Bacillota > Bacilli > Bacillales > Sporolactobacillaceae > Tuberibacillus > Tuberibacillus calidus. Next base: position 43,920 of record NZ_KE387197.1, on the reverse strand, counting down.
GTTGAATCAATGGCATTTGACCGCCTTCAAATCCCGGGCGTACGCCACCACCGGAACGCGCTTTTTGACCTTTTTGACCGCGCCCTGAAGTTTTTCCTAAACCTGAACCGTAACCGCGACCCACACGTTTGCGAGCGTGACGGGAACCTTCCGCGGGTTTCAATTCATGCAGTTTCATGTCGGCACCTCCCAATTAGACAATTTTACACCGTGACTTTAACGTTGGTTTCGATTCCGCTGATTTCAGTTCATAAGCATTTTGCCGATTGACCTTTAGCCATCGAACCATTTCCTGCGTTGTCCGTCTCGGATGTTGGAATCCTGTGACCTTTGATCCACAATAGCTCCTCTGGACGCCTTATCTTTAAATAATTCTACTCGTCCGAGGCAAATCCTTGTTATTTTTCATTTTTTACGGGACTTTCCACCCGTCCCCGAATTATTCGTCGATTTCGTTCACTTTTACAAGGTGGGCAACCTTGTTGATCATGCCGCGGATAGCGGGGTTATCATTATGAACGACCGTTTGATTGGTCTTTTTTAATCCTAATGTCCTAACAGTAACACGTTGATCTTTAGGACGACCAATCACACTGCGGGTGAGGGTAATTTCAAGTTTTTTAGCCATGATTATCCCTCCCTTATCCTAACAACTCTTCAACAGTTTTGCCGCGAAGCCTTGCTACATCTTCTGCGCGCTTCAGCTTTTGCAAGCCATCAATTGTCGCGCGCACCATATTGATCGGATTGTTTGACCCCAGTGATTTCGATAGAATGTCACCAATACCGGCCAATTCCAATACAGCCCGGACCGGTCCGCCAGCGATAATTCCGGTACCTTCTGAAGCTGGTTTTAATAAGACGCTACCAGCGCCAAATTTACCGATGACATCGTGCGGAATCGTTGTTTTAACGATTGGAACATTGATCATGTTTTTCTTAGCAGCTTCAACAGCCTTACGGATGGCTTCCGGTACTTCTTGGGCTTTACCTGTACCGAAACCAACGTTCCCTTTTTTGTCACCGACAACGACGAGCGCCGCAAATCGGAAACGGCGGCCGCCTTTAACAACTTTAGCGACACGGTTTACAGCAACTAGGCGTTCTTCGAGTTCAGATTTATTGCGATCACGGTTTTGCATGAGTTCCCCTCCTTCTGAATTAGAATTCCAATCCTTTTTCACGGGCAGCATCCGCTAACGCTTTTACACGTCCGTGATAGAGATATCCGCCACGGTCAAATACGACTTTTTTAATACCTTTTTCCAAAGCGCGTTCGGCAACGAGCGCACCGACTTTTTTGGCGGCCTCAATGTTACCGCCATATTCTATACCAGCAGCTTTATCAAGCGTTGAAGCCGATACGAGCGTTTTACCTTGTTCATCGTCAATGATTTGCGCATAAATGTGTTTGGCTGAACGGAAAACATTCAAGCGCGGACGTTCGGCAGTACCTGCCACGCGACGACGGACATGTTGATGACGCTTTTTGCGGACGACATTTTTGTCCAACTTGGTGATCATTGACCAGTCACTCCTTTCCGCGATTACTTCCCGGTCTTACCTTCCTTGCGGCGTACATTTTCGCCTTCATAACGAATCCCTTTGCCTTTATAGGGTTCCGGCGGGCGGACAGCGCGGATGTTAGCTGCAACAGCTCCGACGCGTTCCTTGCTAATGCCTTTAACCACAACTTTGTTATTGCCGTTCACTTCGATTTCGATGCCTTCTTCGGGCACAATTTCGACTGGATGGGAATAACCGACATTAAGGATTAGATTTTTACCTTGTTTGGATGCACGATAACCGACACCAACGAGTTCAAGGTTTTTTTCGTAACCTTTCGTTACCCCTTCAACCATGTTGCTGATGAGGCTTGCCGTCGTGCCATGTAATGAGCGATGTTCTTTGGAATCGCTCGGGCGTTCTACTCGGACGACATTGTCTTCTAAAATGATCTTCATATCTGGATGAAAGGTGCGGACCAACTCGCCTTTCGGACCTTTGACCGCAACCACATTATTGTCATTGATTGTAACCGTTACACCGTTTGGAACCTCAATAGGTTTTAAACCAACGCGAGACATCGTTACACCTCCATTCTCTGTGGGTGGTTTTACCAAACGTAAGCAAGCACTTCGCCGCCGACGTTTTGTTGTCTAGCTTCTTTATCCGTAATAATGCCTTTGGATGTTGATACAATCGCAATGCCGAGTCCTCCAAGCACTTTAGGCACTTCGTTTGCTTTTGCATACACCCGCAAGCCAGGTTTGCTGATCCGTTTCAAACCTGTAATGACGCGTTCGTTATTCGGTCCGTACTTTAGGAAAATGCGCAGAATTCCTTGTTTATTGTCCTCAATATATTCCACGTCTTTGATGAACCCTTCGCGCTTTAAAATTTCAGCGATTTCTCTTTTCACTTTTGAACCCGGAAGTTCCAGCGATTCGTGACGCACGTTGTTAGCGTTTCTGATACGCGTCAGCATATCCGCAATTGGGTCTGTCATGACCATTCTAAATGACCTCCTTCCCTAACTAAGGGTTTACCAACTGGCTTTTTTAACGCCCGGAATTTGACCTTTATAAGCCAATTCGCGGAAACAAATACGGCAAAGTTTAAATTTGCGATAGACGGAATGCGGCCGTCCGCAGCGTTGGCAACGGGTATATTCTTGCACTTTAAATTTTTTCGGCCGATTCGCCTTTGCAATCATCGACTTTTTAGCCATGCTTTCCCTCCTTGCTTTCCTTATTTTCTAAACGGCATTCCCAGCAAGGTCAGCAATTCGCGGCCCTCTTCATCCGTTTTTGCCGTTGTCACAATGACAATGTCCATACCACGAACTTTGTTGACTTTATCATAGTCAACTTCCGGGAAGATGAGTTGTTCACGTACACCCAATGTGTAGTTCCCGCGTCCGTCAAATGATTTTGGCGAAACACCGCGGAAGTCACGCACGCGCGGTAAAGAAACCGAGATCAGTTTATCTAAAAACTCATACATTCTTTCTTTACGCAAAGTGACTTTCGTGCCAATCGGCATACCTTCGCGGAGTTTAAAACCGGCAATGGACTTTTTAGCTCGGGTAATCACCGGCTTCTGACCGGAAATCGCCGTCAATTCTTCCACCGCACTATCAAGAAGTTTGGAGTTTTGCACCGCATCACCAACGCCCATGTTGATGACGATTTTTTCAATCGCGGGTACTTCCATGATGTTTTTGTAATTAAATTTTTCCATTAAGGCCGGTACGACTTCTTTGAGATATTTTTCTTTTAAACGATTCAAGGCTCATGACCTCCTTTCGATCGATTCCCTTTATTTGTCTAAAGGTTCACCGGATTTTTTGGCAATACGAACCTTTTTACCATCGATAAATTTATAGCCGACCCGAGTCGGTTCATTTGTTTTGGGATCAAGCGGCATCACGTTTGAAACGTGAATTGGCGCTTCCATTTCCAAAATTCCGCCTTGCGGGTTCGCTTGTGTTGGTTTGGAATGTTTCTTTATGATATTGACGCCTTCGACTAGGACGCGTTCCTTTTTCGGGTAAGCTTCCAAGATGACGCCTTGTTTGCCTTTGTCTTTACCGGAGATGACTTGAACTTTATCTCCTTTTTTCACGTGCATGTTGGCCATGGCGTTTCACGCACCTCCTTTTGTTTAACAATCTGATTATAAAACTTCCGGAGCGAGCGAGACGATTTTCGTGAACTGCTTATCGCGAAGTTCACGGGCGACCGGTCCGAAAATCCGCGTGCCACGAGGGCTTTTATCATCTCTGATAATAACCGCCGCATTTTCATCAAAACGGATGTATGAACCATCCGGACGACGGACGCCTCTGCGTGTGCGAACGACAACGGCTTTCACCACGTCACCTTTCTTAACAACGCCACCGGGTGTTGCGTTTTTGACACTCGCGACAATGATATCGCCGATGTTCGCTGTTTTCCTTCCGGATCCACCGAGAACTTTAATCGTTAAAATTTCACGGGCGCCGGAGTTGTCGGCAACTTTTAAACGTGTTTCTTGTTGGATCATTTATTGGCCCTCCCTTCGGGTTTACAGTCCGATCTAACTTAGATAATAACCGCTTCTTCCACGATTTCTACCAAACGGAAGCGTTTATCTTTTGATAACGGGCGTGTTTCCATGATACGAACAACATCGCCAACTTTGGCTTTGTTTTCTTCATCATGGGCTTTGTACTTTTTGGAGTACTTCACGCGTTTGCCATACAACGGATCTTTTTTATACGTTTCGACGAGCACCGTAATGGTCTTATCCATTTTGTCGGAAATGACTTTACCGACAAGGGTTTTGCGTCTGTTGCGATCTTCAGCCACTCAGGAGCCCTCCTTTCGGTTAACCGTTTTGGATTTTCAATTCCCGTTCGCGCAAAATCGTTTTGGCACGTGCAATATCCTTACGTACCTCACGAAGGCGAGCCGGATTTTCTAATTGTCCGGTCGCTAATTGAAAACGCAGGTTAAAAAGCTCTTCTTTCAAAGCTTTGATTTTTTGTTCAACTTCGGCAGTCGTCATGTTGCGGATGTCAGTTGCTTTCATTGACGTCACCACCCACTTCTTCGCGTTTTACGAACTTCGTCTTTACAGGCAGCTTGTGAGAAGCTAGACGAAGCGCTTCGCGTGCGACCTCTTCGGAGACGCCGCCAACCTCAAACATCACTTTGCCTGGTTTGACGACAGCGACCCAACCTTCAGGGGCACCTTTACCGGAACCCATCCGAACTTCAAGAGGCTTTTTGGTATAAGGTTTTTGCGGGAAAATTTTAATCCAAACTTTACCGCCACGTTTCATATAACGAGTCATGGCAATACGAGCCGCTTCGATTTGTCGGCTGGTAATCCATGCCGCTGTTGTTGCTTGTAAGCCAAATTCGCCAAATGCTACTTCAGTGCCGCCTTTGGCACGCCCACGCATTTTTCCGCGATGGTGTCTGCGATATTTCACGCGTTTTGGCATCAACATGATTATTGGCCTCCTTCCTTATTGTTCGCACCTTTGGTCGGAAGGACTTCCCCACGATAAATCCACACTTTAACTCCTAATTTGCCATAGGTTGTATCAGCTTCGGCTGTACCGTAATCGATATCGGCACGGAGCGTGTGTAGTGGTACTGTACCTTCGCTGTAGTCTTCAGAACGGGCGATATCTGCACCACCCAAACGTCCGGATACTTGTGTTTTGATCCCTTTGGCTCCTGCTCTCATTGCTCGAGAGATCGATTGTTTTTGAGCACGACGCCAGGAAACACGATTTTCCAATTGACGGGCAATATTTTCAGCCACTAATTTGGCATCCAAGTCCGCTTGTTTAATTTCAAAAATATTCACATGAACTTTTTTTCCGGTTAATGCGTTTAAGGATTTACGAAGGGCTTCTACTTCAGAACCGCCTTTACCAATAACCATACCCGGTTTCGCCGTTTTGATGGTTACATTGATGCGGTTAGCGGCCCGTTCGAGTTCGATGCTGGATACGGCTGCATCTTTCAGTCGTTTTTCGATATATTCGCGGATCTTGAGGTCTTCGTGAAGATATTCCGCATAATGTTTTTTGTCAGCATACCATTTCGATTCCCAATCGCGAATAAAACCGATCCGCATGCCTATCGGGTTAACTTTTTGTCCCACGCATTATCCCTCCTTTTTATCCGATACAATGATGGTGATGTGGCTCGTGCGTTTATTGATCCGTCCAGCACTGCCTCGTGCACGTGGGCGGAAGCGTTTCAGCGTCGGCCCTTCATCCACAAAAATGCTTTCTACAACTAAAGATTCCGGATCCATTTCATAATTGTGTTCTGCGTTAGCAACTGCGGATTTCAACACTTTTTCAACAATCGGTGAAGCCGCTTTGTTCGTGTTCCGCAGAATGGCGAACGCCTCTCCAACCGCTTTACCGCGAATAAGGTCTACGACCAGGCGGGCTTTGCGAGGAGCGACGCGCACAGTTCTTGCGACAGCTTTAGCTTGCATGTGTTATGCCTCCTCTCGGATTCGGACTTAACGACCTGTTTTTTTGTCGTCTTTAGAATGCCCGCGGTAAGTGCGCGTTGGCGCAAACTCGCCGAGCTTGTGACCGACCATATCTTCCGTAATATAGACAGGCACGTGTTTGCGGCCATCGTAAACCGCAATGGTATGCCCTACGAATTCAGGAAAAATAGTTGAGCGTCTCGACCATGTTTTGATGACTTTTCTTTCGTTACCTAATGCAAGAACCTTTTTCATCAGGTGATCATCTACAAATGGTCCTTTTTTTAGGCTGCGACCCATTGGTCAACCTCCTTTTTCGGTTTTTCACACTTTAAAAACCTATTATTTTTTCCTTCTGCGTACAATAAATTTATCAGAAGCTTTATTGCGCTTACGGGTTTTATAACCAAGCGTTGGTTTACCCCAAGGTGTCATTGGTGATTTGCGACCGATTGGCGCACGACCTTCACCACCACCATGCGGGTGATCATTCGGGTTCATAACGGAACCGCGAACGGTCGGGCGAATGCCTTTCCAACGAGAACGGCCAGCTTTACCAATTTTAACAAGTTCATGTTCGAGATTGCCCACTTGGCCAACGGTAGCACGGCATGTTTCAAGAATCATGCGGACTTCGCCAGAGCTCAAGCGAACGAGCACGTATTTTCCTTCTTTACCGAGGATTTGTGCTTCAGCACCGGCACTACGAACGAGTTGACCCCCATGGCCAGGTTTTAATTCAATGTTATGAACAACGGTACCTACAGGGATATTTTTAAGCGGTAAAGCATTCCCTACTTTGATATCGGCATCTGGACCGGAGACAATTTCCATGCCTACTTCCAGACCTTTTGGCGCTAAAATATAGCGTTTTTCACCGTCTTTGTAGTGAATCAATGCAATGTTTGCCGTACGGTTTGGATCGTATTCGATCGTAGCAACGCGGCCTGGTACGCCATCTTTGTTGCGTTTAAAATCAATGATTCTATATTTGCGCTTATGTCCGCCGCCATGGTGACGAACCGTCAACTTCCCTTGGTTATTGCGTCCAGCTTTTTTGGGCAGCGGAACCAAGAGCGATTTTTCCGGAGTATCTGTGGTAATTTCGCTGAAATCCAGAGATGTCATGTTGCGACGGCCATTGCTGGTCGGTTTGTACTTTTTAATCGCCATGTTGTTTCCCTCCTTCTGCTGTTTTATTAAACGCCTTCGTAGAATTCGAGATCTTTGCTGTCTGGCGTTAAGGTGACAATCGCTTTTTTCCGTTTGGGCGTATAGCCGGTATAACGGCCAAAGCGTCTGAATTTGCCATCATAGTTCATGGTGTTGACTTTTGCCACTTTTACGCCAAAAATCTCCTCAACGGCGCGTTTGATTTGAGATTTATTCGCACGACGATCAACGATAAACGTATATTTCTTATCGACCATCAATTCAGTCGAACGTTCAGTGATTACGGGGCGCTTGATTACATCACGTGCATCCATTATGCCAGCACCTCCCCTAATTTTTCGGCGGCATCCTTCGTCATGATCAATTTGCCGGCGTTAACAACGTCGTAGACATTGACTTGATCCGCTGTGACGAGTTTTACCGTCGGGATGTTTCGAGCTGAAAGCGCAGTCGGCTCATGCTCATTATTGATAACAACAAGGGCTTTTTCGTTAACGGAAAGATTCTTTAAGACTTCAACGAAAGCCTTCGTTTTCGGAGCTTCCATCGCGAGTTGATCGACAACGATCGTTTCATTGTCGCGCACTTTAGCGGAAAGCGCCGATTTAATGGCTAAACGACGAACTTTTTTCGGCAGCTTGTAGCTGTAGCTTCTCGGCGTCGGACCAAAAACAGTACCGCCGCCAACCCATTGCGGAGCGCGGATGGATCCTTGACGGGCACGGCCTGTACCTTTTTGCCGCCACGGTTTTCTTCCGCCGCCGCGAACAGCCGAGCGATTTTTGGTGGCGTGTGTGCCTTGACGCAACGAAGCTTGTTGCATCACAACCGCTTCATAAACAACGTGTTCATTCGGCTCAATACCGAACACAGCATCATTTAATTCGATTTCTCCAACTTGTTTTCCGGTTATATCTAATACCGCTAGTTTTGGCATGAAAACATCCCCCTTTCCTTATTTATTTTCCGTCGCTTTAACTGCGGATTTAATGGTGAGGTAGCTCTTTTTCGCACCCGGAACATTGCCTTTAATCAGAAGCAAATTGCGTTCCGGATCGACTTTTACAATTTCAAGGTTTTGGATGGTGACTTTGTCTCCACCCATGCGTCCCGGGAGTTTTTTACCTTTAAATACCCGGTTGGCTGTGATTGAGCCCATAGAACCAGAGACGCGATGATAGTGTGAACCGTGACTCATCGGTCCGCGGTGTTGATTGTGACGTTTAATGGAACCTTGGAATCCTTTACCTTTGGAGATCCCAGTAACATCAACAATGTCGCCTTCTTTGAATATATCAACTTTAACTTCTTGACCAACTTCATAGTCGGCAAGATTTACATCACGGATTTCCTTCACGAAGCGCTTAGGTGCAGTGCCTGCTTTTTCGGCATGTCCTTTCGCTGGTTTATTAGCGCGAGCTTCGTGCTCGTCGTCAAAACCAAGCTGAATGGCTTCATAACCGTCGTTTTCAATGGTTTTCTTTTGCAATACAACGTTTGGGCCTGCTTGCACGACGGTAACTGCCAACAAATCACCGTTTTCGGTAAAGATTTGCGTCATGCCGATTTTTTTACCCAAGATACCTTTGGTCATCCGTAACACCTCCTAAAAGTCATTTTCTTGTTTGAATTAGAGTTTAATTTCGATGTCGACACCAGATGGTAAATCCAGACGCATCAACGAGTCTACGGTTGCCGGCGTCGGATTGACGATGTCGATCAAACGCTTATGAGTGCGCATTTCAAATTGTTCACGCGAATCTTTGTACTTATGAACCGCCCGCAAAATCGTATAAACGGATTTCTCGGTAGGAAGCGGAATTGGACCCGATACCTTCGCGCCGGAACGCTTCGCCGTTTCTACAATTTTCTCAGCCGATTGATCCAAAATACGATGATCATAAGCTTTTAAACGAATGCGAATTTTTTGCTTTGCCATTATTTTCCCTCCTTTGTCGTCCATTTTAAAACAGACTACTCCACGAAAATTTCCGAATCACCCCGCCATGGCAAAGGGGCCGGGTGTATCCGCAACCTTCCGCTTCATCGCTAAAACCAACATTTCTTATTATATAAAAAACAGCCACCTAGTGCAAGTTTTCTTTGAAAAAATTCCTTGCAAACGTGGCAAGCACTCGCCTTTCTATTGTATCGGGGCATATACTGGAATTCAAGTCGAAAGGCGTTACAGTAAACATTACCAAATATACCTTACAATGAATCTTTACTTGAACGACCCCCGCTTAATTTTCTAACGAAAATTTACTCTTATGCTGGCCTGAAAAGGATAGACATTCTTATCATATTAAAAAGCACTCCCCTATGGGAGTGCTTTATTTTAGGAGTAATTATTCGATAATGCTGGCAACGGATCCGGCACCAACGGTACGGCCACCTTCACGAATAGAGAATTTCGTGCCTTCTTCGATGGCGATTGGTGCAATCAATTCAACCGTCATTTCGACGTTATCGCCAGGCATAACCATTTCGGTTCCTTCCGGAAGTTGGATTGTGCCGGTAACGTCTGTTGTACGGAAGTAGAATTGCGGACGGTAACCACTGAAGAATGGTTTATGACGGCCGCCTTCTTCTTTGGTCAAGACGTAAACTTGTGCGGTGAATTTGGTGTGTGCTTTAACCGTGCCCGGCTTGATCAGCACTTGGCCGCGTTCAACTTCGTTACGGTCGATACCACGGAGCAATGCACCGATGTTATCACCGGCTTCAGCATAGTCGAGAATTTTACGGAACATTTCAACACCGGTAACGGTTGTTTTCTTCGGTTCTTCGGTTAAACCGAGGATTTCAACTTCGTCTCCAACTTTAACTTGACCGCGTTCAACACGACCCGTAGCAACAGTACCACGACCGGTAATCGAGAATACGTCTTCGACAGGCATCATGAAAGGCTTGTCAACTTCACGTTCAGGTGTCGGGATGTATTCGTCGACAGCATCCATCAATTCAAGGATTTTAGCTTCATAATCAGCGTCGCCTTCAAGAGCTTTCAGAGCGGAACCTCTGATAACCGGAACGTCGTCGCCTGGGAAGTCGTATTCAGAAAGAAGGTCACGAACTTCCATTTCAACGAGTTCGAGCAGTTCTTCGTCGTCAACCATGTCAACTTTGTTCAAGAACACAACGATGTAAGGTACACCAACTTGGCGGGACAGAAGGATGTGTTCGCGTGTTTGCGGCATTGGGCCGTCAGCAGCGGAAACAACCAAGATCGCGCCGTCCATTTGAGCGGCACCCGTAATCATGTTTTTAACATAGTCAGCGTGTCCAGGGCAGTCAACGTGTGCATAGTGACGGGCATCTGTTTCGTATTCAACGTGAGCGGTTGCAATCGTGATGCCGCGTTCTTTTTCTTCTGGCGCACCGTCGATTTGGTCGTAGGCGCGTGCTTCAGCTTTACCTTGTTTAGCAAGTACGGTCGTAATCGCAGCTGTCAAAGTGGTTTTACCATGGTCAACGTGACCGATTGTTCCAATGTTAACGTGGGGTTTGGAACGGTCAAATTTAGCTTTAGCCATAAGAGAATTTTCCTCCTTTAAGTACTAAACATTATTTTAATATTATGTTGACTAAGGTTGAACAGTATGTCCGTCTCCCTTAGCTTACAATAAACTTATGTTTGAGACAATGCCTTCCGGCGGTTTATCTTATTTACCGCCGGTGGCTTTTTTAATAATTTCTTCCGCAATGTTTTTCGGTACTTCTTCATAGTGGTCAAAGACCATCGTGAAGGTGCCGCGGCCTTGTGTTGCAGAACGCAAGGAGGTGGCATAACCGAACATTTCCGAAAGCGGAACAAAAGCTTTTACAACTTGAGCGTTGCCGCGTGCTTCCATACCTTCGACACGGCCACGACGGCTTGTGATGTCACCCATAATGTCACCGAGGTATTCTTCAGGAATAACCACTTCGACTTTTTCGATGGGTTCCAGAAGCACCGGATCGCAAATTTCCCTTGCCTTCTTAAGCGCCATGGAAGCGGCAATTTTGAAGGCCATTTCACTGGAGTCGACATCGTGATAGGATCCGTCAAACAAGGTGGCGCGAATGTCCACAACCGGGTATCCTGCGATCAAGCCGTTTTGAATCGCATCGCGCAAGCCAGCTTCAACGGCCGGAATATATTCACGCGGAACGACACCGCCGACGATCTTGTCGACGAATTCAAATCCGCCGCCTTCTTCAAGCGGTTCAAACTCAATCCAAACGTGACCGTATTGACCGCGGCCCCCGGATTGACGGACGAATTTACCTTCAGCTTTACCGGCTTTGCGAATCGTTTCACGATAAGCCACTTGCGGTGAACCGACGTTACATTCCACTTTAAATTCGCGGCGCATCCGGTCCACGATAATATCTAAGTGAAGCTCACCCATACCGGAGATGATCGTTTGGCCGGTTTCTTCATCCGTTTTTGCTTTAAAGGTCGGGTCTTCTTCAGCAAGCTTTTGCAAAGCTTGTGCCATCTTGTCTTGGTCGGATTTCGTTTTCGGCTCAATCGCTACCGAAATAACCGGTTCTGGGAATTCCATAGACTCAAGAATGACTTGATGCTTTTCGTCACAAAGCGTATCCCCGGTAGTCGTATCCTTCAAGCCTACTGCAGCAGCAATGTCACCCGCATAGACGTTTTTGATTTCCGTCCGCGTATTGGCATGCATTTGCAAAATACGGCCCAAGCGTTCGCGTTTGCCTTTTGTTGAGTTTTGAATATACGAGCCGGCTTCAGCCGTTCCGGAATAAACCCGGAAGAAGGTCAACTTCCCGACAAACGGGTCAGTCATAACTTTAAAGGCGAGAGCAGCAAACGGCTCATTGTCATCAGCCTTGCGGACAATTTCCTCTTCGGAGCCAACAGCCACACCTTTAATGGCAGGGATGTCGATCGGCGAAGGCAAGTAATCAATGACCGCGTCGAGCATGAGTTGAACGCCTTTGTTTTTGAAGGCAGAACCACAAAGAACCGGGAAGAATTCAACGGAAATCGTCGCTTTGCGAATGGCCGCTTTAATTTCTTCCGTTGTCAGTTCTTCACCTTCAAGGTATTTCATCATGAGCTCCTCATCAAATTCAGAGACCGCTTCGATGAGTTTGTCACGATATTCTTGAGCTTGATCCATATATTCTGCGGGAATATCATCGGCTTCAATGCGCGTACCGAGGTCATCTTCATAGAAATAGGCTTTCATTTCTACAAGGTCAATGATGCCTCTGAATTCATCCTCGACACCGATCGGTAATTGAATCGGATGCGCATTGGCTCCGAGACGATCGTGCAACGTTTGCGTTGAATAGAGGAAGTCCGCGCCGATTTTGTCCATTTTATTTACAAAGACAATTCGCGGTACTCCATATGTCGTCGCTTGGCGCCAAACGGTTTCCGTTTGCGGTTCAACACCCGATTGGGCATCCAGAACCGTTACCGCACCATCGAGGACGCGCAACGAGCGTTCCACTTCGACTGTAAAATCGACGTGTCCCGGCGTGTCAATGATGTTGACCCGATGACCTTTCCATTGGCAGGTCGTCGCCGCCGAGGTGATGGTAATCCCACGTTCTTGTTCTTGTTCCATCCAGTCCATCTGGGAGGCGCCTTCGTGGGTTTCCCCGATCTTATGAATACGCCCGGAATAGAACAAGATACGTTCCGTCGTCGTGGTTTTACCGGCATCAATGTGAGCCATGATCCCGATATTCCGCGTTTTCTCAAGTGGGAATTCTCTTGGCACGGGTCTCTCTCCTTTCTCTATATAAATTACCAACGATAGTGAGCAAACGCTTTGTTTGCTTCCGCCATCTTATGCATATCTTCGCGTTTTTTCACGGCTTGACCCGTGTTGTTAGCCGCATCAATGATTTCACCTGCGAGCTTTTCGACCATGGTCTTTTCACCGCGCAGACGGGCATAGTTCACAATGTAACGCAACCCCAAAGAAATGCGGCGATCCGGACGAACTTCGACTGGCACTTGATAGTTTGCACCACCTACACGACGGGCGCGTACCTCAAGGACAGGCATAACATTTTTCATCGCCTGATCGAAGACTTCCATCGGATCTTGATTCGTGCGTTCACGAATGATATCAAACGCTTTATATAAAATAGCTTCAGCTTTGCCTTTTTTACCGTCTTTCATAATCCGGTTAATGAGGCGTGTAACAAGCTTAGAGTTATAGATCGGATCTGGTAAAACATCTCTTTTTTCAACAGGACCTTTGCGTGGCATCGGTTCCCCTCCTTTCCATTTCCTATCGCATGTCTAATAACATTATTTCGCTTTTGGACGTTTCGCGCCGTATTTGGAACGGCCTTGTTTGCGGTTTTCCACACCAGCAGTATCCAACGCACCGCGAATGATGTGATAGCGCACACCTGGCAAGTCTTTAACACGTCCGCCGCGGATCAAAACAACGCTGTGCTCTTGCAAATTATGGCCGATCCCCGGAATATAAGCCGTGACTTCGATACCGTTCGTCAAGCGAACACGGGCAATTTTACGAAGTGCCGAGTTCGGCTTTTTCGGCGTAATGGTGCTGACACGTGTGCACACACCGCGCTTTTGTGGTGAAGATTGGTTAGTCAAGGTTTTTCTTAAACTATTGTACCCTTTATTTAGCGCCGGAGAGTCAGATTTTTGCGTTTTCGACTTACGGCCTTTGCGAACCAATTGGTTAATTGTTGGCATTCGAACAGCCTCCCTTCCATCATTTCTAAACCCACAGTTCCAGGTGGGTCATTTTGTAGCAAAAAAGATGCGCATGGGTTTCCCCAGGCGAATTATTTGATCAAGGCCACCGCAGCCGCACCGACATCAATCCCGCAGGCTTTCCCGAGCTTCTTCATGGAATCCACCGTTGTAATCGGAATAGCCTTTTCCCGAGCGATGTCGAGGATTTTCCCAGTGACGCGTTCATCCGCATCAGAGGCAATAATAACTTCACGAACGCGGTCTTCTTTAATTGCCTTGATGGACTGTTTGGTACCTATAATAATACCATTTCCTGCCTTTGTCACTTTATCATAAGACATACAAAACATCCTCCAAAGCAACAAGGTTTCCGGAGCACTCCGTTATCATATCACTGAGTGCTCCACCTTGTCAAGACATTCCATCATTAAGGTCAAACCGCATTTTTCCAAAGCCTGTACTGGGTTTAACTTTCCGTATTCACTAATTCTTCGGATGCGGATTCGGCTTTTTCTTCATTCGGTTTTACGATGTTGATCCGGCGGTAACGCGTCATACCGGTACCAGCTGGAACGAGTTTGCCGATGATCACGTTTTCTTTCAAGCCTAAAAGTTCATCGCGTTTTCCTTTAATAGCGGCATCCGTCAACACACGTGTCGTTTCTTGGAATGATGCAGCAGACAGGAACGATTCCGTTTCAAGAGAGGCTTTCGTAATCCCAAGGAGTTTCGGACGTCCGGTCGCTGGAATGCCGCCCTTGGCGATAACTTCTCTATTGATATTCCGGAATGTTCTAATGTCAACCAATGATCCTGGCAATACGTCAGTGTCACCTGGATCAACGATTTTAATCTTGCGCATCATTTGCCGTACCATGACCTCGATATGTTTATCGCCAATTTCAACACCTTGCATGCGATAAACTTTTTGGACTTCTTTCAAGATATAATTTTGTACGCCTTCAATGCCAGAGACATGCAACAACTCTTTCGGGTCAATCGAGCCTTCCGTTAACACTTGACCCGGTTCAACGATGTCGCCTTCGGACACTTTAATTCTGGCGCCAAAATTGATGTTATATTTCCGCGTCTCGATTTCACCTTGTACAGTGATTTCTCGTTTGTCTTTTTGATCGGTAATCGCGGTTACCGTACCATGAATTTCTGAAATCACCGCTTGGCCTTTCGGATTCCTTGCTTCAAACAGCTCTTGAATCCTCGGGAGACCTTGCGTGATGTCATCACCCGCAACACCACCTGTATGGAAGGTACGCATGGTAAGCTGTGTCCCTGGTTCACCGATGGATTGCGCAGCGATAATGCCGACGGCTTCACCCACTTCGACCTCAGAACCGACCGCCAGATCTCGTCCATAACATTTTTTGCAGACACCGTGCGGAGTATCGCACATAAAGACGGACCTGATCGTTACCGATTCAATGCCGGCATCAACCACAGCCTTGGCTTGATCTTCGGTGATGAGGTCACCTTTATGAATGAGCACCTCACCGGATTCAGGGTGGACAACTGTTTCATGAGCAGTACGTCCGACCATCCGTTCATACAGACTTTCAATTTCTTCGTTTCCATCACGAATAGCGGTGATTTTTAAGCCGCGGTCCGTGCCGCAGTCTTCTTCACGAACGATGACATCTTGTGCGACATCTACGAGGCGGCGGGTCAAATAACCCGAGTCAGCCGTCTTGAGAGCTGTATCCGTCGAACCTTTGCGGGCACCGTGAGTCGAAATAAAGTATTCCAAAACGGTGAGCCCTTCACGGAAGCTCGAGCGGATGGGCAATTCAATAATCCGTCCAGATGGGTTGGCCATTAAGCCGCGCATCCCTGCCAATTGCGTAAAGTTTGATGCGTTACCACGGGCACCCGAATCGCTCATCATGAAAATCGGGTTGGTGGATTCAAGAGAATCCATCAAACGCTCTTGAATGGTATCTTTTGCGGCACTCCAAATGGAGATGACCCGTTCATAACGTTCCTCTTCAGTGATTAAACCTCTGCGGAACTGCTTCATGACTTTATTGACTTTCTCTTCAGCTTCCGCGAGAATTTCCTGCTTTTCAGGCAAGACGACGATATCGGCAACGCTGATCGTAATACCCGCTTTTGTTGAATAAGAAAACCCGAGGGCTTTCATACGGTCAAGCATCCGCGAGGTTTCAGTAATTTTAAACCGTTTAAACACCTCAGAGATGATATCACCCAAAATGCCCTTCTTAAACGGCGGAACAATTTCACGGGAGGCAATTTCTTTTGGAATATCCGTCCCAATCGGAACAAAATACTTCTCCGGCGTCGCTGTTTCTAAATTATAACGCGTCGGTTCGTTGATGTAAGGGAAGGATTCCGGCAAAATCCGGTTAAAGATCAACTTCCCAACGGTTGTGATTAAATATTGTTTGTTTTGTTCTTCCGTAAATGTCGGGTTTTTAAGCGTTTTAGCAGGCAAAGCAATTCGCGTATGCAAATGCACATAGCCATTTTGATAAGCAATCAATGCCTCATCCGGGTCTTTAAAGACCTTGCCTTCACCAAGCGCGCCTGCTCTTTCTAATGTCAGATAGTAGTTTCCTAAAACCATATCTTGAGAAGGCGTAACGACCGGTGTACCATCCCTTGGGTTCAGGATGTTTTGAGCGGCAAGCATTAAGATCCTTGCTTCGGCTTGGGCTTCGGCAGAAAGCGGGACGTGAACCGCCATTTGGTCACCGTCAAAGTCTGCGTTATAGGCAGTACATACTAATGGGTGTAGCCTAATGGCTCGCCCTTCAACCAAGACCGGTTCAAAGGCCTGAATGCCGAGTCTGTGCAACGTTGGGGCCCGGTTTAATAACACTGGATGTTCTTTAATGACTTCTTCCAGAACGCCCCATACTTCCGGATGCACTTTTTCGACTTTCCGTTTTGCACTCTTAATGTTGTGAGCAATCCCTTTGTTTACCAGCTCTTTCATAACAAAAGGCTTAAATAATTCCAAGGCCATTTCTTTCGGCAGACCGCATTGGTACATTTGTAAGTTTGGCCCAACGACGATAACCGAACGACCCGAATAGTCAACGCGTTTTCCTAATAAGTTTTGGCGGAAACGACCTTGTTTGCCTTTTAACATATGAGACAAAGATTTCAACGGACGGTTTCCCGGCCCAGTAACCGGTCGACCCCGGCGGCCGTTGTCGATTAATGCGTCAACCGCTTCTTGCAGCATCCGTTTTTCATTTTGAACAATGATGCTTGGCGCACCAAGATCGAGCAAGCGTTTTAAACGGTTATTACGGTTAATCACGCGGCGATAAAGATCGTTGAGGTCACTCGTCGCAAAACGCCCACCGTCAAGCTGAACCATCGGCCTTAATTTAGGCGGGATGACAGGAAGGACGTCTAGGATCATCCACGACGGTTCATTATCGGAATGCCTGAAGGCTTCCAAAACCTCTAAGCGTTTAATGGCACGAGTTTTCCTTTGCCCTTGAGCAGTTTTTAATTCTTCTTTCAAAATCTCGACTTCTTTATCTAGGTCAACATCTTGAAGGAGCTTCTTAATGGCTTCGGCGCCCATGCCGGCTTTAAAGCTATTTCCGTACTTTTCTCTATAAGCACGGTATTCCTTCTCGGATAACAATTGTTTTTTCTCAAGCGGGGTGTCGCCAGGGTCCGTGACAACATAGGAAGCAAAATAGATAACTTCCTCAAGCGCCCTTGGCGACATATCGAGTAATAACCCCATCCGGCTCGGTATACCTTTAAAATACCAAATATGCGATACCGGAGCCGCGAGCTCAATATGACCCATGCGCTCGCGGCGTACCTTCGCACGCGTGACTTCAACGCCGCAGCGGTCGCAGACGACCCCTTTATAACGGACGCGTTTATATTTACCACAGTGGCATTCCCAGTCTTTGGTTGGACCGAAAATGCGTTCACAGAACAAACCGTCTTTTTCGGGTTTAAGCGTTCTATAATTGATCGTTTCGGGCTTTTTCACTTCACCGTGGGACCAAGAACGGATTTTATTTGGCGAAGCCAAACCGATTTTCATGTACTCAAATTTATTGACATCTAACAAAGGAGCAACCTCCCTACAGTCCAGAATGTTCTCGTGACCCGTTTTAAGCGTTCACGTTAAGGGTGTCGCTAGACGTTTCATCTTCTTCATCGATCTCGCGAATATCAATTTCTTCTTCATCGCCTGACAGCACCTTAACGTCTAAGCCAAGACTTTGCAATTCCTTAATTAAAACTTTAAAGGACTCAGGAACGCCCGGCTCAGGGACGCTTTCACCTTTGACAATCGCTTCGTACGTTTTGACGCGTCCGACGACATCGTCGGATTTGACCGTAAGGATTTCTTGTAGTGTATAGGCCGCACCATAGGCTTCGAGCGCCCATACTTCCATCTCACCGAACCTTTGACCGCCGAATTGGGCTTTACCACCAAGCGGCTGTTGTGTAACCAGTGAGTACGGACCTGTGGAGCGAGCATGCAGCTTATCATCGACCATGTGGGCCAGCTTAATCATGTACATGACGCCGACTGAAATGCGATTATCAAAAGGTTCTCCGGTTCGGCCATCATATAAAATGGTTTTCCCGTCTTTGGGCAGCCCGGCTTCTTCGAGCGTATTCCAGACATCATCTTCGCGAGCCCCATCAAATACCGGTGTGGCGACGTAAATACCCAATTTACGCGCCGCCATCCCTAAATGGAGCTCGAGCACTTGCCCGATGTTCATCCGAGAAGGCACGCCAAGCGGATTTAACATGATATCAATCGGTGTACCATCCGGTAAGAACGGCATGTCTTCCACCGGCAGGATCCGGGAGATAACCCCTTTATTCCCGTGGCGTCCGGCCATCTTGTCTCCGACGTGGATTTTCCGTTTTTGTACGATGTATACGCGAACGAGTTGATTTACACCCGGAGGCAATTCATCACCGTCTTCGCGGTTGAAGATTTTTACATCGTGTACGATACCGCCGCCTCCGTGCGGGACGCGCAACGACGTATCACGCACTTCACGGGCTTTTTCACCAAAGATGGCATGCAGTAATCGTTCTTCAGCCGTCAGTTCTGTCACGCCTTTAGGTGTGACCTTGCCGACAAGAATGTCACCATCCCTAACTTCGGCACCAATGCGGACAATGCCCCGTTCATCAAGGTTTTTCAACGCATCTTCGCCGACATTCGGAATGTCTCGAGTGATTTCTTCCGGTCCCAATTTCGTATCGCGGGATTCTGACTCATACTCTTCAATATGAATCGATGTATACACATCATCTTTAACGAGATTTTCACTCATGATGATGGCATCTTCGTAGTTATACCCTTCCCAAGTCATAAAGGCAACGAGAACATTGCGCCCTAAAGCCAATTCGCCCTTATCCATGGAAGGGCCATCAGCAAGAATTTCCCCCTTTTCTACATAGTCGCCTTTCTTTACAATGGGGCGCTGATTATAACACATGCCTTGGTTGGAACGTTCATATTTTTGTAGCTTATAGGTGACGATGTCACCTTCAACTTCTTTGCCGTCGATTTTTTCAATCGTTCGCACTTTAATTTTTGTGGACGAAACATATTCCACTCGGCCAGCGTGTTTCGCCCGCACAGCTGCGCCGGAGTCTTGAGCGGAAACAAATTCCATGCCCGTCCCGACGAGCGGCGCTTCTGGTTTGAGAAGCGGCACCGCCTGGCGCTGCATGTTTGCACCCATCAACGCGCGGTTGGAGTCATCGTTTTCCAAAAACGGGATACAAGCCGTCGCCGCCGAGACAATTTGTTTCGGCGAAACATCCATATAATCTACCCGGTCTCTTGGAACAACGATATTTTCGCCGCGGAAACGGGCGATGATTCTCTCATCAGCAAAACGGCCTTCCTCATCAAGCTTCGCGTTAGCTTGAGCGACAACATAGTTATCTTCCTCATCAGCCGTTAAATAGTCGATGTGGTCGGTCACTTTACCTGTTTCCGGGTCAACGCGCCGATAAGGCGTTTCGATAAAACCATATTTATTTACTTTAGCATAGGTCGATAGCGAGTTGATCAAGCCAATGTTCGGGCCTTCAGGCGTTTCGATCGGACACATCCGTCCATAGTGGGAATAGTGCACGTCACGCACTTCATAGCCCGCGCGTTCCCTCGTCAAACCGCCCGGGCCAAGTGCCGACAGACGTCGCTTATGCGTTAATTCCGCGAGCGGATTGGTTTGGTCCATGAACTGAGATAGCTGAGAGCTACCGAAAAACTCCTTAATGGACGCAATCACCGGACGAATATTGATGAGTGCTTGCGGCGTAATGGCATTGGGATCCTGAATGGACATGCGTTCGCGAATGACCCGTTCCATTCTCGTCAAGCCGATGCGGAATTGATTTTGTAAAAGCTCACCGACCGAACGCAACCGTCGATTCCCTAAATGGTCAATGTCATCGGTATTTCCGACGCCATGCAGAAGATTAAAGAAGTAGCTGATGGAAGCAATAATATCTGCTGGCGTGATGTGTTTCACCTTGGCATCGACCACACCATTGCCGATAACTTTTAGAACGCGTTCCCCATCTTCATCATCAGGGGCATAAATGCTAATGGATTGTAGTAAAATCTCTTGGCCTTCTGCGATGCCGGATTGCAGGTGATACGTTTGAAAGCCTAATTTCTTTTCGATAATTGGCAACAAACGATCAAGTGTACGGCGATCTAAGAAGGTGCCTTCTTCTGCCACAACCTCTCCAGTATCCGGGTCAACGAGTTTTTCTGCCAGCCTTTGATTGAAAAGCCGATTTTTTATATGAAGCTTTTTATTGATTTTATAGCGACCGACATTCGCCAAATCATAGCGTTTAGGATCAAAAAAGCGCGATTCCAATAAACCTTTGGCGTTTTCAACGGTCGGTGGTTCACCTGGGCGGAGTCGTTCATATATTTCTATTAAAGCCTTTTCCGTTCCGTCCGTGTTGTCCTTCTCAAGTGTATTTTTTAAGTATTCATCTTCACCGAGCAAATCAATGATTTCTTGGTCGGTGCTAAAGCCAAGCGCTCTAAGTAAAACGGTAATCGGAAGCTTTCGCGTCCGATCAATACGGACATAAACAACATCTTTGGCATCCGTCTCAAATTCCAACCACGCCCCGCGATTAGGAATGACGGTTGCTGTTAAACCCTTTTTACCGTTTTTGTCTATTTTCGGGTTAAAATACACACTTGGAGAGCGGACAAGTTGCGAGACAATGACACGTTCGGCGCCGTTGATAATAAAAGTACCGGACTCGGTCATCAACGGGAAATCGCCCATAAAGACTTCCTGTTCTTTAACCTCACCCGTTTCTTTGTTAATCAAACGGACTTTGACCCGAAGCGGTGCCGCATAGGTCACATCACGCGACTTGGATTCTTCGACACTATACTTGGGTTCTCCCAAACTATAGTCAATAAATTCCAGCAGAAGATTGCCAGTAAAGTCTTCGACGGGTGAAATGTCTTCAAACATTTCACGTAGACCTTCTTCAAGAAACTCTTGATACGAAGAAGTTTGAATTTCGATGAGATTGGGGAGTTCCAACACTTCTTTGATGCGGGCATAACTCCGGCGCTGACGATGACGCCCGTACTGCACGATATGACCTGTCAACTCATTCACCCCTCAAATCTTCCATATTGAAAAAGCGGCAAACATGAAGTTTCCCGTTGTAAACGTATTTGAAAATTTTTTCCAAAAAGTGTTTGATTTATACATGCCTTCGAAACAGTGAATGATGGCATTTAACTATGTTATCACAAGACATATATAGCGTCAACGAAAATACATAGCAGCTGTCGTCGTAATAACAAAATAGATTCAACCGGCCTTCTTCGCGCAGATGACATAATAGCCTTTACTTTTTTGGACAACAGATACTTCGTCGTAAGTTTCTTGTAGCTTCTTTAAAGCCGAAGGAGCGCCTTGCTTTTTTTGGATGACGACCCAAAGTTCGCCTCCCGGAAGAAGAAACTCCTTTGCTCCTTCTAGTATATTATGGACGACTTTTTTTCCAGCGCGAATCGGAGGGTTTGAGATAATCGCCGCATAATGCCCAGTGACACGGTCATACAAATTGCTTTGGAAGACGTTAGCATCGAGTCCATTGAGGCGCGCATTTTCGGATGCGAGCGCAACCGCCCGTTCATTGATATCGACCATGGTGACTTTTTTGTCAGGGTATAGAGCCTTCATCGAAAGGCCGATCACCCCATAACCGCAGCCCATATCAAGCAACGGCCCTTCAATATTGGGAAATTCAAAGGTTTCGATGAGTAATCGCGTGCCGAAATCGACATTTTCTTTAGAAAAAACCCCGCGGTCGGTCTTGAGGGTTAAAACATGCCCTTTTATCCGGAATTCAATTTCTTTCGGTCGACTGGCTGATTGGGGTTGAGGGCTGTAATAATGGTCGTCCATTCGCAGCCTCCTTTATGAAGTGACACAATTAGAGGAATCCAATTACTAACATAAACAAAACACCGATATTCCATACCGCACGGCGCTTAACAGGCGTGTGAATGAGAAAAAGCCCGCGGTATTGCATGCGGGCTCAATCTTAAGCAGTAAAGACTATTTCAATTCAACAGATGCGCCAATTTCTTCGAGTTTCGCTTTAATTTCTTCAGCTTCTTCTTTGCTTACGCCTTCTTTAATCGGTTTCGGCGCGTTGTCTACGAGGTCTTTTGCTTCTTTCAGGCCAAGACCTGTCAACTCGCGAACAACTTTAATAACTTTAATTTTGGTTGCGCCGGCATCGGCAAGCACAACATCAAATTCCGTTTTTTCTTCAGCTGCAGGAGCAGCGCCGGCACCACCGACAACAGCAACCGGAGCAGCGGCAGTAACGCCAAATTCTTCTTCGATAGCTTTAACCAAGTCATTCAATTCAAGCACAGACATTTCTTTTATCGCACTGATAATTTCTTCTTTTGTCATGGATGAGATCCTCCTTTAATTTATTGATATCCTCTAAAACTTTTAAAGTGAAATGATTAAGCGCCCTGCTCTTCTTTTTGTTCAGCCACTGCTTTGGCCGCCAAAGCAAAGTTGCGAATTGGTGCTTGAAGGACGCTAAGCAGCATAGAAAGCAAACCTTCGCGCGATGGTAGATTGGCAAGGGCCTTAATTTCATCAACGCTCGCGACTTTACCTTCAATAATGCCGGACTTAATTTCAAGCGCCTCATGATCCTTGGCAAAGTCGTGCAACAATTTGGCAGGAGCAACGACATCTTCATTGCTAAAAGCAATCGCCGTTGGTCCGACCAAGACTTCATCAAGATCGGTGTAGCCTGTTTCGGCCGTAGCACGGCGCAACAAGGTGTTTTTGTACACCTTAAATTCAACACCAGCTTCACGCAATTGTTTGCGAAGTTCCGTCACTTCAGCAACATTCAAGCCGCGATAGTCAACAACGATGGTTGAAACACTGGCTTTGAGTTTTTCAACGAGTTCGTTTACAACTTGTTGCTTCTTTTCAATCGCACTGACACTCATGTTTCCACCTCCCGGTTAGGAATGATATGCCCGAGGCGACTAACAAAAATGCCCTCATGTCCGAGACATGAGGGCGATTGTGATCAGATAACCAAATAAATCTCAAGATTTATTCAAAGTTCCGATCGCCTCGGCAGGATATTAAGTGCATCAAGCACACCTGCTGTCTCAGGCATGTTCCTTATATAATAACCATGTTGAATTATATTTTAACTCTTAGACGGTGTCAAGTTCCAGATTTAACTATTTACTTACAGCAACTTTTACTCCGGGACCCATCGTCGAAGAGATAGAAATGTTTTTGATATAGGTACCTTTTGCACCTGGAGGTTTTGCTTTAATGATAGCTTCGATGAACGTCTTAAAGTTTTCAACTAATTTTTCATCATCGAAAGATACTTTGCCGATTGGGGCATGGACGTTTCCATCATTATAGGCACGGTATTCGACTTTACCGGCTTTGATTTCTTTGACGGCTTTAGCAACATCCATGGTTACAGTACCGGTTTTCGGGTTCGGCATTAAGCCTTTCGGACCAAGCACACGACCGAGTTTACCAACTTGTGGCATCATGTCCGGCGTTGCGACGATCACGTCAAAATCAAACCAACCTTGGCTGATTTTATCAATGTATTCTTGGTCGCCGACATAATCAGCACCTGCTGCTTCGGCTTCTTTGGCTTTTTCACCTTTTGCGAGCACAAGCACACGTTGGGTTTTACCTGTTCCGTGCGGCAGAACGACCGCACCACGAACCTGTTGGTCGTTTTTACGCGGGTCAACCCCAAGGCGAACAGCCACATCAACTGATTCATCAAATTTGGCAGATGCCGCTTCTTTTACTAATTTTACGGCTTCTTCAATGTCATAAGCTCGGCTACGGTCGATTTTTTTCGCCGCTTCCAATAAACGTTTTCCTTTCTTAGCCATACGACTAATCCTCCTTCGTGGTTTAAC
This sequence comes from Tuberibacillus calidus DSM 17572, assembly GCF_000430685.1. Lineage (GTDB taxonomy): Bacteria > Bacillota > Bacilli > Bacillales > Sporolactobacillaceae > Tuberibacillus > Tuberibacillus calidus. Next base: position 19,543 of record NZ_KE387197.1, on the reverse strand, counting down.
GGTTTACCCTCCCACCTAATGAAACAAAGCAGAAAATTGATTCTGCAAAGAAAAAGCGGCCGTTTAGCCGCTGGAGTAGCCAGCAAAATGTTGGCAATGATTTAGGTGAGGCAAAAACAATGCCCACACCCCAATCCTTTACAACGGTGATTGGGGTGTTTTGTGGATTAATCTTCAATGACGATGCCCGCACCCCAATCACTTGTAAATAGTGTGATTGGTGCGTTTAGCAGATTAATCTTCGATGACAATGCCCATACTACGGGCGGTGCCTTCAACCATGCGCATTGCCGCTTCAACGCTAGCTGCATTTAAATCCGGCATTTTCAGTTCGGCAATTTCACGAACTTTAGCGCGTTTTAACGTTGCGACTTTCTTTTTATTCGGTTCACCAGATCCGGATTCGATGCCGGCTTCTTTTTTCAGAAGAACGGCTGCCGGCGGCGTTTTGGTGATGAAAGTAAACGAACGGTCTTCAAAAACCGTAATTTCTACCGGAATAATCAGCCCGGCTTGGTCGGCTGTTTTTGCATTAAATTCCTTACAAAATCCCATAATGTTAATTCCTGCTTGACCTAATGCAGGACCAACAGGCGGTGCCGGATTAGCTTTACCTGCAGGGATTTGCAATTTTACAACTTTGATGACTTTCTTGGCCATGAGACCCACCTCCTTAGTCTGTGATGCGGTACGGGCTTAATGCCCTCCCACTTTCCCAGGCGTTCGGTAAACCATTATATTAACCGAAATAATCGTTTTTGCATGACAATTACCGTTCGGAACGGTTTCGATCGGCGCTTGCCTTTCGCTACCAGAGGCTTTTGCTTATAACCAAGCGCTACCTCACCGGCTTTTCCGCGTGGCTTGCCACCGATATATAAATTTCAACAGTCAATGCAAACAATTTAAATTATACATTCTGTTTTCAATGAATGCAAGCTGATTTAAACTCTTTCAACTTGGTCAAAATCGAGTTCTACAGGTGTTTCTCGGCCAAACATATTGACATGGACTTTAACTTTACCTTTTTCCTTGTCAATTTCTTCGATGGTTCCGACAAAATCGGCAAACGGCCCTTCTTTCACCCGTACTTGTTCTTTTAATGCGAAATCGACTTCCACTTTTTTATCCTGAATGCCCATTTTCTTCAAAATAGCATCCACTTCTTCGGGTAATAGGGGGGTCGGTTTCGATCCGCCACCGGATGAACCTACGAATCCGGTCACCCCAGGCGTGTTGCGGACAACATACCACGAGTCATCCGTCATAATCATTTCTGCCAAGACATAACCGGGAAATACCTTTTTCATCGCGGTTTTCTTTTGGCCATTTTTAATTTCGGTTTCCTCTTCCATCGGCACTAGGATTCTGAAGATTTTATCCGACATGCCCATGGACTCCACACGTTTCTCCAAATTAGCTTTGACTTTATTTTCATAGCCGGAGTAGGTGTGAACCACATACCAATTTTTCTCCATAAAGCAAATAATCCTTTCCCGAAACTTTTTCCCTAACCCTACAACCTTATTTTGTAATCAAACGCAATAATGCGGAGATCCCTAAATCTATCGCGGCAAAAAAGGCGACCAAAAAAGCCACCGTCACTAATACTGTGATGGTGTAGCTGATCAACTCTTTACGCGTCGGCCATTTGACCCTTTTTAACTCAACGACGACATTTCTAAAAAATTGATTAGATTTCTTCAAGATGCCTGACATGGCCTTTACCCCCAACAAAAACTTTTCCTACTTCGTTTCACGATGAATGGTATGCTCATTACAACGGCTGCAAAACTTTTTGAATTCAAGCCGTTCGGATGAATGGGCTGTGTTTTTCGTTGTTGTATAATTGCGTTGTTGGCAAACTTCACATGCTAAAATGACTTTTTTGCGCATATGAACACCTTTTCTATCATTTATAACCAAAATAACGATATAACGATAACTGGTTTCACTTTATCACAGGCCAATTGGGCTGTCAACGCACGTCAAGTCGCCTTGAACCTATTAAAGATATCCTTACAAACTAAGTTCTTTTATTTCCAAATAACGTTCTAATTTTCGTTTCACTCTTTGTAAAGCGTTGTCGATGGATTTCACGTGGCGTTTTAAATCAGCGGATATTTCCTGATATGTACGCCCATCAAGGTAAAGCATAAGAACCTTTTGTTCTAAATCGCTTAATATTTCTGATATTTTAACTTCAATATCATCATATTTCTCCCTGTTGATTAGCATCTGCTCGGGGTCAGAAACCCGAGAAGTGCTAATGACATCGAGAAGCGTCCGTTCCGATTCTTCATCATAAATAGGCTTGTCCAAAGAAACATAAGAGTTGAGTGGAATATGCTTTTGGCGGGTTGCTGTTTTGACAGCGGTAATCATTTGGCGGGTAATGCACAACTCGGCAAAGGCCTTAAAAGTGGATAGCTTGTCTCCTTTAAAATCACGAATCGCTTTATAAAGGCCGATCATACCTTCTTGTATAATATCTTCGCGATCCGCCCCTATGAGAAAATATGATTTCGCTTTGGCACGTACAAAATTTTTATACTTATGAATCATATATTCGAGGGCTTGAAGGTCACCTTCATGAACACATTTTACAATGTCTTCATCTTCCATGGCGTCAAATTTATTGCTATTCACTTCTAGCTTTATGCTCATACCGATCCCCCCCGACCATAAGCCTTTATAATAATATTATTATACTGGCCAAATTTTTGAATCGTCAACAAATTTATTTCCCGCGCCGCCATTTCTCAAACAACATGATAATTTCCTCATTAAACCGTACAGAAGCTTTCTTTCTGGGGGTATATTTCTCTTCGATTTTTTGCGCGATTTGATTCTCTATCTCTTTCATTTCCCGATAGAGCTCCCTAGCTGACTTGCGCAGGGCACCTTGTGAAAAAACCGTCCATTGTTCGACATAATCCGATGTGGCGACATAGACGGTCGTCTGCACATCTTTAATCTGGGAGACCAATTTTTCAATGCATTCATCAGCGGTTTCTTTCTCTCGAGTGTAGACCACTTCCACATTGCGTTTTCTTTCGCGAGTTTCTGCTCCTGGCACCATATGGGCGTCAAAAATGACAATGACCCGAAAGCCGGTATAGGCTTGATATTCTGCCATATATTCAATTAACCTGTCCCGTGCTGCTTCGAAATCCTGTTCTTTCAACTTTTTTAGATCCGGCCAAGCACCGATGATGTTGTAAGCATCAACGAGGAGTACATTCATGCTTATACCTCATTTGGGTATCGATGACGGTAAACTTCATACATTAATAGCGCGCATGCCACAGAGGCATTTAACGATGTGACTTTGCCTACCATCGGGATGCGAATTAAAAAGTCACATTTCTCTCTCACTAAACGTGACAGACCTTTTCCTTCATTGCCGATCACAAGGCACAGAGGCAAATCCGCTTTCATTTCCCTATAATCAATGGGGGCATCGGCTGCGGTACCCGCAAACCAAATCCCTCTTTTTTTCAACATATCCATCGTTCTTGCAAGATTCGTTTCTCGCACGACAGGCACATATTCAATGGCTCCTGTGGAAGCTTTTGCTACAACCGATGTTAAACCGACAGCGCGGTGCTTCGGAATGATAATCCCATGAACCCCGACCGCATCCGCCGTTCTTAGTATCGAGCCTAAATTATGTGGGTCTTCCAAACCATCCAGCATGATGAAAAACGGCTGCTCGGAGCGGGCTTCGGCACGTTGAAAAAGGTCATCGATGGTGGCATATTTATGGGAAGCAACGCTGGCACAGACTCCCTGGTGACGGGTCGTCCCCGCGATGCGATCCAATTTTTGCTTTGGCACAAACTGTACGGTAATGCGGCGTTCTTTAATGAGTTTCATCACGTTTTCATCTAATAATTGGCTTTCTTTATTAAACCAAATTTTATTCATCTCACGACCGGCCCGTATGGCTTCCGAAACCGGATGACGCCCAACGATAATTTCTTCATTCATCGGCATGATCCTCCTTCCATCTCGATGTCATCGTCGTCATCCTTTCTCCACTGCGGTGATCCGCACTTTCCGTAAACATGCAAATTTTTTCCAGCAATTGATTCAATCGTTCGTATTCTTTTCCCAAATATAAATAACCTATTAAAGCTTCAAGAGCGGTGCTGTACCGATATGTTTGAACATCTGTATTTTTAGGAACGGTCGGTGACTTTGCATTTCGCCCACGACGGACGACGGAGACTTCCTTTTCTGTCAGCTCGTTTTGCTCCATCAGATAAAACAATGAGGCCGCCTGGGCTTTGGCTGAAACATACCGTGTAGCTTGGCGATGCAAAGTATGGGGTTTGACTGCGCCATTTTCTATTAAACGTCGGCGAACAAAAAGATCCATCACCGCATCACCGACAAATGCCAAAGCCAGGCTGTTAACCATATCTGTTACCAAATTTTTTACGTTCATTTTTACAGCCTCTTCCATCTTACGCCTTGGGGTGTGTCTTCCAAAACGATGCCGCGACCTTTCAATTCATCGCGAATCCGGTCAGCCGTCGCAAAATCCTTAACCTTTCGCGCTTCTTCCCGTTGTTCGATCAGCGCTTCGATTTCCCGATCCAAAAGTTCTGCTTGTTTTAATTCCAAACCAAGAACTTGGCCAAATTCATCAAACAATTCGAGGTAGGCTTTAAGTAAGGCTTTTGAAGAATTTTTATCGCGTAAAAGCAGGTTAGCTTCTTTGGCGGCATCAAACATGACCGAAATGGCATTCGCTGTGTTAAAATCATCGTCCATTTCCGCCTTAAAGCGCGCCCTTAACTCCTCAGTTTTTTTCAGCTCTATATCGACTTTCTCACCTTCAAGCAGATCGGCGCTTTTCGACAAGCGGTGTTCCAAATTATTGTAAGTCGTCCGCAGACGGTCAAATGACTGAGCCGCACTTTGAATCAAATCATCGCTAAAGTTAATCGGATGCCGATAGTGCACGGTTTGGATAAAAAAGCGGATGACATTCGGATCGTATTTCTGTATTAAGTCATGCACAAGAATGACATTGCCGATCGACTTCGACATCTTTTCATTGTTAATTTTAATGTACCCGTTATGAAGCCAATAATTAGCCATATGTCGGCCGTGTAAAGCTTCGGATTGGGCAATTTCATTTTCATGATGCGGGAACGTGAGATCTTGCCCGCCCGCATGAATGTCAATTGTTTCCCCCAAATATTTTTCCACCATCGCCGAGCATTCAATATGCCAGCCCGGCCGTCCTTCGCCCCAAGGGCTATCCCACTTGATCTCACCGGGTTTAGCCGCCTTCCAAAGGGTGAAATCCAGTGGGTCTTCCTTATGTTCACCGACTTGAATGCGGGCACCGACCTTTAACTCATCAATCGATTGATGCGAGAGTTTCCCGTACTCTTTAAACTTTCTTGTTCGGAAATAAACATCCCCGCCGGATTCATAGGCATACCCGCGTTCGATGAGTTTTTCTATAAACTTGATGATTTCCGGCATGGTTTCTGTGGCACGCGGATGAACATCGGCTTCGCGAACGCCAAGAGCGCTGACGTCTTCTTTATAAGCCTTTATAAACCTTTCTGCAATTGTTAATACGTCCTCGCCCCGTTCTTTGGAGGCATTGATCAGCCGGTCATCGACATCGGTAAAATTGGAAACATATGTCACATCGTACCCTATATACTCAAGGTATCGGCGCACCGTATCAAAGACGACGGCGGGTCGGGCATTGCCGATATGAATATAGTTATAAACCGTAGGACCGCAGACATACATTTTCACTTTTCCTTCTTCAACTGGCACAAAAACTTCCTTTTCTCTCGACAATGTATTAAAAACCTTCAGCGTCACGCTGTTCACCATCCTTCAACAGATTTATCGTCCTTTTAAGTTCGTTAATTTCCGCCTTCAGTTCTTGAATTTCCGCTTCCATCGCTTGATATTTCTCTTCAACCGGATCAGGTAAATCACGATGATTAAGATCGCGGGGGACCTTCATGCCGTTTTGCCGAACGACTTTCCCCGGTATGCCAACGACCGTCGAATTCGGTGGCACATCATTCAGCACAACCGAACCGGCACCGATTTTTGAATTTTCTCCAATGGTGATGGATCCTAATACTTTGGCACCGGAAGCAATGAGCACATTATTTTTGACGGTCGGATGCCTCTTCCCTTTCTCTTTTCCGGTTCCACCTAAAGTCACGCCTTGATAAATCGTCACATCATCGCCGATTTCACATGTTTCACCGATGACGACACCCATGCCGTGATCAATGAAGAAACGGCGGCCAATTTTGGCTCCTGGATGAATCTCAATCCCAGTAAAAAAGCGGCTGATCTGCGAGATGGCCCGGGCTATAAAGAAAAATCTTTTTTTATAAAACCAATGGGCGATGCGATGGGCCCAAATGGCATGGATGCCGGAATACGTTAAAACAATTTCCAACCAGTGGCGTGCGGCAGGGTCCTGATCAAAAACAACCGCAATATCTTCCCGTAATCGTTTAAACATCAGGGTCACCTCCAAAGTCAAGCTCGTAAAAAAGCGCCTCTATGCATAACGGCACAGAGACGCTTGTCGCGCGGTTCCACTCTATTTGGATTATGACAATCCCACTCTTGATCCTTTTAACGGAGGATGGCCGCCTCTGTCTACTTTGCCGGTTCAACAGAAGGCTCCGGGGTGCATTTCAAAACCGTTTTTCCTAAATCGCTCTCAGCCAAGGCGATTTTCTCTGTAAAGAAAGGGACGGTTTTTACTTCTCCCCATCAACGCTTTGAAAGATTTTTATTGATTATATAATGCACGATTGCTCAGACGGTGACAACCTTTATGCTTGTAATATGCGAATAGCCGCTTCAAGCCGCTTTAAAACTACGGATTTCCCAAGGAGCGCAAGCGATTTCGGTAATTCCGGTCCGTGGGTAACCCCCGTTGCGGCAACGCGGATAGGCATGAACAACTGTTTACCTTTCCGGCCGGTTGCTTTTTGCGTCGCTTTAATTTGCGGCTGAATGTTCTCCGGTTTCCAATCTTCCACTGGTTCAAGATGGTCTTTTAACACGGCTAACACTTCAGGGACGTGTTCTTCTTTTAAAATGGCCATGCCTTCTTCATCGTAATGGATTTCCTCTTTAAAAAAGAGGTCAGTGAGTTCGACAATTTCGGCCCCATATTGCAATTGTTCCTGGTAAAGAGCGATGAGTTCGCGCACCCATTCGCTTTCTTCCGGTGTGAGGTTTTCAGGAAGTTTACCCGCCTTTTTCAAATGCGGGAGGGTAATGTCCACAACGGTCTCAAGGCTGGCTTTCTTAATGTATTGATTGTTCATCCAAGCCAGTTTGACAGGATCAAAAACGGCGGGCGATTTACTTAATCGGTCCGGGTCAAAGATTTCAACCAATTCATCCTTAGTAAACAATTCTTCCTCGCCTTTTGGTGACCAACCTAATAGCGCGATAAAATTTAATAACGCCTCTGGTAAATAACCGAGAGCTTGGTATTGCTCAATAAATTGAATAATGGATTCATCGCGCTTGCTCAATTTTTTGCGGTTTTCCCCAATAATCAGTGTCATATGGCCAAAGGCCGGAGGTTCCCATCCAAATGCTTCATAAAGCATCATTTGCTTCGGCGTATTGGAAATATGTTCTTCTCCGCGGAAGACATGCGAAATACGCATGAGATGGTCATCGATGACGACGGCAAAATTATAGGTCGGAATGCCATTGTTTTTGACAATGACAAAATCACCAATGCCATCGGACTCGAAAGAAATTTGTCCCCTGACAAGGTCATTAAAAGTATAGACTTTGCCTTGAGGTACCTTAAAACGAATGCTAGGTTTTCTACCTTCACTTTCCAATCGTTTTCTATCTTCTTCCGTCAGATGGCGGCAAGTGCCGCTATATTTCGGAGCTTCCCCCCTCGCCAACTGCTCTTCCCGCTCTTTTTGCAATTCTTCCTCTGTACAGTAACACTTAAAGGCAAGGTCTTTTTCCAATAACTGATTGACGTATTCATTATAGATGGCCAAACGGTCGGTTTGCCGGTACGGGCCATATTCGCCGCCGACATCGACGCTTTCATCCCAATCCAACCCCAACCATTTTAGATAGTCTAGTTGGTTCTTCTCTCCGCCCTCGACGTTTCTTTTTACATCGGTATCTTCAATGCGAATGATAAATTGCCCACCAAAATGCCGTGCATACAAGTAATTAAATAAAGCGGTTCGGGCTCCTCCAATATGTAAATGCCCCGTTGGACTCGGTGCATATCGCGTTCTAACTGTTTCCATCTCATTTCACCCTGATTCCATTAATGTCGAACCTATTTTAACACGCTAAATCAGTGTTCTCAATTCATAAGAAAACTTGGCTCTATCAAGTTTTTAGGCACAGCAAGAGGCTTAATATCCCTTATGTTAGCCTAAGAAATGAATAACTTTCTTACCAGTGCAAAAAAGGGGCAAATATCCCCTTATCCTTTTTTGGTTAACAGGCAAACCGCTTGGGCAGCGATCCCCTCCATGCGGCCCGTAAAACCAAGCTTTTCAGTTGTTGTCGCTTTTATATTAATGTTTTCTGATGACGTTTCTAACAGACCGGAGATAATGTCTACCATTTTCGGAATGTATGGTGCCAATTTTGGAGCTTGGGCGATGATGACACAATCAAGATTTCCTAATGCATACCCTTTCTCCTCCACCATCGTCCACACCGCTTTTAAAAGTTTCTTGGAGTCCGCGTCTTTATATTGCGGATCTGTGTCAGGAAAATGGCGCCCGATATCACCAGCAGCAATCGCCCCCAATAAGGCATCACTAATGGCATGCAATAAAACATCGGCATCGGAATGGCCGATTAACCCCCGGTCATAAGGAATGTGCACGCCGCCGATGATAAGCGGGCGATTTTCTGCTAATTGATGAACGTCATAGCCTTGTCCGATTCGCATTCCGATTCCCCTTGTTTTTCAAAATATAGTACTCCGCTAAAGTTAAGTCTTCCGGTGTTGTGATTTTAATATTCCGCTCGTCTCCGTTAACCACGGCGACCTGTTTCCCTATCCATTCCACTAACGCGGCATCATCCGTGGCCACATAGCCCTCTCGATACGCCTTTTCGTGGGCTTCCAAAATAACTGAGAGCCGAAACGCTTGAGGCGTTTGGGCTAGCCAAAGACGGCTTCGGTCAACCGTTTTTTCAATAAAACTCTCGGCTACGCTCTTAACGGTATCTTTTACCGGAACCGCCAAAATAGCGGCACCGACCGCATCAGCGGTTTTGACCAACTCTGAAATCCTCTCCAGCGGCACGAAGGGACGTGCGCCGTCATGAATTAAAACGACACCGTCCCTTTTAATATGCATGAGCCCATGTCGCACGCTGTGTTGACGTTCCTCACCGCCTGCGACAAACTGAATCCTTTTTTTAAATCCTTGGCTACGCACAATTGTTTTGATCCGCTCTTCTTCTTCTTTTTTGACGACGACAATGATTTCATCACACTGGTCGTCTTCCTCAAAAACTTGCAGTGTATGGGCTATCAGAGGCTTTCCAAGAAGCTCGATGAACAACTTGTTATGCCCAGCGCCCATTCGCTTCCCGCTTCCCGCTGCCGGAATGACGACTTCGTATCCCATAGTCTCCTCCGATAATTACAAGGCTTGTTCCAATACTTTCGGCTTCGCAAAGATCATCCGACCCGCGGAAGTTTGCAAAACACTTGTGACCACCACATCGATCGTTTTGCCGATATGCGTGCGGCCATCCTCGACGACGATCATCGTGCCATCATCCAAATAACCGACGCCTTGATTTTGTTCTTTTCCATCTTTAATCACTTGCACTTTCATTTCTTCGCCGGGTAGCACGACCGGTTTGACGGCATTGGCCAAATCATTAATATTTAACACCGAAACGCCTTGTAATTCACATACTTTATTTAAATTAAAGTCATTGGTAACCACGACGCCTCCTACCAGGAGGGCGAGTTTAACTAATTTGCTGTCAACTTCAGAAACCTCATCAAAATCACCTTCATAGATTTCCACTTTGACAGCCAGTTCCTTTTGGATTTTATTTAATATGTCCAAACCCCGCCGCCCGCGGTTGCGTTTTAACACATCGGATGAATCCGCGATATGTTGCAATTCTTCCAGAACAAACCGCGGGATCACTAACGTCCCTTCAAGAAAACCTGTTTGACAAATATCAGCAATTCTTCCGTCAATAATGACGCTCGTATCTAAAATTTTTAATGACGAGCCCCGTTTGATTGACCCGTCTTCATTGTCTTTCCGCTTATCTCTTGTTTTAGAGATCGGGAAAAAGTTTATGAGTTCATCACGCTTTTTGAATCCGATTTGAAAACCGAGATACCCCAAAAACAGATAAAGGAAAATCGTAAAGACCGGAACGACGCTGCTAATGGCGGTTAAAGGAATATTGTTTAGCGGGATTTGTATCAAAAAAGCAACGACAAGTCCGATCACAAGCCCTAATGTTCCGAACAGAACATCGGCAACCGGTGCCTTCACAATTTTTTCTTCAAACACTTTAATGACTTGGACAATGGAGTCTACAAACCAGAGCGTTAAAAAGTAAAAAATAACTGCCCCAATAACCATACCTGTATAAGGCGATTCCAACCATTCTAAACCTTTGCCAAAATTTAATAACATGATGAGTTTCGGAATATAAACGAATCCTAATGTTCCACCTATAATGATGAAGAACAACTGGATGGTCCGTTTCATCATTCTTATCACCTCCCTTAAACAGTATAGACAGAATCTCTATTTTGAAACTCGTGATCATAGAAAATCACATATTTTTTCTATAAAATGAACAAAATATCATTTCCAAAAAAAGACATGTAAAACTATGGATTGTTGCCTCCAACGTAACATAGGTTTCAAATATCTGTCAATGGTATCTTACTCTTAGGTCTTTTCTCTTAAAAGAATGGCCATTCTTGCTAAAAAATAGGTGCGAACCGGTCTTTGTTAAGCGGAACTCACAAAGAACCGGTTACTTACCTTTTTCCTTTATTCATAGACTTTTGGCAAAACGCTCCGCTTTGCTGCGCCGAGGGTGTATTCCATGGCCTCGGCGACGGTTCTCACACCAATGATGGTAATTCCTTCAGGCGCCTTCCATCCGCCAATATTTTGCTCTGGTATAATCGCTCGTTCAAAGCCAAGTTTTTGTGCCTCTAAAACCCTTTGTTCAATGCGGGAGACGCGACGAATTTCCCCTGTGAGGCCGACTTCACCGATGAGTACATCGGTTGGCACAACGGGTTGGTCCCTGAAGCTTGAAGCGACACTGACGGCCACCGCAAGGTCAACAGCCGGTTCATCTAGTCTGACACCGCCGGCAACATTGACATAGGCATCATGATTTTGCATCAAAAGCCCAACGCGTTTTTCCAAAACTGCCATCAACATTGACAGCCGATTTGGATCAATGCCAGTGGCCATTCGCCGTGCATTTGTATAACTCGTTGGTGTGACTAAAGCTTGAATTTCTACGAGCATGGGGCGGGTGCCTTCCATAGACGCGGCCACCGTCGAGCCGCAAGCCCCTTTTGTTCTTTCTTGAAGAAAAATTTCCGATGGATTCGCGACTTCAGTGAGTCCCGATTCCTTCATTTCAAATACACCCATTTCATTCGTGGAACCAAAGCGATTTTTAACCGCCCGTAGAATACGAAACGTATGGTGACGCTCCCCTTCAAAATAAAGAACCGTATCGACCATATGTTCCAAAAGCCGCGGCCCGGCGATGGCACCGTCTTTGGTAACATGGCCGACGATAAAGGTGGCCACTCCTTTTGTTTTTGCAATCCGCATGAGTCTCCCTGTGCATTCGCGGACTTGGGAGACGCTCCCGGGAGCTGACGTCACATCGCTGCTATAGACCGTTTGAATGGAATCCACAACGAGAAAATCAGGTTGGATCTCATCAAGGCGGGTCTCAATTTCAAACATATCGGTCTCCGCCATCACAAAAAGCCGATCGGAATGAATATCCAGTCTTTCCGCACGCATTTTCGTCTGCTTCACAGACTCTTCTCCAGAGACATATAAAACCGTATACCCTGCTTCGGCAAGCTGGTTGGACATTTGTAACAATAAGGTCGACTTCCCGATTCCCGGGTCACCCCCAACCAAGACGAGGGAGCCGGGCACCACCCCGCCGCCGAGCACCCGATTCAATTCGTTGGTTTTTGTCAAAAATCTTTTTTCGCTCGTTTTTTCAATTTGGCTGATGGGAATGGGCTTATTCGGTGTCTTTCCGCTTTTTCTCCTGTCCTGGTCGGCTTTGGTATTAATAATTTCTTCCACCATGGTATTCCATTGACCGCAACCCGGGCATCTTCCCATCCACTTCGCACTTTCGTACCCGCATTCCTGGCAAAAAAAGACGGTTTTTATTTTTGGCATTCCTCGCAACTCCCATTGACAAAGGAAAAAGGCACATGGGTGTCGTTTTTGTCGTCACATTCCTTTATCACTCATGATGGTATTTTCATTTTAACATAGGGAACAATTCACCTAAATGTATCTTTCATGACGTTTTACTTACACTTTTCTTTTCATCAGTAACGACAAATTGGCCGTCTTTGTAATCGACAACAACGGAACTACCTTTCGAAATGTTGCCTTTTAATAGTTCCTCTGATAAGCGATCTTCAACTTTCTTTTGTAGCGCCCTCTTCAGCGGCCGCGCACCATATTCAGGGTCATAACCTTCTTTGGCAATTTGTTTTTTCGCTGCATCCGTCAATGTTAACGTAATGCCTTGGTTTTCCAATCGCTGTTCTAAGTCACTCGCCAAAAGGCCGACGATTTTTTCAATTTGTTCCGTTTTCAATTCATGAAAGACGATAATCTCGTCAATCCGGTTTAAAAACTCCGGACGGAATGTTCGTTTTAATTCATCTAAAACTTTTGTTTTCATTTCGCTATAAGCGCCGCTTTCGCCGCCGACAGTAAAACCAACATGTCTGTTTCTTTTAAGTGTTTCAGCCCCGACATTTGACGTCATGATAATGACCGTATTTCGAAAGTCGACGGTTCTTCCCTTCGAATCTGTCAGACGGCCGTCGTCCAAGACTTGAAGCAAAATATTAAAGACATCGGGATGGGCTTTCTCAATTTCATCCAAAAGGATGACGGAGTAAGGTTTGCGGCGGACTTTCTCTGTCAATTGACCGCCTTCTTCATGCCCGACATAACCGGGAGGCGAACCGACAAGACGGCTAGTTGTATGTTTCTCCATGTATTCCGACATGTCGATGCGGATGATCGCCTCTTCGTCCCCAAACAACGCCTCCGCAACGGCTCTCGCCAATTCGGTTTTACCGACACCTGTTGGGCCAAGGAAAATAAAGGAACCGATCGGTCGCTTTGGATCTTTCAAACCGGCGCGCGCCCGGCGAATGGCTTGAGAAATCGCCTTTACAGCCTCTTCTTGGCCAATGACGCGTTTATGCAATATTTCCTCCATATGAAGGAGCCGTTCGCTTTCTTCTTGCGCCAGTTTGGAAACCGGCACACCCGTCCAGTTAGAAACGACAATCGCAATGTCTTCGGGTGTGACTTCTGTATTTTCTTGGCCTTGTTTTTGTTTCCACTCTTGTTGTGTTTTTTCCAATTCCTCTTTAAGCCTTTGTTCCGTATCCCTTAAAGAAGCAGCTTTTTCAAATTCTTGGCTTTGAACGGCAGCGTCTTTTTCTTTCTTAATTTCTTCTAGCTTTTGTTCCAATTCCTTTAGGTTTGGCGGAGCCGTATAGGAACGTAGACGCACCTTCGAAGCCGCCTCATCGATGAGGTCAATCGCTTTATCTGGCAAAAACCGATCCGATATATAACGGTCGGATAAATTGACAGCAGCTTCAATGGCTTCATCGGTAATTTTGACGCGGTGATGCGCTTCATAGTGATCGCGCAATCCTTTTAAAATTAATACGGATTCTTCCGGACTTGGTTCCTCTACTCTAATTGGTTGAAAGCGCCGTTCCAGAGCGGCATCCTTTTCGATGTATTTCCGATATTCATCAAGCGTCGTAGCCCCGATGCATTGCAATTCCCCACGAGCGAGGGACGGCTTCAGGATGTTGGAAGCATCAATCGCTCCTTCTGCGCCACCTGCCCCAATTAAAGTATGCAGCTCATCAATAAATAAGATGATATTACCGGCTTGGCGGATTTCATCCATCACTTTTTTCAATCGATCCTCGAACTCGCCGCGGTATTTGGTACCAGCGACGACTGTTCCCATATCTAACGTCATGACGCGTTTATCCCTCAAGATTTCGGGCACTTCATTATTAACGATTTGCTGGGCAAGCCCTTCGGCGATGGCCGTTTTCCCAACGCCCGGCTCCCCGATGAGGACCGGATTGTTTTTCGTCCTTCGGCTGAGCACTTCGATGACGCGCTCAATTTCTTTGCTTCGGCCGATCACCGGATCTAACCCGCCTTCCCGCGCTTGTGCCGTTAAATCCCGTGCCAAACTGTCAAGGGTCGGTGTATTGGCACTGCCAGCCCGGCCTTGTTGTCCGGCTGCTGCTTCGTGGCTGCCAAGAAGTTGTAAAACTTGCTGACGCGCCTTGTTCAGGCTGACACCAAGATTATTTAAAACGCGCGCCGCGACCCCTTCACCTTCACGAATCAAACCTAGTAATATATGTTCAGTTCCGACATAGGAATGACCGATTTTCCTGGCTTCATCCATGGACAGTTCAATAACTTTTTTGGCGCGCGGTGTATAGTGAGGCGGTTGGTCAATGTCGCTTCCGCGTCCGATAAGGGCCTCCACTTCTCTTTGAATTTTTTCTGGATTTAAATTCAACGCCTTGAGAGCTTTAGCGGCAATGCCTTCCCCTTCACGTACTAAGCCAAGTAAAATATGTTCCGTACCAACATTGTTATGACCAAGACGTACCGCTTCCTCCTGCGCAAGTGCCAAAACCTTTTGGGCTCTCTCTGTAAAACGGCCAAACATCATAGACGGTCACCCTCCTTATTGGTTTTCTTCCATTTGAATTCTTTCTCTTATCAATATTGCCCGCCGGACATCCCTTTCATCCGGTTCCAAAGCCTCTTTAAAATAGTGTTGGAGAAACCCGGGCTGTGTAATAATCATCAATTCATTAAGTATGTTCCGGGAAACGCCTTTAATTAATCCAAGATCGATGCCAAGGCGGACATCTGATAAGCATTTGGCGGCTTCTTTGGAGTGAATCACCCGGCTGTATTTCAAAACACCATAAGACCGATATACCCGATCTTCCAATTGAATTTTAGAGTAACTCAGCAAATCCCGACGCGCCGCTTTTTCTTGTTGAATCAGTTGCATCACGACGCCTCTTAAATCTTCAACGATATCTTCTTCGGATTTGCCAAGAGTGATTTGATTAGAGATTTGAAAAACATTTCCTAATGCTTCGCTTCCTTCCCCGTAGATGCCCCTTACCACCAGTCCAAATTGGTTAATAGCCGGAGCAATCCGATTCATCCTCTGGGTAATCATTAATGCCGGCAAATGGACCATAACGGAGGCACGGAGACCCGTGCCGACATTTGTCGGACAACTGGTTAAATACCCTCTTTGTTCATCAAACGCGAAATTAAACATTTCCTCTAGCCAATCATCTACCCCACTGGCTAAAGTCAATGCTTCATTCAACTGGAAACCGGGGAATAAACATTGAATGCGCAGGTGGTCTTCCTCATTAATCATAATGCTAATGGATTCCGTTTCGTTGATTAAAGCGGCGCTATAATTAGAGTCCTCAGCAAGGTTCGGGCTAATTAAATGCTTCTCAACGAGTACCCTTTTTTCAATAGGTTTAAGGCGACTCATTTCCACCCATTCGAATTTTCCGAGTCCGTGATAGCTCGCTCCATTGAGGTGGTCTTTAATATACTCCATCGCTTTTTTCGCTTGATCTACCGTCGCCATGATGGGGAAAGCATAATCATCAAGGTTACGGGCCAACCGAATACGGCTGCTGAGAACAATATCGCCATCTGGTCCGTCCCCTTGCATCCATGGGCTTACGGCTTGGTCGATAAATTGCCTTAGACTCATAATTCGTTCCCACCTTTTTCTAAAGCGCGAATTTGATCCCTAATCACCGCTGCCTTCTCAAACTCTTCACGCTCAATCAAATATTGCAGTTCTTCTTTGAGCGATTGGATTTTTCGTTTAGTGCTGATGTTTTTCCCGGTCCGTTTCGGGATTTTACCGGTATGAACGGTGTTGCCGGCATGGACCTTTCGTAAAATCGGATCCAATAGGTGGTTAAAAGCGCGGTAGCATTGGGCACAACCAAACTTCCCTATTTTGGCAAATTCACTGTACGTCAACCCACATTTAGGGCATTGCACATCCCCGCTAAAAGGATCGTTTTCCCTTTGACCGGTTAATTGTTCAAAGTTCAAAAATCCCGATAACAGATTGTGTATGGAAAACGCATTAGATCCTGCCATCACTTCGCCTTTTTCTTTGGCACATCTTTCGCAAAGATGAACCTCCATTTTTTTGCCGTTGACGATTTTCGTAAAGTGGAGCGTCGCCGGCCTCATATGACATTCTTGACATTCCATTTGGATGATCTCCCTTCGGATCCATCTTCTCATCACTTACATTTTATATTTCAAAGCTTCAAGCATTGACTTTAAGATATTGGCTCTGACAACATCTCTTAACGGTATGCTTAAATCCAATACAGAGCGATCAATGGCACTTAACATTAATTTTGCTTCACGCTCGTTGATCAGATCTTCCTCAAACAGTCTAGTTATCATAGCATATGATTTGGACTGCGTGATGCGATCCCCGATCAACTGAATCATATAATCGATTAATTCCGCATTATTATTCGGGCTCACTTTAATAATCCGTATATAACCACCGCCACCGCGTTTGCTTTCGACGATATACCCTTGTTCCATAGAAAAGCGAGTGTTCAACACGTAATTGATTTGTGAGGGGACACATTGAAAAAGTTCGGCGAGTTCACTGCGTTTAATTTCGACCTCGCTTTGATGATTAAAGAACTTTTTAATGTAGGCTTCAATAATATCTGAAATGTTCGCCACCGATGTCACCCCCTTTTGACTTTGACTATCTTTGACAATAATTATATATGATTTTCTCCTAAAATGGAAACGAACAAAACCGTCTATTTATTCCCGTGTATAAACCTTATAGATCCCCGACATTTTCGATAAATCGTCATAGATGGCGGGTAAATCGATATTTTTAGGAAAATGTACGACAAAACTGTATTTGACCAGTTTGTCATCCGAATCGGGCATATTTTCGACGTCCATTTTCAAAATCGATATCCCGCGCTTTTCCAAAATACCGACGAGTGACGTCGCAGATATATTGTTGTTGCTCACAATAAGGTATAATGTCTCAGATTGAGTGGTCTTTAATATATAGTGTTCCCACTTATTAAGAAAAATTAAACTGGAAATCACGATGATCGTTGTAAAAACCGCAACAAAATACATGCCACTACCTACGACAAGACCAATTCCAGAAACAACCCAAATCGATGCAGCTGTCGTCAATCCTCTGACCGTGATGCCGTGAACCATAATCGTCCCTGCACCAAGAAAACCAATCCCACTGATGACGTAAGAAGGTAGCCGCGATGGGTCGTACCGAATATTAGGGTCAGAAGACAGAAAATCATTAAATCCAAATAACGACAAGACCATAAGCATACAAGCTCCCACGCCAACTAAAAGGTGGGTGCGGAAGCCCGCGGGATGGCGTTTTACTTCTCTTTCCAAGCCAATTAACCCGCTTAAAACCGCGGCCGTAATTAACCTGATGGTAATCGTAGTCATATCATGATTAATCCAACTAAAATGCATTACGGCCACCTCCGAATAAATATTCATATTTGTTATTCTAATTTTTTATTATATGATATTAACATAAAAATCATCACAAAACGAAGGAATATAAAAATCCCACTTTCGTCATTGCGAAAATGGGATTTTAAATTTAACTAGTTTAGTTATATGGTATTAATTGATTTTCAATTCAATGGAGCGGAAGACGGGACTCGAACCCGCGACCCCCACCTTGGCAAGGTGGTGTTCTACCACTGAACTACTTCCGCAAACAAAAAAACAGGTTCATGATCCCTGTTTAAAAAATATGGTGGAGCCTAGCGGGATCGAACCGCTGACCCCCTGCTTGCAAAGCAGGTGCTCTCCCAGCTGAGCTAAGGCCCCATAATGGTCGGGAAGACAGGATTTGAACCTGCGACCCCCTGGTCCCAAACCAGGTGCTCTACCAAGCTGAGCCACTTCCCGTTTGCGTTAATTTTTTGTATGTGACGCAATGCATGGCCCGCATTTTTTTTTAAAATGGCGCGCCCTAGAGGATTCGAACCCCTAACCTTCTGATCCGTAGTCAGACGATCTATCCAGTTGATCTAAGGGCGCAAAGCTTTGCAATGGAGCGGAAGACGGGACTCGAACCCGCGACCCCCACCTTGGCAAGGTGGTGTTCTACCACTGAACTACTTCCGCACACCCAATGCGGGTAGAGGGACTTGAACCCCCACGTCAAAGACACTAGATCCTAAGTCTAGCGCGTCTGCCAATTCCGCCATACCCGCGCAACACTTAAGATGATAAAAATGGTGAGCCATGAAGGACTCGAACCTTCGACCCTCTGATTAAAAGTCAGATGCTCTACCGACTGAGCTAATGGCTCGTGCTTAATTATTATGTGCACTCGCTTGTTAATTGAACGAAGCTTACTCAGAGATTCGGAACACTGATT
>NZ_KE387197.1:0-501 GCF_000430685.1 Tuberibacillus calidus DSM 17572 | reverse complement strand
GCTAGAGTGCTCTACCGACTGAGCTAATGGCTCGTGCTTAATTATTATGTGCATTCGCTCAAAAAATAAAAATGGTGCCGGCCAGAGGACTCGAACCCCCAACCCACTGATTACGATTCAGTTGCTCTACCAATTGAGCTAGGCCGGCATGTTTTAAACCCTGCGGATTGTATTCTACCTATTTTAGAGCCAAATGTCAAATCGAATAGGCTTTTGTCATATATTGTATTTTGTCTGCCCGGCAACGACCTACTCTCACAGGGGGAAGCCCCCAATTACCATCGGCGCTGAAGAGCTTAACTTCCGTGTTCGGGATGGGAACGGGTGTGACCTCTTCGCCATTGTCACCGGACAGATCAAATATTGGGCGTTCGACGCAGCGTTCGTTCGTCGAACGTTTTTTACAGGTGCGTTTGCACCCTGAAAACTGAAAACGAAGGTTTCGTGCATCTTTTTTTGGTTAAGTCCTCGACCGATTAGTATTCGTCAGCTCCACGTGTC
>NZ_AUMM01000024.1 GCF_000430685.1 Tuberibacillus calidus DSM 17572 | reverse complement strand
GTAAGTCACAGCCCCAAAAGTAAACGTCAACGTCTTTTTATCTTTACGTTCTCTTTTCCATCCTTCTTTTCTTTTTTCATTCACAATGGCTTCATCGAGTTGACCAAAGACAATGCCCATCACGTCGGCAAATGTGCTGTACATCAGCCGTTTAAGCTGTTCTTCAAACGAAATAAAATCGCGAGTTTCATTTAACAATTGGTATATTTTTGGTATAATGTTTTCCATGAGAAGGCCTCTCTTCAAATGTATTTGCTTGGTGGCATACATTTATGTTAGAGTGCCTTCTCTATTTTTTTCCATCATTTTGCTTCGAGAAATATTTTACACATACCTGACGCCGGGTTAAGTTACGATGAAATCGATAAAGTTATTTTAGTTGGTGGTTCCACCCGGATTCCAGCTGTTCAGGAGGCGATTAAACGTCTGACGGGTAAAGAACCGCACAAAGGGGTTAACCCAGATGAAGTCGTGGCTCTTGGGGCCGCTATTCAAGCTGGTGTTTTAGCTGGTGAAGTCAAGGATGTCGTTTTACTAGACGTTACACCTCTTTCCTTGGGTATTGAAACCATGGGCGGTGTCTTCACGAAACTGATCGAGCGGAACACAACGATTCCGACGAGCAAATCGCAAATTTTCTCAACGGCTGCAGATAACCAAACCTCTGTGGAAATTCATGTTCTGCAAGGGGAACGCCCAATGGCCGCTGATAACAAAACGCTTGGCCGCTTCATGTTAACGGATATCCCGCCGGCACCGCGCGGCATTCCGCAAATTGAAGTCACATTTGAAATCGACGCGAACGGCATCGTTAATGTCCGCGCGAAGGACAAAGGCACAAACCGCGAACAATCGATTACTATTAAATCCGATACCGGTCTGTCGGATGAAGAAATCGAACGCATGATCAAAGAAGCGGAAGAAAACGCGGAGGCCGACCGTAAGCGTAAAGAAGAAGTGGATCTCCGCAACGAAGCGGATCAGCTGATCTTCACAACCGAAAAGACGCTGAAAGACTTAGGAGATAAAGTCGACAGTGCGGATAAGAAAAAAGCTGAAGAGGCAAAAGATAAGCTAAAGAAAACATTGGAATCCAAAGATGTGGATGCCATTCGCAAAGCGAAAGACGAACTTCAAGAAATCGTCCAGAACTTGTCCGTTAAACTGTATCAACAAATGGCTCAGCAACAACAAGCTCAATCAACCGGTGGTGCCGATTCCAAAAAGGATGATAACGTCGTTGATGCCGAGTACGAGGAAGTTAAAGACGACGATAAAAAATAATAAGAGCACCGCTCTAGCTTTCATAAGTGAGTCGAAGCCGAAAAGCGGCTTCGACTTTTTTCAAGAACGCCGTGTTTGAACATTGCATCTCGGGAAGTTTTGGTGCTAAGATAAAATTTATGTGAAACCTGTCGGGAGGAAATCGCATGGCGAAACGAGATTACTATGAAGTGCTAGGCGTGGATCGAAACGCGACGAAAGAAGAAATCAAGAAAGCGTATCGCAAGTTAGCACGGAAATACCATCCTGATGTGAATAAGGATGATCCAAACGCCGAAGAAAAGTTTAAAGAAGTTAAAGAAGCGTACGAAACGCTTAGCGACCCACAGAAGAAAGCGCATTATGACCAGTTCGGTCATGCCGACCCGAATCAAGGCTTTGGCGGTGCCGGTGAATTCCAAGGAGCGGATTTTGGCGGATTCGGTGACATCTTTGACATGTTCTTCGGCGGTGGTACAAGGCGCCGAGATCCCAATGCGCCCCGCCAAGGAGCAGATTTGCAATATACGATGACGCTGGAATTTGAGGAAGCCGCCTTCGGGAAAGAAACCGACATTGAAATTCCCCGTGAGGAGACTTGTACGACATGTCATGGTTCTGGTGCTCGTCCAGGAACAAAACCAGAGACGTGTTCTCACTGTGGCGGAAGCGGCCAATTAAATCTCGAACAAAACACACCGTTTGGTCGCATCGTCAATCGCCGCGTTTGTCATTATTGCCAAGGCAAGGGTAAAATAGTAAGGGAAAAATGCGGCCGCTGTGGCGGTACGGGTCGCGTGCGTATCCATAAAAAAATCCATGTCAAAATTCCTGCGGGCGTCGATGATGGTCAACAAATCCGCTTATCCGGCCAAGGTGAAGCCGGAATTAACGGCGGACCGCCCGGTGACATATACATTGTATTCCATGTCAAACCCCATAAATTCTTTGAACGGGACGGCGATGACATTTACTGCACGATTCCGCTCAATTTTGCTCAGGTAGCGCTTGGTGATGAAATCGAGGTGCCGACGCTCTACGGTAAAGTGAAGTTGAAAATCCCCGCTGGGACGCAAACCGGCACCCATTTTCGTTTGAAAGGAAAAGGTATTAAAAATGTTCGGGGTTACGGGCAGGGTGACCAACATGTGACGGTGAAGGTCGTCACCCCACGGCATTTGTCTGAACGGGAAAAGGCTTTGTTCCGTGAACTTGCAGAACTCAGCGGTCAAAACCCCATTGATGAACAAAATGATACGTTTTTTTCAAAGGTGAAACGCGCCTTTAAAGCGGATTGAGAATGGAGGCCGGTGGCCCATGAATTGGTCGGAAATATGCATTCATACGACGCGGGAAGCGATTGAACCGATTTCAAATATTTTACATGAAGCCGGAGCCGGTGGTGTGGTGATTGAAGATGCGGAAGATTTGAAACGCACATGGCCGGATCGTTATGGTGAGGTTTACGAACTCGATCCCGCGGATTACCCGGATGAAGGCGTCAATATCAAAGCCTATCTCCCAGTAAACAGCTTTTTGGGGGAGACCGTTGAGCAAATAAAAGAACAAATCAACGCCCTTCTCTTGTATGACATCGACCTTGGACGAAATACGATTACCATTAGTGAGGTCAATGAAGAACAATGGGCAACCGCTTGGAAAAAGTATTATAAACCGCAAAAAGTTACGGATCATTTAACGATCGTCCCCACATGGGAAGATTACCAACCGGAATCTGCTGACGAAAAAGTCATCGAGCTCGATCCAGGGATGGCTTTTGGGACGGGGACGCATCCAACGACCGTGCTTTGTTTACGAGCGATTGAAAAATATCTCCGGCCAGGTGAAGATGTCTTAGATGTTGGAACGGGCTCCGGCGTGTTAAGCATTGCTTGTGCCAAGCTCGGAGCAAACCGCGTCCTCGCTGTTGACCTTGATGAGGTTGCGGTGAAAGTGGCCAAACTGAATGTTAAAGTGAACAAAGTGCAAGAGGTGGTCGAGGTAAAACACGGCAATCTCGCCGACCATGTCGATGGTACTTATCAGTTGGTCGTTGCGAACATTTTGGCAGAAGTCATTCTGCGCCTTGTCGATGATGCCTATCGCTTATTGAGCCCTGGCGGCGTTTTTATCGCGTCCGGGATTATTGAAAACAAGCGCAAAGATGTCGAAGAGGCACTCCGCAACGCTGGCTTTACCATCATCGACATCGAGAGCGAAGAAGATTGGGTCTCAATAGTTAGCCGCAAATAAGGTGAAACGATGCAACGGTATTTTGTTTCGGAATCAGAAATTGAACAAGGTCAGGTAAAGATCGTTGGCGACGATGCTCGGCACATCTCAAAGGTTATGCGAATGCGGCCAGGTGACCGTATTATTTGCTGCCAAACAAACGGCCGTGCTTATCTTTGTTCACTTTCGGCGATCCTTGATGGTGAAGTCATCGCTGATATCGAGCAGGAACTCGATGAGAATCATGAATTGCCCATTCGCATCGCTCTTGCTCAAGGGCTCCCAAAAGGTGATAAACTGGACTGGATCGTGCAAAAAGGGACAGAATTGGGAGCTGAGGCGTTTATTTTGTTTCAGGCGGAACGCGCTGTCGTCAAATGGGAAGGCGCAGCAAAAATTGCACGCAAGCGGGACAGGTTAAAAAAAATCGCCAAAGAAGCGGCTGAGCAGTCGCATAGGAATAAAATACCAGATGTGACGGAACCGCTATCCATATTACAATTGATAGAGGCGAGTAAACATTTTGATTATAAAGTCGTGGCTTATGAAGAGGAAGCCAAGTCCGGCGCAATGAAGGGACTTTCCGCCATCTTTCGAAAAATGAAGCCAAAAGAGTCGCTTTTGACAGTGATTGGACCGGAAGGCGGGCTAAGTGAAAGCGAGATTGCGGCATTAGATGATGCCGGCTTTACGAAGGTGGCTCTTGGAAAACGCATTTTGCGCACGGAGACGGCTGGGCTTTATCTCTTATCCGCGGCCTCCTATCATTTTGAATTATTGGAGTGAATGCACATGCCATCAGTGGCTTTTCATACTTTAGGCTGCAAAGTGAACCATTATGAAACGGAAGCGATTTGGCAGCTCTTTCAAAAAAACGGTTATGAACGCAAAGACTTTGACGATCGAGCCGATGTCTATGTCATCAATACTTGTACGGTCACAAATACCGGCGACCGGAAAAGCCGGCAAATGATTCGCCGGGCCGTACGCAAAAATCCTGACGCCGTTATATGCGTGACCGGCTGCTACGCGCAAACATCCCCCGCTGAAGTCATGGGGATCCCCGGCGTAGATATCGTTGTGGGCACACAAGACCGTGAAAAAATGCTCGGTTATATTGAACAATTTAAAAAAGAACGGGAACCCATCAATGGCGTTTCCAACATTATGAAAGCCCGTGTCTTTGAAGAACTTGACGTACCATCGTTTACGGACCGTACGCGAGCTTCCTTAAAAATTCAAGAGGGATGCAATAATTTCTGCACCTTCTGCATCATTCCGTGGGCACGGGGACTTCTGCGCTCGCGTGAACCTCAGGCAGTCTTGGAACAAGCGCAAAAATTAGTGGATGCCGGCTATAAAGAAATCGTCTTGACAGGCATTCATACGGCTGGTTACGGCGAAGACATGAAGGATTATAATTTTGCCCGTCTTTTACGCGATCTCGAGGCCAACGTCAAAGGCCTGAAGCGGCTCCGTATATCATCAATCGAAGCAAGTCAAATTACCGAAGAGGTTATTGAAACGATTGATCGCTCCAAGGTCATCGCCCGTCACTTGCATATTCCGCTGCAATCAGGTTCGGACACCGTTCTTAAAAGAATGCGTCGGAAATATACAACTGACTTTTATGCCGAAAAAATCGCCCGTCTTCGCGAGGCGCTTCCGGATTTTGCCTTGACTTCGGATGTCATTGTCGGCTTCCCGGGTGAAACCGAAGCCGAGTTTCAAGAGACGTATGATTTCATCAGCCGGTTAAAATTCGCCGAACTCCATGTGTTTCCGTATTCGAAGCGGACGGGGACGCCGGCAAGTCGCATGCCGGATCAAGTCCCAGAGGACATCAAACACGACCGTGTGCGCCGTTTGATCGCCTTGAACGATCAGCTGGCATTGGAATATGCCAAAGCATACGAAAACGAAGTGTTGGAGGTCATACCGGAAGAACCTTATAACAAAGATGCTTCAACCGGCCAATGGGTTGGCTATACGGATAATTATCTAAAGGTCCGCTTTCCAGCCACACCGGATATGGAAGGCAAACTTGTGCGCGTAAAAATCGTGAAAGCCGGCTATCCGTACTGTGACGGGCAATTCGTCCGCGTTTTGGACGATCATGTCGATCTTAATGATTTGCACTCGGATGCGGACCAAACCGCTGTGTAAGGGTAATGAAGTCCGTTATGTGCGGAGGGTAAATGTCCGATCAACTATAGCTCTGCCTTTGCCTAATAGGCTTGGCAGAGCCGAGTTTTTTTATAGGTCAGAAAGCATAAACTTTTTTCGGGCTAGCATAAGGGGAACAAAGTCCCCATCTTCACCTTAATGGCTAGGTGGAGTTTTCTTTATATTCTCAGCGATTTAAGATCTTGTCCACCCATCTGCCATAACTATTGGCGAAAGGAAGGGCAAGAAAAGCCGTGATGACGTTGAATAGGACGGACATATGGGCAATCGCTTGATCCGGCGCTCGCGACACTTTCGCCACTCCATCCGCAAAAATTGGGAGAATGGGGTAAAACAATAAAACGCCGAGGAAATTGAATAAGGTATGCGTATAAGCCGTGTAGCGTGCCGGTTTACCGGACGGAAGGGCGGCAAGAAGCGCCGTCATACATGTCCCGATATTCGCACCGAGAACGATGGCGAAGCTCGCAGGAAGCGTTAAGAGATCCGCGGTGGCAAGCCCCATGACGAGGAGCTGGGTGGCAGCACTGGATTGGATGATCGCCGTAAAAACACAGCCCACAATAATGGCTAAAGCTAATGAATGATTGACGGCATCAAGGATAGTTCGCATCGATGCCAAGTTTTCAACGGGCCCGGCTAGTGATTGAAAGCCGTTCATTGCACAGAACAGCGAGCCGAGCCCAAAACTGAATGTCCCGGCCACGAACGCTTTTTGATAAGGCAGGAACATGAGGACGACACCAAGGACGAGAAGAACCCAAAAATGGGATCCTAGATCAATGGTAGCGATTTCACCGGTCACCGTCGTCCCGATATTCGAGCCGAGAATGACGCCGATGGTTTGCTGAAATGAGATCAATTTCGCAGATACCAGACCAATGGCGATAACCGTAACGGCTGAGCTGCTTTGCATTGCCGCCGTCAGAATCATCCCGAAAAAAAGACCTTTGATGGGCTTGTCCGTCACCCGATATAAATACATTTTTAAACGGTCCTCGGACGCGTTCAGCATCCCGATGCGCATCACTGTCATTCCGAAAAAGAATATCGTAATATAAATAATAAATGTGCTTATAAGCGTAAACATTTATCTCACCCATATCATTCTATTGGACAAGGCTTATAAACATGACTGCAAGCGTCTGGAGTGAAAAAAATGGCAACGGTAACTGACATTCGCGTGCGCTTTTGTGAAACGGATGCAGTAGGACACGTCAACAACGTCAGTTATTTCATCTATTTGGAGGAAGCGCGTGTTGATTTTACGAAACAAATCGGGCTATCGTTGGAAACTAAAGATGTGACGATGGCGGTCGTATCCTTGCACTGCGATTTTATTGCCCAAGCCTATTTCGATCAGGTGATTCAGGTGGAAACGGCTGTAGCTAAAATCGGGCGCAAAAGTTTTACACTCGTGCATGATATTCGCGATAAGGAAAGTCAAACGCTGATTGCTCGAGGGGAATCGGTGGTCGTATGGTTAAACGGGGAAA
The DNA here is from genome assembly GCF_000430685.1 of Tuberibacillus calidus DSM 17572. GTDB lineage: Bacteria > Bacillota > Bacilli > Bacillales > Sporolactobacillaceae > Tuberibacillus > Tuberibacillus calidus. Next base: position 54,618 of record NZ_AUMM01000024.1, on the reverse strand, counting down.
AGAACAAAGCCATCCCTTTGGATGATGACTTCATCAAAAAGCTGGAAGCGCATCGCTTAAAGGACGCTAGCGAATCTTAAGTTGACCGCGGGCGTTAATTCATATATAATACAAACGACATGGATTTTTTATACATGTAAAAGTGTAACGGCGAAAATGACTCAGGGCGAGTCCCTTTTTTGACCACGCCCTTCATAAGCGTTCGCTTTTCGGAGGGAGGGAAACACGGTATGGCAGTAGAAACAAAGGTTCGTAAAAATGAATCGATTGAAGACGCGCTGCGCCGTTTTAAGCGTTCAGTCGCAAAATCCGGAACGCTAGCGGAAATTAAAAAGCGCAGACACTACGAAAAACCGAGTGTCCGTCGCAAACATAAATCAGAGGCTGCGCGCAAAAAACGCAGATACTAGAAGGAGTTGTCTTCATGGGTTTGTTGGATCAACTAACCCGGGACATGAAGGAAGCCATGAAACAGAAGGATAAAACGCGCCTATCGGTGATCCGGATGTTAAAGGCATCCCTTCAAAATGAAGCCATTCATTTGAATAAAGAATTATCGGAAGACGAAGCGTTAACCGTGTTATCCCGGGAACTCAAGCAGAGGAAAGATTCCCTCCAAGAGTTTAAAAACGCCGGTCGAGAAGATTTAGAAGAGCAAGTTAAGGGCGAAATCGACATCATCCAATCTTATATGCCCAAACCGCTTTCGGATGAAGAACTTGAGAAGCTTATCGATGAAGCGATCGCAGAAAGCGGCGCGAAAACGAAAGCTGACATGGGTAAAGTCATGCAGCGCATCATGCCGAAAGTGAAAGGTAAAGCAGACGGGGCTAAAGTCAATCGCCTCGTTCAACAACGCTTATCATAAATGAACCAACGAAAGGTCTATCTCCTTGTAGGGATAGACCTTTTTTACGTTGGATATCGTACATATCCCCGACCGGAGAATGGCAAACTCAGCGAAGTATTATAAAATAAATTCAATATAGGAATATCCTTGATCAAGCTGGTATAAGCGGAATGAAAGCTCTGAACGCACGAAAAAGGCGCACACGGACTGTTCAATTATCCGGCCGGTAAAAGAGGAACTATGGCTCTGCCTTCACCTAAAAGGTTTGGCGGAGCTAATTTTTTTCTCGAAGCATTCAAAATAGGTTCGGTGGTTAGCAGGCTTAAGGCGAGATAAATGGTGATAGCCAGGCTTTCTATAACATAAAGATGATAAAGAGGTGGTGAAGGGTGGCCCGGAAATGGCAAAACAAAGTCCAACAGTGGTTCGTTGACCATACCGACATGCCGGCCGATGTGATCATGGATTTGCCGCGGATCACAATGATCGGGCGGCTGCATATATACATAGAAAACCATAAAGGGGTTATAGCCTTCTCCAAAGAAGAATTAAGGCTGTCCATGAAACAGGGACAACTCCTGATAAAGGGGCAAAATTTTATCTTAAAAACCATTTTACCGGAAGAAATCTTGTTGGAGGGGACGATTAAAAGTATCGAATTTATTGATGGCTAGGAGTGACCAAAGTGAAAAAAAACTGGAATGAAATGCTGTTCGGCCATGTCAGGGTCACCGTTCGCGGAAGAATTCCCGAAGCCTTTATCAACCGATGCGTAAAGGAATCCATAGCCATTTGGGATATCGAACGGGTTGGGGATCGAGAAATTGTTTGTTCGCTGATGTTAAAAGATATCAGGAGAATCAAACCGATTTTAAAAGCCACGGACTGCCGCATTCATTTTGAAGGACGGAGCGGCTTGCCATTTCTCATCCGCCGTCTTTTGTCCAGAACGGGTATTTTAATCGGCATCTTGTTTGCCTTCGCACTGATTTTTATTTTATCAAATATGGTCTGGCGGATTGATGTGAGCGGGGCTGACCCCGTAGTGGAAAAACAAATCCGCAGCGCCTTGAAAAAAATGAATGTTCATGTCGGGTCGCTGACTTTTTTCCTTCCCTCGCTTGAAACCATTGAGGATGAATTATTAGGGCAAATTAAAAAAGCGACATGGATAGGTGTCTCCAAAGACGGGACAACCTATCATGTGGATATCGTCCAAAAGGAGCTACCGCCAAGGGAAAAAGAAACCGGACCGCGGGATTTGATTGCCACAAAAGAAGCGAAAATTCGTCGGATCTTTGTTGAAAAGGGAGTCGCTGTTGTTGAACCGGATCAAGTCGTAGAACCTGGGCAATTACTCGTTTCCGGAAGCATCGGGAATGAAGATAATCCGAAGTTCGTCGCTGCTAAAGGAAAAGTGATGGGGGAAACGTGGTATCGCTCGGACGTAAGCGTGCCCTTAAAGACGGCCTACACAACGATGACAGGCGACATTTACCGCAAACATCAGTTGAAAGTGTTTGGCTGGTCGCTACCCATTTGGGGCTTTAAAAGTCATCCTTACAAGGAAGCCCACGTCGATAGAGAAATCAAGCCTTTTCATTTTCTTTTTTGGGACTTGCCTGTTTCTTATGAAAGAATAACGTATCGGAAAACCGATACCACTCACCGACAGTTGACTATGGATGAAGCGCTGGCTATTGGGAAAGAAACCGCCGCTAATCAGTTGCTGCAAAAATTATCGGAGGATGCCAGAGTGTTGGCGATCGATATACGAAAAAGGTTTGTAGAAAACGGGGAACTGCATTTAAACTTGCTCATGACCGTCGAAGAAGACATTACAAAACCACGGGTGATCATCCCTAGTGAACGAATAAAACACATTCGCAAAGAAAAAGAGAAAAAAGCACCAGCTTCTTAAAAGCGCTCAGTCCGCTCACCGTTTGGAAATAGCGGTGAGTTTTTCGATATTTAATGGAATTTTGTGTTATTCCTATGGTAGACTAAGAAAAAGAAAAGGACTACGATGGAGTTAAGGAGACTGAGCAATATTGTCCGAAAACCTTTTGCATACGATACACTTACATCTTGAGCATGCCGGGGATGCGATCACGCTCTTTGGCCCGAGTGATAGCTTTTTAAAAATCATCGAAGAAAAATTAGACGTATCCCTTGTCACCCGAGGCGGTCAAGTATCCGTTTCCGGTGACCCAAACAAAGTGCAAACCGTTGAGGATGTCTTAAAAGGCTTAATAAAATTGGTTAAGCGAGGGATCGCCATATCGGAAAGAGATGTCGTCTACGCCGTCCAATTGGCTGAAGAAGGTATGATTGACGCACTTGTGGACTTATATGATGAAGAAATTACGATTAACTCTAAAGGAAAACCAATTCGCGTGAAAACGCTTGGCCAACGCCGATATGTCCAAGCAATGCGGAAACACGATTTGGTGTTTGCGATTGGGCCTGCTGGTACAGGAAAAACTTATTTGGCCGTCGTGATGGCGGTGACTGCTTTAAAAAAAGGGTGGATCAAACGCATCGTTCTCACTCGACCAGCTGTTGAAGCGGGGGAATCACTAGGTTACTTGCCGGGTGATTTGAAAGAAAAAGTCGACCCGTATTTACGGCCTTTGTATGACGCGCTCCATGATATACTCGGTACTGAACATACCGCCCGGCTTTTAGAACGCGGGACCATTGAAGTCGCCCCTCTTGCGTATATGCGCGGGCGAACGTTAGAAGATGCCTATGTCATTTTAGATGAAGCGCAAAACACAACGCCAGAGCAAATGAAGATGTTTTTAACCCGGCTCGGTTTTGGTTCAAAAATGATCATTACCGGCGACATCACACAAGTGGATTTACCCAAAGGCAAGACTTCAGGGCTCGCAGAGGCGTGTGAAACGTTAAAAGATATCAAAGGGATTGCCTTTATCGAGCTAAAACGCCTCGATGTCGTCCGTCATCCGCTTGTACAAAAAATCATCCAAGCGTATGAGGCAAAATAGCATCGCTCTGTTTGAAGGGGGGTTAAGGATGATGCCGTGGGAATGGAAAGCGATTTGGCAGCGGGTGGTCAAGCGCGCGTGGTTAACTTATGTGATTTATGTTTTGATTGGTGTGATTTTATACTTGGCCATGATAAATGCCGCGCTGCCTGATACCGTCCATGTCAAACTTCACGACATTGCTCGTTATGACATTCAATCCCCTGTAGAAATTGTTGATCAGGAAACGACAAACAATTTGCGCAGACAGGCATCGGCCAATACTCCAACCACTTATGTCTTTAACAAAGATACCGCCATGCTCCAAGTGGAAAAAACCGGTGATATTTTTAATGTATTAGCGGACTTGCGGGAGAAAAAGCAAACGGCAAATGATGCAGCAAACGACGCTCACGCTGAGGGCAATCAACTTAAAGCGCAACAAGCAGCGAAATTGGAAGACGCCGTAAAAGACGCGCGGGAGAAACTGAAAAATACGACAGGCGGAAAACTGTCGGACGACACATTGCGGACGTTGCTTTCGGTTTCTGACCGCGATTTTGCTCTTGCCCAAGAAATTGCCAATTCCACCATTTATGATACGATGATGGATAAAATCAAATGGGCGGATCTAGAAGATGCGCAAAATAAAGCGATACGGTCGATCCCGAAATCGGTCGTCAATGACGATTTAACGGCAGCTCTTTCTGATATTTTGCGCTATGCGATTGTTCCGAACTATGTCTTTGATGCACAGGCGACGAAAAAGAACAAGGAAGATGCTGTAAAGGCCATTGAACCGGTTGTCATTCACCAAGGGGAAGTCATCGTCAAAAAAGGGGATCTCATCACGCGGGATGTCCTTCATAAACTCAAGGTTGTCGGTTTGTTGGACAATCATTATAAAATCTTGCCTTTCATCAGCCTCGCCATTCTTGTTGCTTTTTGTACCATGTTACTGGTTTTAGAGTTAAAACAGTTAAAACAAAAGCAAGGCGAACCAGATACAAGCAACTTGCTGATGTTTTTATGCATACATGTGTTAATTGTTGTTCTCTTGGAACTCGCCAACCTTTTAAAAAACGTCCATGTGAATCATATTGAATTCGTAGTGCCTGTCGCCTGTGGCCCGTTACTGATGACCATTTTATTAAGTAAGCGCTTGGCTGTGGTTTACAGTATTGTGGCAGCTGTTTCGAGCGGTTATATCTTTGGCGGAAACAGCGGGGCTTTCAATGCGACAATGGCTATTTATGTGTTATGCTCCGCCATGGCCGGTGCCTTGGTATGGCGGGAAAGTCGGGGGCGTTTGCGGTATTTACCAGCTGGTTTAATGATTGCAACGGTCAATGTTCTCGCGGCTTGTTCGCTTCATTTTATTAAAGGTGGTTCCATTCATATTTTGGAATTGGGGATGGAAATCGGCTTGGCATTTCTGTCCGCCTTTTTGGCGACCGTTTTAACCATTGGATTAATGCCGTTCTTTGAGGCGGTCTTTAACATTCTGTCACCCATGAAACTCATCGAATTGGCCAACCCAAACCATCCGCTTTTGAGGAAAATCCTCATCGAAGCCCCGGGCACGTATCATCACAGCATCATGGTTGCCAATCTTGCCGAACGCGCCTGCGAAGCCATCGGTGCGAACGGCTTGCTTGCCCGCGTCGCCGCCTATTATCATGATGTAGGGAAAACCAAGCGCTCGCGCTTTTTCGTGGAAAATCAAATGAACGGGGAAAACCCTCATGATAAAATCTCGCCGCATTTAAGCAAAACCATCATCATGGCCCATCCATATGACGGGGCAAAGATGCTGAAGGAAGCAAAAATCCCGAAGGAAATCATTGATATCGCAGAGCAACATCATGGCACAACTCTGATCAAATATTTTTACCACAAGGCAAAGGAAGAAGGCGGAGAGGTTCTGGAAAGCGATTTTCGCTATCCCGGTCCGAAAGCGCAGACGAAAGAGGCCGCGGTTGTTGAGCTGGCAGACAGTGTCGAAGCCGCTGTTCGATCCATGAAACATCCGACACCAGAAAAAATCGAAGCGCTCGTGCAATCGATTTTCAACGATCGGTTGGAAGATGGGCAGTTTGACGAATGCGACTTGACAATGAAAGAATTATATACCGTCCGCGCCTCATTAATTGAAACGCTTCAAGGCGTTTTTCATTCTCGCATTGAATATCCGGAAGATTTGCCGGCCAGAAAAATAAAGAGCGGCTGAATCCACGTATTTTGATAACGCGGACTTCAGCCAGCCTTTTTCTTAACGGTAAGAAAATGACGCATTAAACAGGTATCATAAAGGGCGTTTAGGTTTGTCTTTGCTCAAAACAACAGATCTATGCCTTCTTATTGACAGAAAGCGGAGGGTAGTAAATGGCACTTCATATTGCGGTCCAAGATGACCATGATTATTTAAACGAAAAACAACTGCAACAAGTTAAGGATTTGTTGCAGTTTGCCGCGGATCAAATGAAAGTCGGTAACGCTGAACTGTCTTTAACTTTCGTGGATAACCCGACCATACATAAAATCAATTTGGAATATCGCGGGAAAGATTATCCGACCGACGTCATTTCATTTGCCCTTGAAGAAATAACCGAAGAGGAAGTTCCGATTATCGGCGAAGATGTCCCGAGGGTTTTAGGGGATATCATCGTCTCCGTTCCGAAAGCCGTCTCTCAAGCAGAAGAATACGGTCATTCCTTTGAACGGGAAATCGGATTTCTCGTCGTTCATGGTTTTTTACATTTATTAGGGTATGACCATATGGAGAAAGCAGACGAACAAGAAATGTTTGCGCTCCAAGAAGACATTTTAAATAAGTTCGGCTTAACGAGGTCATAAATGTGGCAAAGAAAAAGCGGTTTTTAACGAGTGTTCGGGCGGCTTGGGCGGGTCTTATACATGCTTTCCGCAGTGAAAAAAACATGAAAATCCATGGTGTTTGCGCCATTTTGGTCATTCTTTTTGCGGCATGGTTCCATGTCAGCCGCTCGGATTGGGTTATACTATTATTGCTCATTTTTTTAGTCTTTGCTTTTGAGTTGATGAATACGGCTGTGGAACGAACGGTAGATCTATACACCCAAAACGACCATCCAATAGCGAAGCAAGCAAAAGATGTCGCGGCAGGTGCCGTTCTTGTCGTGGCGGTGGCGAGCGCCATCATCGGAGTGATCATTTTTAGTAGATATCTTTTTTAAAATAAGGTTGGTGTTCTTTATGAGTAAAAAAAGTTTGGTTGTGGCGTTGCACTTGGGAACATTACTGACAAAGGATTTGACGAAATATGGATTTTAAATCAGGTTTTGTCGCACTCATCGGCAGGCCGAATGTTGGAAAATCCACATTGTTGAATCATATCATCGGCCAAAAAATTGCGATCATGAGTAATAAACCGCAAACAACTCGGAATAAAATACAAGGTGTTTATACAACAGATGAGGCTCAAGTCATTTTTATCGACACGCCTGGTATACATAAACCAAAACATAAACTTGGGGAATACATGACCAAAATCGCCATCAACACGTTAAATGAAGTGGATCTCGTCCTTTTCATGGTTGATGCGGAAAGCGGTAAGGGACGCGGCGATGAATTTATCATCGAGCAATTGAAAAAATGTCATTCCCCCGTTTTTTTGATTGTGAATAAAATTGACAAGGTTCATCCTGATGATCTTTTGCCGCTCATTGATGAATATCGTCAAGCGTTTCCTTTCCAAGAAGTCATACCGATTTCGGCAAAGAACGGGCAAAATACGCAAACGATGATGGCGGAAATCATCAATGTCCTTGAAGAGGGGCCGAAATATTACCCCGATGACCAAGTGACTAACCATCCGGAGCGGTTTATCATATCCGAAATCATTCGGGAAAAAATTCTTCACTTAACGGAAGAAGAAGTGCCGCATTCGATTGCCGTCATGATTGAAAACATTGAAACGCGGAAAAACGGATCCATGATTGATGTGTTAGCCGCGATAATTGTGGAAAGGGATTCGCAAAAAGGAATCATTATCGGAAAAAACGGCCGCATGTTAAAAGAAATTGGCACGCGAGCACGCCGAGATATTGAGGCACTTCTCGGTTCAAAGGTTTATCTGGAATTATGGGTAAAAGTCCAAAAAAATTGGCGCGATAAAACGCAGTTGCTCCATGATTTCGGATTTAATGAAGACGACTACTGATGGCAAATGAGCTGTAGGAAAAAATTGGTGAGTTGGGGCGAGCGAGCCGGGAAGTCCCGGCAATATAACCGAATTTGTCACCATTATTGTCATTTTTTCCATTTCATGTTTTGCACCGATTCGTGAGAAACTAAAAAAACAAGGTGTTAAAACATGAAAGGTGGTTTTAAACATGATAGACTTTGTTTGGAAAGTCTTTTGTAAGACCGGAAGTATTGACACCTATTTGCTCATGAAAGAGATGGAAAGGGAATTTGAGGCGGAGGCGTCTTCGGCGGAAGAATACGCCGCTGAAGAACAGCCGACGGTTTAATACATTCTTGGAATATAGGGAAACGGCGGGAAGAGTATGAACACCAAGGCGGAAGGTATTGTCCTTCGGGCAACAGATTATGGGGAATCGAACAAGATCATCACTTTATTTACGAGAGAATACGGTAAAGTTGGCCTCATGGCGAGGGGGGCAAAAAAACCCCGAAGCAAGCTTTCTGCAAGCAGTCAAATCCTTACCCATGGGGTTTATATCTATTCCATTGGAAAAGGGCTTGGTACGCTTCATCAGGGCGAAGTCGAAAACCCTTTTCGCTACTTAAAAGCAGATATTTACAAAATGGCCTATGCTGCTTATATCGTCGATTTTATCGACAAAATGCCCGCAGCGGATACGTTGAGTCCGCCGTTGTTTCAACTCGTCCTGACTTTGTTAAATGAGATGAACAATGGCCTTGAGCCACAGGTGTTGATGTTTATTTTTGAAGTCAAGATGCTTGCGGTTTTAGGAATCGAACCTGTCATGAGCGGTTGTATCCATTGTGGGAGAACGGATGGGCCGTTTAAGTTCTCCGTTTCCGGCGGCGGGTTGCTCTGTTTCCGCTGCACACAGGAAGACCCCCATGCCGTGCCGGTTTCTGAAACCTTTATTAAGTTGTTTAAACTGTTTAGACAAATCAATGTCGCACGGTTAGGAAAAATTAATCTAAAGCCGGAAACCTTGGATGAATTCAAGCGCATCCTGACCATGTATTATGATGCTAATTCCGGCATGAGATTAAAGACTAAACGATTTATCGAGCAAATCGAAGCAGCCGATGCCTTTTAGTTCGACCCAATCCCTAGATGGTAGAGAATCGACCTTCCTCGCCGGTTGGCGAGGATTTTCCTATGTTTTTCAACAAAAATTTTATAAAAAAAGCAGGACTTTTTAGCGATCATGTATAAAAAATATAGGGCATGATGAGTTGTAAGGGCGGTGAACAGAACCTTGGACTTAAGCGAACGGCAAAAGAAGATATTGGAAATCGTAAAGGAAAACGGGCCGATCACAGGGGAACAAATCGCGGATCAGTTGCATGTCACCCGTGCGACATTGAGGCCTGATCTAGCCATCCTCACCATGAGTGGTTTTTTAGATGCCAGACCCCGCGTGGGATATTTTTATACTGGCAAAACACCTTCAAAACTTTTGACGGATCGCCTTAAACGGATGACGGTAAAGGCATATCAATCGATACCGGTGGTCATTCAAGAAGGCGCCTCTGCCTACGATGCCATCTGTACCATGTTTCTTGAAGATGTCGGAACATTGTTTGTCGTTAATAAGGATGCGGTTTTAACGGGGGTGCTCTCGCGGAAGGATCTCTTGCGGGCATCGATCGGCAATCAAAACTTAAACGCGATACCAGTCAGCGTCATCATGTCGCGGATGCCAAACATTACCACATGTAAGAGCACGGATTTAGTGATCGACGTGGCAAAACTCCTCATTCAACGGCAAATCGATGGTTTGCCGGTTGTGAGGGAGACCGACAAAGGGTTGGAAGTCATCGGCAGAATTACGAAAACGAATATTACAAAGGCCTTTTTGGAATTGGCCGAAGGTGAAATCGAATAAAACGGAGGAGCAAGATGGAACGGATTAATGAGCAACGCATTTATGTCATATCTGATTCAGTCGGCGAAACAGCCGAACTTGTTATAAAAGCAGCCGTAAGCCAATTTAAAAATGTCACGGTAGATGTTGAACGGTTTCCATATGTCAATGACATAAAAAGCGTTGAGGAAATTATCACGGCTGCCAAAGAAAATCAAGCAATGGTCGTCTTTACGTTAGTTGTACCGGAAATCCGTGAGACGGCCGTCCGATTGTTGGAAACAGAGGGCGTACCGTATGTCGACATCATGGGACCTGTCTTAACCAGAATGGAAGATGTTTTTCAATCCAGTCCTGTTTATGAACCCGGACTTGTGCATAAACTGGATGAAGACTATTTCAAACGTGTGGAAGCCATTGAATTTGCGGTAAAATACGATGATGGGCGCGACCCAAGAGGCATTTTGCGGGCGGATATCGTTCTGATCGGCGTCTCGAGAACGTCTAAAACCCCTTTGTCCCAATATTTAGCCTTAAAACGGCTAAGAGTGGCTAACGTGCCAATCGTGCCGGAAGTCGAACCTCCAGAAGAGCTTTTTCAAGTCAATCCGAAAAAATGTTTTGGCTTGCGCATTAGCCCAGAGCAGTTGAACCATATCCGCAAAGAACGGTTAAAATCTTTGGGACTCGCAGCAGATGCTAACTATGCTCAGTTGGATCGCATACAGGAGGAACTCAACTATTTCGAGAGCATCGTCCAAAAAATTGGCTGCCCGGTGATTGATGTCTCCAAGCGGGCGGTGGAAGAGACAGCCAATATAATCATTGAGCAGTATTATAAAAACAAGCGGAACTTTTAATGATCACCGTGCATATTGTTTCATTTATACACAAGGTTTGAATAAATATAAGTGTAGATATTTATAAGCGAATAGGTTGCCATGTAAAATTCCTATGTATTATAATACATTTTTGTGATAAAAATAACCAGTAAAGGTTTCGAACATCCATTCGTTAAAAGTCAAAAAATTTAAATATGCATCGGTTAAAAGGATTTTGACTGGAGGATATCGAATTATTGATAAAGAAGAGAGTCTTTGTCGATGCCGACAGCTGTCCCGTCAAAAAGGACATTTATGAATTGACGGAACGGCATCGAATTCCAGTGATTTATGTCGCATCCTATCGGCACATAACCGATCATTATCCCGGCGAATGGGTTTACGTGGATCCAGATCCGGATGCTGCGGATTTTTATATCGCAAGTCATGCCGCAGCCAACGATATCGTCATCACCTCAGATATGGGGCTTTCAGCGCTTCTGACAGCAAAGGCGGTGTTGGTTTTAACCCCAACGGGAATAATCGTAAACGATAAAGACATCCCGCTTATTTTATACAATCGTTATATAGGGAAAAAAGAAAGAGCCGAAGGTCATCGGACGAAAGGACCAAAACCATTTACCGAAGAAGACCGCAGGCTTTTCCGTCGGGTTTTAACCGATCTGCTGGCTTAAGCGCCCATTTTGGTTGGACGGGGGAGGGGATTGGCATGCGGGTCGATGAAGCGTTGATCGAAAAAGTGAAAGCGTCCGTTGATATCGTCGACGTCATTAGCGAATACGTTCAACTTAAGAAACAAGGGCGAAATTATTTTGGCCTGTGCCCGTTTCATAGCGAAAAAACCCCGTCATTTTCCGTTTCACCCGAAAAGCAAATTTTCCATTGTTTCGGTTGTGGGATCGGTGGGAATGTGTATACCTTCCTCATGGAAATGGAAGGCTATACCTTCCCGGAAGCTGTCAGCCATCTTGGCGAAAAAATCGGCATACATGTCCCGAGAACCGAACAGGAAAACATCCGGCGGGAGGCTAAGGCAGAGCCTTTATATCGCGGGATGGAATTATTAACGAAATTATACCATTATCTTTTAATGAAAACGTCTTATGGGAAAGCGGCGCGGGAATATTTAGATAAACGAGGGTTTACAGCTCAGACCATCGAAAAATACCAGATCGGGTATGCGCCGGATTCGTGGGATACGGCCACGCGATTTTTAAAACGGCGCGGACTTCCGCTAGAACCATTTGTCTCTATCGGGATCCTTGCCACCCGCGGTTTTGATGGTAAAATCTTTGATTGCTTCAGAAATCGCGTCATGTTCCCGATTACGGACATGAAAGGGCGTACCGTAGCCTTCGGCGGCCGCGTGCTGGATGATTCCAAACCGAAGTATTTAAACAGCCCCGAATCAAATATATTTCATAAAGGGAAACTGCTTTTCGGCTATCCGGTTGCCCGCCCCGCCATTAAGAAAAAAAACGAGGTGGTGTTATTTGAAGGCTACGCGGATGTCATTAAGGCCTATCAGGCAGGTGTGGATAACGGTGTGGCATCCATGGGCACTTCATTAACCGAGGAACAAGCTGGTCTTTTAACGCGAAATGCAGAAAAAATCATCGTCTGTTATGACTCAGATGATGCTGGTGTGGAAGCCACCTTTCGGGCGATCGATATGCTAAAGCCGTATCACCGTTCCGTCAGAATTGCCCGAATGCCGAAGGGGCTAGACCCCGATGAGTACATTGAACGGTACGGCGATGACGCCTTTCGTCACAATGTATTAGGGGCAAGCGCGACGGTAATGGCTTTTAAGATGCAATATTTTCGTCAAAAAAGAAATATGAATGATGAAGGAGATCGCCTTAAGTATATCGAAACCATATTACATGAGATAAGCGAGCTTCCGCAAGCGGTTGAAAGGGACCATTACTTAAGGCAATTGGCTGAGGAATTTTCCATATCTTTGGATGCCCTCAAACAGCAACAATATCAAATTTATAGACAAAGGAAAAGTAAGGGGGAACTCGGAAAAGAAACAACCGAAATCCGCCCCGTCACTCAAACGCGTCCGCTTTTACCTGCTTATCAAATGGCGGAAAGAGAGCTGCTGGCATACATGATGCATGACAGTGAGCTGGCGTTTGCGATCCGCGAGAAGATCGGCGCCGAATTTTATACGGACTTGTACGGAGCGCTTGCCGCTCATTTGTATGCCTATTACGAAGACGGGTGGCCTCCAGATATTGCATCATTTTTACAAAAACTAAATGATCCACAACTGCAATCCGTTGCATCCGAAATCGCGATGATGGAGATAACAGACCAAGCAACGGATAAGGTCATTGACGATTGCATTAAGGTCATTCGACAACATGGTTTAGAAGAGCGCATTCGGCAAAAGGAAAGAGAGAGAAAGGAAGCCGAGCGCGCGAATGACTTTGAAAAAGCAACCAAAATTCTCGCCGAAATCATTTCCTTAAAAAAAGGGCTGGGAAGGAATTAGGTTATGGAAGGAGGGGGATCAAATGGCAGAGAAATCAAGTGAACAACAAGTTGAACAAGAAAATAGCCTTGAACAAGTGAAAGAACAATTGATTGAATTAGGTAAAAAACGCGGTGTGTTGACATATGGTGAAATCGCCGAAAAGTTAGCGCCATTTGATCAAGATTCAGAACAAATGGATGAATTTTACGAGGTGCTGGGTGACCTAGGCATCGATGTTTTAGAGGATAATGCGGACTTGGATGTGGATGATCTAGACGATGAGGACAAAGATGAAGAATTCGACCTCAATGATTTAAGTGTCCCCCCGGGCATTAAAATTAATGACCCCGTCCGAATGTATTTGAAAGAAATCGGGCGCGTGGATCTCCTGTCAGCGGAAGAAGAAATTGAACTAGCCAAACGGATTGAAAAAGGCGATGAAGAAGCAAAGCGCCGCCTTGCCGAAGCGAATTTGCGCCTTGTCGTTAGTATTGCCAAGCGTTATGTCGGCCGGGGCATGTTATTCCTTGATTTGATTCAAGAAGGGAACATGGGCTTAATCAAAGCGGTTGAAAAATTTGACTACCGAAAAGGCTATAAATTCAGCACGTATGCCACGTGGTGGATTCGCCAGGCAATTACCCGCGCCATTGCCGATCAAGCCCGAACGATTCGCATCCCAGTCCATATGGTTGAAACCATCAACAAACTCATCCGCGTCCAGCGGCAAATGTTACAGGATCTAGGACGTGAGCCAACACCAGAAGAAATTGGCAAAGAAATGGATTTACCCGCCGATAAAGTTCGTGAGATTCAAAAAATCGCACAAGAACCCGTTTCCCTCGAAACGCCGATTGGTGAAGAAGACGATTCCCATCTTGGCGATTTTATTGAGGATCACGATGCCACCGCTCCGTCCGATGCTGCCGCTTATGAGTTACTGAAAGAACAATTGGAAGATGTGCTCGACACGCTAACCGACCGCGAAGAAAACGTGCTTCGTTTACGGTTTGGCTTAGATGATGGCCGCACGCGCACTTTAGAAGAAGTGGGTAAAGTTTTTGGCGTGACGAGAGAACGCATCCGCCAAATTGAAGCTAAAGCGCTTCGCAAACTGCGCCATCCGAGCCGCAGCAAACAGCTTAAAGATTTCTTGGAATAAAGCGTGGCCGAAACAACATTCCATGCATCAGGCGAACGTCAACGCTCTAATTGCATCCATTTGTGTAAAAGTTTACTTCGGTGTGAGAAGTAAACTTTTTATTTTTATCTTGATTTTTATTTTACAGTTTCCAGCTAAAAGATGCAAACCGAATTACAAAAATGTTCTGATTATATTTTTGTAAACGCCATTTGCCACATTGTTTGACTTACTTTAAAATATTATGTAAGCGGATACATTTTATATTTTTAAAAAAATGGGTGGGGAGGAAAAACCAATGCATTTTGAATTAACCGATGAACAAAAAATTTTACAGAAAATGATTCGTGAATTTGCGGAGGAAGAAGTCGCACCAGGAGCGATTGAGCGAGATCGAACAAAAACTTTCCCAAAAGAAATATTTAAAAAGCTGGGTGAACTCGGGATTCTCGGTTTGCCTTTTCCGGAAAAATACGGTGGCGGCGGGGCCGACACCATCAGCTTTGCGATTGTGGTGGAAGAGCTAAGCCGCGCGTGTGGATCAACAGGCATTACGTATTCCGCTCATGTATCTCTCGGAGGGGCACCGTTAAATTTATTCGGCACGGAAGAGCAAAAACAAAAATATCTCATTCCCATTTGCACTGGGGAGGCGCTTGGTGCCTTTGGGCTGACCGAGCCCGGAGCCGGGTCGGACGCCGGCGGTACGGAAACCGAAGCCCGGGAGGATGGAGATGAATGGGTCATTAACGGCAGCAAATGTTTTATTACCAATGCCTCTTATGCCAAGGTAGTCCCGATTACGGCCGTTACCGGGAAAAAGGATGGTAAAAAAGAAATCACCGCCATCATTGTGCCGACGGATTCACCGGGTTTTTCGATTGATGAACCTTATGACAAAATGGGTTTGAATGCCTCCAACACCACGCAGCTCTTTTTCGAAGACGTGCGCGTCCCGAAAGAAAACATTCTCGGCAAACGCGGGGAAGGCTTTAAACAATTTTTGATTACGCTTGATGGCGGAAGAATAGGCATTGGCGCCATGGCGGTGGGTATTGCCCAAGCCGCCTATGAAAAAGCGCTAGCCTATGCGAAAGAACGCAAACAGTTCGGAAGTCCATTATCCAAATTCCAAGTCATTCAGTTTAAATTGGCCGATATGGCGATGAAAATTGAACTTGCTCGAATGATGGTTTATAAAGCGGCATGGTTAAAAGACCAAGGCAAGAAATTCACCAAAGAAGCCGCGATGTGCAAATTATACGCATCTGAAGTCTGCATGGAAATTTGCCGGGATGCCATTCAAATTCATGGCGGCAACGGTTACATGCAAGAATATGAAGTGGAGCGGTATATGCGTGATGCCAAACTCCTCGAAATCGGTGAAGGAACGTCTGAGGTACAGCGAATGGTCATCTCGCGCGAAATCGGCTGCTGATCTTTGTCTACGGAAAAATATGCTTCTCAAAGGCTTTTGTATCGGAAATTTTTTTGTGAATGGAACGCCGCCTTGCGTTCCATTTGCTTTTGGTTTGAACCGATCGCCTGCTTAAATGAAGATTGTGATTTCGTTTTCTGTAACCAAAATCTATAATGAGGGCATAAAAAGTGACGAATTTGTGACAAATTCGTTTTCCCTTTTCTTGAATGGTATTATAAAGTAAAATAAAAATGGTCTATTTAAAAGAATTTGCAGTTTTTTTGCACAAGGAATTGATACATAAGGAGGGCACGTGAAATGAAACGGAATCCACTCATTCCGTTTGCCGTTATTGCCGCATGCGGAATCCTGCTCATGGTGGTGGTCGGTTTGTGGGGGGCTCATGCTGCTCAAGAACGGGAAGCCGCAAAACATAAAGGCGCCGTGGCCACAGCCACGCCTGAGAAACTCTTTCAAGACAATTGCGCAGCCTGCCACGGTCAAAACCTAGAAGGCGGTGCCGGCCCGAATTTGCAACATATTGGAGGAAAACTTTCAAAGGACGCCATTTTAAAACAGATTAACGAAGGTGGCGGAGGTATGCCTGGCGGTTTACTTCAAGGGGACGATGCCGCTAAGGTCGCCGAGTGGCTTGCTAAGAAAAAATAAGTTGAACGCGCGGTCATCCCATTTTTGGGGTGGCCATTTTGCTATTTTAAACGGATTGGCGAGGAGCAATGAAAAGCCGACCTACATCGTGCAAGCTTTCGTTTCGCTTAAAATCCGCGATTGACCGACAACTTCTTTGCGACCCACCCCATCGTCAAATGCTAGCGGTTTACATTGCCATGTTGATATTTGCCATCACCGCATTCGCTTTGTATCATAAAATGAGAAACTTTAGTGTGGTGATGACATGAACGACATACCGATTTCGGAGCGGTTAAAAGCCGTGGCATCTTTGATTACTCCAACCCATACATTAGCGGATATCGGCTCTGACCATGCTTATCTACCTTGTTACGCATTTTTAGAAGGACGAATAAAGAAGGGAATAGCCGGTGAAATCAATGTCGGACCGTACCGCTCGGCGCTTTCGACGATCGAAAAATACGGACTCTCCGAACATATTACTGCTCGCCTGGGCGACGGTCTTTCCGTGATCGAAAAAGATGAAGCGGATTGTATTACGATTGCGGGAATGGGCGGAGAATTAATCCGGCGCATTCTGGAGGCAGGTAAAGATCGTTTGACGGATGCCACGCGCCTCATTTTGCAGCCGAATGTCGGCGAGCATCAAGTCCGTCTTTGGTTGATGGCGAACGATTTTACCATTGACCAAGAAATGATTCTTGAAGAAGACGGCCATATCTATGAAATCATTCAGGCACAAAAAAATGACCAGCCCAAAACATATTCCGCAAAAGAGCTCATGTTCGGACCAATTCTGCTTCAAGAGAAAAGCGATATCTTTTTAAAGAAGTGGCGTGCGGAATTAAAGAAGAGGGAACGCGTTTGGCAATCACTCGGTCAAGCTGTCCCGAGTCCAGAGATTGCAAAACGCCGTTTCGCGATCGAAAAGGAAATCCAGTGGATTAACGAGGTGACGACATGACGATTGACGGCAAAACGCTAATCAACGCTTTTGAAGCATGGGCACCACCCCGATTAGCTGAGAAATGGGATAAGGTCGGTCTGCAAATAGGGACGCTGAATAAGGACATCCAAAAAATGATCGTGACTTTGGACGTCACAGAAGAAGTTGTGGATGAGGCGATCGCTCAAGGGGCGGATTTGATTTTTGCCCATCATCCGCTTATTTTCCGTCCATTGGATAACATTTTAACGGATAGCGGTTCTGGAAAAATCATCGAAAAATGCCTAAAAAATGACTTGGCGGTGTATGTGGCACATACCAACCTCGATGTCGCTCAAGGCGGGATGAATGATTGGCTCGCCTCCGCCATCGGCTTGCAAAATACAGCGGTTCTTGTGCCCGCTCAGTCGGACTCGCTCGTGAAACTGGCTGTCTTTGTACCAGTGACACATGCGGTTCAAGTTCGTGCGGCGCTAGGTGATGCAGGTGCGGGGGCGATCGGCCAATACAGTCACTGCACATTTAATACAAGCGGAAAAGGCACATTTTTACCAGGGGAAGGAACAACGCCCTACATTGGGGAAACAGGAAAGTTAGAGGTTGTCGATGAAATCAAAATTGAAACGATTGTGCGCGAGGCGGATTTGAGCCGAGTCGTCAAAAAAATGCTTGATAGCCATCCTTATGAGGAAGTCGCCTATGATCTTTATCCTTTGAAAAACAAAGAGGACAAAATAGGTTTGGGAAGAGTCGGGCAACTTTCGGCACCGATGACTTTAGCCCAATTGGCCCAACATGTCATTAAGGTTTTCGGTTTACCTGGGGTAAACGCCGTCGGTGATTTAAACGCAAAAGTCCAAACCGTTGCGGTCATCGGCGGTAGCGGCAATGATTTTATTCCGGAAGCCATTGATCGCGGCGCGGATGTGCTCGTGACCGGGGACACGAAATACCACAATGCGCACGATGCGAAAGCGGCTGGTCTCATGGTGATTGATGCCGGGCACCATATTGAAAAAATCATGATTCAAGGTGTTGCCGCCTTCTTCCGTGATTTTTTAAATACCAATGGATACACAGGGACGACGGTGATGGAATCCACCACGAATACAAATCCGTTCCATCTCGTCATCCCGCATGAGGTTAACCAATAAGGGGTTTGACTTTCACCACGGGTTTCTTAAAATCGTTCAGTATTATGTAGCTTTAGGTGGGGTAGACCCCGAACTTTTGTTGAAGCTCGTTTTCATTAAGGACTTTCGTTGTCAGCGTTTGCTTTTGGCTTTATAATGGAAAGAGAAGCCAAGGGAGGCGTTGATTTTGGAAGTTATAAAAGTGTCCCCGCGCGGCTATTGCTTCGGAGTTGTCGATGCGATGGTCATTGCACGCAAGGCAGCGATGAACAAGAATCTGCCGCGCCCGATATATATCCTCGGCATGTTGGTGCATAATCAACATGTGACAGAAGCCTTTGAAAAGGAAGGCATTATCACTCTTGACGGCAACAGCCGCCTGGAGTTGTTAAAGCAGATTGATAAAGGCACAGTGATCTTCACAGCTCATGGCGTATCCCCTGAGGTTCGCAAGCTGGCAGAGGAAAAAGGGCTGACCGTCATCGATGCGACTTGCCCGGATGTCACAAAAACGCATGACCTAATAAAAGAGAAGACAAAGGCAGGCTATGATATTATTTATATCGGGAAAAAAGGCCATCCCGAACCGGAAGGCGCTCTCGGCATGGCACCAGGGCGTGTGCACCTTGTTCAGACTTTTGAAGATGTAGACAGCCTTCAACTGAAAAACGAAAAAATCGTCATCACCAACCAAACGACGATGTCGCAATGGGATGTTGAGGAAATCATGCGTTATATTAAAGGAAAATATCCGCAAGCGGAAATCCACAATGAAATTTGCCATGCGACGCAAACCAGGCAGGAGGCGGTCGCTGAACAGGCCAAAGATGCCGATTTAACCATTGTCGTCGGTGACCCGCGCAGCAATAACTCCAATCGGCTCGCCCAAGTCTCGGAAGAAATTGCGGGCACACCAGCCCACCGGATTGCCGACATATCCGAATTGGATATTAATTGGCTGTTAAATGGCGTGAAAAAAGTGGCTGTGACCTCAGGTGCCTCAACGCCCACGCAATTAACAAAAGAAGTCATCCTTTTTATTGACCAATTCGATCCGAATGACCCAGCAACATGGGTCAAGCCGTCAAGAGAAAACAAGAAATCGATCTTGCCGAAAGTGGTTGTCAAAAATGAAAACACACCGGCAAAGGCTTGACAAAGAATAGGGACAAATTGGTCTTTAAGCAGATAACCAACCCATACTATATAGCAACAATGTTCAATGGGACGCCAACAAAAAGGCGCCCCATTTGTTAATTTTAAGACCTCCAACATGCGGAGACATCAGATTCAAAGAAATTTCATGCAGGCTGGTGACAAACAGTCAGACATAGAGTGTCGGCTGCGAAGTTATTTTGGGGACGGGTTGGTAGCCCATGGATGAGTTGGGTGATAATCGCACTGTCGATCGTGCTGTCGTCTGCGATTGCGTAGGAATCGGCCGCCTTTTTTGTTTGTGAGAGCGGCTAGGGCCTCTTGTTTTCGGTGTATCCTCTTTTTCCTCGCCTTTAGAAAATTCCTCGATTTCCACTCTTGATGCGCGTTCTTCCGCTTTTGTTCCCGTGTTTTCATTGGATGAATCATCGGTTGCCGCCGATTGATCACCAGATTTCCTCAGTTCCATCATTGTCCGAGCCATATTAATCAATCCTGGCAAATTTTTAATCATAGGACTGATTTGTTGAATAACGGGCATCACTTGTTGAGCGACACCGACCATTTTTTGCAGATTTTGAAAAATACCGAGCAGACCTCCGCTTGAACCTGTACCGGTTAAACCTGGATTCGCCAATCCACCTGCGCCACCCGTCGCTAACCCGCCAAATCCGGGGGTGCCGAAGCCCGGTGCCATGCCGCCAAATGGCATACCGCCTGTTTGTGCCCCTGAACCGCTATTAAATAATCCACCAAGCAGTCGGCTAAGTCCCCCGGCACCTCTTGTTCCCAAACCACTTGTGCCAAACGGTGAGGCCATCCCAGGCCCAAACAAACCAGGTCCGCTCATCGGGGGAAATCCGCCTGCTGGAGAGCCCGCACCGAAAAGCCCGGCGCCGGGGTTCATCCCAGGTGTTGCCTGTCTCAATGGAAACATTAGTGATCCTCCTTTTTTTCGGTCCGAATGGCTATTGTTATCGTATGCGTGTGAAAGAAGCAGTGTACCTATGGTAAACACCCGTTATGCCTGTAAATATGGGCTTTCGGCTCATCTTTTGGATGTTTTGAAATGTTCGTCTCGGCAAACGCCTAGAGTCAGAATAATCACCACCATTGTCATGACGGTGTTCGTCCGGTATTCGCTTCGATGAAGAAGGCAAATGGGAAAGCATCGGCTCATCCGATGACCAAATATGACGAAAAACCGCGAGAAAAATGCTAAAATGAATAGGAAGGAGGGAATGGACGTGTTAAAAATCGGCTCTCATGTTTCGATGAGCGGCAAGGAGATGCTGCTTGGTGCGAGTAAAGAAGCGGTATCTTATGGTGCAAATACATTTATGATCTATACGGGTGCCCCGCAAAACACCCGCCGTAAACCGATTGAAGAACTGAACATTGAAGCGGGTTTAAAACATGCAAAGGAAAACGGCATTGAGGAAATTGTTGTCCACGCTCCGTATATTATCAATATCGGTAATCCCGTAAAACCGGCCACATTCCGGATAGGCGTTGAATTTTTAAGAAAAGAAATCGACCGGACACAGGCCCTCGGAGCCAAGCAAATCGTGCTTCATCCCGGTGCTCATGTCGGTGAAGGCGTTGAAGCGGGTCTTGCTAAAATCATCGAAGGGTTAAACGAGGTTCTGACTCGAGATGACCAAGTGCAAATCGCGCTTGAGACGATGGCGGGGAAAGGTTCCGAATGCGGGTATCGTTTTGAACACTTGGCTGAAATCATATCAGGCGTGACACATAATGAGAAACTTTCCGTTTGCTTTGACACCTGTCACACGCATGATGCCGGATATGACATCGTCAATCGTTTTGATGATGTCTTGGAAGAATTTGACCGCATCGTCGGTTTAGATCGCATTAAAGTCGTTCACGTTAACGATAGCAAAAATCCGTGCGGTGCCCGCAAGGACCGTCATGAAAACATTGGATACGGGTATATTGGCTTTGAAGCGTTAAACGCCATTGTCCGCCACCCGCAATTCGAAGGGCTTCCAAAAATTTTGGAAACACCATTTGTCGGTGAAGATAAAAATGACAAAAAGCCCCCCTATAAGTTTGAAATTGCCATGTTAAGGGAAGGGCGGTTTAACGAACACCTTAAAGAAGACATTATGGCCGGTTAAAAAACCGGCTTTTTTATTTTTAATTGAATTATTTTATGGCGCGAAGGCATGTTTACAAAGCAAAATCGGAGAAAAACTGAAAAGACAGAAATAACTGTTTTCCATACAATAATAGAAGCGGTTTTTGCTAAGTCTTAATTGGCTAAGCATTTTCAGCGCTTTTTACCTATAGCCCCTGAAAATGGTGCCCCCATCAAAGTCAAATCTTCACATTTAATTACCCATCCATTTTATGAGCCTCTGGAATAAGCCTTCCATGGATTGCGACAGGCCAGCGTTTGTTTTTTGAGCGATCTCCTTTAATAGCGCTCTTCTTTCCTTTTCCTGAAAGACATCAAATCCACCTCGGGCATGAAGGAGGTTTATGATGGTTTCGGCATCTTTCCGGCTTATTTTAAAGCCATATTTTTTCCCAAATTTCATGAGTTCTTCGGAGGTTAAACCGTTAATTTTTTGGTTCACTAAATGTTTGATCAACGCATTCAATGAATAGCCCCCTTTAACCAGCATCACTTGTAAGGTATGTGCCGATGGGTTTTTCGTGAATCGGCGCGTAAAAAAATTGCCGTTTATCGTCATAAAACGCAAGTCTCGTCATATTTTTTAAGTATAGCGACAAAGTTTACGATTTTTGTCAATAAATATGATGGAAATATTATATTATTATGAAAAAAGATTCGATATAATAAAATCAGTAGGTGCATTTGGGGAATAATGGTGCGGTATGACGAAATTGGGAGGTGGGATCATTAAATCGCCTATGTCGGTAACGGATCGAAATCTCTTTTTTTGCCAGAGTTTGATCGGAAATATACTGGATATATTAGAGGTTGGTTTGATCATTCTAGATGGCAAAAACAAAGTCGTCTATAAAAACGGTGTGTTGCTGGCAATGGAAAAACGGCTTTCACAACAAGGCGAGAGCGAATTTTTTGTTAAAAAAGCCCAAGAAATGGCACCGGATCTTCGGGCTTCAGGGCAAACGGTGCGGCGCTATCATGTCTACGGAGATCGCTTATACAGGGTTTTCGGGCTCTATGATGCGCGGACTGATGAAGTGATTTACATGTTTGATGAACGCGAAGCTGCCAGCGAATATGAACGTTTGCTCAAAACAAAAAAACAAATGGAAACCGTCTCGCATTTGGCCGCCGGTTTTGCCCATGAACTGCGGAATCCGCTATCGATTATTCGCGGTTTTATTCAATTGTCAAGAATGACTGGAAATATTGACAAATATTACGGTACGATCCTCTCTGAGTTGAACAGAATGAACCGCATCATAGATGATTTTTTGTCATTGTCAAGAAAAAAAGAAAACAAAGAACGGTGTGAGCCAGGCGGCTTTTTTACAACCGTCGCAGAAATCATTCAATCGGAATGTCTGCTTCGTAATATTGACCTTCGTTTGCAAATAACAAAAACCGCTCGTTATGTATTGATTGATAAATCCATGATGATTCAAGTTGTGCTAAATCTGTTCCGAAATGCGGTTGAAGCCATTTCTGAGGACCAGAAGGAAAAATTTTTTTCGATGGAAGGCCGTGATGACGGATCACAATATACAGTGGTGATACAAGATAATGGTTCTGGAATGGACGAAGCGGTGCTTCGACAAATTGGCAAGCCCTTTTTTACAACAAAAGAAAATGGAACGGGAGTGGGTTTGCCATTATCGCAAAAGATTATTTCCGAACATGGAGGGAAGATGACGATTCAAAGTGAAAAAGGTAAGGGCACGACGATTTGTTTTCACTTGCCCTATAACTGAATACCAACAATTTCATCTATATTTGAGGAGAACTTACGCCAAAATATAAACGATCCTATAAATGAAAGCGAGGGATCGCCATTGGCGGATAAGGATCATCCTCAATATAAAGAAAACGGGGCGATAAATGAAAAAGTGGACGACCATGCCTTTGATGGCCATTTAGGCATCCGCGAAACATACAGAAACAACAGCCTAGATGATGAAGATCATTATGATGAAGAAGTTGCAGAAGAGGCTGTTTTAGATCGGCGCGCTCTTGGAAATGTCAGAGATGAAGATGACGATGTTGTGGACTCCGGGACAGGCATTGGTTGGTTGGCACTCGTGCTATCGATTGTCGGACTATTCTTTTTACCAGTGATTATGGGAGCCGCCGGAATCATTATCGGTATCATCGCTCGCAGACAAGGAGCCCGCGCGCTCGGTGGTTGGGCGATTGGCATTGGGATTTTCGCAATCGTCATCCGCTTATTTACCGCCCCTTTTTTCTAGTTTATTGAAGGAGGTTGACATTGATAAACGTCAGCCTCTTTCATTTGTCTTTGGCTAATTCATTGATTTTCCTCCGTTTCGGTCGGATAATGGAATGGAGGTCTATGGCGAGAGGAGAAGGGGATATGGATGTATTAGAAGCCATACATACTCGACGTTCTGTATCCAAAGTGCAAGAAAAGGTGCCGGATAAGGCATTGATTCATAAAGTGCTGGAAGCATCTTTATGGGCACCGAACCATTACTTGACGGAACCGTATTCTTTTGAGGTGCTCATCGGTGACGGACGTAATAAACTCGGACAAGCTTATGGACGAATCAACCAGGAAGCGTTGGATCCAGATGCATCCAATGAGGATAAAAAGAAGGCGTATGAACAAGGATTGGCTAAGGCACGTCGGGCACCAGTCGTCATTGTTGTTAAAGTGCATCCTTCAGACCAGAAAAATGTCATTTTTGTTGAGGAAGTGGCAGCAGCAGCCTGTGCCGTCCAAAATATGCTGCTTGCTTCCCATGCGCTCGGTTTGGGGGCGATGTGGCGATCGGGCAACCCCGCCTATCATCCGATTATGAAAGAAACATTTGGCATGACCGGAGAGGGGTTCGTCTTAGGGTTTGTTTACCTCGGTTATCCGCAAGAAGGTTACGTGAAACATCCGCCGAAAAAACGCCCGCTTGATTCTGTTGCCAAATGGGTAGAGCATGCCGAAAAATAAAACACGCCCCATCCTGAGCGCGTTTTTATATTGGTCAAAAACGAAGGCTCCGCCAAGCTTTTTAGGCAATGGTGGAGCCAGGTTCTTTTATAATTTTTCCGCTGCTTTCTTTTCTGCGTATTCTTTCGCGAGAATATCGACTTCTTTTTTCAGTTCGGCGACGAGTTGGTCTTCGGGAACTTTACGAATGACTTTCCCATGTTTAAAGAGAAGGCCTTCGCCTTTCCCACCGGCGATGCCGATATCGGCTTCGCGCGCTTCACCGGGCCCGTTAACCGCACACCCGAGGACGGACACTTTAATCGGGGCCTTGACGGTTTGTAAATAGGCTTCGATCTCATCAATGACGCCAAATAAATTAAATTGGATGCGGCCACATGTTGGGCATGAAATTAACGTGGCGGCATCTGATAATAACCCGAAAGTCTTCAAAAGTTCGCGGGCTACTTTAACTTCCTCAACAGGGTCTGTCGATAAAGAAATTCGCAGTGTGTTGCCGATGCCCTTATGCAAAAGAACGCCAAGTCCCGCAGCACTTTTTACCGTACCGGAAAATTTCGTGCCCGATTCCGTGATGCCAAGGTGAAGCGGATAATCAAAAGCGGCTGCTGCTTTTTCATAAGCTTCGATGGCCAAATGGACATCGGAGGCCTTTAAGGACACGATGATATCATGGAAGTCGAGATCTTCCAAAATTTTAATATGATGGAGGGCGCTTTCGACCATGCCGTCAGCTGTCGGATAGCCATATTTTTCAAGGATATGTTTTTCCAATGATCCGGCATTGACACCGATGCGAATCGGCACGCCTCTTTCTTTAGCGGCTTTCACAACGGCTTCGACTTTTTCGCGTCCACCGATATTACCTGGGTTGATGCGAATTTTATCGATGCCGCCTTCAATGGCTTTTAGTGCCAATTTATAGTTAAAATGAATGTCCGCAACGAGAGGGATGTGAATCCGCTTTTTAATTTCAGGAATGGCTTCTGCGGCCCGCATGTCCGGGCAAGCAACGCGCACCATTTGGCAACCGGCTTCTTCTAACCGAAGGATTTCTGCCACGGTCGCTTCCACATCGTGCGTTTTTGTTGTCGTCATGCTCTGTATGATCAGGTTATTTGACCCGCCAATGGTTAAATCGCCAACTTTGACTTGGCGGGTTTTTGTTCGATGGGTGATTTGATTCATTCCCCATTCGCTCCTTTTTCTCAACCAGACAATGCATGATTGTCAAGGCAAGATACGTTTACCATTCCTCATTGTACCAGTAAGCGGAGACAATGGGCAAGACATTTATTTTGACGGAAAGCAACCAATCGGATTTGATGGCCAAGTTACGGATGTGATGGCCAAGTTACGGATGGCTTTCGTCCAACGGTATGCGATAGGTTTTACCAATTTGTATATGGTTTGGGTCAACGCCATGATTTAATTTTTTAAAGTCGCGCAAAACTTGATCAATGTCGTACGTCGAAGATGGGTTAAGTTTCTCGTATAATGACAGCACAGTGTCACCAGGTTGGACGTGAACGGTTTGAAAGGGAATGGCGGGTTCACTGGCCTTTGTTTCATTACTACCGAGAAAAGCTAACGTCCCTTTCGTCATATCGTAATAACTTGTCCAACCGACAACGGCAAAAATGGCGATGATGAACATTTTCTTCATGGCGTTCACCCTTTTCTAAAAGAAGGTGTCATGTTTCATCATCTATATATATGTGTCTCTTCCATTTTTAGAACAAAAATATCTAAAAAAGCTATTGAAATATGTCTTGGCGCGTGATATATTAAACATCGGCCAAGTTATTCGGTCGAAAAAAGTTTAAAAAATGTGTTGACACATTTTTAAAGACATGTTATTATATATCCTGTCGTTACGATTTGAAAGCAAACATGGCGGTGTAGCTCAGCTGGCTAGAGCGTACGGTTCATACCCGTGAGGTCGGGGGTTCGATCCCCTCCACCGCTACCATATATTACAAATATTGAGGTTGTCGATTTAGACCTCTCTTTTACTTTTTTCGGAAACTTTCATGGCGGTTGTGGCGAAGTGGTCTAACGCACCGGATTGTGGTTCCGGCATTCGTGGGTTCGAAACCCATCAACCGCCCCATGGACCCTTAGCTCAGCTGGTTAGAGCAGACGGCTCATAACCGTCCGGTCGTAGGTTCGAGTCCTACAGGGTCCACCACTATCGCACCTGGGACTTGCATCAGCAGCCAGGTTATGTTATTATTTGTAAAGCACATATCATCGCGGGGGGAGAGCGATCATAAACTTCGTTGAATCCGCTGCGAGTTGTCCCGACGCATCAGGCTACTCTGAATGGGCTGGGAGAGGAAGGGACAGTGGCACACTAGTTGCAAGTGAATATGCTTTCTATATATCGTCGCGGGGTGGAGCAACGAGGATAAACATCGTTGAATCCGCTGCGAGTTGTCCCGACGCATCAGCCTCTCTGAAAAAGCTAGAAGAGGAAGGGACAGTGGCACACTAGTTGCAAGTGAATAAGCTTTCTATTTAACATCGCGGGGTGGAGCAGTGGTAGCTCGTCGGGCTCATAACCCGAAGGTCGCAGGTTCAAATCCTGTCCCCGCAACCAAATAATGATTTTATCGCAAATGTCCGTAAAGGGCATTTTTTTGTTTTAGAAAAACTTTTGAGCGGGCATATTTATTGAAGGGTCGCCTTAAATTTGATAATGTAAATAGTGGAAAAAGCAGAAAAACTCTGCGAACCCATTCTACATATTAAGGAGGAGATTTACATGGGTTATCAGCTTCCTGATTTACCTTATGCTTATAACGCGCTTGAGCCGCACATCGATGAACAAACGATGCGGATACATCACGACAAACACCACGGGACATATGTTTCCAAAGTCAATGCTGCGCTGGAAGGCCATGCTGATTTGGCCAGTAAGTCAATCGAAGATCTCCTTAAAGACATTAACAGCGTGCCGGAAAACATTCGCACAGCTGTTCGCAACAATGGTGGTGGACATGCCAACCATAGCCTCTTCTGGCAAATTTTAAGCCCGAATGGTGGCGGTGAACCGACTGGCGCTATTGCCGAAGCGATCAATGCCAAATTCGGCAGCTTTGAAAACTTCAAGAAGGCATTTTCTGATGCTGCGGCTAACCGCTTTGGTTCCGGCTGGGCGTGGCTCGTCGTCAATAACGGCGAACTCGAAGTTACAAGCACGCCGAACCAAGATTCGCCTTACATGGAAGGCAAAACACCGATTCTCGGCCTGGATGTTTGGGAACATGCTTATTATTTGAAATACCAAAACCGTCGTCCAGAATACATTGAAGCGTTCTTTAATGTGATCAATTGGGACGAAGTCAATAAACGCTACGAAGCGGCTAAATAGTCAGACACTCAAAAGGTTGACACAATGGATTCTCCAAAATGTGTCAACCTTTTTTATATTCGTAAAAAAGGATATCGTTTTTCGGGTCAGCATAAGGACCAATAAGGCTTTACAAACCGTTTCGTAGCGTCAAATATATTTTAAAGAGTGATGGTTTCGTTATTTTTCTTAAAAAGGAATTTCGCCCCGAAAAAGGTCGTGCCATTACCGATTTTCCAGTATATCTCCCTCTGTTTGATGCACAATAAAGAAGGAATTCGAACAGGGGAGTCGAGACGGATGAAGTTTCTGCAAAACGTCTTGGATGAGAAAAAGATCCCGAAGGATTTGCTATTGTTACTTGTGATCAGCGGTTTATACTTTTTAGGCGTCGCTCTTTCCAACACCTTTGTCAACGTCTTTCTATGGAAACATACGAAGAGCTTTATCGATATCGGATTATATAATTTAATGATTGTCATTTTTCAACCACTGACGTTTCTCGTAAGCGGCCGACTGGCCAAAAAAATTGACCGGGTGATCGTCCTTCGTTTTGGCATTTCTTTTTTGGCCCTGTTTTTCATCAGCGTGTTGTTTTTAGGAAATTTGGCGCGTGATTTTTTACTGCTATTCGGGATTTTATTAGGAATCGGTTACGGATTTTTCTGGTGCGCTTTTAACATTTTGACGTTTGAGATTACTGAGCCCGACACGCGTGATTTTTTCAATGGCTTTGAAGGCATTCTTTCTTCCGTCGGGGGGATGATTGGTCCAGCATTTGCCGGCTGGCTGATTTCCGAGCTTCCGAATGATCTCGGATATAAATGGATTTTTGCGCTTTCACTCGCGCTGTTTGCCCTAGCCATTTTCATCAGTTTTTTTATTAATAGTCGCCTCGCAGAGGGTCGCTTTTATTTGCGCCGAATTTTAATGGAGAAAAAAAACAACCCCAATTGGGACGATATTTTAGATGCTCATTTCGTACAAGGCATACGGGAAGGGACCTTTTTTTTCATCATCGGTATTTGGGTATTTTTAACGACTAAAAGCGAATGGGCATTAGGGAAGTTTACCCTGATCGAATCCGCCATAATGTTTTTATCCTACTATGCCGTTTCGAAATGGGTCAAAACAGATATGCGCAAAAAAGCGATTTTAATCGGTGGTCTTCTGCTTTATGGGTCCGTTTTTCTCATTACTTTTAAATTAAATTATCCGCTCCTTTTGATCTACGCCGTTGTGACATCCATCGCTTATCCTCTGCTGACGGTCCCTTTTACATCTTTAACTTTTGACACGATTGGTAAAGGATGGAAAGCTAAAGAAATGCGCATCGAATATATCGTCGTCAGAGAATTATATTATAATCTTGGGCGCATTGTCTCTATTCTCTTATTTCTAGCCGTCGTCATGCTCTTTAAAAACGATGAAACGGGGATCCGCTACTTAATGCTGGTCATCGGCGCTGGGCACCTGGCGATATACTTCTGTCTGAGCGGTTTGCCGTTGAAGAGGGAAAAGCGGAGTATGAAGAATGACGCTCGTCACCCTTTGCGAGACGGGGAAAGCGGCTCTCCGGTTTAAAATGAGTAAAAAAAAAACGAAAACGAGCGGGCACAGAGGGGGATTTTATAGTAAAATAGAGGAGGTTGACCCAATCGTTTGGCGATCCCTGATGGGCAGCCTCTTTTTAGTGTGTGTTTAAAGGAGTGAACGGGAGATGGAAGAAAAGAAAAAGCGTAAAAAGAAGAAAAACCATATTCCGTTTCGGTTAAATATCCTTTTTTTGATCATTTTCCTGGCATTTTCGGCTTTAATACTACGCTTAGGTGTTGTCCAAATTGTTCACGGGGAAGATTATGAAAGGAAGCTTGAAGCGACGAATAA
Organism: Tuberibacillus calidus DSM 17572; assembly: GCF_000430685.1. Lineage (GTDB taxonomy): Bacteria > Bacillota > Bacilli > Bacillales > Sporolactobacillaceae > Tuberibacillus > Tuberibacillus calidus. Next base: position 24,569 of record NZ_AUMM01000024.1, on the reverse strand, counting down.
AGTGGTCACCAAGGTGGAATCCGTAAGAGGCCTGATTCGTGACCGAAATGGTACCCTTCTTGTTGGCAACAAGGCGGAGCAAGCCATTGTATTTACGCGAAAACCGGACCAGGATACGCAAGACTTGCTGGATATTGCCAAAAAACTGAGCCAGTATATCACGGTTTCGACGAATAAGAAGGTGCCGGACGGAGCGCTGTCCACCGAGCAGGTGACGGAGCGCGACAAAAAAGATTTCTGGTTGGCACTTCATCCCGATAAGGCGAAAGCGATGTTGTCAGCAAAGGAACAAAACAGCAAAAAAGCTTACAACCTCATGCTCGATCGCATCACAGATCGGGATTTAGCGACTTTGACGACGGCAGATCTAAAAGTCGCCGCCATTTGGCGAAAATTGGTGACCGCATCCAATCTGACACCGACTTATGTGAAAATCGGACTAACGGATAAAGAATTAGCGACAGTTGGTGAGCATTTAAAAGAATTTGATGGGTCCATCGATACGGCCGTTGCCGCAACAAGAAGTTATCCTGAAGGGGAAATGTTCTTTTTAGGTAATGTTAAAGAAATTCCAAGGCATGAAGTTAATAACTATTTGGCAGAAGGCTATAATCGGAATGATATTGTTGGAACGAGCAATCTCGAGCAACAATATGAAAACATTCTACGCGGTGTGCCGACGACCTATACTTTTATGACAAAAAATGGTAAACCTGTTGGCAATCCGATAAAAGAAGAAGGCCGCCGGGGTGATGATCTCGTTTTGACGATTGACAGCCGACTTCAAAAAGCGGTTGGGACTGTCATCGAGAAAAACTTGAGGAAGTTTCATAGTACACACGCCAACAGTGCTTATGCGGTAATCATTGATCCAAATACTGGAGAAATTTTGGCGATGGTTGGCCGGGCATTCGACCCGAGCACAGGAAAAATTGTTGACGACTCTTCCGGCACGGTGTTAAAAGCTTTTCAGATTGGTTCATCGATTAAAGGGGCAACCATTTTGACGGGTTACCAAAATCATGCCATACCTGGGCTTTTTGACGATAAACCTATCAAATTTTCAAAAGACGGCAAGCCTTTTAAATCCTTGGAAGCCATACCGACTGTCGGACCGGCTGAAGCGCTGGAATATTCTTCAAACGTCTATATGGGTCGTGTTGTTGGCAACATGGCTGGTTTTCGATTTTATGACCACGGGAGTTATTATAGTGTTCAGGTTTTTAATGGTCCACGGTTTGTCCACGCTTTCAATGCCCTGCGTGAAGGATATAGCCAATTCGGTTTAGGCGTTTCAACAGGTATTGATCTACCGTTTGAATCCATTGGTTATGAGGGACCACTTCCTTTGGATTCACCTGGTATAATCATGCAATTTGCGATCGGGCAATATGATACGTATACGCCGCTGCAAATGGCGCAATACGTTTCAACAATCGCCAATGGCGGGAAACGCCTCGCCCCACATCTGTTAAAAACCGTGAATGAACCGAGTGGTGATCCGACCCAAGTCGGCCCGGTCAAATACCGCTATGAACCGAAAATCTTAAATACGATTGCCAATACCAAGGAACAAATCGATATGGTGCATAAAGGTTTTTACCTCGTCACACAGGGGCCACATGGGACGGCGCGCATGCTTGGAGCGCTCAATGCCCATAACCGTTCCTATAAAATTGCCGGGAAGACCGGTACGGCTCAGGTGAATACGGACAGAGGGCTAGATAACTTGGCCTTTATTGGTTATGCGCCATATGACAATCCGAAAGTGGCGGTCGCCTTAATTGTGCCGGAAACTCACGATAACCATGCGAACTTATATATCGCGCAAGATATTTTTGATGTCTACAACAAATTATATCCTGGACAATTAAAATGATTGGTACAGAAAAAACCCCCAAGGCTTTGGCCTAGGGGGTTTCGTTTAAACGGGTAAGCTCGTATATAAATTTTCCGTCTAGGATAACTACAACGAAGGCTCCGCCTTCGCCGAAAAGACTTAAGGGGAGCCACGTTTTCTTTAATGTTTCGTAAGCTTATCAGCTATTTGTGCGACGGACATATCGCTTGAAAGCGTAAAGGTACCGAGTTGGAGATAAGGTTCAAGCTTGTGGTCGATGACATAGTTAATCAAGTCATATTTATTTTTAATGACATGCTTCTCAGCGAGAGTCTTCGCGATGTCAGAGGTTGTCATGCCCTCTTTGACGGTGACCGTCACTTTATACACTTTCGGGGCATTTTCAGCTTTGTTATCGGTAACCTCTTTTTTACCAGAATCATTAGAGGCACTCTTCGATGGGTTGTTATTTTCCGCAGAAGTGCTTTGCTCTGATTTTTGCCATTCGTCAAACGTCTTTTTGTCGACGGCGATTTCGCCGTGACGATTGAGATAACTTTGAACATCTTCTTCGGTAATCTGCGATTTGGACACGGGTTCAGCCTCGGTTTTTGGTGATAATTGAAAATAAAACAGGCTGATCACAGCACTTGCCGCGATGATTCCCGAGGCAAAACCGCGCATGCCGTGTTTCGTCATGGGTTAATCACCTTCATCGATCGCGTTCATTGATCATTAATTCTTCCTCGAGAACGCGAATTTTCTTTTTCACTTTATATAGTTCTTGCATAACGGTCACGGATGTACCTTCGATTTGGTCTTCCAATTGTTTAATGCTGTCTTCCTTAAAGAAGGAGACGGCGAGAAGAACCAGACCGATCACAATCAAAACGAGCAATAAATATCCCATAACCATCCTCCTAATTTGGTCCAGCCTTCATGCGATCCTTGAGTTATGTAGGTTTGCGCCATAAAGAAGGCTACTATTTACTTATAACATAGATGCTTTGTGTGAAAAAGAGATTTGGTGAAAAAGAAAGGAAATTGTAATGTTTCATCGAAAAAAAATTAATACAAGGGGGATAAGAAAACGGTTTTAGGAAACCGATGTCCGCAGGCCATTCCGGACATCTTGAATATCGGCGGTTTTTTTGATATGATGTTTAAGTATGTTAATGCACGACAGATTGGAGGGAAAGTCATGCGCCAAATCGTTATTTTGGAATGCACGGAAACGAAAGATCGCACTTATTTGACCATGAAAAATAAGCGAAATAATCCGGAACGCTTGGAATTAAGAAAATATAATCCGCGTTTACGGAGACATACAATCTATCGCGAAACGAAATAACAGCGGGTATAGGTGCCTGCTGTTTTTTCTTTAACAGGGGGAGACCATGGAAGATAAAAAAGCTCTGAGAAAAATGGTGCTAACATCGTTGAAAAAAATGGATCAAGCCGAAAAAGAACGGAAAGTGCAGAAAATCCATGAGCGATTATTTGCCACAGATGTTTGGCGCAAAGCGCGCACCGTTGCCGTGACGGTTTCACAAGGTACAGAAATCGACACCCACGAAATCATCCGACAGGGATGGCTGGAGAAGAAAACCATTGCTGTGCCAAAATGTTTACCAGAAACAAAAACGTTGATTTTTCGGGCGATCGATGATTTTTCCCAATTAGAATCGGTATATTATGGGCTGCTCGAACCGAAACTTGAGGAGACCCGGCCTGTCGAAAAAAAAGACATGGATCTGATCATCGTTCCCGGCCTTTTATTTGACAGGAAGGGGTATCGGATTGGCTTTGGCGGTGGGTATTATGACCGCTTCTTAGTGGATGTCAGTGCGGTCAAACTTTCTCAAGCATTGGATGTTCAAATTGCTTCCGATATACCTCACGAGGTACACGACATTCCGGTCGATATCATCATTACGCCGGAAGCTGTTCACTATTGCCGCGGTCGATAAACTGCTTAATGCGGATGCGGGAGGAAATGCCGTGAAAGAAAAACGCATCGGAGTGATTTTATCCGGAGGGTTATCGCGCCGCTTCGGGCATCCAAAAGCCTTTTTCCACTATCAAGGAAAACCGATGTATCAATGGGCTTTGGAAGCTGTTCGGCCGCACGCGGATGAAGTGGTCATCATCAGCCATCCAACATTAACGGAACGGTTTAAAGCGGAGACGGATTTACCCATTTATGAAGACGTTGAGCCTTTCCAAGGGCTTGGGCCGCTTGCAGGCATCTATACAGCCATGAAAAAGGCTGAAGGCGCATGGTATTTGATCACACCTTGTGACACGCCGTTTTCAACGAGCGCATTGTATTCATTTTTATGGGAGAAATGTTATTCGTCTGAGAAAGACGGCGTCGTCCCCGTCCGATCGGGCAAGCCTGAAATGTTGCTTGCTATATACTCCCGGCGTCTTATGCCACTCCTTGAAACACTTTTATCGGATGGCGCGCTGAAAGTGTCGAATATATTGGAAAAAGCGGAGATCGAAATTGCTCAAGTCGATGGCCTTTTTTCGGAGAAAACCTTTGCCAATATCAATACACCGAATGATCTAAACGCCAACGGATAATTTCATGCCTATCTTCACATATTAGAAAAAAGCGTTACTATATGTGAAGGAGGCTTTTTTTATGAAATGGAGCCTTGGGAAGCTTGCGGTATGCGTGCTTTTAGGACTCTTTTTATACCGCAACCGCCATTATTTCATAAAACTCATCATGGCCGTCTTTGTATTAAACCGCCTGTGTGAGTCCGTTCGCTTTGATTTTCACGAAGTCTTTACAAATCGAAAGCGGGAAGTTGAAACCGACCCCGCCTGATGAGACATGGGGAAGAAGGTTTAATCGTGCGCAGAAAAAGTCCATCACGGCTCGATCTTTTGTTTTAACAGAACGATCTCCCCGGATGATAGCTGAATGATGACAAGCAAATGGCTTTCGTTTTTATCAAATAGCAGAATGGGAACGGTGCTACCAATCGGTGTTCGAATGTCATCACTCGTGATGTGAACCCCCAGCGCATAGTCTTTATAAAGGCCTTCCCAAAGACGACTGATCGTCTTATGGGTTGCTTCTTGACTGAGTCCGGGAAGTGGTTCGTGATCATAAATGTGTATGTGCGAAAGCGGAAAAGCGATATATTGATTTAGGTCAATGTGATATTTGTGCGCTGCTTGCGATAAGAGCGCTTGCTGTTTGAGTGAAAATGTATGAAATTTTTCTTTTATCCACCGTTCTTGTTGATCGGTCTCTGGTATTTTGAAATCCTCCCAGCCGCTCGAGGTCTTCATCACGGCTAAGCGATCGAAAGACATCGTTTCCTTTCCTCTGATCTCACCGTTCGGGTAGTGGCTTTCGGCGTGATGGACGCTGATCGCCTCATAATATCCTGATGTGTGTTGTGCCATCGTTTTTTGCTGTTCTAATACATCTGTATTTTCTCTCCAATTAGATAAAATGCCGATTAATTGTTGATCTTTAAATAAGAACGACACGTCCTGCCGCAGATAACTCTTGGTATTAAGTACTGAACGGACTTGCCATTGAAGGGTATAAGGGGAATCCGGTAAAAACGTTAAATGCGTTTCGTGGCTTTTAAATGCCAACAACGGGTCATCGGGAAAATACGTTAAGCTTTGTTCCGTTTGGTCATCACGGTGGTATAAAAACATTAACAAAGCGGTTAAAAATGAAACGGTCAGGATGAAAAGAAAAAACTGCCAACGGTTTTTCTGATGTGATGATTTATTCGCTTTGATCACTCTCCCACCCCCCAAGACAAGCCTTTCATTTCATACATATGCCAGGGGATCGACGTTTTATGCGAGGTTTAACAATAGGAAGGATGTGTTTGTTTTGGTCGACCAAAACGGGCATAAGGTCACGCGGAATTACAAACAAAACATTCAATACCTAAAGGATGAGCTTGGCGTTGGCAAAAGTTTTGATGTTTTGGCGACCGAATTGAGGTATGCAGGCCGGGATATGACGCTGTTTATGATTGACGGTTTGATTGATGACCGTCAAGTCCATTTATTGATGAAATTTTTGGCGAAATTAAAACCAGGAGACTTGGATGTTGATCCGCTCACGAAATTGATGAAAACCGATTTGACATATGCCGATATCAGTACGGATGATAATTTGGATAAAGCCGTCTTTTGGGTGACTTGTGGGGCGGTTGTCTTAATCGTTGATGGCATCAGCCAAGCCATTATCATCGATGCACGGCAATACCCGACGCGCAGCCCCGCCGAGCCTGATGTGGAGCGAGTGATTCGGGGCGCCCGGGACGGTTTTGTCGAAACCATGGTCTTTAATACCGCCTTAACGAGAAGGCGCGTTCGCGATCCATCATTACGCATGGTTTATATGTCCGTTGGCAGGCGATCAAAAACGGATGTCTGCGTTGCCTATATTGAAGACATTGCCAACCCTGATGTTGTCAAAAGAATAAAAGATTCCATATCCAAAATCGATGTTGATGGCTTGCCGATGGCGGAAAAAACACTCGAAGAATTTATCGGCGGCCGCCATTTTAACCCGTTTCCTTTTGTAAGGTATACCGAGCGGCCGGACACCGCGGCCGTCCATCTTTTAGAAGGGCATGTCCTCGTGTTTGTCGATGGGTCACCGGTTGTGTTGATCATGCCGTCAACCTTCTGGAACCAGCTGCAGCATGTTGAGGAATACCGGCAAAAGCCGATCGTCGGCAGTTATTTGCGGCTCGTCCGTTATTTTGCCGTCTGGGCATCCATCTTCCTGTTGCCACTCTGGTATATTTTTACCACCCATCCTGACATGCTGCCGACACCGTATAATTTTATCACCTTAAATAAAACACCAGAAGTGCCGATCGTTGTCCAACTCATCAGCATTGAAATCGGCATGGATGCCGTGCGGATGGCAACCATCCATACACCGTCAGCCTTGGCAACAGCTTTGGGGCTTGTTGCCACCCTTATGATCGGACAAATTGCTGTCAGCGTGGGCCTTTACTCGCCAGAATTGATCTTGTATATGGCAGTTGCTGCGATCGGCACGTTTGCGACACCTTTATATGAGTTGAGTTTGGCTAACCGACTGATGCGCGTCATGCTGATATTATTTTCGTTTTTCTTCGGTGTGCCGGGTTATACGATTGGCTCGACCTTAGCGCTTATTTTTATGACTCGCATGCGGTCGTTTCAAATCCCTTATCTTTGGCCGTTTATCCCGTTCAACTTTAGAGAAATGGCTGACATTTTATTCCGCGTGCCGATTCCGCTAAAGAGTCATCGTCCGCCCATTCTTTTGACAAAAGATCCGGATAAATAGTGAGGCTTAACGATCAAAGGCTTGGTGTTGCTCCAAGCCTTATAATTTTGTTGGAAATTGAGGAAAAACGCATAACGCGCCAGTGCTGGTGATTAAGGTTTTGACTTGGATTTTCCTGATGCGCGGGGGTCTCATTGTGCCTTTAACTGTTCAAAAGAGCGATTCGCTATCTTTTTTGTGACAAATCCTTGAAAACGCTTACTTTATTCACTTTAAAGTGATAAAATAACGTAAAGACTTTCGGGAGGGCGTTGGGCGTTGGATTATTGTTTTATGCGGACGGATACGGGGTATGATGTGATGATGTTGGCCGTCAACGACCATAGCGGATGCTATCAAGTGTACCGGCTTGGGACGAATGGACCGGAGGAGCCGCCGTTGTTTGAGGTGGAAGACCCAGCCGCTTTGCGGGAAAAAATTAAGGATTGGTGCCGGCGGCATTTGCCGGAAGACATGAAGATGGTGAAGTTGACCGTGCTTACCGGCCGGGAGGATTCCTTGAAAATGAAAAAATTCCTTGAAGAAAAGGACATTCCCTTTGAAATGAAACGGTTCACTTTTTTTATCCGAAAGCGGGAATACGAAAAAGTAAAAGAAATGCTAAACGAAGTGGCTCCTTTTGAAATACCGAACGGTGTGTTATAGCGGCAGAAGAAAATCCTATACCTTAATAATACATGATGAAAACCGGCGCCTGTGCGGCGGCTTTCTTTTTTTGATAAAAAAATAAACGCCCCATTGCTCATCAGGGACGCATATGGGACGCCGAGAAATTTTGACTTACAAGCTGTTCAGCTTCCTACAGGGACACCGCCGGTTCCGAATAACACATCCCAGATGGTCATGACCGAAAACCAACCGAGGACGAGAAAAGCAATGAGAGAATAAATGGCGGCAAGGATGTTACGGGCTTTAAATGAACGGAATATTGAAATCAGACATAATATGGAAATAATCAGAAAGATGACACCAATAACCACGTTTTGCGCCTCCTTGCTTTGAGAATAGCGGTTCATTGACTATGTATTCAAATTTATTTTAACCATTTCCACTTTGTTTGTCGAGTCCTAATTGGACGTCCGGTTCATCCATTTGTTCAAGTTGAAAAAACCATTTAAAATAAAAGAAAACAGGCTAGGGGGTTGCGACATGAAATGGACGCGCATGCCGCTTGGGCCAGTCCAGGCGAATGCTTACATACTCGAAAATGAACGTCAGGAAGCGATCATTATTGACCCGGGAGATGAATTCAGTCAAATTCAAGCTTTTATCAATCAAAAGCAGCTTAAACCGATTGCGGTATTATTGACGCATGCCCATTTTGATCATATTGGGGCGCTGGATGATGTAAGAAAGGCTTGGGATATTCCAGCGTATATCCATAAAAATGAAGCCGATTGGTTGACCGACCCGGATAAAAACGGATCGCGTCATTTTCCCATGATAAAAGAATTAGTCCTTGAACCCGCCGATAAACGGATTGACGGTCCAGGTGTATTAACGATATCCAATTTTTCTTTTGAAGTCATCGAGACACCCGGCCATTCTCCGGGGAGCATTTCTTTTTATTGTAAAGACAGCCAAGTCGTTTTTTCTGGTGATGCTTTATTTTATGGGAGCATTGGGCGGACGGATTTATATGGAGGAGACCTTGACCTTTTATTAGAAAGTATCCATACCAAGTTGCTTGTCCTTCCGGATGACACGACCGTTCTCCCAGGGCACGGCTTGGAAACAACCATTGGTACCGAAAAACGGACGAACCCGTTTTTGGTTTGACGAAAAAGCGCCCCGTTAAGCCCGCAACGCTTTTGTCTTCGGCATTCGGGGCTTGTCTCTATTATACGAGCAAGAAGGCGCACATAAGGTAGCGTTGGCTCGACCATCGCCATAAAGGCTTGGCGGAGCAAAGATTTCCTTAAACAGCCGCCGGATAAAAAGGTTAACTTTTAAGCAAAAAAATTAAGAAAAAAGAAGGATTTTATCGGTTGATGTCGAATATATTAATCGGCAAACCAAATACAGAAGAAAGCGGGTGAATCTTTGAATGAAGTTGAGAAACTAAGCGAGGAGATGCTCCGGACCGCCTTCGAGTTAGATGCTTCCGACATTCATCTCATTCCTCGAAAATCCGATACCCTCATTGAGTTCCGCATCCACGACCACCTCTACGAATATGACCTCATGGCTAAACCCATTGCCGATCGGCTCATCAGCTATTATAAGTTTCGCGCAGGTATGGATATCGGTGAAAGAAGAAGACCGCAATCCGGCTCGTACGATATCGTCATCCATGAACATAAGATCAATCTCCGTTTTTCCACCTTACCAACCCCTTACGACGAAAGTCTGGTTATTCGCCTGTTACCCCAAATTTGGAATACCCGGCTCTCCGATTTATCTATTTTTTCCGAATCGACGGCACAGCTATCACAGCTTTTAAACTTTGAAAACGGATTGATCTTGTTTTCTGGACCGACGGGTTCGGGAAAAACAACGACCATGTATACGATGCTCCATTCTGCCAAACGCCGCTACAATTGCCGGATTGTGACACTCGAAGACCCGATCGAGAAGCTCAATGAGAATTTTATCCAAATGGAGATTAATGAGAAAGCGGATCTCACTTATCAAACGGGATTTAAAGCGATTCTTCGTCACGACCCCGACATTATTATGGTAGGTGAAATCCGCGATTTAGAAACAGCAAAAATTGCTGTTCGCGCGGCTTTAACCGGACACCTTGTGCTGAGCACGGTCCATGCAACCAATGCTGTGCTTACGATTCATCGCCTCATTGAACTCGGTCTATCGAAGTTTGATTTAAAAGAAACCCTCGTCGGCGTTGTCGCCCAACGTTTGGTCACTCTTCATTGCCCTCGGTGCGGAAATGTCTGTGAAGAAAACTGCCCGAATCGGTTGAAGATGAAAAGGCGCAGAACGGCGATATTCGAGATTTTAACCGGTTTGCCTCTGCTTGACGCTTTACAAGACAAGAAACCGAGCCTTGGGAGGTATAAGAGGTTGGAAGACTATTACCGCCAGATTTCGGCTTTGGGTTATCTTGATCCACAACGCCTCGCGCCGGGAGCGGACCATGTTCCATCGTAAATGGAATAAACTCGATCAAGCCGAATTTCTCATACGTGTCAGCCACTGCCTTGCAAAAGGATATACGCTTTACCAAGCGATTCAACTTCAGGCTTATGAACAAAAGCCGTGGATCAAACAGCGCATTCAGGATATCCTGACAGGCCTAGAATCGGGTGAGGAGATCGCGGTTGTTTTTGCCGGGGCGGGATTTTCGAAAGAAAGTTGCAGTTTTCTTTATTATGCCCTGTTTACTGGAGACTTGGTGGAAAGTTTCCATGAAAGCGGCAAATACCTTAAACTGAAGGAACAACAGAAAAAGAAATTTCGCGCTTTAATGCGTTATCCGCTCTTTCTCATGTGGCTGTTCTTTGTGATGATGTATATCGTGATCGATCGCTTGCTTCCGAGTTTTGAACAGCTATACCGTACGATGGCCATTCCATTGCCCGCTGGTCTTCGCTTTTTTATGAATATCACAAAACTTTTAGGTTCTAGTTTTCCGTTGCTTTTGCTGATCCTAGCTAGCCTGATTCTTATCATCACTCTTTTTATAAAAAGAACAACGCCGCAAAAGCGCTATACCCTTCTCTCTAAAATCCCCTATTTTTCATCATTTCTAAAAATGTACCTAAGCTACTATTTTTCCTTTCACCTCGGAAGCCTATTAAGAGCTGGACTCTCAATAAGCCGCGCTTTAGAGTTAATTGCACAGCAGCCGTACCTCAATTTTTTCAAACGAGAAGCCGACGCCATTCAAAAATACCTCGAGAATGGTCATCCACTAGTGAAGATAATTAGTGAAAGACCTTATTTTACTCGCGATTTGGCGCTTGTGATTCTAAACGGCGAGGCCGAAGGGCAGGTGGGGCGAGCACTTCAGGATTATAGTCAAATCTTATTTAAAAATTTGGAGGAGAAAATCACCCGAGCGTTCCAAGCCATCCAACCTATATTTTTTGTGCTGTTTGGCGGGCTCATCATCGGTCTCTTTTTGTCCATTCTGTCACCGATGTTCACAATTATTAATGGCTTATAGTGTCTGGAATATGAAGGGGGGATGATGGTGTCGTTTTTCCGCTTACTTAAAAATCAACACGCATTCACTCTGATTGAGATGACTATCGTTTTACTCATCATTTCTGTGTTGCTTTTGATAGCTCTGCCAAATATGACGAAATCAAATGAGGTTGTCAAACAAAAAAGTTGTGATGCGACGATCCGCCTCGTTCAAAGCCAAGTTGCTGCGTATGAAGCCGAGAACGATGTGACATTAACCAGTCTTGACCCTTTACAAGAAACTTATGTCGACAGACTCCAATGTCCGGACGGAAGGCCGCTTGTTTTAGAGAATGGCAAGGTCACCGTGGAAGAATAATAAACCCATGCAGAATGGCGGTGCTTCCAAATTGAAAAATGCAAAAGGGTATACATTGCTTGAAATCGTACTTGTATTGACCGCGATGACCATCATGATACCTGTTGCCGTTAATGGCTGGCTGAGGGCCATCGAGTGGCAGCAGTTAGACGGATTTGTAGCTGAGTTGCGCGAGATTATCTTTTATGCGCAGATGACGGCGATCACTGAGGAACGATACGTTGATGTCGAGTTTCATAATGATGAGCACCGCGTCGATGTTGTGATGGCTGGGGAATTGATAAAAAGCATTGATGCCGGAAATAAAATTCAATTTGAAAAAGGTACCCATAGTTTGTCACTATCGTTTTCTCCTAATGGGACGTTGGTAAACAATGCTGGAACTTTGTTTGTTAAAACGCATCATTTTGCAAAAAAATTCGTATTTTTGCTTGGGCAGGGGCGATTTTATGTTGAAAACGCCTCGTAAAGAAGACGGGTTCACGCTTTTAGAAACGATGGCTGCCATATTTGTCATTGTGGTTTGCCTGACGGTTATGGCGCCGATCGCAACCCGTGTTTATATGGAGCGGGAAGCCCTAAGTCAAGCCGAAACGGCACTGAGTGTGTTGAATAATGCTTTAATCGAATGGTCCGCAGGCCGTGAGGTTCGGCCTGCGGTGATTGAACAAAATCAGACATCGTATCATTTGTTATGGCAGGAAGCAGAACCTGGGAAAATGGGGTTATGCGTTCAATGGAAAAGTCGTACCGGAAGAACCCAGAAACTATGTGGGGAAATAAAACGCTGATGCAGAATGCGAATGGTTACACGTTATTATCGATGATGCTGGCTTTATCCGCTTTTGTCATCATCAGTACGGTCCTCTGTAAAATGGCTGTCGCTATATTTTCCTCATCACAAAGCACACCCGCCGATCGGAAGGATATTTGGTTATTCTTTGCCCAAACAGGAAGCGAAATCGCTTCGAGTACCAATTGTGAGGTCTTTGAAGGAGGCATGAGTTTTCTATTAAATGATCAAATCATAAATTATAAACTTATTGGTTCAACCGTTCGCCGCAATGTCGATGGCGAAGGGTATGAAATTGTTTTGCAAAAGGTGTCGAGCCTCATTTTTCAATGTGATGCGTCAATAGCTTCTATTACCATCCGGGATGACCGGGGGAGGGTGTACAAGTGGAAGATCAAAAAGATGCTCAATGCTTCATCAACCGACTGAGGCGCCAAGACGGTTTTATCCTTCCTTTAACAATGATGCTGGCAATGCTTTTCACTTTTTACACATTGAATGCGATTGAGCGGATAAACAGCGAACGCGACTTTTTCCAAGAACGAAAAGCTTCTGTTCAGTTGGACTGGAAAAAGAAATGCGCGGCGGCTGATTTAATACAACTCATCAACCAAGGCACTCCGAAATCGACCGGCGAACTACATGATGCCGAATGGAGAGTCGTCTACCGCATTTCACGGTTGAGCGAAGGGGTGCATCAAGTGTCTGCAACCCTCCATTACAAAAATCACCAAGATGATTTCCTTTTTATATATAATGAAAATACGAAAGCAATCACAAAGTGGGTGGATTGAACGTGAAGACGTTATTTATAACCGGTTTTATGGCTGCGGGGAAAACAACCGTCGGTAAAGCATTGGGCAAGCGTTTATCGGTTGCGGTTCTCGATACCGATGAGATGATTGAACAGTTGTGTAAAAAATCGGTCGGAGCCATTTTTGATGAAGAAGGGGAAGAAGCGTTTCGGCAATATGAAAAAAAAGTGTTGTGGTCCATTGCCTGGAAAGGGGTCATTGTCACGACTGGCGGCGGTGTGGTTCTCGATGAAGAAAACCGCCGTTTCATGCGCGAAAACGGCATTGTAATTTATTTACATACAGACCCTAATGAAGTGCTCCGCCGCTTGGCCCGGGATAATAGCCGGCCGTTATTACGGGAGGATAAAGCCAATCGCATCGTCACCTTGATGGAAGAGCGCATGCCTTACTACTTAGATGCGGATTTTGCCGTCAATACAACAGGCAAATCTGTTGAATCGATTGTCGATGAGATTGCGGGATTTTTGTTTAGGCAGCGGCGTTTTTGGGCATAATGGAAACAGGTGATGTACTATGAAATCAGATGACTATGTCAGGTGGTTAACGGAACAATTTGTGCTCTATATGAATCAACCAAAAGCCGTTCGGAAAGATCGACGGCAAATGCGGAAGAGCCAACGCTATCCGATCAAAAATGAAATGTTTGGGTTGATTCCGAATGCCTTATCTTTTTATACACAAAAATGGCGAAGCAAGAAATGGTTGGGGCTATGGCGTAAGCCTCCGTCATCATCACACTAAGCGGCTTTGATGGTCGATCGAAGTCGCTTTTCGTATGCCCGTTTAATCATTTAATGAGGTTGACTAAAAGTTCGGGGCAGCCACTAAAACCAGAAAATGTGTGGTTCTGATGGACAGGCTGTAAAGGGGCGAGACCCAACTAGTGTCAACCTCATTTTGCGAAATTAAGAAACATGTTTATCGGATACTTTAGCATGCGCTTCGCTTAATTTTTGCAGGCCGGTCCGATTATATCCAACGATCAATTTTTCGCCGTCCGTTAGGATTGGGCGGCGGAGCAAGCGGGGTTCCTTATGTAACAATTCCAAGACTTCGCTGACGCGTAAATCCTCAATATTGACATTTAATTTTTTAAAAGTTTCACTGCGGGTTGCTAAAATTTCTTTAACGCCTTCTTTGGTTAACTTAATGATGTTCATCAATTCGTCCATCTCCGGCGTTTCTTTAAAAATATGACGCTCCTCGTAATCAATGTGGTGTTGCTTTAACCAAGCCTTTGTTTTTCGACACGAGGTACAGCTTGGATAGGTATAAAAGATGAGCCGACCCATCCGTCATCCCTCCTCAAGTCAACTTCTATATATGATTGTTTCCAATATGGGAATGGTTATAAACATGTGAAACAAAAAAATTCGACATCAATCGGCATTTATGTGCCAAAACGAAATTTTTTGTATGTTTACATTAAAACAACCATTGATTATAATTACTGATGAAACGTATCCATGCAAGGGGGGATTAACATGCCTAGAATGTTTCGGGTTTTGGCCTTCTTTACTTTCTCTTTTGCCATCATGGCGCTAGCCGGTGGGCTTGTACCAATGGCGCTTTTATTCTTCGGTAATACAGCTTTTTTCTTAGCAGTGAGTTTTTTAAATTTGTCGGAACGCATGTATATTTATATTTTCGGGGCGTACTTAACGCTGTTCTTTGTCGGTTTTACATACTATTCCGCTTTTATGATGACTCCGGGTGCCGCGCAGTAAGGCATGATCAGGGTGCGCCTCTCTATGAATTGTCCTGATAAACGTAGAGGCGTCCCTATCCCGTGATACTTGCAACCTGTCACATACGGGAATGGGTTAAAAAAGGGTTTCATCGATTGGCTTCGTTTTACCTTAAAACACACCTGACTTGGGAAAGGCAAGCCTTCATTGTTCGTATTTGCCCGAAAAATGAAAGACTTTCTAACCTGAAAAATAAAAACCCGCTTCACGCGAGTTTTTTAAGCAAAGATCATTTTGTAGCTGCCACGGTGAAAGGAACTGTGGCATTTTTCATGCTTTAGCAGTAAAAATGCGAAAACGTAAGATATGGCGATACTTTTCCATCGTCGTAATATGGCTGAACCAAGTTACAAATGCTTCCATATCAATCGCATCGGTAAACGCGAAGGCGGATGCGTTGGGTAAATCCGATAAATCTTTGATTAAATCAAACCCGTCATAACTTGTGATGTCTGTAAAACCTGCTCGATGGAAAGCATCGATCCAATCGTAGTTAGTTGGTACCCGTTTAATTTCGTAAACTTGGGTGACTTCCTTTTGCTCGGCTTCTGAAAGCGGACGTTCAGCCGTCATCTCAATATCCATTAATAATCCACCTGGTTTGAGCACCCTGCGATATTCCGCAATGGATTTTTCCATATCGGTAAAGACCGTAACGGACTCAGCAATAATCTTATCAAAACGTTCATCCGAAAACGGCAGACATTCCGCATTTGCCTCCATCAAGGTTACATCCACTCCGCTTTCGGCAATACGCTTTTCTGCGTGCTGGATCATCATTGGGTGGATATCGATCGCTGTCACTTTTGCCCCAAAGGTTTGAGCGATGAGGACAGATGTTTCGCCCGTCCCGCAGCCGACATCAAGCACTTCATCGTTGGTATCAATCGGAAAGCGTTCTAAAAGCGCTTTGGTCAGTGGGAGCCCGCCCGGATGGGCACTCGATATACCAAATTTAGCGAGAAAATCCAAATATTTTTTATTACTCACCGTTCCTCTTCCCTTCTCAGAGCCCTTCACATTATCATATGTCAGAGAAAAGCCGGTGTTCAAAAAGTCGACCCACTGCCCAGCCAAAACCTTTCTCACGTAACATGGAAAGAAATGTTCATCGAATTTTGTCAAATGATGCGCTTCCCCGGGAAATGAGTGTTTCCCAAAAACGTAGGTAAATCTTCATAATTTTAAAGGGCATATCTCGGCTGATCTATTATAATATGAAATAAGTATAAAAATGTGATGACAATCTGAGGAAGTGGAAGCCATGTTGGACCGCCTGAGGAGGCCGCTTAGGGATTTAAGGATTTCGGTGACGGATCGTTGTAATTTCCGCTGCACTTATTGTATGCCAAAGGAAGTGTTCGGACCGGATTACATGTTTTTGAAGCGTGCTGAATTGTTAAGTTTTGAGGAAATCACGCGCATCGCCCGTTTATTTGCCCAATGCGGTGTTCGGAAAATCCGCTTAACCGGCGGGGAGCCGCTCATGCGTAAAGATATTGACCGGCTTGTCGGGATGCTTGCGGAATTGGATGGCATTGAAGACATTGCAATGACGACCAATGGCTCGTTGCTAAGAAAAATGGCCGTGAAATTAAAAAAGGCTGGCTTAAAAAGGGTGACCGTCAGCCTCGATTCACTCGATAATGAACGATTCGGCCAAATCAACGGCCAAGGGGTTACGGCGGATACCGTTTTAGATGGCATTCAAGCCGCCGAAGAGGCGGGCTTTAAAATCAAAATCAATATGATGGTTCGAAAAGGTGTGAATGAGGAAGACATCCTTCCCATGCTGGAACACTTTAGAGGCACAGGCCATATTTTGCGTTTTATAGAATATATGGATGTCGGTAATGCGAACGGTTGGAGAATGGATGATGTCGTCACGAAACAAGATATTTTAACGACCATCAGAACTCGCTATGAGATTGAACCCGTCGAAGCGAACTATTATGGAGAAGTCGCCAATCGTTTCCGCATAAAAGGGTCAAAAGATGAATTTGGCATCATCGCTAGTGTCACGGATCCTTTCTGCGGGAGTTGCACGCGTGCTCGGTTGTCGGCAGATGGTTCCGTTTATACTTGCCTTTTTGCTTCAAAGGGGCATAGTCTCAGAAACCCTATGCGAAATGGGGCGACGGATGAAGAACTGCTAGCTTTAATCGAGAGCATTTGGGGAAATCGGGCTGACCGCTATTCCGAAGAGCGGGGGAGAAAGGGCCCGCGGCACAAAATCGAGATGTCTTATATCGGCGGATAGTAAATGGGAGCGCTGCCGTCCAATTGGAAAACGGCAAGTGCTCCTTTTTTTATGATCTCAAAAATTGTGCATAGCGTGCTCCGTCAGATAAAACAAGCCGCCATTGATAATATGCGTCTGTATTTTCGGTTCATAGAGATCGATTAAGGATTGCTTTTCCTTTTCATAAGCGGCGCCGTAAGTTTCGGGGTCTAAATCTTCGTAAAAACGCTCGAGTAGGTCAAGGTCGTTTTGCAACCGCTCGCGGGCTTCTTCCGCCCAGTGAAAATCTTCTTGTGCAATGACTTGTTCGATGACGGCTTCAAGCCGCCTCAAGCCGCTTTGTGGCTTAATCATCGGCGTTAAGGTATAACAATAGTCCGGAATTTTTGGGGTTAATGGCAACGACTCAAGTTTTTCTTGGAAATGATTCAAAATCGTTCCATTAAACAAATTTAATCCAAGAGAAAAGAGAAAATCCTTCTTTAAATCACATTGGAAACTCACCTTAACGTTCATCCCAAGCCATGGATAAAGCGGGGTTTGCGTTTTGCCATTGGCCGGCCGTTCTTCATATAAGCGGACATACCGGGCTAAGTTTTTCGTTGAGGCAAAGATTTGATGGAGCCGTGGCGAGCCGAAATGAATAAAGTCGCCTTCTTCCTCGGTTTGAACGGTTTTTAAAGCGAGCACTTGTGTTTCTGGCTCGCGGCCGATTTTTTCAATGTAGTGCCAATAGAACGGTCGATTCATCAATAGTTTATCAAGCGCAACCGTCAGCTTCACTTTGAGAAAACCGGGGCGGCATTCCAGAATCTGACAACCCCCGGCGGTAAAATAATCAACCAAATACTGATGAATCGCAAGTTGTTCCATCGGCTTCACCCTCCTTACGCGCGGCGAGTTCGGCGTTAATGACACTCGTTAAGTTATCCATCTTAATGCGCATTTCCCCTTCGGATTCTGACGACGCAAAAATATCCTCAATTTCCTTGTCAAGGGAAACGATCTCAAGCCGTGTGAGAATGTCATCCAGCTCGCCGATGACGTTTTCAAACAGATCGATTTTTTCATACAGCAGTTTTAAAATATGTTCTTCAACCGTTCCCTTTGTTGCGAAATTATAAATGTGGACATCTTCTTTTTGCCCCAGTCGATGAATGCGGCCGATGCGCTGTTCCAATCGCATCGGGTTCCAAGGCAGATCGTAGTTGATGACATGATGACAAAACTGCAAGTTAATCCCTTCCCCGCCGGCTTCGGTCGCGATGAACACTTGCGCATTTTTTTCAAAGAGCGTGCGCATCCAATCCTTTTTACTGCGTTTAAATCCCCCGCGAAAGGGGACTGACGATATGCCATGCTGTTTTAAAAACCATTGCAAGTAAAGTTGGGTGGCGCGATATTCGGTAAAAATAATCACTTTCTCGCCGTTCAGCGCCTGAATAATTTCCAACGCTTTCTCTGCTTTGGAATGGCGGGTGGCGTTTTGGATGTTTGCGAGGATTGGCGCCATGATTTCATGGAGGCGCGTTCTTTCACTCGCTTGTTCATCGAGCATTTTTTTGATCGTCATATATAAGGCTTCCCGGCTTGAGCACGCTTCGCGCTGGAGGGTAAGTAGGGAGAAGCCTTGCACAAATTCAGTTTTTCTTAAAGTATTTAGGGAATCATAAAGCGTGCGTTCTTCTTTAGACAAAGGAATTTCGAAAAATTCCACGATGCGCTTCGGCCACTTAAGACCCGTATCGACGCGGCGATTGCGGACCATCACTTTGTTCACTAGCCGGCGCAAGCTTTCCTCATTTTTAACCTTATTTTTCCCTGAACGATAATCTCTGAAAAACGATTCCGGATCACCTAAATATCCGGGTTTAAGCAAAGTCACGAGATAGTAAAGTTCATCCAATCGATTTTGTATCGGTGTCGCCGTGAGCAACAAGCAAAACTTTTTCTTGATTTGCCGGGCGAATTGATAATTCTTCGTTTTATGGTTTTTAAGCTTATGGGCTTCATCGATAATGACCAAGTCATAATCCTGTTTCAGGACAATCTCGGCATGTGGGCTGCGCTTAGCTGTATCGATGGAGGAGATGACGACATCGCATTGCTCCCAGACGTACGCCTTCCGCTGCGGAACCGCTGGTATATAAAATTTTTCATTTAATTCTTTTGCCCATTGCAAGACGAGGGAGGCGGGAACGAGAATTAAAATTTTTTTCGCCAGACCTCGGATCATGTATTCTTTCATGATGAGGCCCGCTTCGATCGTTTTGCCAAGACCGACTTCATCGGCGAGAATGGCTTTTCCATGCATTTTCTCTATGACGGTTTTAGCTGTTTCAATTTGATGGGGAAACAGCTCCAAATGCGGCAAGTGTCGCGGCGCCGCTAAATCGGAAAAGTCGGGCAGGAGGAGCTCTTTTTCAGCCCGATAAGCCAATTTATAGAGTTGAAAATCCCCCCAAGGACCGTCATTTTCCATCCGTTCCGCAAAATCCGGATACCATGTGTCATCAAAACTAATTTTCGGTCGCATCATCGTGAAGTCCTCCTGATTCAGCGGAATGCCAAGTGAGTTTTTGATAAAAAACGCATAAATTTTTCGTAAAGCGAACTTTTAAAAGTATTCTTGCCTAAAAACCCGAATAAATGATAGGATAAGAGTAGTCAGGTTTGTGTTATTTACGAACATTGACCTCACTTAGTATGCCAATCCATGAACGTTTTTATGAAAACCGAAAATGACGCGTATGACGACAAGGGGAGAGACCCGACGGGCCGCGCATCCCGCGGCTGGGCGCCGAAGGAGCAAGCAAAAAACGCTTTTTGTGAATCTCTCAGGCAAAAAGACTCTTGTCGGACGCACCTCTGGAGAGCGCTCAATGGAGCCACCGACGAGGCCCGCATCATCTTTCCTTGAGTAAAACTTCGGAATTTTGCGAGGAAAGGTCGATCGGTTTAAACTTTCCGGTCAAAGGACAGAGGCACATTCCATTGTGTCATTCTGTCTTTTTTTGTGTTCAGAATCGAGAGGAGGGGTCTTTTTGACAGAATTAAAGCACACACCGCTTTATGAAACCTATAAGAAATACGGTGCCAAAACGATTGATTTTGGCGGCTGGGAGTTGCCCGTCCAATTTACGAGCATTAAGGAAGAACATGCCGCCGTCAGGGAGCGGGCAGGCTTGTTTGACGTCTCCCACATGGGGGAAATTGAAGTCAAGGGAGAAGCGGCCGAAAGCTTCCTGCAGTCGCTTGTGACCAATGATGTCGGAAAACTAGAAGCTGGCGGCGCACAGTATACGGCGATGTGCTATGAGAACGGCGGCACTGTGGATGACCTGATCATTTACAAGAAGGGGGATCATGATTATCTTCTTGTCGTCAATGCCGCGAATACGGATAAAGATTTTGAATGGATCACCTCACACGCGCCCGAGAACGTTACGGTCAAAAATATTTCTGGCGAAGTGGCTCAACTAGCAGTTCAAGGCCCGAAAGCCGAGGCGGTTTTACAGAAATTAACGGATACCGATTTAAGTACCATTGGCTTCTTTAAATTTAAAGAAGATGTCTCCATCGCCGGTGTGCCTACCCTTGTATCACGCACCGGATATACCGGAGAAGATGGGTTTGAACTGTATATGCCATGGGAAGCGGCGCCAAAAGTATGGGAGGCCATTATTGAAGCGGGAAGTGAATACGGGCTTTTGCCATGCGGACTCGGTGCACGCGATACGCTCCGCTTTGAAGCCAAACTCCCTTTATACGGGCAAGAACTTACGGCTGATATTTCACCGCTTGAAGCTGGCATCGGTTTTGCGGTCAAAGTTGATAAAGAGGCTGATTTTATCGGGAAAGCGGCCTTAAAAGCCCAAAAAGAAAACGGATTAACCCGCAAAATCGTGGGTATAGAAATGGTGGACAAAGGCATTCCCCGGGCGCATTACCCTGTTTACAGTGGTGACCGAAAAATCGGGGAAGTGACAACGGGTGCCCCTTCACCAACGCTTGGAAAAAATTTAGGCTTGGCACTCTTGGAAAAACCGTTTACCGAAATCGGAACCGAAGTGGACGTTGAGATTCGCGGCAAACGAAAAAAAGCCGTTGTCGTAAAAACCCCATTTTATAAAAGAGGTTAGGAGGGCCTGACGTGTCCAAATTCAGGTATTTACCCGTAACAGAAGAAGATCGTCAAGCGATGCTTTCGACCATCGGTGTCGAGTCCATCGAGGACCTTTTCAAGGATGTTCCGGAAGATGTCCGCTTTAAAGGCACTTTGGACGTTGAAAAAGCGTTATCCGAACAAGAATTGTACCGTTTTATGTCTAGCCTTGCGGCGAAAAACGTCAATACGAAAGAAACGCCTTCCTTCCTTGGGGCTGGCGTCTACGACCATTACATTCCTTCGGTCGTCAACCACATGCTTCTTCGTTCTGAGTTTTATACCGCCTACACCCCATACCAACCTGAGATTTCACAAGGGGAATTGCAGGCTATTTTTGAATTTCAATCCATGATTTGCGAGCTTACGGGAATGGATGTGGCCAACTCATCTATGTACGATGGTTTGACGGCACTCGCTGAAGCGGCACTCCTTGCTTGTGGGACAACCAGAAACAAAAAAATCATTGTTTCCGAAGCGGTTCATCCCGAAGGCCGCGACGTATTGAGAACTTATGCGAAAGGCCAACATCTTGAAGTCGTCGAAGTTCCTGCCGTTAATGGGCTGACGGATCTTGAACAGTTAAAAGCTGTTGTCGATGATGAGTCCGCTTGCGTCATCGTCCAATACCCGAACTTTTTCGGTCAAATCGAACCTTTGAAAGATGTGGAAGCTGCAGTGCGTCTTAGCAAAAAGGCGTTGTTCATCGTAGCGGCCAACCCGCTTTCGCTTGGCCTTTTGACACCGCCGGGAGCATTCGGTGCCGATATCGTCGTTGGTGATTGCCAACCGCTCGGCATCCCGGCGCAATTTGGCGGACCGCATTGCGGGTATTTTGCAACAACCAAAAAGTATATGCGAAAAGTGCCGGGCCGGCTCGTCGGCCAAACCGTTGATGAAGAGGGCCGCCGCGGTTTTGTTCTAACGCTACAAGCCCGCGAACAACATATTCGCCGAGAAAAAGCGACATCGAATATTTGCTCCAACCAAGCATTAAACGCGCTAGCTTCCTCGATCGCGATGAGCGCTTTGGGTAAAAAGGGCTTGCAAGAAATCGCTCACCAAAACATGCAAAAGGCGCATTATGCAGCGAATAAGTTGAAGGAAAAAGGGCTGTCCGTTGTATTTGCCGGACCTTTCTTTAATGAATTTGTCGTGAACGTGAACCAACCGGTGCGTGAAGTGAATAAGAAATTGTTGGAGAAAGGGTTTATCGGTGGGTTTGATCTGGAAATGGTCAATCCAGCATACAAGCACCATATGCTGATTGCCGTAACCGAACAGCGGACGAAACAAGAAATCGATGACTTTGCCGATGCGTTGGGAGGTGTCGTCCATGACTAAGCACGATCAACCGTTGATATTTGAGATCACAAAACCGGGGCGGGTCGCCTATAGTTTGCCAGAGCTCGATGTTCCGGAGACCGATCTGACTGAAGCCGTTCCCGCGGACTATCTCCGGAGTCAGCCAGCGGAATTACCGGAAGTGTCGGAACTCGACCTCGTCCGTCATTACACGGCCTTATCCAAACGCAATCACGGGGTCGATTCCGGTTTCTATCCACTCGGGTCGTGTACGATGAAATACAACCCAAAAATTAATGAAGATATCGCGCGTTTAAACGGATTCAGCCATATTCATCCCTATCAAGATGAAGAAACCGTGCAAGGCGCTCTGGAACTGATGTATCGCCTGCAACAGAATCTCGCGGCCATCACTGGTATGGATGAAGTCACGCTGCAACCGGCAGCCGGTGCCCATGGGGAATGGACGGGCCTCATGATCATCCGCGCTTATCACGAAGCGAATGGCGATTTTCAACGGACAAAAGTGATCGTCCCTGATTCAGCCCACGGCACCAACCCGGCCTCAGCCACGGTAGCTGGCTTTGAAGCGATCACGGTTAAATCGAATGAAAAAGGGCTTGTGGATTTGGAGGACCTGAAACGGGTGGTCGGTGAAGATACTGCTGCGCTCATGCTGACAAACCCGAACACGCTCGGCCTTTTTGAAGAAGAGATTGTGGAACTCGCAAAAATCGTTCACGATGCTGGCGGGAAACTCTATTATGATGGGGCGAACATGAATGCCATCATGGGCGTCACGCGCCCGGGCGACATGGGCTTTGACGTCGTCCATTTGAACTTGCATAAAACGTTTACGGGCCCGCACGGCGGCGGTGGACCGGGTTCAGGTCCTGTCGGCGTGAAAAAAGATCTCGTGAAGTTTTTACCTAAACCGCGCATCATTAAAACAGAGGAAGGTTATCGTTTCGATGACGACATGCCGGACTCCATTGGCCGCGTGAAACCCTTCTATGGAAATTTCGGGATCAATGTCCGCGCTTATACGTATATTCGGACGATGGGTCCGGAAGGCTTGGCGCAGGTTTCGAAAGACGCCGTGCTTAATGCCAACTACTTATTCCGGCGTTTAGCGCCTTATTTCGACGTGCCATATGACCGCCATTGCAAGCACGAGTTTGTTCTCTCCGGACGTCGCCAGAAAAAACTTGGCGTGCGCACGCTTGACATCGCAAAACGCTTGCTTGATTTTGGCTATCATCCGCCAACGGTTTACTTCCCGCTCATCGTTGACGAGGCCTTGATGATTGAACCGACCGAAACGGAATCGAAGGAAACGCTCGACGCTTTTGCCGATGCCATGATCCAAATCGCGAAAGAAGCGGAAGAAAACCCAGAAATCGTTCAAGAAGCGCCGCATACAACACCTGTCAAACGACTTGATGAAACGGAAGCCGCACGACATCCTGTTTTGCGCTATATAAAACCCTAATTTTTGTTTATTAAAACGGATGGCGAATTTCGCCATCCGTTTTTTTATGGTGCGCCAGGCATGCGCACGTTCTATAGGGTTCAAGTCCCGAACGACGAAGGCAGTAGTAGTCGTTAGCTTAAGACAAGGGTGTCCAGGGTGACCTGGAATCTGAAGGAAGTCGGCGGCAAATCTCCGCCCCAAGGAACACGAACTCCATATAAGGCTAGGTGTGCTTGGGTGAGGCTGCCATACAAGTCAAAGCCCGTACTGCCGAAGGGCATACAGAGTAAATGGAGTGGGGACATGGAGAGGAAGAATGTGCGCTTACCCTGGGAGATCTGATAGACACGCGCAACACATTGCGTAACCGGGCATGCGAAT